>NZ_JBLYEE010000011.1:0-219846 GCF_048515415.1 Pedobacter sp. N23S346
AAAAAAAGTATTTTTGCCCATGTTGAATGTTTAAGTGTGGTAACTCAAATATCAACACTAAAAAGGGGAAGCCAAAAGCAACCCCTTTTATTTTATCAAAAAAAAATGTTTACCGGACAACAGTGAATCAAGTTCAGGATGACGACCGTTTAACCCACAGTTTATGCGAATGTAAAAAAGTAGGCCTGTCAAATACCATCCCATTCTCGTATTCAAACTACAAGTCAACTTCTAAAGGACTTATCAAACACTCTTCTGTTCACATAGTGATAAGTAACTAACTCCCTATTTTCTTTCTACATTCGCAAATCTCCATTAACCTAAATTTGTTTATTAAATTCTTTTTTTTTAAAGTAAAATAGCGGCAATCTAGGGTTGAATTATCCGCTTTTGAAATTAGTTGTAACCAAATTAATACATATTAAACTATCTTCGTTAATTATTTGAATGCGCTCCCAGCATTTTAATTTTTTAAAGACTAAGCAAATAAGAATGAAATTTATAAGAACAGTTGCTTCAAGCTGTTTTCTTTTCTTTACCGTCAACATTTCTGTTGCACAGAAAATTAATACCGCATTTGTGCCAGGGCAGTACAAAGGCGAAATGAAAACCTATTCTACAAATGATGGTTTGCCCTCAAAAAATACCACAGCTACTCTGCGTGATAAACGGGGGTTTATCTGGGTGGGTACCGAAAATGGACTATGCCGTTTTGATGGGTATACATTCAAGGTTTTTTCTAATAAAGCTGGAGACAGTACATCTATCTCTAATAATTTTGTGAATGCAATCGTAGAAGATCGCCATGGGAAGATTTGGGTAGCCACCATGGATGGACTGAATTTATTAGATCCACTTTCTGAGACTTTCAGAAGATTTGTACACCGGGATAACAATTCCCGTTCTTTGAGTAATAACAAAGTCTGGTCTGTTTTATGTGATCGAGCTGGCGCAGTTTGGGTGGGTACTGATGATGGTTTCAATCAATATATAACCACACGAAAAGACTTCCTGGTTTATAAACCCAATGCTTCAAATAAAAATAGCATGGTTGGTAAATCAGTTAATTCGATTATAGAAGATGCTAAAGGCGATTTATGGCTAGGAAACTGGAGTGCCGGACTTAATCGCTTTAATAAAAAGAAAAAAACTTTTACCAATTATGCCCAGTACCAGAAACCGGGTGCAAAAAATCCAAACGATGTTTGGGCATTATCTTACGATGAAGATGGCAACATTTGGGTTGGAACCTATTGGAATGGGCTATTTAATTTCAACCCAAAAACGCTGAAATTTTCGAAAATTGAAAGTCCGGATCGCGATAATTATTCTGTTTTCAGCATCATGCCTGCGGGTAAAGACCTTTTATTAATTGGAGGGAACAATGGTTTTTACTGGCACAATACCCGCTCAGGTACCTGGGATAAAATTAATGATATTTCTAACTTTCCATATGGAAATACTTATAAGGATAAAGATGGCATCATCTGGATTAACGGTCGGAACGGACTCAGGAAGATTGATCACCAACAATATAAATTCAATATTCGTTTGTTGCCGCTTGGCAACCGGGAGGTTAAAAGTGTAGTGATCCGTGATTCAGTCATTTGGCTGGGAACCAATAATGGCCTTTTTTCCATTAATGAGAAATCGGGGAAAACGGTAGCCTTTACAAAAAACAACAGCTCAAACAGCCTGACCAATAATGAGATCCAGAAGCTTTATTTTGATAGTCAGGGTATTTTATGGATTCTTACAGAAAATGGTTTCGATAGTTATGATCCAAAAAGCAACCTTTTCAAACATCATTATCATCATTCTGCCATTGGAAATTTATTTAATGAAGATGTTTTTAGAGATATTCTGGAAATAAATCGTGGGGTTTATATACTGACTACCGATGCCGGAGTTAAGATTTTTGACAGCAATAAAAATCAGTTTGAACATTTCTATAACCAACCTAAAAATCCCTTATCCATTAATAATAACCATACCTATTCACTTTCCAAGGCACCAGATGGAAAGATCTGGATTGGTACTTATGGCGGAGGCGTAAACATCTTTGATCGGAAAACAAATCATTTCCGGGCACTGGAAACTGTAAATAGTGGGCGCAAGGGTTTGAGCAGTAATATTATTAAAGCAATTTACACAGATTCGAAAAAAAATATCTGGGTATGCACACCAGATGGGTTAAACAGGTTTTTGCCGAATGGCGATGGCCCGCAGGTATATTCAAAAACAGATGGATTTTCGAGCAATGTATTCAATGATATTACGGAAGATGCAGATGGAAAGATCTGGCTTGCCACCGAGAGCGGGATTTCCAGCTTTGATCCTGTAAGTAAAAAGGTAAGAAATTTTGATGAAGCTGATGGCGTTCTGGCGAATTCCACTATTATTAATAAAGGAACTTCAATTTTTGTGGCGGGCACTAAAGGTTATTTTTCTTTTAATCCCGATCAAATCAGGTTTAATCGGGTACCACCACCTGTTTACCTGACCGATTTTCAATTGTTTAACAAAACCGTTCAGCCAGATCCGGATGGGCCATTAAAGGAAAACCTGAATGTGGCCAAAGAAATTACTTTAAACTATGATCAAAGTGTTTTTTCTATAGAGTATGTGGCGCTTAATTATGCCTATTCGTGGAAAAATGAATATGCTTACCGCCTGGTGGGTTTCGATAAAAAGTGGAATTATGTGGGCAATCAACGAAAGGCAACCTACACCAACTTAAACCCTGGAACCTATCGCTTTCAGGTAAAAGCTTCGAATAATGATGGGGTTTGGAATGATGAAGGCTATACCATCGTGATCAAAATTAACCCGCCATGGTACCTTAGCTGGTGGGCCTGTTTGCTTTATATTGGTGCAATCGGGGCAAGTACTTACGTTTATATTTCGTATCGGAAAAAACAGGATGAACTTAAATATGAGATCAAGGTGGCACATATTGAAGGCGAAAAGGAGAAGGAACTTAATGAACGGAAGCTTTCTTTTTTTACCAATATTTCGCATGAATTCAGAACGCCGCTTACCTTAATAATTAATCCGGTAAAGGAATTACTCTACCAGGATAACAAAAATCTGGATACCAGTAGTATGCACATTGTTTACCGAAATGCCAAACGCTTATTGAGCCTCGTAGATCAGTTATTGCTTTTTAGAAAGGCAGATGCCCAGGGTGATACCTTGAAAGCAGCTAACCTTAACCTGACGGCATTAGTAAAAGAAGTTTTTCTATGTTTTTCTCATCAGGCCCGTACCAAAGGCATTCAATATGAGTATATCTCCGTTTCAGAAAGGATTGATATTTTCGCTGACCGGGAAAAGCTGGAAATTGCAGTCTTCAATCTGTTATCGAATGCCTTTAAATTTACGCCCGATGGCGGCCGGATTGCTGTAGAAATTATCGAAACGGAAGATCAGGTTAATATATCAATAACAGATACCGGCTGTGGTATTGCTGAGGATTCTACGGAGAAAATATTTAACCGCTTTTATCAGGAATCAGATAACAACAGGTCATTTGGGAATGGATTCGGAATTGGTTTGTTTCTGGTGAAAAACTTCATCGGGATGCATGGAGGTACTATCGCCTGCCAAAATAACGATGGAGCTGGAACGACTTTTAACATCAGGTTACTGAAAGGAAGTTCGCACATTAACCCTGCTTTTATCGTTCCGGATCGGCTGGAGAGTTCTTCCTTTCTAAAAGAACTGAATCAGGATGATTTGGTTACCGAACCGGCAAAGAATAAGGAAATAATATTGGGCGATATGCTGGCGCAGGAGAAAAAATCGATTCTGATTGTAGATGATAATGAGGAAATTGCCAATTACCTGGGAGAAGTATTCCGCGAAAAATATCAAATTTACAAAGCCAGCAATGGTGAAGCCGGACTTGCTATTATCCGTGAATTTCTTCCAGATATTGTAATCAGCGATGTGATGATGCAGGGCATGGGTGGTATAGAACTTTGCAGTATCGTAAAGGAGGATGAATCCATCTGCCATATTCCAATTGTATTGTTAACCGCAAGTACATCTGCAGAGATTAAGTTAAAGGGGGTAGAGAGCGGTGCCGACGACTACATTAGCAAGCCTTTTGATAAAGAACTGCTCGTGGCCAGGATTGCTGGTATTTTAAAAAGCAAAAATAGTTTACAGAAATATTTCTATAGCGAGATTACGCTGAATCCAACCAGTTCGAAAATCTCTGCCGAATACAAAGACTTCCTGAAAAATTGCATCAGGATCGTAGAACATAATATCGAAGATCCAAACTTTAACATTAAAATGCTGGCGGAAGAAATCGGAATGTCGAGAGCCAATCTTTTTAATAAAATCAAGTCCATTTCAGGGCATTCATCCAATAGCTTCATTCGGTTTATTCGCTTAAGAAAAGCCGCCGAAATTTTCATCAGCAGCGATAAAACCATACAGGAAACCATGTACACCGTGGGCATGAGCGATATTAAGTATTTCAGGGAACAGTTTAAAAAGGTATTTGACATGAACCCATCAGATTACATCAAAAAATACCGGAAGAATTTTTCCAATAACAGCTCCATTGGTCCAGGTTTAAAAAAGTCTAAAACTTAAGTGCCTAGTTTCAATTAATAATATGCCTTAAAATGCTATTTGATGGGTTATTTATATGGGCAGTATACAGTTTCTTCCTTAAAAAACCATCAATCTAAATACCAAACTCTAAAAACTAATCAATTGTACGCATTTTAATAATCGAATGCATGTTATAATGCTTGGTGGAAGATTCAAAAATGAAAAATTTTCCCTGTTTTTTCAGTTATGGGTGGAAAACAATGATGAAGATGGTTTGATACGGATGTGCCCAGAATAATTTGGAAGGTTCTTATATTGATTACCTCATCGCTGGATAGCGGATATTAACCAGTAATCATCCCTTAAATCAACAGGTAGACTTAAGTTATGTATAAGGTAAGTATAGCGAGATGGTGGACTGGAGGTGGAGTTAAAGTAGACTGGAGGCGGAGTAAAGAAGTCGATTTTTTGAGAAGTGTCTTTCAGCGATTTTACCCTACGTTAAATATAGGGAGAATAATTAAATTACTTTCTATAACCTGAGCGTTGGATTAATCATATGCCCTACTATACTATTTAAGCTGGTTATCGCTATTGGTTAGACCCCTATCCGCCTATCGGCACCTTTCCCCTGAAAGGGAAAGGACGAAAAAAAGGTAATTCCTCTCTTTCAGAGAGGTGGTCGCAAACCGTGATGTAAAAATCTATTAATAATTATTGAGTTCAGGTTAGTGAAAATGTATTGTTTCTAAATCTTACTATACATCGTTATTTAAAAATTAGGGATATAAAAATCTGAAATTTTGTAGACCTTAAAGTACTTTTTGCGTTAAAACGGCCAATTTGAAGGCGTTTGCTAATTTTTACCCCGCTAATATTAGCTATTTACCCCCTTTAGTTTAGTTGGATTTGGTAGAATTTAGCAGTGCTTTCAAATGAACTTCTGCTTGTGCCTCGTTAATATAATGAAGCATGCGAAAGGGATCGAAAGAAAATGCTAATTATTAAGTAACCAAATTAAACCAACATGAGAAAAGTTTTACAGCGCCAGGCTGTTCTGTTTTGTCGTAGTGCAAAACGAACGCTGTTCATTGTATCGGTAAGCAGTGTTTCTTTGCTGTCTGCCCAGGTAACGATGGCATCCGCACATTTAAGCGCTACGAATCCATTACAAGCTAAAGATGAAATTACCGTAAGCGGAACCGTTTACGATGAAAATGGTGGGATACTTCCAGGAGTAAGTGTTGCTGTTAAAGGAACAACAGTGGCAACCCAAACCAATAGCGAAGGTAAATACTCCATTAAGGTGCCGAATGAAAATGCCATCCTGGTCTTTTCATACATTGGATATGCAAATACAGAAGTGGCAACCCGAGGCAAATCAACCGTAAACACGCAGCTTGCTCCTGATTCTAAATCATTGAATGAATTGGTTGTGGTGGGCTACGGTACGCAGAAGAAAGCAACATTGGCAGGATCAGTTTCAGTAGTTAAAGGAAGCGACCTGGTTAAAAGTCCGCAACCAAATCTTTCCAATTCATTGGCAGGAAGGGTTGCTGGTGTAGTGATAAACAATAGAGGTGGAGAACCTGGATTTGACGGATCAAAAATCCTGATTCGTGGCCTGGGTACCACTACCAATACCGATGTTTTGGTAGTAGTAGATGGAATTCCTGGTCAGTTGGGTGGTTTAGAAAGGATCGATCCAAACGATGTGGAAAGTATTTCGGTACTAAAAGATGCATCGGCAGCGGTTTATGGTAACCGTGCAGCAAATGGTGTAATCTTAATTACCACAAAGAAAGGTAAACTTGGAAAACCAACAGTAAGTTATACTTTTAACCAGGGTTTTAGTCAGCCAACCCGCCTTCCGAAAATGGCTGATGCAGCAACTTATGCCCAGTTAATGAATGAAATTAACTTCGATTCTAATCCTGCCGGCGGACTTAACCAATCTTATACCCCAGCACAGATTCAGAAATTCAGAGACGGATCAGATCCGCTTTTGTTTCCAAATACAGACTGGATTGACCAAACGCTAAAAAGTGTTGCCCTTCAAAATCAACACAGTTTATCCGTGAGCGGTGGTACAGAAGATGTGAAATATTTTGTGTCGTTGGGTAAAATCTACCAGGATGCGATTTATAAAAATGGAGCAGCGAGTTATAAACAATATAATTTCAGATCAAATATTGATGCCAACATTTCTAAAAGATTGAAAATTGGATTAGGAATATCCGGAAGAGAAGAAGACCGTGTTTTCCCAATCTCTGGTGCAGGAGATATTTTCCGCTCCATTTACCGTGCAAAACCAATTGTAGGAGCATACTACCCTAATGGCTTGCCAACAACAGGTATAGAAAACAATAATCCGGCAGTACAGGTAACCGATCTTGGCGGTACCGCAAGAAACCCAACACAGGTTTTCAATGCTATTTTAAGAGGAAGTTATCAGATTCCAGGTGTTGAAGGGCTTTCAGTAGACGGGTTTTTCTCAGTAGATAAAACTTTCAATTTCGCTAAGAACTTTAACAAGCCATATAACTTGTATTCTTACGATCAATCTTCGGGCATCTACAATACGGTTGTAGTGGGTGGCAGTAATGCAAAAGCAACCTTGTACGAATCTCAGGCAAACACCAGCCTGATTACTTCTAACGTAAGGTTAAACTATACTAAGAAATTCGGCAAGCACAGTATCGATGCATTTGTTGCTTACGAGCAAAGCAGACAACGTTATGAGATTTTTGATGCACAACGTCTAAACTATATTTCAACTACCTTACCTGAACTTTCTCAGGGAGGTACGGCAGCTACAGATTTAAGAAACTCTGGAAGCAGTACAGATTATCCACGCCAGAGTTATATTTCAAAAATTGCTTATAATTACGACGAGCGTTATATCATAGAAGGCCAGATGCGTGTAGATGGTTCATCTCTTTTTGCAGATGGAAACCGCTTTGGTTATTTCCCTTCCATTCTAGGCGCATGGAGAGTGAGCAAAGAAAAATGGTTCAGTGATCATGTTTCTTTTATTGATGATTTAAAAATCAGAGCATCATATGGTTCACTAGGAAGTGACTTAATTGCGCCTTACCAATACTTTGATAACTATACTTTAATTGGAAATGGTTTTGTAGCCTCAAATCCAGCTAGCGGAGTAAATGTTATACAGCCTAACTTAAACCTGATTAAACTTGCTAATCCACAAGTAGGATGGGAGCGTGCCAACAAACTAGATATCGGGATTAATGCTACCTTCCTTAAAAACTTCACTTTAGAAGCCATTTATTTCAATCAAAAACGTAGCGATATTTTATTAACCAGAAACGCTTCTATTCCGGCTACTTCAGGTATCGTAAATCCTTTTCCAGAACCAAATAATAATGCAATAGTTCCATTGGTTCCTTCAGAAAACATTGGAAAAATTAACAGTTCAGGGGTTGAAGCAAGTTTAGGTTACAATCATTCAGGAGAGAACTTTAACTGGGGTGTTACCGGAAACATGACTTATGCAAAAAGTGAAATCATCTTTATTGATGAAGCAGCCGGCACGCTTGATTACCAACGCCAGACTGGCCAGCCAATCGGAAGCTATTTGCTTTTTAATTCTTTAGGGATCTTTCGTAATGCAGATGAACTGAATGCTTATCCACATGTTACAGGTGCTAAAGTTGGCGATTTAAAATATGAAGATTTTAATGGAGATGGTGTGATTGATTTCAGAGATCAGACCAGAAGCAAATACGGAAACGTGCCTCAGATTACTTACGGTATAAACTTAAATGCATCTTACAAAAACTTCGATGTATCAGTGCTTTTCGCAGGCCAGTCTCGCGTAAGCCAATATGTACTTCCAGAATCTGGTAGTGTAGGTAACTTCTACAGCAGCTGGGCAGATAACAGGTTTTCACCTACCAACAATGCAGGCACTTTTCCAAGGGTAACAGAACGCGCTTCTAATGCAATCAGCGGTGGTGCTTTCCGCAATAACTTTTGGCTAAATAATGCTTCATTTTTCAGGATGAAGAATGTAGAGCTGGGCTATAATTTCAATACCAACCTGCTTTCTAAAATCAAAATTTCTGGTTTAAGATTGTATGCAAGTGCTTTCAATTTATTCACCATTTCGAAAGTAAAAGATTACGATCCTGAAGGAAGCAGTGAAAGCGGCCAGTTCTACCCACAACAAAGAATTATCAACATAGGCGCAAACGTTAAATTTTAACATCATGAAAGTATATTTTAAACCACTATACATTACCCTTGGTGCGGCGCTTTTATTCGCATCATGTAAAAAAGATTTTTTAGAAATTACGCCCACTTCTGTAATTAGTACAGCATCGGTAGAAAACGATTCGACCATTTTCGAAGCTTTTGTGCTTAACCGTTACGTTAGCCCGAGATTACAGGAAAAAGAAGGTGAAGGTTCAAACCCTGGCTTTGGCCGCGGATTCGAATACAGCATGTCGAGTTCTTATACAGATGAATCCATCTATAATAATGATGATGGCAGCTGGGCGATGCAGCGAGGACAGGTTTCGCCAGATAATTTAGGCAGTACTGCTTCTATCTGGTCTAGAAGTTACCGCAGCATCCGTGAGTGTAATTATGCATTACAGATATTGGCAACAATACCGATGAGTGCTGGCCACAAAAGATTAATTGAAGGTGAACTTAAATTCATCAGGGCTTTTCGTTATCAGGATGTGATCCGAAACTATGGTCGTGCTGTTTTAATGAGCGATAAAGTAACCCAGTTAAATGATAACCTGCAGGATGACGCACTGTTTAAAAGGGCAACGCTTAAAGAAAGTATAGATTACGTACTGGCACAGTTGGATGCAGCTGCGGCACTCTTACCAACCAATAATAGCGGTTCGTGGTTATTGGGCAGAGCAACTAAAGGAGCGGCTTTGGCACTAAAATCAAGACTGGCACTTTATGCAGCAAGTCCGCTTTATAATAGTGGAAGCTGGGCAGATGCCGCAACAGCCGCCCAAGCAGTAATTGGCTTAAATAAATATGGCATTTACACTGGCGGATACAATAATATGTTCCTGGTAAATGAAACCAATGAAGTAATTTTCGAAAGATTATTTACAACCAACGCCAGACATGTATGCCTTGAAATTGCAAACGGACCTAATGGATACAATGCCTGGGGAGGTAATACGCCTTTACAAAATCTGGTAGATGATTATCAGACAATCACTGGAAAGGCCATTACTGAAACGGGTTCTGGTTATGATCCGGCTAAACCTTATGCCAACAGAGATCCAAGGTTTGGTTATACCGTTATTTATGATGGTGCGAGTTACCGCGGAAGAAATCTGGAAGCATTTGTTCCGGGTGGAAAAGATAGTAAAGATGGTAACTCTAACTGGAATACTACCAAAACAGGCTATTATTTGAAGAAATTCATGAATGATGCATTTCCAATTGATAACCCCTGGGATGTTGCCGGTTTACAACCATGGATTTACATGCGTTATGCTGAGGTATTACTGAACTTTGCAGAAGCAGCTAACGAAGCTTATGGACCAGATGCAGTTCCAGCCGGATCATCTATGAGCGCCAGACAGGCCGTTAACATGGTAAGAGCAAGACCAGATGTAAATATGCCAGCCCTTGCCATTGGATTAAGTCAATCGCAAATGAGAGATGCCGTTCGTTATGAACGTAGAGTTGAACTGGCTTTTGAAGAGCATCGTTATTATGATGTTCGCCGCTGGCAGATTGCACCGCAGGTAGAAAGTAAGCCTGCTGCGGGAATTATTGTAACCAAAACAGGAAACACACTAACCTATGCGCCAAAAGTTGCACTTGATGGCAAAACTTTCCAAAATAAACAATACTGGTTACCAATTCCAAGAGCAGAAATTCTATCTTCGGGTGGTAAGCTGGAGCAAAATCCTGGTTACTAATTTTTATGCGGGGCATCATTGCCCCGCTTTTTTAACCTATTGTAAACTAAAGCTTTGAAGCGCTAGTATTTAGTAATGTATCTGAATGAAATCCTCTTGTTGAGCTTTTCAACTAGTAGATGAATTTCCAGGATACAGGCCCAATTGCTTATTTTGATCCATCATAAAATGAATCGCTTTTTGCCACGAACATCATTTATATTCATCTTCTCTGTGCTGCTGGGTGCTATTGCTCCCGCGATTTCAAAGGCGCAAAATCAACGACACATCATCGCAAAAGTAGATTTTACTCAATCTGCCCAAACAATAGAAGGCTTTGGCGCTTCAGATGCCTGGACTTGCCAGTTTGCGGGTTTATGGCCTGATGCAGAAAAAAACAAAATGGCCGACCTCCTTTTTAGCACCAAAACTGATCAGGCTGGAAATCCATTAGGAATAGGCCTTAATTTTTGGCGCTTTGCCATTGGTGGCGGAAGTACCGAGCAAGGTGAGGCTAGCGGAATCCGTGATGAATGGAGAAGGGAACCCTCTTTTCTTAACTTAAGTAAAACTTACAATGAAGAAGCCATGCCTGGCCAGGTATGGTTTATGAATGCTGCCAAAACCAGAGGTGTAAAACATTTTCTTGGTTTTGTAAATAGTCCGCATGTAAATTTTACCCTCAACCACAAAGCGTTTTCGAGCGATGGGAAGTGTAATCTTGATTTTAGCAAAGCAGATGATTTTGCTCTGGATCTGGTGAATACCATTCAGATTCTTAAAAAGAAAACAGGAGTGGAGTTGGAATATTTGAGTCCGGTGAATGAACCGCAATGGAAATGGAATGAAGGAAATCAGGAAGGTTGCCCATATACCAATCAGGAACTTGCCGTTTTAGTTAAAAAATTAAGTGCAACATTGAACAAAACACGGCTGAAAACGAAAATTCAGATCGCAGAAGCAGGACAGTTAAACTACCTCACTAACCATCCTGATACTGCAAAAAGTAAACAGATCGAATATTTTTTTAACCCGACTTCGCCAGGCTATATTGGGAGTTTAAAGAACGTAGATAGGAGTATTTCCGGACATAGTTATTTCACTACAAGCCCTGAACAGAAATCGATCGAAATTAGAAATGCAGTAAAAGAAGAGGTTGCTAAATACGATAAATTGAGGTTCTGGATGTCAGAATACTGCGTGCTTGGTGACAGCCTGTTAAAAGGTGAAGGCCGTGATCTGGGAATGACTACCGCATTGTTCATCGCGAAGTTGATCCACCACGATTTAACCTATGCCAACGCCAGCTCATGGCAATGGTGGCTGGCTGTTTCAACCGGCGATTATAAAGACGGCCTGGTGTACCTCGATAAAAGTAAAACAAGTGGAAAGGTTTATGATAGTAAAACCCTTTGGGCATTTGGAAATTACAGCCGCTTTATCCCACAAGGGAGTGTAAGGGTTGAAATGAAGGTTTCTGATGAGAAAGATTTTTATGTTTCAGGCTATCTTAAAGACAATAAATTAATCACCGTAGCGGTAAATAATAGCGATGAAGCTATCCACTTCGAATTAGCAGGGATAGATCAAAAGCAAAAAAATGTAACCGTTTATACCACTGCCGAAGGTAAAAACCTGGAGCGGTCGATTGCTGCCGCAGGAGCGCTTACCCTCCCTGCAAAATCTGTTTCTACCATTATCGCCAATAAAGAAAAATAAGGAATTTCCCTTACAGGATGTTCCTCAAAATTAAATACCATGAAAAAACAAAAGATACTGATATTAAATGTACTGCTACTGGCTATCACACTTCTTGGATGTGGAAAGGCAAGTAACGAACATTCTTTTACTTTAGGCGACAGCACCTTTATGCTGGATAACAAGCCATACCAGATCATTTCTGGAGAAATCCACTACCCGAGAGTGCCAAGAGAGGCTTGGAGAGCAAGGATGAAAATGGCTAAAGCGATGGGACTGAACACCATCGGAACTTATGTTTTCTGGAATCTGCACGAACCGGAAAAAGGTAAATTCGATTTTTCGGGCAACAATGATATCGCCGAGTTCGTAAAGATTGCCAAAGAAGAGGGCTTATGGGTAATCCTCAGACCCAGCCCATATGTATGCGCCGAGTGGGAATTTGGGGGCTATCCATATTGGTTACAAAACGAAAAAGGCCTGGAAGTAAGAAGCCGGGAGAAACAATACCTGGCAGAATATAAAAAATACATTGATGAGATTGGTAAGCAATTGGCGCCACTTCAAGTAAATCACGGTGGAAATATCATTATGGTTCAGGTAGAGAACGAATATGGTTCTTATGGAGCAGATAAGGTTTACCTGGAAATGAACCGCAAAATGTTTGTGGATGCTGGTTTTGATGGCTTATTGTATACCTGCGATCCGGAAAAAGATATTGTTAAAGGCCATTTGAAAGGATTGATGCCAGCCATTAATGGTCAGGATAATCCAACAAAAGTAAAACAAGCCGTTCGCAGCCTGAACGAAGGAAAAGGTCCTTTTTTCATTGCAGAATGGTATCCGGCCTGGTTCGATTGGTGGGGTACACCGCACCATAAAGTTCCCGCAGAACAATATACCGGGAAGTTAGATACCGTACTTTTAAGTGGAATTTCAATCAATATGTACATGTTCCACGGAGGAAGTACACGCGGGTTCATGAATGGCGCAAACTTTAGAGATACCATTCCTTTTGAACCACAAATTAGCAGTTATGATTATGATGCACCACTTGATGAGGCTGGAAATGCTACCGATAAATTTATGAAATTCAGGGCGGTCATCGAAAAACATTTGCCTAAAGATCAAAAACTGCCAGAAGTTCCAAAAGCAAAACCTTCAGTGGTGTTGGAGCCAATTACATTTGCCAAAGAAATCGGAATATTTGATCAGCTTGGTCAGGGTAAGGTAAGTGAAAATCCATTAACTTTTGAAGATCTGAATCAGGCTTACGGTTATATGCTTTATAAAACACAGATCAAAGGTGGTAAAAAGGCAGATCTGAAAATAGACGGTCTTCGTGATTATGGAGTTATCTATATCGATGGGAAACGAAAAGGAACTTTAGATAGAAGATTAGGACAGGAAAGTTTATTGCTTGATTTACCTGCCGGAACACATACACTTGAAATTTTTGTAGAAAATATGGGGCGGATTAACTTCGGTCCGAATCTCCTTAAAAATAAAAAAGGAATCGTTGGTCAGGTATCTTTTGGCGGAACGCCACTAAAATCATGGACGATGTATTCACTGCCATTTGATAAAGTTGAAGCGGCAAAAATTAATGCTGTGAAAGCAAAAAGAGATTCTCCTGTACTGAAATCTGCTTCATTCAATGTAGCTACTCCAGCCGATACTTACCTGGATTTACGGAAATGGGGCAAAGGTGTGATTTGGGTAAATGGACACAACCTTGGTAAATACTGGAGCATTGGTCCGCAACAAACCATTTATCTGCCTGCAGAATGGTTGAAAAAAGGTGCCAACGAAATCATTGTACTGGAACTGAATAAGCCAGAAGTTAATGTGCTCACCAGTTTAAGTAAGCCAATTTTGGATGAGGTAACAGAAGTGAAAAAATAAATTAAGTATCTTGTTAACTAGGCGCTTAATAAGAAGTTAAGAGTCATTTATCCTTTGTGATACATCTATCGTAATTTCTGACAGAATTTAATATTAAGGTCGTAGCATCCCGCTACGGCCTTTAGTCGTGACGTCTTCCTGAACTTGTTTCAGAATCTATTGGTGAATCCCAGGTCAATTGAAACATTAAGGCAATAAGAAATATTAAGAAGCAATATCCATTAACTCATTATATTGCACCCGCTACAACCTTTAGTCGTGGCGTCTTCCTGAACTTGTTTCAGAATCTATTTTGGTAAAACCTATGCCAATCAATTGAAACACTTTACTAGTCTTAGCGTCTCGCTAAGACTTTATAATTTATTTCCATATTACCTACCCGGACTTCATAATGAGTTATTGCGCAATAGCTTATGTAGAAAAAAGCCACAAGTTGTCCAAAAAGTCTACAATCTTCTAAAGTTTCATGGCTGTATTAAAAGTACGACGAATAATGATATCGAAAAAGATACATTTTATTTATTGCTAAAAAACTGCGTTTCTGGTGTCGTCAGATTGTTTTTTGAGAAATTTTAAATCTATTACTTGTTAATTATGAATAAGATACATGATAATTGGCTCAATATTTGGTCGGTGATTGATGGTAGCGGACGCTACTATAACCTATTTATTTAACCTTTAAATTTAGAAACTATGGCTTTCAAAGCTAGATTGAATTTTTCGGGCAAGGAGTACGATGTACTTCATTGCGCCTATGCGTTAAACCGTGATGTAGATGCTAAGGGAAGACCTTCTTCCGGAGTTTACGGCGGTACCATTGATATTGAGATCGAGTCAACCGAAGACACCTCAATAATCGAAGCGATGGTAAATAACCAGTACAAACCCATTACCGGAACCCTTCTGATTAAAAAATCTGAAGAAGATGCCAAAATGAAAGAAGTTGATTTTGAAGATGGCTACATTGTGAAATATTCCGAAGGAATCAACATTGTGGGTGATCACCCAATGACGCTTAAATTTCAGATTTCGGCCCGAAAGCTGAAACTCGGAAATGCAGAGCATTTAAACGATTGGCCTAAAGCGTAATTAGAGGTAGAGGGTAGAAAGGTTGATGGTAGAAGGGTTGGGTCATTAAGGTCAATCTGATCACCATGCTCTTCGCCCCACGCCAACCGCAAAACCCGACGTTTCAAAATTATTCATTATTCATTTTTAAAACTTACAACAATGGCATTTAAAACCAGATTAACATTAGGTTCAAAGGAATTTGATGTTTTACAGTGCAGCTTTTCATTAAACAGAGATGTAGACGCTAAAGGCCGTCCATCTTCAGGTGTATATGGTGGTACCATTAACATCGAAATCGAATCTACAGAAGATACTTCGGTAATCGAATCAATGGTGAATAACCAGTATAAGCCCCAATCAGGAACGATTATTTTCAAAAAGGGCGAAGAAGACGCCAAAATGAAAGAACTTACTTTCGAAGATGGTTACATCGTTCAGTATAGCGAAGGTATTGCCGTAAACGACAATACACCAATGACACTCACTTTTGTGGTATCTGCCCGTAAACTCAAACTGGGTAATGCAGAACACGAAAATGATTGGCCAAAGGCATAGTTCTCAAAATAGAAATCATCAAAAAGTGACTGGTTATGCCAGTTGCTTTTTGGTGTATTAAACCCAATTATTCCTCATACTCATCTAAATTAACATGCTGCTCATGCTCGGTTAACTAAATTCGTATGCTTAAGTAATTTCTAAGTCATAGCAGAAATCGCGGAACTCTTCCGACCCAAGTAAGTCACCATTGAGCTCATTCATCTTTTGCTACGGAAAAACATAAAGCACGGAATTCTTTGCATCCAGACTAATGAACGAATGACCATTGAACGAATGAACCATTAATTGCCACGGAAACACAGAAAGTACGAAATTCTTTGCATCCAAACCAATAAACAAATGACAATTGAACCAATGAACAATTTCTTGCTCCGGAAACACAGAAAGCACAGAATTTTTTGCATCCAGACCAATGAACGAATGACCATTGAACGAATGAACCATTAATTTATGGAAAAGAAACTCATCACCGAGATTAATATAGAAGATAAGGCAATCAATCATTTTGCCTCCTTCAGCTTGCAACAGGCATTCAATAGCCACCATTATTTCGAACTGCGGTTTAACCACGATCAAATGGGCGCACCAGGTTTGATTAACCTGAACGATAGCCGTGATTTTGTAGGTAAAACCTTAACCGCATCTTTTGGATATTCGCAAGCACAACTCCAGCATTTTTCAGGTTTAGTAACCAGGGTCGAGCTGGCGCAAAGCCATGGTTATCATGGCGTGCTGATTGTGAGTGGCTACAGTCCGACGATTTTGATAGACCGGGGTGAAGACCTGGGTTCTTACCTCGATAAAGATTTAAACGCTATAGTAAAGCTGTCCACCATTGATACCCCAGCTAACGATTTAAAAATTGTTGCAAATGCCAGCCGTACATCAAACATTGATTATTTGATTCAATACAAAGAAAGTGATTGGGAATTCCTGAATCGCTTATCTGGAGAATACCATGAATGGCTTTATTATGATGGTCAGCAACTGAATTTCGGAAAGCCAGATGTACAAAAAGACGTTGCCTTATTTTATGGACGTGATGTACACAACCTGCAATATGCCATGGAAGTCGCGCCGATTAAAAACAAACGTTTTGCCTATAACCCCAAACAAGATGAAATGCTGCAGAGTGAAAGCAGTGGCAAGGCTGATGGCAATCCAGATCTGGCACATGCCATAAAGGCTTCTAACCTGATGTATAGTAAAACCTTCAACCAGCCATCACTAATCAGGGTGGATAATGGCGGTGACATTAAAAGCCATGTAGAAAACGAGGAAAAGGCCCACATCAGCGAACTTTTAAAAGTTAATGCCAGTGGAGATAACTGTGAACTCGGCATCGGCACCATTGCTGAAATTACCATGAGCATCAGGCAGGAAATCGCTTTCGTAACAGAAAGTTTAGGTCAGTTCTTAATTACGAGTATAACCCACAACCTGGATGGAACGGGCAAATATCACAATACCTTCGAAGGTGTGGTATCCAGTACCGAACGGATTCTGGTAACCAATTACAGTAAGCCCAGTCCGGATATGCAACTGGCAGACGTAATTGATAATGATGACCCACAAGGCCAGGGCCGGATTAAAGTGAAATTTAAATGGGAATGTAAAACCAATGATGTGACCGAATGGCTAAGGGTAATCACCCCAGATGCCGGGAGTAGTGAAAAAGTAAGCAAAAACAGGGGCTTTGTATTTATTCCTGAAATTGGCGATCAGGTTGCGGTAAGTTTTGAAGAGGGAAACATCGCCCGGCCTATCGTATTGGGTTCAGTTTTCCACGGAAAGAGCGGATCAGGAGGAAGCTCCAGTAACAACAGCAAAAGCTTAACTTCTAAAAGTGGGCATACATTCACTATGGATGATGCGGGGGGTATGCTCATGAAAGATAAAACGGGTCTTAATCATGTTTTTATAGATGGTAATAATGAAATTACGGTTACTTCAGATAATATTGTTAAACTTCAAACCGGTAATGTGATGCTTATTATGGATAAAGCAGCAGATAAAATCATTATTCAAGCAAAAAATATAGAAATACGAGCTGCCGAAGATTTTAAGGTAACGGGTGATGGTGCGCCAAGTAAAAATGGAAGTATGGAATTTGAGACTAAACTATCTATCGTATCTAAAAATGATCTCTCATTAAACGGCGTGAAAAAATTAAGCGCAAATGGTGAAGAAATTAATATCGTGGGAAGCAAAACCACTATAGATGGTAGTCCTGTAAAAATTAACTCTTAGGATTTATGAACATTAAATCAGAAAAAGAATATCAACTTACAGTACGGGGAAATGTGAAAATGTTAACCATGATGGATAGCTTTTCTACAACAGGCCATTACCTTCTTTCTCATTATGGAGAAAATAAAATTAAACCTGAATTGCAAGAGTATGTATTGGAAGAGCGAGAGGTAGAATTAACCGAATATTATGATCCCAATACATTTCAACTTATCGAATACGTAAATAAGCTTGCCTATATTTACAGTAAGCAGCATATATGCATTGATAGCTCTGGAAAAATCAAAGGTTTATTAAATCTTCCAGAAATCAAAACGAAATGGGATAAGCTAAAGAAAGAGCTTATGCAAACCAATCCCATTGCGGCATTTGAAATCATCAGGCATAAGGAAAGAGAACTCTCCAATCCACCAGAATTAATAGAAAATTTAGAGAATACGCATTTTATGCATTTATTTTTATATGCCATTAGTTTCATGCCTGACGGTGCAGAATATAAGATTAAAACAGAAGTGCGTGATCGCATGGGTATAGGCTTTATGATCCCTATAGAGCAGACATTTACTTCAGAGCGTTTGGAAAATGGATATATTATACATGCTGAAGCTACGATTGATGAAAGCAGAAAAATAGATAAACAACTTATTGGAAAAGTAACCGGACAAAAAGATTTTGATATTAAACATTACACCAAAGCAAGCTTCAATTATACGGAGAACCGTACATTAAATTCTGCTGAAATGAAAGTGTTTGAGCAAATCAACAATGATTATAAATCAGATTTATATTTAAATCTGGAAAGCGAATAGATATGGCAGCTGAAGATTTACAATGGCTTACAGAGAAGCATTATTTGGTTTGCCCAAAAGGTGCCATGTTTAAACAAATGAAGGTCACCAGCCAGAACCAGGTAACTTTTAGTGGCAATAAAGTTGCCACTACCGGAGATACCATGAAAGCTAATGTTTTCATTTGCCTGGGTAGTATGGCCTTCGCCGCAGGTGCAATAGCGGGTTTGTTAGTCGCGGCACTCGCATTGTTAGCTGTGCCCGTTGCGGGTTGGGCTTTGGCGCTGATTATTGGTGCAGCATTACTTTTGGCTATTGGTGCGGGCTATCTAAAATGTAAAACAAATGCAGCTGCAAGAATATGGGTGAATTCTTCACCAAATCTAATTATCCACAATAAAGAAGGCTTGGTTGTAGGCCAGAGCCAGTTAAGCTGCCCGCCGGAGAGTACATTCATTGATATAAAAGAAACCTTTTGGGAAGCCATGATGAGTACCACCATGAACAATGTTGGGCACATCGCTAATTTTGCTTTTGGCTTTTTAGCTGGCCGTGGCATGGGCAGTATGGCGGGAACATTAGGTACGCAAGGGATAAAAGCCGCTGGTGTAGAGTTTTTAACCATAGCCCGTACTGAAATGGGGGCTATGTTTAATCCGGCTTCGCTTTTTGGCAAAATGAGCTGGTTCTGCCGGTCTATGCGTGGTTTAGGTATGTTTGGTGCCTACAAAGGCCAGTATGATATCTGGAGTAGCGATGAAATGAGTGTCAGTGATAAATTGCTGGCCAGTGGTCAGGAATTAGTATTGGCTATATTCGCAGCAAAAGGTGCTTCCCTCGTATGTTTTCCGGCAGGTACACAGGTGCACACGGGTAATGGTTTAATGTTCATTGAGGATATTGCTGTTGGAACAATGGTGTGGACGGTTAATGAAGCAAACGGACAAAGAGAATTAAAACCCATTACCCAAACCCACCGAAGAACAACATTGAGTATGATGGTGGTAGAACTGGAAAATGGAACTATATTTGAAGTAACGCCAGAGCATCGGTTCCTGGTAAATGAGGAGTGGAAGGAGATCCAATCTATCTCCGTTTTAGACAAGCTGGAACTTGTTGATGGTGAAAAGATAACCGTTAAGAATATCGGGTTTATCAGCAAAAGCGCTGTTGTATACAATTTTGATGTACTGGATAATGAAAATTATTTTGTTACTGAGGATGGGGTGTTGGTGCATAATGGGTATAGTTATAATAAAGATGGTTCATTAAAAACAAGAAATCAAAAACTAGATGGGAAAAACCATCCTAAAACTAATGTTCCATTTGCAAAGAAGGATGTTGTAGTAGATGGAAAAACGGTTAAAGGAGTATTCCCTGAATTCAAATCTAGATTTACACTAAAACTTCCTGCATCAAAATTAAAAATGGCTGATGAACAGCAATTCACATACTGTACAAAGCAACTTGCAAAACAAATTGAGAAGAACCCCGCTTTAGGGAATAAATTTACAACGCAACAATTAAAAGATATAAAAGCTGGGAAACCTAGAATTGATGAATTAACTTGGGATCATAATGAAAGTACTGGTGTAATGAAATTGGTTGACAGAAGTATTCATGCGCAAACTGGGCATACGGGTGGAAATTCTATTTGGGGTGGAGGAATAAGATAATAATATATTATGAATTGGAAATTTGTAGAGAAACTAGAAAACGAAAGCAATATTCAACTGGTGGAATCAGCTTTGAAGGTGACTTTCCCAAAAGATTTTTTGTCGATTGTTAAAAAGTATAATCATGGAACTGCAGATCCAGGAACTTTTGATACCAAATATTTAAAAGGAAGATCCTTCGGTGAGCTGCTTGATTTTAACCTTGATAGGGAATATAACATCCTTTCCGAATATGAATTAATTAAAGATAGATTACCCAATAATGTGTACCCATTTGCGGGTGATGCAGGAGGAAATTATCTCTGTTTTGATTTTAATAAAAATGAAATTACCCCAAGAATCTTATTTTGGGATCATGAACAAAAATTTCATATTGTAGATGATGAAATTGTGATAAATGATGAGGCTAACGATTATGAACAGCATTACCTAGACTTCATAGCAGTGAATTTTACAGAACTTCTTGCAATGCTCTATAAACCTGATGGAGATGAGGATGATGATGAAGACGCAGAAATCCTCTATGATGGTATGGATGATTAGTAATAAGCACTCTAAATCCAAAAACTAAAATTTGAAACAAGTGGAGCTATCTTAGTATTTATTTATTGGTTGAGGTGCTGAAAGCAGTTATTAAAAAGTTTGTTAATCTAAAATCTTTTAAAAATAATGTAGTTGTCCTGAAAAAGGAAAATTACAATAGATTTGATTCAAGTTGTTGGCATTAAAAACTTTATTCTTTAAAGTATCGTGAACGAAATTTATAAAGCTGCTCCAGATTTTTGAAACAAAGCAATCTCTTTTGTAAAAGATTTTTTACCTATCGGATATGATCCTGTCGCCGATAACATCTTAATCTCATTAAAAGACGATGATTTCATCTACAATTAAGATCTATCGTACCAAAGGCGCAAATTTTTCTATTCCAACTAAGATTGTATCTTTCAAAATCCGCTTCACTAACCTTCCGATCTCTACTGCATGCCTAGCCGAGTCAAAGCCCAGTCCTAAGGCATGATAGTTGCATTTTAAGGCATAATAATTAAAATGAATCAGCATCTAAATAGAATAACCTTTAGATAACAATAAAGAAGAAAAGAATCATGTAGCTAATCATGCTTTCCGCTAGAATATTAGCAAAGAAAATAGATTTCAATTTCCTCGCGATGTTTGCCCGGGAATTATACTTTTACACGAACTGAACTTAAGTGAAACAACGCCATCTTCAACCGGAAGTGGCAACAATTCAAAACAGGGACATCAAGTAGAGTGATTAAAACCCTTCCATTTACCACTTCAGAGAATAAACATATCCTTTCTCGCTTTATTACAAAAATTATATTTTTTTCAACAAAACATTATCATAAAAATACTGTTACGTTCTAGATTTATGAAAAAGCACCACCGAACCAACAGCCCTACACCCTGGCAGCGGCTCGTCGAAATTCTGCACGCAGAGCGCTCGACAATCAATTATATTTTTATTTATGCCGGGCTAATTGGGATGATCGGTCTTTCGCTTCCACTTGGAACTGCAGCAGTATTTAACCTGCTATCCAATGGATCAATGTACAGTTCAACATATATTTTAATTGCAGCAATATTAGTAGGTATTATTGTTGGAGGCATATTGTTACTGGGGCAATTAACGCTGGTTGAATTTCTGGAACAAAAGATCTTTATTAAAGCTGCACTCGGTTTTGCTTATCGCTTACCAAGGATCAAAAAGAAGGAGCTGGAAGGCGAAAATCCGCAGGAGTTGGTCAATCGATTCTTCGATGTATTGACCATTCAAAAAGGACTTACCAAACTATTAATCGACATTGTTGCCGCTGCGGTATTAATTTTCTTCAGCGCAATTTTGCTCTCGTTTTATCATCCCATATTTATTGGCTTCGGCATTTTTACCATCCTTTGTATCGCCATCATTATTCTCATCTATTATCGCAGAGGAGTTTCAACCAGTATCGAAGAATCTGAATATAAGTATGAAGTAGTCGCTTACCTTGAAAGTGTTGCTTCCGATTTGGATGCACACCGGGGAAATCAGGAGAAGATGAACCAGGTGATGACCATAACTGATGAGATCACCTCAAAATATATTGGTGCAAGAAATGACCACTTTAGTATCTTAAAAAGATTGTTTGCCAGTGCCGTTGTACTCCGTACGATACTCATGGGTGGCCTTTTATTGCTCGGATCTTATTTTGTAGTACAGCGCCAGATGACTTTCGGCCAGTTTGTAGCCGCAGAAGTGATCATTGTGCAGATTTCCTACGCAGTAGAAAAACTCATGACCAGTTTAAACACTGTTTTCGATATGGTAACAGGCAGCGAAAAACTTGCCGTAGTTACCGATCTTGAAATTGAGGAAGGAGAAAACACAAATGATTAATGAATCTAAGAAGCTGGTGGCAAGAAAGGTAAATGAGCATTCTTCACTTTCCATGGAGAAACTTATTTCATCAAATGGCCCGAGGTTGTTGGGCAGGGTGATGATCGGTGTATCCATACTATTTATCATTATCCTTTTATTGCCATGGAGGCAAACCATATCTGGACGTGGAATCGTCACCGCACTCAGACCGGAAGACAGGCCCCAAACCATTCAGAACCAGATAGGCGGAAGAATTGAACATTGGGCTGTTCGGGAAGGAGAGCAGGTGAAGAAAGGAGATACCATTCTCATTATTTCCGAAACCAATCAATCTTATTTTAACCCCGAGCTTCCGGAGCGACTCGATGAGCAACTTGCTGCCAAGCGTGGGGGAGAAGTTGCCGCAGAACAAAAAATAGCTGCAACCAATGCACAGATTACAGCCCTTACCAGTGGCTTGCGGATTCAGTTATCATCCGCAGAAAATAATGTAGTACAAGCACGGAATACAGTGAGGATAGATAGTGCTGAACTCATAGCTGTAAAAAACTTCTATCAAACCAGCAAATCCAGACTGGAACGTTATGAAACCGGTTACAAAAATGGGCTCTTTTCACTTACAGACATCGAAACCCGCAGGCTGAAGCTTCAGGAGGATAAGGCGCGGGAGGTGAGTCAGGAAAATAAGTTAAACAGTTCCCGGCAGAGTTTAGAAAATGCGGTGATAGAACTGGACAATATCCGTGCGAAATACAATCAGTCTCTGGCCTCTGCACAAGCAGACCGAAGTTCGGCGCTATCTGGCAGGGCTTCAGTTAAGGAGGAAATTGCAAGGTTGCGGAATGAAATGTCTAATGTGGATATCAGACGCCAACTTTATGTGGTAAGGGCACCTCAGGATGGGTACATTGTGAAAACACTAAAAGCCGGAATTGGCGAAAATATCAAGGAAGGGGAATCTGTTGCCACGCTTCAACCCCTTTCGCCACAAGTTGCCGCAGAAATTTATGTAGATGCAATGGATGTTCCATTAATTTTAGACAGCAGCAACGTTCGTTTGCAGTTTGAAGGCTGGCCTTCTGTGCAATTCTCTGGCTGGCCATCGGTTGCAGTAGGAACTTTTGGAGGCAAGGTATCGGTAATTGATCGGGTGAGTACGGATGGGAAATATCGGGTGTTGGTAAGGCAACTCCGGGATATGCCTAAAAATGATGAGCCATGGCCAATCCAGCTTCGGCAAGGATCTGGTGTATATGGCAGGGTAATTTTAAGAACCGTTCCGGTATGGTATGAAATCTGGCGACAGCTAAATGGTTTCCCTCCAAGCCTTGATAAGGCACCTACTGTAGATAATATCAATAACAGATAATTCTAATTTCAAGTAATTTTCTCCTTAAACTTATGCGGATTAAAAAAGCAGGCAGTTACCAGGGCTTGATGTTAATCATCTTTTTCCTCGGTATTTTTACTTCAGTTTTCGCACAACAGCCCACCGGAGATACCAGAGCAGTATTTCTGGTAAAGGATCTGCAGGAATTGGTTTTAATGAATCATCCGATTGTTAAACAAGCGGGCTTGCTGAGTAAGGAAGCACAGGCGCGGGTGCTTCAGTCGCTGGGGAAATTCGACCCGGCGTTAATGGCATCTTTCGGTAAAAAATCTTTCGGTGGCACTGACTATTATAACCATTGGGATAGTGAATTAAAAGTTCCACTGTGGTTGGGAGGTGCCGATTTAAATCTTGGCTATGACCGAAATGTAGGCGTTTACAATAATCCGGAGACCAGAACCAGCAGTACTGGTTTATCTGGAGTGGGTTTAACTATTCCGCTCGGCCAGGGATTGCTGATCGATGCCCGCAGAAATACACTCCGCCAGGCAAAAATTATGGTTGGCTATGCTGATGCCGAAAAAGTTGCACAAATAAATAGCGTCTGGTTTAATGCCATGAAAGATTATTGGAACTGGTATTTTGCTTTTGAGCAACGTAAATTTACAAAGGAGGGAGTAGATTTGGCGCAGAAACGCTTTCGCGCTATTCGAGAACAAGTTATCCTGGGTGATAAACCCCCTATAGATTCTGTGGAGGCTGCAATCGTTTTACAGGATCGCGAAATCCAGCTTCAGGAAACAACTGTGCAGCTAACCAATTCCAGGCTTTTACTCTCCAACTACCTATGGAGTTCAGAAGGAAAACCACAGGAGCTTCCAGCTGATGCGCTACCTGAAGAAGTAGTAGAGACTGAAAATACCGTGGAAAAATTGCGACTGGATACCTTTATTCTCCAGGCTGCAGACACTCATCCGGAGATTCTTAAAATAAAAAGTCAATCTGCTAAACTGGAGATTGAACAAAAATATAGGTTGGAGATGCTCAAACCTAAGCTAAATGTGAAGGGTTCTTTCCTGGCTGGCCGGAGAGATTTTTCTGATATACCAAATAATTACGATTTTAGGCTCGCCAATTATAAGGTTGGGATAGATTTTTCTTTTCCCTTATTCCTGCGGGAAGAACGTGGAAAGCTTAGGGAAGTCAGGATTCAACAGGCGGAAGTAGCTTACGGCCTTCAACAAACCACAAGAGAAATCCAGACCGGTGTGATGACTGCTTTTGCGGAAATGAAAGCGGTACAAACGCAGGTAACTTTGCTCACTAAAAATGTGGAAAATCAACGGATTTTAGTCAATGGAGAATTGCAAAAATTTGCACTCGGAGAAAGTAATCTGTTTCTAATCAATACCCGCGAAACAAAATTAATGGATATGTTGGTGAAAAGGGCTGAGCTCATTTCCAATTTTCAAAAAACTATTGCCGATTTATACTATCGTGCGGGGAAAAGAAGACAATATTAGGTGCTGAAAAAGAGATTGATAGCTGCTTTTTACATCTGTTTTATGGATAAAGAGCTTGTTTTAGCACAATTTTAAGATGACTGATGTCATCAATACGGCATTATCTTTGCTGATGCTCAAACTCAAATTTATAGCACTTACTTAATTTAAATGATCATGAACCTAAACGTATTTTATCCAAAACAATTATTATCTTTTTTAATCCTTAGTATTCTTTTTTTATCATCCTGTTCTGAAACACCAGAAAAGTTTTTCGATACAACCATTCTTAACACCAACACCATTAAAGATTTTGCTAGCCCGGATTTGGCCCACCGTATTGAAGCTGAAGCAAAGGAATATCCAAATATTCCTTCCAGTAAAAAGAAAGGCGATGAAGCAGTAACTAATGTGAAGATGAATACCATGTTTCTGGAGCAATCGCTAGATAAAATTAAAAAACTTTCTGCCTCAGGCGATGAACAAAAGGAACTTCAAAAGTTATCTATTGATTTATATGAATATGTGATCCCGGTTTATAAAAATGAATACCTGGCTTATGCAAAACTTTGTGATGCCCAGGGCGATCAAAATGCAAAAGACGAAATCATAAAAAACATCGATTCAAAATACGGAGCAACTTTCGAACAAAAACATGATGCGTTAATGGAAAAGGGTAAGGCATATGCTCAGGAACATAACATCCAGGTGAGCTGGGGTGAATAGGCTTTAGCCTGTTGATTTTACATTTAATAGTTTAGATAGTTATAGGATGAATATAGGCCAGTTGCAAATATTCATCCTATGACTATTTTTATTTTCGCTGCTTAATGTTTCTTAATGCCTTAATGTTTCAATTAAATAATTAGATCTTAGCGAGACGCTACGACCAGATCGATGTTCCGTGTTCTCCGCGTTTCGGTGGTCAAAAATTGATTATTGTCTTTCGACAAGCTCAAGATGACAAATCTTTAGCGAGACACTACGATCAGACCAGAAATACACTATGAGTTTTTCCCCAACCCCTGAATATAAGCCGTAGGCGTAACTCCGAATTCCTTTTTAAATGCCTTCGTAAAATAAGATTGAGTCTGAATCCCAATTCTATACATTACTTCCGTCATCAAAACATCTTCGCTTTTCATAATTTCAATCGCTTTACGAAGTCTGGCTGAGCGCACAAACTCACCGATCGACTGACCGGTAATTGATTTCAGTTTCTGGTAAAGTTTCGTTCGGCTCATGCCGATTTCTTTACATAAATAATCAATATCCATCTCTGGATTTACCATTTGTGCATCGATAATCGAAAGCAGCTTATTCATAAAAAGTTTATCCTTCTCCGAATGCACCAGATCTCTAGGCTGAATTTCCTTATTCTTTGAATAATGATCTTTGACCTTTTGTCGCTGTTCAAAAATATTGCGGATGGTTAGAAGTAGCAAGTTCGTGTTGATCGGCTTGGTGAAATAAAGGTCGGCACCAGATTCTGCACCCTCAATTTCAGCCTCTACACTATTTTTTGCAGTGAGCATTAAAAATGGAATATGACTGGTTTCTATATTTTCTTTAATGATTTTACAAAATTCAGTACCATTCATCCCTGGCATCATCACATCACTAATGATGAGATCTGGCAGGTTTTGTTGCGCCATTTCTACACCGCTTATGCCATCTACAGCTTCAAGGATCTGATATTGGGTAGTCAGGGTGTCTTTTAGAAAGTTCCGTAACTCATCGTTATCATCCACAATTAAAATGTTTGGCGCATCTTCGGTCTCAGTTGTAGAATGCTGTACGGTGGCTATTTTTTCCGTTTCGTTCTGGTAGGTGATACTTTCTAGTCGTGTGCCACCAGAAGTGCTGCTTTTAGCAAATTGTTCATCCTCCTTGTAGTCACTTTTTAAAATCGGAATCCCGATAATGATCTCAGTTCCCTGGTTCCTTTCACTCGAAACCTTGATCATTCCCTTGTGTAATAAGGTCAGGCTTTTTACAAAGGCAAGGCCTACGCCAGAACCCAGATGTGATTCTGTAATCCGGTAATAGCGTTCGAATAAGTGTTGAATGGAATCTTTAGAGATGCCAATTCCACTATCAATCACACGGAAATAAACATATTCAGTTCCGCGATAATCACTTTCTATATTCAGCTGATTCTCAAAAAGAGGAACGATGCTATCTAAGGAGTTCAGCACCTGAATGGTCAGTTCGCCATCCGCTTTGGTATACTTTAAAGAATTGTTCACCAGGTTGAGAATAATCTTTTCTATAATCTGCCTGTCGAACCAAACATCCGAGAGCAAATTCTCTTTTTCAACGGTAAATTTGATGTTTTTATCAGCCGCCATTTCGCTGAATTCCTCGGCAATTTCATCCACAAAAAGATTCAGGTTACCCGCTGTTACGTTTAACTTCAAAGCCCCCGAAGCCGTTTTTCTAAAATCCATCAACTCGTTAATCAACCGGAGTAAACGATTGGCGTTGCGGTGGATGGTGTTGTAATAACTTTGAAAAGATTCCTGCGTATCTTCATTCAGCAAGCGTTCAATAGGACCGAGGATTAATGAAAGGGGAGTGCGGAACTCATGCGATATGTTCGTGAAAAACTGAAGTTGTGTCTGGTGAATTTCCTCCCGTTTCTCTTCCTCGATTTTCCGCAGTTCCAGTCTTCTTCTGAAGCTTAAAGCCAGATAGGCAAGGTAAACCGCAGTAGCAACTACGCCAAGCCTAAACCACCAGCTGGCCCAAAATGGTGGCGAAATATGCACCTCTAGTGCTGCACCTTCCTTATTCCAGATGCCATCGTTATTAGCCGCACGTACTTTAAAAACGTAGTTGCCCGGATCAAGATTGGTGTATACGGCTTGCCGGCTGTTACCTATGTTAATCCATTCCTGATCCTCACCTTCGAGTTTATAGGCATAGTTATTATTTTCGCTTGATACATAATTCAGTGCCGCAAACTGAAAAGCAATCGTGGCCTGATCATAATCTAAATCTAAGTGCTTCGTATAACTGATGTCGTTTTCAAGAATATCTTCGTCGGTTTGTGGTGAAATTATTCTGTTAAAAATTTTCAGCTCTGTAAGGTAAACCGGAGGTACAAAGCCATTGGTTTTAATATCCTTCGGAAAAAATGAGTTAAAGCCGTTAATCCCACCAAAAAACATTTCGCCACTTTTGGTTTTAAGGAAGGCATTTGATTCAAATTCCAGGCCCTGTAAGCCATCGGCCGCATTATATTTTTTAAAGGTTTGCTGCTGTGGATTGAACCTGGTTAAGCCATTTGCCGTAGAAATCCAAAGATTGCCTTGCTCATCTTCTGTAATTCCTTTGATAAAAGCAGTTGCAAGTCCGGCCTTTTGCGTAGCAATAGAAAATTTATTTTGACGCCCATCAAAACGGTAAAGTCCAGATTGGCCAATCCATAAGCCCCCTTTCCTGTCGACAAAAATCACCCGTAAATCTGGCTTTTTCCCGCCCTCGGTAAAGTAATGCGTAAATACCTTCGTTTTTAAATTGTAACGGTTCAGGCCACCATCATCCGTACCAATCCATAGATTTTTGGCCAGATCTTCATTAATCGAAACAATGTTATTGCCCATTAACCGTGTTCCGTTCGCCCCTTCAATAACCCGTTCAAACCAGTTGGTTTCCGGGTGGAAGAGGTTAAGCCCGCCGTAATACGTACCAATCCATAAATTGTGCTCACTGTCTTCAAACGATTTTTGTACATAATCAGAAGAAATGGAGGCTGGGTTATTATCGTTATGATTATATCTTGTAAAAGTTCCGTCGGCATTCATCCGGTTTAAGCCGCCTGCCCAGGTACCAATCAATAATCCGCCCCTGGTTTTGGTAATATCTAAAATTGCATCAGCACCTATCGATTTTGGATTAAAAGGATTAAATCGATTGTGTTTAAAAACCTTAATCTTTTTGTTGTAAACATCTAACCCACCGCCATCTGTACCGATATAAATTTCTCCATTCTCCGCTTCATAAAATGCCCTGACATCATTATAACTCAAACTATTTTGATCAGGCTCCTGCCTGAAGAGATTAAATTTTTCTGCCTGTGGACTGTACAGATTAACGCCGCCACGGTGCGTACCTACCCATAAATTCCCCTGTTTATCTACAAAAAGTGCAGATACCGTTCTTTGCGAAAGACTGGACGCATTGCCCGCCTTATTTTGATAATGTGTAAAATGGTCTGTAGCAGGGTCAAAGAGATTTAATCCACCATTTATGCCACCTACCCAGATTTTATTTTGCTGGTCGAATGCAATTGCCCTCACCAGGTTACTGCCAATGCTGTTGTTGTTTTTCTCTTCGTGCAGGTAGGTTTTAACCGTTTTGTTTTTCGAATCAAAATGGATCAGGCCGTTTTCCTCCGTCGCCATCCAGAAAGAACCATCTTTAGCTTTCTTAATCACCCTGATTTTGTAGCCACTCAGTTGAGTTTCTGAAGTTCGCTTCGAGGGATTTAAAAGTTCCACGCCAGAATCGGTAGCGATCCAAAGTTGAGCAGTTGCATCGCTATAGATATCATTGATGAAATCTTTCCTTGCACCAGCCTGCCTGAGATTTTTATAAGCGAAAGGTGTGAGGCTTTGGTTCTTGTCGTTGGTTTTGAAAAGTCCGCCGCCATAGGTACCCACCCATATCCCTTGTTTATTTTCGGTAATGGTGGTGATGATATTGCTATTTTGGGTAGCACTGGTATAGTGCGTAAATTTATTTTGTTCGGGATTAAATTTATTCAGGCCGTTTGAAGTTCCAATCCAAATGTTGCGATCCTGATCTTCTAAAATGCACCTAATAAAATTATCGCTGATGCTCCCGGGCTTGCCATTACTTTTAAAAGCAGTAATCTGATTGCCATCGTAGCGGTTCAAACCATCTCGTGTACCAAACCAAATGAAGCCACGGTAATCCTGAAAAATGCATTCGATGGTACTGTTTGATAAACCGTTTTCAACATTAATGCGCTTAAATTTTAAGTTTTGTCCGTAGCCGCTTACAGCCAATAGAAAAAGTAAAATAGACAAAATAAATTTAGCTTGACGAATCATTTACGGAAGGTGCCTGGCATAATTTTATGGCCTTCAAATGTAATTGATTTTTCTCCTTTTTTAATGGATGATGTTCGCTTTGTAAGCAAATAGGGCGATATTATGACGAATAGAACAAAAAGAATGCACGATAGCACAAAGCGAAAGGAGGGATAAAGGCTTTATTTGTATCCATAATTCTAACCGATATTTCTATGCAGATTATTACATTTTTCTTCAATGGTAACAAGCGAATGTTCATGCTATTGCTATTGATTTTTACCCATGGATATCTTTTCGCACAACAGGCCACCATTACCGGCGTGGTGAAAACAGCTCCTGACAATTTGGGTATGCCTGGGGTAAGCGTTCGATTAAAAGGAACAACTACCGCAACTTCGACTGATGGAAATGGAAACTTCACTATTAAAATTCCGGCAAAGGCAGGGGTTTTAGAATTCACCTCTGTAGGTTACAAGGTGCAGGAGGTTCCAGTTTCTCAATCCACTAATTTAAACATTACGCTTATCGAAGATGCCTCTACCTTAAATGATGTAGTGGTGGTGGGCTATGGTACTACCAGAAAACAAGATTTAACAGGTTCGGTTGCCGTGGTTGGGGTAAAAGACTTTCAAAAAGGAAGCATCACTACGCCAGAGCAAATGCTTTCGGGCAAGGTTGCGGGTGTGTCCATTACCTCAAACAGTGGCCAGCCTGGAGCAGGAAGTACCATCCGGATTCGTGGTGGTTCGTCGTTAAGCGCCAGTAACGATCCCTTATATGTGATTGATGGTGTGCCTTTAGAGGGTGGAACTGTTTCCGGTGCTTCCAATCCGATGAGTTTCATCAATCCGAACGATATTGAAAGCTTTACCGTGTTAAAAGATGCATCAGCGGCAGCTATTTATGGGGCCAGGGCATCAAACGGGGTAATTATTATCACCACGAAAAAAGGATTAAGCAACGATTTGAAAGTCAGTTTTAACTCGGTTAATTCCATTTCTAAAATTGTGAAGCAACTGGAGGTATTCAGTGCAGATCAAATCCGTTCTATTGTTAACGCAAATGGAACGCCTGCCCAACGGGCACAACTGGGTGGTTTTAATACCAATTGGCAGGACCTGATTTATCAGGATGGGTTCTCCAGCGACAATAACCTTAGCATTAGCGGAGGCATTAAGAAACTGCCTTATCGCATATCTTTAGGTTACCAGAGTCAAACCGGAATCTTAAGAACTGATCAGCTGGAAAAAACCTCGGCAGCATTTGTGCTTAATCCACGCTTTTTTGATAATCACTTAAAAGTAGATTTGAACTTAAAAGGCAGCATGCAGAAAACACGCTTTGCCAATACCGCTGCCATTGGTGGTGCGGTAAGTTTTGATCCTACACAGGCTACTTATACAAACAGACCAAATTTTAATAGTTATTGGGAATGGTTAGATCCAAATAATTCATCATTACCTGCTAACCTGATTGGTAGAAATCCGGTAGGGTTATTGGAGCAACGCGAAAATCGGGCTACACCATTAAGAAGTATTGGTAATTTGCAATTAGATTATCAGTTTCACTTTTTGCCAGAATTGCATGCCAATGTAAATGCCGCTTATGATGTGGCTACAGGTAAAGGAAATGTATTTGTTGATCGAAACGCAGCAGAAGCTTTTTTAAGCAACGGGGTGAGCAACGAATATAAAACCAACAGGCAAAATACCGTTCTCGATTTTTACCTGAATTATGTAAAAGAATTTAAATCAATCAAAAGCAGGATCGATGCTACGGCGGGTTATTCGTACAACGATTATTTAACCACTCAATATTTCTATCCGGTTTTTGATGCGGTAGGAAACAAGGTAGCCAATTCAGACCCGGCATTTCCAATTAACAAACCTCAATATCGCTTAATCTCTTATTTCGGAAGGTTAAATTATAACTTTGATGAACGCTTTTTACTTACCGCGACCATTCGTCGTGATGGATCATCGCGTTTCGGACCAGCTTTTAAATATGGTAATTTCCCATCTGTAGCATTAGCCTGGACAGCCAAAAACGAAACCTTCTTAAAAGATATTAAAGCCATTTCAAACCTGAAGGTTCGTGCCAGTTATGGTATTACCGGTCAGCAGGATGGAATAGACAACTACGGTTATTTATCATTTTATGGTTTAAGTGCATTAAATGCGCAATATCAGTTTGGCAATACCTTTTATCAAATGTACCGCCCGAGCGCTTACATTGCCAATATTAAATGGGAGGAAACTGCAACGGCTAACATTGGGGTAGATTTTGGGTTATTTGACAATAGAATTAGCGGAAGTATTGATGTTTATCAACGCAAAACCAACGATTTGTTGAATAGAATTCCTCAACCTGCAGGAACCAATTTTGCCGCAACAGCGGTGGTAAATGTAGGCGATATGAAAAATGAAGGAGTAGAAATGACCTTAAACTTTAATCCTGTTAAAGGAAAAGATTTCAACTGGGATTTCAGTGTGAATGGTACCTATAATAAAAATACCATTACCAACCTTACCGTAGTACCCAACGATCCAAATTATCCGGGCTTTCCAAGCGGTGCAATTGCCGGAGGGATAGGTGGCCAGAATAGTCAGATTAATGCAGTAGGCGGACCAAAAAATACCTTCAACCTTTTTGAGCAGGTTTACGACCAGGCAGGCAATCCTATTGAAGGCGTTTATGTAGATCAGAACGGCGATGGTACCATTACTGCAAGCGATTTAAAGAAAGGCAAACAGGCCGATCCAAAATTCTTTTTAGGTTTCAGCAATAACCTAAGTTATAAAAAATGGAACATGTCTTTCACCTTAAGGGCTAACCTGGGTAATTATGTTTACAATAATAATTATAGCCAAAGCGGTAACCTGGCACAGATTCTTGGTACACCGGTAATATTAAATGGATCGCCGAACTACCTGGAAACCAATTTCAGAACGCAGCAGTTATTTAGTGATTATTATGTGCAGAATGCTTCATTCCTGAGGATGGATAACATCAATGTAGGTTATGCTTTTGGCCAGTTATTTAAAACTAAGGCAAATTTGCAGTTAACGGCAAGTGTGCAGAATGTATTTGTAATTACCAAATACAAAGGCCTCGATCCGGAGGTAGCTTCGGGAGTAGATAATAACATTTATCCAAGACCTCGTGTCTATTCTTTAGGCTTAAATCTTAATTATTAACGATTTATATATAAATAAGATGAACCGTTTTAATACAAAATATATGAAACTACGTGTTTTACAATTTATGCTGCTGGTTTGCACTACCACAGTTTTAATGGTTGGCTGTACCAAGCTGGATCTTACGCCAACCAACGATTTAATTGCCGATAATGTGTACACCAGCGTAGGCGGCTACAAACAATCTCTGGCTAAAGTATATGGTGCATTTGCACTTACCGGCAACGCTTCTGTTGGCCAGCCAGATATCCCAACTGAAATTATCAGGGATGAAGGTAACTCAGATTTTCTTCGTTTATACTGGAATTTGCAGGAACTCACAACAGATGAAGCCGTTTGGTCTTGGCAGAGTGATGGTGGGATTCAAGGTTTGCATGAAATGAGTTGGTCATCCAGTAACTCCATCATTAACGGATTATACTACCGTTCTTACTTTCAGATCACCTTATGTAACGATTTCATCAATCAATCATCAGATGATAATTTGAACAGACGCGGAATTACAGGTGCAGATGCAACTGAAGTGAGAAGATTCAGGGCAGAAGCGCGTTTCATCAGGGCCTACCAATATTCAGTATTGATGGATCTTTATGGAAATGTACCTATGGTAACCGAAGCTACCCAAATAGGAGGTACGGAGTTGCCTGCGCAGATTCAGCGCAGAGATTTATTTAATTATGTAGAAACGGAACTCAGGGCGATAGAAACCGACCTTCCTGCAGCAAGAACAAACGAATACGGTCGTGCAGATCAGGCGGCAGCATGGGCATTACTAAGCAGAATTTACCTGAATGCTGAAGTATACACCGGAACGGCGAGGTATACCGATGCCATTACTTATTGCAATAGAATTATCGCTGCTGGTTATGCTTTGCACAACAATTATCGTGAATTAACCACTGCAGATAACCATTTAAACAGAGATGAATTTATTTTAACCATTAACTACGATGGTAGCAGCACGCAAAATTTTGGTGGCACAACTTACTTAATGCACGGTCCGGCGGGGGTACCTGGTGATATCTCAGGCTCTAGCGGAAGCTGGGGCGGCTTGCGCATTACCCAGCAATTTGTAAACTTATTTGCAGACCGTACAGGTGCAACAGATACCAGGGCGCAGTTTTATATGACCGGCCAAAACCTGGAAGTAACTGATCTTTACACTTCTACCGATGGTTATTCGAGTACCAAATACAGAAATAGAACCCGTTCTGGCGCACCAGCGCCTAATCAGGATGTAGCGAGAGATTTCTCTGATATCGATTTCCCACTCTTCCGTTTAGGTGAAATTTATTTAACCTATGCAGAATCGGTGTTGAGAGGTGGTACAGGTGGAAGTTTAACAACCGCACTCGACTATGTAAACAGGTTGCGCACCCGTGCTTACAATGGAAGTGCAGCCGGAAACATCACCTCTAGTGCCTTAACTACTAATTTTATTTTAGATGAGCGTGGCAGAGAACTTTGGTATGAAGCTACACGCAGAACAGATTTAATCCGTTACGGTAGGTTTACTACTGCTGCTTATTTATGGGCCTGGAAAGGTGGCGTAAGAGGTGGTGCGGCAGTAGATAGCAGATTTAACCTGTATCCATTGCCTCCAACCGATCTTTCGGCCAATCCAAATCTTCGTCAGAATCCTGGTTACTAATTAACGCTTCAGAAAAATGAAAAAAACATATAATCAATTATTCCTACTGCTACTGGTATGCGGAATATTATCTGGCTGTAAAAAGGAGGAGAGTACTAATGTTATTACAGCGCCATCAGCCACTACTCTGGCATTTAAAAGTTCTGTTCCGGCTGTTGTTTTGACTGCTGCGAACGATGCATCAAATGTGGTTACCTTCAGTTTTAATGCAGCGAATTTCGGTGCAACCGTAGTTCCGACTTATTCACTTGAGTTTGATCTTCCTGCTGATACGAGCGGTGCAAATGCCTGGGCAAATGCTGTGGTAGTTAAACTTCCGCAGGGCACATTGACAAGAACCTATACAGGTGCGGATTTTAATTCGCTCACCAGCGTACAATTAATGCTGCCAACAGGTACGGCAAGTACCCTGGCGGTGAGATTAAAAGCCGAAGTAACCCAAAATACAGGTGTGGCTTCTACCATTAAGCCTGTTTATTCTACCATTACTTTAACCGTAAATCCATATAAAGCTACAATTGAATACCCGGCTTTAATGGTAAAAGGAGGGAACTCATGGAAAACGCCAACAACGAGAACGAATGGATTTCTATTAACCTCCGCCAAATTTAACAGTAAATACGAAGGTTATTTAAACTTGCCAAACGCCGATGGTTTTGGAGGTGATGCCTTTCAACTGGTTTCTAGTTTAGATGCCAATAGGGTATATGGTTGGGGCGGAACAGCAACCACCATGAGCCTGAACAGTGGTAACTTATACCTTACCCCATCACCAGCTTACTTAAAGGTGAATGCAGATGTTGATGCATTAACCATCAATTATACGCCTGTGAAATTCTTTATTTCTGGTGATGATAATAACTGGAGCCTTTCCTCAACTCCACTAAACTTCAACGCGGCGACAGGTAAACTGGAAGCTGCAAATGTTGCACTAACTGCCGGAAAATCATTTGTTTTCACCTGTAATGGCGGCTATGATATTAGTTACAAAGTAGATGCAGCTGGTAATTTAATGTTTGCTGGCGCACCAAGCTGGGGCGGAATTAACATTCCAGTTACTAAAACAGGTGTGTTCACGGTCACTTTAGATTTAAGTGCCGGAGATGGAAACTATACTTACGCCATTAAATAAAATCAACATGTTTACAGCAAAATATATAAAACGGGTTGGTTTTTTGGCCATTATCCTGGTAGGCAGCTTAGCCTGCAAAAAAACAATTAAGGGAGAAACACAAATTTATCCTGAACCCGATGCGATAGGTACTTATGCAAAAGGGGCCGATGTAAGTTGGGTAACCGAAATGGAAGCCGTAGGGCAAAAGTTCTTCAACAGCGCTGGCGTACAGCAGGATTTATTTACCATCCTGAAAGATAAGGGCATCAACACCATTCGTTTAAGAGTTTGGGTGAATCCAGCATCTGGTTATAATAATACAGCCGATGTACTGGTAAAGGCAAGACGTGCAAAAGCGGCAAATATGCGCTTGTTAATCGATTTTCATTATAGTGATTCATGGGCCGATCCTGCACAGCAGAACAAGCCGGTGGCATGGGCAAATCAGGATTTTACAACTTTAAAAGCCTCGGTTCGCAGCCATACGGTTGCTGTTTTAACCGCTTTGAAAGCCGAGAATATCATCCCGGAATGGGTACAAGTTGGAAATGAAACCAATGATGGCATGTTGTGGAACGATGGAAAAGCATCGGTAAGCATGAAAAACTTTGCCGATTTGATTCAGTCGGGTTATGACGGTGTTAAATCCGTAAACCCGGGATCAAAGGTAGTGGTGCATATCTCCAACGGTTTTGATAACAGTTTATTCAGATGGGTTTTCGACGGCTTAAAAGCCAACGGTGCAAAATGGGATGTTGTGGGGATGTCGCTATATCCAACTGCGGCAGACTGGTCTACAAAAAATACGCAGTGTTTAGCTAATATGAATGATATGGTTTCGCGTTATGGCTCTGATGTAATGATTTGCGAAGTTGGAATGCCGGCTACTGATGCAGTAGCTTGCCGGGATTTTATTAAAGACATTTTGGCGAAAAACAAATCACTGGCCAATAACAAAGGCCTGGGTGTTTTTTACTGGGAGCCACAATCTTATAACAGCTGGAACGGCTACAAGCTAGGCGCTTTTGATGATTCTGGCAAACCAACAGTTGCGATGGATGCATTTTTGCCTTAATTTGCAATAAACAGATATACCAAATGGTAAAATAGTTTTAGCCGGGAATTTTTAACCCGGCTAAATTAAAAAGTGCTCATCTCATATGATTTTAAATAAACAATGTTTACTTTCTTTGGTCTTAATTGCTTCCGCATTTTTTGCATTTGCACAAAATAAGCAAGGCATTTATGTAGATCCCAAGGGCGTTATCCGATGGGAAAAAGACCAAAAGGAAGCAGCTTTTTTCGGCACCAATTATACTGCGCCATTTGCTTATGGTAATCGTGCCATAGCCAAAATGGGTACCAGTGCAGAACAGGCCATCAAAGATGATGTTTACCATTTTTCAAGGTTAGGTTTAGATGCCTTCAGGGTGCATGTTTGGGATACAGAGATTTCAGATTCTCTTGGGAATTTAATTAATAATGAACATTTAAGACTATTCGATTTCCTCCTGGCCGAACTGAAGAAAAGAAAGATTAAAACCCTGGTTACACCCATTGCCTTCTGGGGAAACGGATACCCTGAAAAGGATGAACGTACCGGAAGTTTTTCCAGTAAATATGGTAAACATGATGCCTTAATTAATGAAGCTGCTTTTAAAGCCCAGGAAAACTATCTGAAACAATTTTTTAAACATAAAAATCCATATACAGGTTTAACTTACCAGGAAGATGCCGATATTTTAGCTACGGAAGTGAACAATGAACCACAACATAGCGGCGTGCTAGAAAGAACTACAGAATACATTAACAGGATGGCAAATGCCATAAAAAGTACCGGCTGGACAAAACCCATTTTTTATAACATCAGTGAATCGCCAAAGTATGCTGCGGCGATTGTAAAAGCAGATGTTCAGGGACATAGCTTTCAATGGTACCCAACTGGCCTGGTAGCGGGACATACCTTAAAAGGTAATTTTTTGCCAAACGTAGCTGCGTATAAAATTCCATTCGATACCATTCCTAACTTTGCCAACCGTGCAAAAGTAGTTTACGAATTTGATGCAGGTGATGTAATGGCACCCATCATGTATCCGGCCATGGCGAAAAGTTTCAGGGTTGCGGGTTTCCAATGGGCCACTCAATTCGCTTACGATCCGATGGCAACGGCCTACGCCAATACCGAATACCAAACACATTATTTAAACCTTGCTTACACGCCATCTAAGGCAATAAGTTTACTCATCGCCTCAAAGGTATTTCATCAGATTCCCAGTTTGTTAAAACAAAGTAGCGAAACCAGTTTTGGCAATTTCAACTTAGATTATCAAAAATCGCTGAGCGAAATGAATACAACCGAAGCATTTTATTATACCAATTCAACCACTACAAAGCCGCTCGATCCGGCTAAAATTAAACATCTGGCTGGTGTAGGGAGTTCGCCGGTTGTAAACTATCAGGGTAAAGGCGCTTACTTTATTGATCAGGTTGCCAATGGCATTTGGCGATTGGAAGTGATGCCCGATGCCGTTCCAATTGCTGATCCATTTGCCAAAGCATCCCCTCAAAAAACCGTAACGGCCATCAGTTGGGCGAAATCAGCAATGAGCATTAACCTTCCGGATTTGGGGAACGAATTCAGCATTAAAGGCTTAAATACCGGAAATGATCATGCCTTTTCTGCCAACCAGGGGCAATTTGAGATCACGCCCGGAACTTATCTTTTAGTGAAAAAAGGAGTGAAGTCGGCCTTAAAAGCTAAAGATGCCTATCAGGATATTTTACTTTGCGATTTTGTAGCACCCAAGGCCAGTTTAAGTGGTGTATTTGTGAAACACAGCCCATTAAAAACAGTAAGTGAAAATGTAGATATTGTGCTTAATATTGAGGCTTTTGGTTTAAAAAAGGAAGATTCTGTATATCTACAACTGAACAATGCTGTCGGACAATGGAAAACCATTGGTTTGAAAAAAACTGATGCCAATAGCCTTGCAACTACCATTCCTGCTGATTTTGTTAAACCTGGTTTGTTAAATTATAAAGTTATTGTTCGGCAAACGGAGGGAAATTATATCACCTTCCCGGGAAATATAACGGGCAATCCGGATGCATGGGATAAACTGGAAACAGAAAGTTATCAAACCTATGTTGCCGCGAAAAATGCAAAATTGGAGATTTTTAATCCTGATACAGATCGGAATAACATCAATATTTATAATCCAGATTGGAAGAATAATAAAATGGAATTCACTTCATCTGAAAATCCATTAAACCTTGAATTAAAACTTTCGATGAATGCGCCCGAAAAAGCGGCGATAATCGGCTTTCAAAGTTTTATTGCAGATTACCTGTCTGGGAGGAATTCTGATTTATCCGGTATGAAAACATTGGTGATCCGCTTGAAATCGAACATTAAGAATACAAAAGTAAAAGTAGGTTTAATTGATACCGATGCACATTTCTTTTCCAAAGAGATTTCAGCTGATCAGGATTTTAAGGAAATAGAGATTCCTTTAAACCAGTTGAAAACAGACCAGCAATTGTTATTGCCAAGACCATATCCAGGTTTCCTGCCATTATACTATCAATCGCCAACAAAAGCCAGTTTTGACTTAAAACAAATTGAAAAACTCGAAGTTACATTTGGTTATAGTGAGCAGGTTCAACCAATTACATTAAGCCTATCATCTATTTATTTGAAATAAGCTTTGTAAAATGGGCGATACGCATCGCTTTGTTATGAGCTTAACACCATATTCTTTTTATATTGATCATTTATGAAAATTAAAGTGCTTATTAAACAGCATCCCATTAATATTATGCGAAGATCTTATCTGTTCAAAAGTTTCCTCCTCATGCTGTTGCTAATCACTGCAACGTTTCATGTTTTTAGTCAACAAAGAACAGAAGTTTTACTTACCGATGGATGGAAGTTTTTCAAGGGTAAAAACGAAGCCTCGTTTGCAAAAGATTTTAACGATCGGGCTTGGAAAACCGTTGCCGTTCCTCACGATTGGGCAATTGAAGGACCTTTTGATAAGGAAATTGATAAGCAGATGGTGGCCATTGTGCAAAATGGCGAATCGAAGCCAAGTGAAAAAACCGGCCGTACGGGTGCATTGCCTTATATCGGCGAAGCTTGGTACCGCAATACATTCAGTTTACCGGCCAGTGCGAAAACGCAAAGGATCATTTTGCAGTTTGATGGGGCAATGAGTGAACCAAAAGTTTATCTAAACGGGGTGAAGGTTGGCGAATGGAATTACGGCTACAATTATTTTTATATAGACATTACAGATCATGTTTTAGCAGGCCAAAAGAACGTGTTGGCTGTACATTTGAGCAACCAGCCCAAATCATCACGCTGGTATCCGGGTGCCGGTTTATATCGCAATGTTCGCTTAATTACTAAAGATAAAGAGAGCATCGAACAATGGGGGGTAAGTATCACTACACCAGAAGTGAGCAAGGCTTTTGCCAAGGTAAACATCAAAACCAGGCTTTCTGCAACCGATGCAAAACTGGTTACGCAGATTTTAGATGCGAAAGGTAAATTGGTCGCTATTGATACGGCGAAAACGATTTTCGGTAATGAGGCAGATCAAAACATTAAAATCCTGAACCCCAATCTGTGGAGTCCGGAAACGCCCTATTTGTATACGGCTGTTTCGAGATTATATGAAGAAAATAAGATTTTAGATGAGGTAACCACCCGTTTTGGAGTAAGAAGCATCAGCTATGTAGCCGGAACGGGTTTTAGCCTGAACGGTACCATTCGCAAGTTTAAGGGTGTTTGTCTACACCACGATTTAGGTCCGCTGGGTACGGCCATTAATGTTGCCGCACTCCGCAGACAATTGATGATTTTGAAGGATATGGGTTGCGATGCCATTCGCAGTTCGCACAATATGCCTTCGTTAGAACAACTGGAATTATGCGATGAACTTGGTTTTATGTTCCTCGCTGAAACTTTTGATGAGTGGGCAAAAGCCAAGGTAGAGAATGGTTATCATCGTTTCTTCCAGCAGGATGCTGAAAAAGATGTTGTGAATTTAGTTAAAGCGACTAGGAACCACCCATGTATTGTGATGTGGAGTTCGGGCAATGAAGTGCCAGATCAATTTGGCGCTGAAGGAGTGAAACGGGCAAAATGGTTGCAGGAAATTTTCCATAGGGAAGACCCGACTCGTCCGGTAACGGTAGGTATGGATCAGGTGAAGGCCACTATGGCTTCTGGTTTTGGTGCCTTACTGGATATTCCGGGTTTAAACTATCGCGTACATTTATATGATGAAGCTTACAAAGCATTTCCTCAGGGCATGTTATTGGGTTCCGAAACAGCTTCTACGGTAAGTTCGCGGGGGATTTATAAATTTCCTGTGGTAAAAGCCAAGAACAAAACCTATAGCGATTTTCAAAGTTCCTCCTATGATTTAGAATGTTGCGACTGGTCTAACGTGCCGGATGATGACTTTGTAATGCAGGACGATAAGCCCTGGGTAATCGGCGAATTTGTGTGGACAGGTTTCGATTACCTGGGTGAACCTACGCCTTATGATGAAAGCTGGCCATCACGCAGCTCTTATTTTGGCATGTGCGATCTGGCCGGGATTCCGAAGGATCGTTATTACCTGTACAGGAGCAGATGGAATACAGAAAAACCGACCCTGCACTTACTTCCGCATTGGAATTGGGCGGGTAGAGAAGGACAAACTACACCAGTTTTCGTGTATACTAATTATGAAAGCGCAGAACTTTTCTTAAATGGCAGGAGTTTAGGCGTGCAAAAGAAAAACAATTCTACCCCTCAAAACCGTTACCGTTTGATGTGGATGGATGTAAAATATGAACCAGGAACATTGAAAGTGGTGGCTTATGATCAGCAGGGTAAGGCCGTTGCTGAAGAAACCAGAGTAACCGCTGGCAAGCCCTATCGCATTGTGCTAGACCCAGACCGCAAACAAATCGTTGCGGATGGAAAAGACATCTCTTTTGTAACGGCTACTGTAGTGGATAAAAATGGAATTCCCTGCCCGACAACAAATGAAAGATTAAATTTTGAAGTGACCGGGGACGGAAAATTTAAAGCCGTGTGCAATGGCGATGCCACCTCACTGGAAATGTTCAACAAACCAACCATGAAACTCTTTAGTGGTAAGTTGGTGATCCTGGTACAGTCTGGCCGCAAACCCGGTAAAATGGTGCTGAAAGTAAAGGGGAAATCGCTGAAAAGTGCCGAATTGTCGATTACATCAGGAAAGTAATAACATACGTTTAATTCTCATTATTCAGGATACAATGGTGTGATGTTTAACTCCTCAAATTAGGTTGAGGTAAACATCACACTATTAACCTTTAGGGCAATTTATTATTGAGGATTCAGCGCTTTAACATCTTCTTCAATCCTTAAGCTTTCTTTGTGAATGGCATTGAAAACTTCCGTAACAAAATCTTGCGATAAGCCTTGTTTCTTACCTGCTTCGATGTTTTTTTGAAGCACTTGCTGGAAGCGGGCAGCTTGTAAAGGCGGAATATGGTTCTTCGCTTTATAGATACCAATCTCCTTCACAATAACCTCCCGTTTTGCCATTAATTCAATCAATTGCTTGTCGAGCGAATCGATCTTTTTCCGATTGCTTTCCAATTCATTGGTAGATGGGGCCGATTGTGCAAACATGCGAATGCTGCTGCTGAGCACTAAAGCAATCGCAACGAGTAAATATTTGTTTAGTTTCATAATTCCATAACGTTAAATCGGTAAGAACTAATATTGAAGAAGAATTTTTTATAATTTTTTTTTGGATAATGCGAGGATCATCCTGAATCGCGTGTTTTGTTCATCAAAAATAAAGCTTTAAAACTGTTTGTTTATCTACTTATATAATGGTTAGGTCTATAACCTCCTGTTTTTTTTATCAGAGACCTTATATTAGTGATGTTAAATGTCTATTTCTTGTTAATCCATCCCAAAAATTGAGTGCTCATTCGCATAAATGTCCGAAATGTAAAAACCCCGAGACCTATAGGGTAAGAAGGGGAATTGTCTTTAGTAAATTACTAGTCTTTATACCTGTTAAGCGATTCAAATGTTACCGCTGTTTCAATAGGTTCTATATTTTTTAAGTGTTAATTTTAATTTTTTAGTTAAACCGATTGTTTTTAAGACGTCGGTTTTTTTTGTGGTTGATCTGGGGGCTTATGATCCCGGTAATCTGGAAGGGGCTACGAATTATTTTGGTTGTATTCCGGAGGATGATATTTACATTATTACACTAACCAATCAAATCAGCACCATATTAGAATCCATTTCATCAAAGATCATTGCTATCCTCAATTCAAAGCCATACACGTGATAATCCACTTTCTTATCTACACTTATAAAGGATAACTTATCATTTAAATTCTTTTCTGCGCATTTTTGGCTACAACAAAGATAGATTTGGCTTCATCTGTAGAATTGATTGTTCGGACATTTGAAACACTAAAACATTAGAAAATGAAAATTATAATTACAGGGTCTTTGGGCCATATTAGCAAGCCGTTAACCGAAGAGTTGGTTCAAAAGGGACATCTGGTTACCGTAATCAGTAGCAATCAACAAAAACAGCAGGAAATTGAATCAATTGGTGCGTCGCCAGCCATTGGTTCATTGCATGATGTTGCGTTTTTAACGAAAACATTCACAGGCGCAGACGCCGTTTACACCATGGTGCCTCCCGGAAATTATTTCGATCCAAATCTCGATCTGTTGGCTTATTACAAAGCCCTCGGTCGGAATTATGCCCAAGCCATTCAACATTCAGCCGTTAAAAAGGTAGTGAACTTAAGCACAATTGGAGGTAACTTAGCCGAAGGAAATGGGATTCTGAAAGGTGCGCACCAAGTGGAGCAGATTTTAAATGAGTTACCCATGGATGTAGCGATTACGCACATGCGCCCTAATTCTTTTTTCTATAATTTGCTTGGTTATATTCCAATGATTAAATCAACAGGCATCATTGCTGCCAATTATGGAGGCGATCATATTATTCCATGGGTATCTCCAATTGATATTGCTGCGGCAGTTGCCGAAGAATTAACCACACCATTTGAAGGCAGGAAAGCTCGTTCGGTAGCAAGTGAAGATCTCTACGGAGATGAAACCGCCAGTATTTTAGGCAAAGCCATTGGTAAACCAGATTTAAAATGGGTACTTGTTTCTGATGAAGAAACTTTAAATGGTTTATTATCCGTTGGGATGAATCCGAAAATTGCTGCCGGTTTAGTGGAAATGTATGCAGCACTCCACAGTGGATTATTGGCGCAAGACTATTACCAAAATAAACCCGCGGTAATGGGAAAAGTAAAAATGACAGACTACGCAAAAGAATTTGCAGCCGCCTTTAAACAAGAATCGTTAGCTTAGTATATGGTCAATTCCCATTTTCATAGGTTTAAAAAAATTAGTGAATTTCATCAATTCAGAGGCTTACCCAAGCCTGAGCATCCACTCATTAGTGTGATTAATCTGGATGACGTGAAAAGCATGCCTAAAGGAGAAAACAGCATTGTATTTGATTTCTATTCCATCGCTCTAAAACGAAATTTTAACGGAAAAATGAGATACGGCCAGCAACAATATGATTTCGATGAAGGTATTATGTTTTTCATTTCGCCCGGACAGCTATTTCGCATCGAGGTGGAAGATGAGCAGGCCTTGAATCATTCGGGATGGATGTTATTCGTTCATCCCGACTTTCTCTGGAACACGCCACTAGCAAAAACAATTAAACAAAATGAGTTTTTTGATTATTCGGTGCACGAAGCGCTTTTTCTTTCTGAGAAGGAAGAGCATACTATCGCCGCCATTATGCAGAACATTTTACAAGAGTATCATGCAAATATCGATAAATTTACCCAGAGTGTGATGATTGCCCAGCTTGAACTACTACTCACTTACTCCGATCGGTTTTATCATCGCCAGTTCCTCACCAGAAAGATATCAAATCATACCATCCTCAATCGTCTCGAAAATATGCTGTCATTGTATTTCGAAGATGGTGAAATGCATAAAAAAGGCTTGCCAAGCGTTCAATATATTGCTGAAGAATTGAATATGTCGCCAAATTATTTAAGTGGTTTACTAAAGGTACTCACCGGGCGAAGTACGCAGCAACACATTCATAATAAGTTGATTGAGTTGGCGAAAGAAAAGCTATTGATCACCAATCTATCGGTGAGTGAAATCGCTTATCAACTGGGTTTCGAACACCCGCAATCTTTTAACAAATTATTTAAACGTTATACAGAAATGAGTCCAAATAGCTTTAGAAAATCTTTCAATTAATACTAGTCTTTGGTTAATCGTGACCTTCTGTTTTGACGATCGTGTTGTATAAGCAGCAGGATCTGCATTTTGCTTTTCAGGTAATTATCAAGGGAGTCAGGTATTTATATGTTGAAGTAAAATGTAATATGGAACACTATTGCAATTTCTAAAAAACTGTCTAAATTTCATGGATGAAGAATCAACTTGCGAAGTTTTGGTGGCCTTTGTATCGGAAAATACTTCGAAAGTTTTAAGATACTGTGATCAAAACTTGCAAAATTATTCGGCGCATAGGCTTTTGAAATTTCGTAAGTTGATAAATTATAATTTTTAGACAGCTTCTTAGGAACAACGTGCCTTCATCCAGAACCTCCTGATCCCTGAGCAGATTTTGAAACAAAATAATTACATCTTTTAAAGAAAAATCAATCTAACTTCGAAATGGGTATTGTTAGCATTAGATGATAGTAAGGGGTTTAGGAAATATCAATAGGTACTAACAGCGATATACGGTAGATAAGATTTCGGAAAAATGAGAAACAAACCAATGGTGATGTTTAAAATGCTGCTTGCCTGTTTACTGGTATTTATTTTTCAGGTGAGTTTCGCACAAACTTTTAAAAATCCATTGCTTCCCTCAGGAGCCGATCCATGGAGCATTTATAAGGATGGGTATTATTATTACACCCAATCCATGCAACATAAACTGGTGATCTGGAAAACTAAAAATCTGGCAGATTTGAAATCAGCACAACAGAAAACCATTTTTGTTCCGCCAGTAAATACAGCCTATTCCAAAGAACTCTGGGCGCCTGAAATTCACTATATCAATCATAAGTGGTACGTTTATTTTGCTGCGGATAATGGCGAAAATAAAAACCACCGCATGTATGTATTGGAAAATACCTCGAAAGATCCGCTAACCGGAATCTGGGTGCTTAAAGGACAGGTTGGCGATGCAACCAACAAATGGGCAATTGATGGATCTGTTTTTACCTACCAAAACCAGTTATATATAGTTTGGGCCGGATGGGAGGGAGACCTCAACCAGAAGCAGGAAATTTTTATTGCTAAAATGAAAAATCCCTGGACCATCGACGGCAAAAGATATAAAATCTCCACTCCACAATTTGAATGGGAAAAGCATGGTGATTTAAATGATCCGAGCAATCCGCCTCATGTGGATGTTAATGAAGGGCCTCAAATCCTGATGCATAATCATAAAGTTTTCCTGATTTATTCAGCCAGCGGGTGCTGGACAGATTTTTACGCTTTGGGAATGTTGTCCCTAAAAGGTAAAGACTTGTTAAAAGCGACATCGTGGGAAAAAAGCACTCAACCGGTTTTTAAGCAATCTAAAGAAAATGGGGTTTATGCGCCCGGGCATAATTCTTTTTTCAAATCTCCCGACGGGAAGGAAGACTGGATTTTATACCACGCTAATTCAGCGCCGGGGCAGGGCTGCGGCGGGCAGCGTTCGCCACGGGCACAAAAGTTTAGCTGGAATCCGGATGGTTCGCCAAATTTTGGGATTCCGGTTCGCACCAATCAGGAACTACCCATTCCATCGCAAAACGAATAGTGTTAATTCTGCTTCTACCCATTAAAATACAACCTAACCAAATGATGAGAAAACCTTTTAACTACCTGCTATTATTTTTCCTGAATGCAGCCTCCATTACTTACGCGCAAAACAGCGTACCCGTAGTGGGGAAAGTCTGGTCGATAGACAAGGCCAATGCCTGGTACAAACAATATAAATGGATTAACGGCGCCGATTTTCTGCCCAGTACAGCCATTAATCAGCTGGAAATGTGGCAGGCAGATACCTTTGATCCGGCTACGATAGATAAGGAACTGGGTTGGGCAGAAGGAATCGGTTTCAATACCATGCGGGTTTACCTGCATAGCCTCGCCTGGAAACAAGATCAACAGGGTTTTAAAAAACGTGTGGATCAATACCTGACCATAGCGAACAAACACCAGATCAAAACTATTTTCGTATTTTTTGATGATTGTTGGAATAAACAGGCCAAACCAGGCAAGCAACCAGAACCAAAAACCGGCATTCACAACTCTGGGTGGGTGCAGGATCCCGGTGATCCTTATTCTAAACAGGAAGCCAATTTTCCGGCCCTGGAGCGCTATGTAAAAGATGTAATGACGCATTTTAAAACCGACAAACGCATTCTCCTTTGGGATTTATACAACGAACCTGGCAATTCCGGGAAGTTAACCAGTTCCTATCCGCTATTAAAAAGCGTATTTACCTGGGCCAGGGCGGTTAATCCCGAGCAGCCCATCAGTGCTGGCTTGTGGGCCTGGGATTATAAAGAGTTAAATGCTTTTCAGGCTTTAAATTCTGATGTGATTACTTACCATGATTATGAAGAACCACAGTGGCATCAAAGGGTAATTGATATGCTTCGCTCGCATGGCCGCCCGATGATTTGTACAGAGTACATGGCCAGAACCAGGGGAAGCCATTTTGAAAATGTAATGCCGCTGTTAAAAAAGGAGAATATTGGTGCGATTAACTGGGGCCTGGTTGACGGTAAATCGAATACAAAATATGCCTGGGATACCCCACTTAAAAATGGTGAAGAACCGAAAGAATGGTTCCACGAAGTTTTCAGAAAAGATGGAACACCTTACAAAAAAGAAGAAGTAGATTTAATTAAAAGATTGAATGATCAATAGCAAGCTTGTTATTTAAATACCAGGAGGCTGTATTATAAATTTCATCCTGAGGCACGAAGAATCTCTGCGTTTTTATCTATTGACTTCGTTCAACACCGAACCTTTTTTCGCATTTGTATGAACGGCGGGTTAAAACGGTCGTGATCCTGAACTTGATTCAGGACCTAAAGAAAAACCGTTATTGTAGGGGCTTCATCTGCTGAAGCAATCTCCATTGAAGAATCTTCAAAATAGATTGCTTCGTCGTACTTCCTCGCAAGGACGATTTTGCTAGTAGATTCGTCCTCCAGCATAAGGCAAAGGTTGGACCTGCAGATCTAAATGATTATCGCAGATTTTTGCCGCTCGCTTCTGTGGAAATCTTCTTAATCTGCGGGAAAATTATTTAAGCGAGTAGGGTGGCAATAGCAAGGTGCGAAATATGTTTTTTTTCTGCGCTCTTTCCCTCCCGGGGAAAGGTGCCGCTAGGCGGATAGAGACCATCTTTTCCGCTGTGCTGGCTTGCTTCGGCTAGCCGCCGATGGGCTTTCTTCTTTTCCTTGATGAAAAGAAGCAAAAATCAAGGCTTGGATCTGATGTCGGATTAGCTCGTCGAAATTTAAATGGCGGTAGCGCAAGGGCTCGATTTCTTTTTTAATAGGAATGGATCTTTAGGAGCCATTCGCGCTACCTTGGGTTTGAAGTATTTGAATGAGGGTGCAAAAATTTCAACGGCTTCTCCTTCCATCATTTCCTATGCCGGATAGCAGGGTGGAAATATAGAGTGCCGATCGCAAGGTGAAACGATGCATCCAATCTAGTGGTTGGTGTCTCACCAACCGCTAATTCTTTCGTCGGCTAGTAGCCGAAGGGCTTTTTCTTCTTCCATCGTCTCTTTTTAATATTATTTGTCGCTGATCCTTTGTTTGGACTCCCGTGTATCTTTCAGAATTGGTTTTAGTACTTCTATCTTTCCATCTATTTCATGTTGATAGGACAGCCCTAAAATTTCGGTAATCAGTGGGTAAACATTTACATTTTCGAATGAAGGAATTTTTAAATGCTTTTTGAAGGCAGGACCCCAGGCCATAAAAGTGGCATGCATGTCTTTCACCTGCAGTGGATCGAAACCATGGTGACCAATTCCGGGCTTGCGGTTAGAAAATACCTTAGGCCATTCAGGTATCAAAAGAATATCGCCAATTCTGTTTAAACGATCATCGGTTGCGTTATAATGAAAGTGTGCTGGCATCTCCGTTTTGAGATAGGCTTTGTAATCGGTGCCTTCCTGACTTTTCAAAATTTCGTATAAAGGCCTGGTGTCTTGTTTGTTTTTCGAATGAATATCCATCAATGTGCCTGACGAAGCAATCACATATTTTGCAGTATCAATGGCTTTTGGGGTAGCGATAGGATGATCCCGGTCTACGGCAGTCATGCCATGATCAGAAACAAAAATATAATTTACCGGAAGGCCCAAAGGTTCAATGGCTTTGGTCAGCTGATTAATCACAGAATCTACCATCTTCACTGCTGCTTCAGTTTGGGGCGCATCGGGGCCATAAGTATGACCAGCGTGATCTGGTTCTGATAGATAAAACGTAATTAAATGCGGCCTTTTTTCTTCAGACAGGCTCAACCAATTTTTGATAATTTCAATTCTTTTATCTACGCTAATCTGTTCTGTATAATCATAATAATAGCTGGGGCGAATGCCTTTAATCGCTGCTTCAGATCCTACCCAAAACATGCTTGCAGAGATCATATTTTGTTCTTCTGCCAATACCCATAGCGGTACGCCACCATACCATTTGCCATCTCTAACTTTCGATTTTGCGCTCATCGAATACCTTTCGCCTGTGCGCTCATCCAGAAAAGTATTGTTTACCAAACCATGGTGAGAAGGATACATACCTGTTGCAATAGTGTAATGATTGGGGAAAGTTACGGATGGAAAGCTCGGGATCATCGATTCTGCCAGTACCCCATCTGCACTTAACTTTAATAAGTTATCTGCGTGATAGCGACTGGCATAATCATAACGAAAACCATCAGCCGAGACCAGAATAACATAAGGTTTTTTAAGTTGATTTGTGGCATTATGGCGACCTGAAATAACATGCTCGCTGGTGTCTGTCTGTGCCTGAACGGTGTTGTTAACAATAAATAGAATGATAATCAGGAGGAACGGGAAGGTATAATGGTTTTTCTTCATTTATATATCTGGAGATAAATTACAGGTGGAATTGCAAGCGATAGTCAAACGATTTTTTTAATGTTAGAATCTTTCGCTTACTCATCCAATTGATTTAAATTCTATTGTAGCACATGGCTTTTTATCTACTGAATTTTCCCGGCAAGCCTTTTTTAGTGCCGAAAATTGCGCAGCAAATGTACTTAATCCTAAAATTAAAGGCAGCCAATTTATGTTATGTCTATGTGAATTTTACTGCGCATTTACTTTATGAAATGCTTAGAGATTGTATAAACTTTATGAATGAATATCAACTTGCGAAGTTTTGGTGACCTTTGTTGTGGGATTTTAACCTTCGTACCTTTTTTGCATCCTTCTAAAGGACTATCGTTTGGAAATCACTAATTGGTAAATATTTTTTTCCCGCTCTTTGCCGCGGGGGCATGGTACTTTGCAGCGCCAAAGTACCCAAAGCGCTTTGTCAATCCAACTAGGGGCCTTTGACACTATCCTGCACTCATCAAAAAACAGTGGCACTTCGTTTTGTGTTCAATACTTTTTAAAATTGAACCAGTCTTTATGAATACAAAACCACTGCGTTTAAGGTTTGTTAGTGCCATTTGTACTATTTGAACAACTGTTTTTTGATTTCCTCGGCCTTTGGGATTGACGGCGTTCTTCGGTAAGGCTTGTGGTTTATTAAAGTTGGTTAGCAAGATGCATAAAAATGCACATCGAAGAGGTGTTCATGAAATAGTCCAATGGAGATAAACGGCGATTGTGATTCTATCTGAAGGTAGTCGCAGACCTGGGAATAAAAGGCAATGAATAATTATCTAACTCTTCAAAACTGTCGAAATTTAATGAACGAAAATCAACGTACAGGCTTTTGAAATTTCGTAAGTTGATAAATTATAATTTTTAGGCTGCTTATCAGGTTTTTAAGCAATTTAAGTCAACACATTTTTTATTAGATTTTTTGCATCGAAGAAATGGTTTAGCGGACCTTGGCCTTCACCAGTTTTAACATCTTTTCCGGAAATAATTGCTTGCGCTACATATTGTTTTGCTTTCTCAATCGCCTCTTGCAGATCATTGCCCAAAGCCACAAAAGCAGCAATGGCGGAGGAAAGCGTACAACCCGTCCCATGAGTGTTCGGTGTCTGGATAGCCATAGATTTGAAACTTTTATGAACTCCATTTTGATCTAGGTATACATCAACAAGATTTGGTCCTTTCAAATGCCCGCCTTTTACCAAGACTGCGTTACACCCTGAGCTAATCATTCTGCTGGCTGCTTCTTTCATATCATCTACATTCTGGATTTTCATATTGGCGAGTATTTCGGCTTCATCCAAATTGGGCGTAATCAGGGTAGCCAAAGGAAATATTTGCTGTTGAAATAGGGCAATGGTGTCGCTTTGAATCAGGCGGTAACCGCTGGTGGAGACCATTACTGGATCAAATATAATCGGAACATTTGGGTAATCCTTTAAGGTTAAGGCAATCGCCCTGGCTAATTCGGAAGAATGAATCATGCCAATTTTAATGGCTGTTGGTTTAATGTCATCCATTACTGCTTTAATTTGGCCTGTTACAATTTCCGGGGGAATCTGATGAACGGCCTTTATGCCTACAGTATTTTGCACCGTTATGGCCGTAATGGCTGAGGTTCCGTAGCAGCCCAGCGCACTGAATGTTTTAAGATCGGCTTGTATGCCGGCACCACCTCCGCTATCTGATCCGGCAATGGTTAAAACGGAAATATATTTGTGGCTTTGATTCATGAAATCCGACCTTTTACACAGAAAATTTCACCTTCGAAAAGTGGCCTGGCAATCTGCACGGCCATTTTACTTCGCTGTCCTGTTTGGCAAATGAATACCAGTTTTTTATCCAACGGGAATGATGAAATATATTTGCCAAGATCGTAAACCGGGATGTTTTCGCCACCAATATTGTATTCCTCAAATTCATAATCTTCCCGTACATCGACCAAATGTATTTGTTCGGGCATTTCGGCCAGCCAAGTTTTCAAAACCTCCAACGAAATTTCAGTGTCGGAGTTTTCTGTAAATTTTTGCTCAGTTGCTTTTGGTTGCTGCGTTTCTTGAATTTGAGTGCTTATTTTAAATATATTGAAGCTATTGTTTAAGGCATTTAAGGTGAGTAATTTGCCGGAAAGTGTTTCGCCAATCTCACAAATTATCTTTATTGCTTCATTGGCCATATAGGTGCCAATCATCCCGGGCAAGATGCCAATCACGCCAATTTCAGCACAATTTGGAGCTTCATTTTCTGTAGGTGCTTCCGGAAAAATATCCCGATAGTTTGGCCCTTGCTCATAATTAAAAACGGAAACCTGTCCTTCGAACTTAAAGATAGAACCAAAAACGAGTGTTTTGCCCAGCGATACACAGGTGTCATTTACCAGGTATCTGGTCGGAAAATTATCCGAGCCATCTATAACCAAATCATATGAAGCAATAAGTCTTGCGGCATTCTCTGGGGTTATCTTTTCCTGATGGGTGATGATGTTTACAAACGGATTAAGCTGTTGGAGTTTTTGTTTCGCTATGGCGGCCTTCGGTTCACCCACATCCGCAAGGGAATATAAAATCTGGCGGTGCAGGTTGCTCACATCCACGACATCATCATCTACAATTCCAATAGTCCCTACGCCGGCGGCCACCAGGTATTGTAAAACAGGGCAGCCCAAACCTCCCGCACCAATCATCAGTACTTTAGATGCTTTCAGTTTTTCCTGCCCGTTAATCCCCAGTTCTGGGAGAATGAGTTGGCGGTTATATTGTTTTAATTCTTCTTTGGTCAGCATCTTTGTCGTTTAAGCTAAGCAATTATCCCAATCTTTCCATACGGCTTCGTAGCCTTGTGCCTCAATCAACTGCGCAATTTCGGCCGGACTACGTTCATCGCTGATTTCAAATTGTTCCAGCGATTCTGGCGCCACCACGTAGCCACCTGGATTTGTTTTTGAACCCGCGCTAATCGAGGTGATTCCCAACTTGATGATGTTATTTCGAAAACGAGGCGATTCGCGGGTAGAGATTGACAGTTCTACTTCTTCGTTAAATAAGCGGTAAGCACAAATAAGTTGCACCAGCTCCCTGTCGATCATTTCAACTTTAGGTTCTAATCCGCCGCTAAAGGGACGTAGCCTCGGGAATGAAAGGCTATATTTGCTTTGCCAATATTTTTTCTCCAGGTAATTCAGGTGCAGTGCAGTGAAAAAACAATCGGTGCGCCAATCTTCCAGGCCAATTAAAACCCCAAGTCCCATTTTGTGGATGCCTGCTTTGCCGAGCCGGTCTGGCGTTTCTACCCGGTATTTAAAGTTCGATTTTTTCCCCTTTGGGTGATGCTTTTTATAGTCTTCCTGGTGATAGGTTTCCTGGTAAACCAATACCGTATTTAAGCCGTATGGCGTTAACTGATCATAATCTTCCACATCCATGGGTTGAATCTCCATAGAAATATGGGCGAAATGTGGTCTGATCAGTTCCAGTACTTTTTTGAAATAATCTACATGCACATTCAAATTGTCTTCCCCGGTAACAAGTAGCACATGATCGTAACCCATCTTTTTTAGTGCCGCAACTTCCTGCATTATTTCCATCGCTGAAAGCGTTTTGCGTTTCACTTTATTATCATAACTGAAACCACAGTAGGTGCAGATGTTGTTGCACTCATTTGATAAATAGAGCGGCACATACATTTGCAGCACCTTGCCAAAACGCTTTTGTGTTAGCTGCTGACTAATCTTTGCCATTTGCTCCAGATAGGGTGCTGCTGAAGGGGAAATTAAAGCCTTAAAATCTTCTAAAGTTCTTTTTGGGGAAGCCAAAGCCCGTTCTACATCGGTCGCAGTTTTGGCGTAGATGCTGGCTTTGGTATCGTCCCAGCTATAAGTTTCGAAAAGGTCGTTAAAGCTATTCATCTAAAAAAGAGGTTAGGGGACTACTGGCGATGGCATGTGAAACAGGCGAAGCTAATTTTGCTTCAAAGGCCATTCTTCCAGCTTCTACAGCCATTTTAAAGGCTGCCGCCATTTTTACCGGGTTGCTCGAGACGGCAATGGCGGTGTTCACCAGTACCGCATCGGCACCGATTTCCATGGCCCAGGCCGCATCAGATGGAGAACCAATTCCTGCATCAATCACCACCGGAACGTTACTTTGGCTGATGATTATCTCTAAAAAATCGATCGTTTTCAAACCTTTGTTGCTGCCAATTGGCGAACCCAAAGGCATCACCGCACTTGTACCTGCATCTTCCAAGCGTTTGCATAAAACAGGGTCGGCATGGATGTAGGGCAAAACGATAAAGCCTTGCTTGGCTAATTCTTCAGTTGCTTTTAAGGTTTCAATAGGGTCGGGCATGAGATATTTTGGGTCTGGATGAATTTCTAATTTAATCCAGTTGGTTTCCAAGGCTTCACGCGCCAGTTGAGCGGCGAACACCGCTTCTTTAGCATTTCTTACCCCCGAAGTATTGGGCAATAAATTGATGTGCGGGTATTTCAAACGAATCAATAAATCATCTTCTTCATTATTCTTAATGTCAACTCGTTTTAGGGCAACTGTAACTAGTTCTGAACCGGATGCCAGCAATGTTTCTTCCATTAAAGAGGAAGAACTAAATTTTCCGGTCCCGGTGAAAAGACGTGAGCTGAATGTTTTATCGGCTATTTTTAGCATGTTTTTAAGCTTCTTTTAAGGAGTTGTGATTTACATATTCATACATCTGGGTAACTGTAGAAGCCGGATCGGCAGCATAAGTAATTGCGCCCGAAACGGCCACACCGTATAAACCAATTTCTTTAATGCTTTGGATATCTTGTGTTTCTATGCCACCAATTGCAATAATTGGGGTTTTAATTCCCGCCTGGTTAACCTGTCTGATGATTGCTGCATAGCCTTCCAGACCCAAAATCGGACTCAGCTTTTGCTTGGTCTTGGTAAAACGATAAGGCCCGAGGCCGATATAATCCACACCTTCAGTCACTCTTTGCTGAATGTGTTCGAAGGTATTAGCAGTGCCGCCGATGATCATATCCAGGCCAACTATATTCCTCGCCTTTTCGACAGGCATATCTTCCAACCCCAGGTGCAAGCCATAAGCGCCAGCTTCCATCGCAATTTCGGGGTGATCATTTACAATGAGTTTAGCACCATGTTCATTGCACAAAGCCACAGCGTTCAGCGCATATTGCAGTATATTTTCTTTTGATTCAAACTTAATCCGCAGCTGGATCCATTTGGCGCCAGCTTCCAGCGCCGCCCTGATGGCTGTTAAATGCGTTCCGTTCTCCGGCTGCTGGGAGATGTAATGAAGTCTGTCTATCATCCTCTTAGTTCTTAATTCATTCATTTAATTTCTTAAAAATGGAAACGGCTTGTTCGGGCTTCTTCCAGATTGCGCCTAATACCGCTGCGCCATTAAATTGCATTTGTCTGATTTTAAATAGGTTATTTTCGTCTATTCCACCCAATGCAATAATCGCGGGTGCTGGATTTACTTTGTCTAAAATGAAATCCTTATCCAATTTGCTTTGGTAACCTGGTTTGGAAATGCTGTTAAACACCGGACTAAAGAAAACATAATCAAAGTCAGTTAAAAGTGATATTTCTTTTAGTTGATGAACAGCGGTACTACAGATACAGCCCTTTTGCTTCTGATGATCAATCTCTTCTTTATTGGTAGAAAGGCGATGCTTTTCCGTATAATGCAAGCGTTTGGTATTGATTTCATTTATCAGAAAATGATATTGATGCAAAGCGATATTCGAATGAAATACCTGATCTATATCTCTTAACAAATTAATGCATTGATTGCCACTCCAATTTGGTTTTCGCAAATGAAAGCGGGTCATTCCGGCTTCGAAAAGCCGGTTGATCGTTGATGCTTCATTTGCAAATGATTCCGGATCGGATATGACAATCAACTCCATTATAAATAGATTTCGCTTCCTTTTTCTGTAAATTCCTTTGATTTTTCTGCCATGCCTTTTGCCAGCACATCTTCTTCTCCCATACCATTTTCTTTGGCGTATTCCCTTACATCTTGTGTAATTTTCATCGAACAGAAGTTTGGTCCGCACATGGAACAGAAATGCGCAATCTTGGCACCTTCAGCAGGTAGCGTTTCATCATGAAACTCCTTAGCGGTATCGGGGTCAAGCGAAAGGTTAAACTGATCTTCCCATCTGAATTCAAACCGTGCCTTGCTTAATGCGTTGTCGCGGTATTGTGCGCCAGGGTGACCTTTAGCCAGATCTGCAGCATGGGCAGCGATTTTATAAGTAATTACACCATCCTTTACGTCTTTTTTGTTTGGCAAGCCAAGGTGTTCTTTTGGCGTAACATAACATAACATTGCCGTTCCAAACCAGCCGATCATTGCAGCGCCAATTGCAGAAGTAATGTGATCATAACCAGGTGCAATATCTGTAGTTAATGGACCTAAAGTATAAAAAGGCGCTTCAGAACAGTGTTGCAATTGCTTCTCCATATTTTCCTTAATTAAATGCATCGGTACGTGGCCGGGGCCTTCGATGATGGTTTGTACATCGTGCTTCCAGGCGATTTTAGTGAGTTCGCCGAGTGTTTCCAGTTCACCGAATTGAGCCGCATCATTCGCATCTGCAATACAACCCGGGCGCAATCCATCACCTAAAGAAAAGGAGACGTCGTACGCTTTCATAATTTCGCAGATCTCCTCAAAATGGGTGTATAGGAAATTTTCTTTGTGATGCGCCAGGCACCATTTTGCCATGATTGATCCGCCACGGGAAACAATCCCTGTGATGCGTTTGGCCGTTAACGGCACATAACGCAACAAAACGCCAGCGTGTATGGTAAAATAATCTACTCCTTGTTCGGCCTGCTCAATCAAGGTATCTCGGAACAATTCCCAGGTGAGGTCTTCTGCCTTACCATTCACTTTTTCTAAAGCCTGGTAAATCGGCACCGTTCCGATTGGAACAGGCGAATTTCGAATAATCCATTCGCGGGTTTCGTGAATGTTCTTTCCGGTAGAAAGATCCATGATCGTATCTGCCCCCCAGCGGCAAGCCCAAACTGCTTTTTCTACCTCTTCTTCAATGCTTGAGGTTACGGCAGAATTGCCAATATTGGCGTTAATTTTTACCAGGAAATTGCGGCCAATAATCATTGGTTCTATTTCCGGATGATTGATATTACATGGAATTACCGCCCGTCCGGCAGCCACTTCCTGCCTCACAAACTCGGGCGTAATGGCGCCTTTGGGGGTATTAGCACCAAAGCTGTGGCCCTGATGCTGGTGGTTCATAATGTCATATTGATCATTCAGTTGTTCTTTCAAAAGATCGATCCGCTGGTTCTCGCGGATGGCAATGTATTCCATCTCAGGAGTGATGATCCCCTTTTTGGCGTAATGCATTTGCGATACATTCATCCCGGCCCGTGCGCGAAAGGGTTTAGTGGTATGGTTGAAACGCAGGTGATCGAGGCTTTGATCGTGCAGTCGCTGCTGCCCATAATCTGATGAAATGTAATCAAGTTGTTCTACATCACCTCTATTGGTAATCCATTTTTCGCGCAAGCGCGATAAGCCTTTTTTAACGTCGATTACTGCATTTATGTCCGTGTATGGGCCGCTTGTATCGTAAACCGTTACAGGTGCATTTGGTTCTGTCTCCCCAAAACGACCATGGATTTTGGTGTCGCTTAAAGTAATTTCCCTCATGGCCACCTGGATATCGTGCAACTGGCCCTGCACAAAAACTTTTTTCGAGGCCGCAAAAGGAGTGGTGGTTAATACCTGGTCTGTTGGAATTTTTTCTTGCTTCATTTTCTTGAGATTTATTGTTAGCCGCCTTGTGTGGCTTTAATGATGATGACCTGATCGCCGGGATGGAGGAGGTGGTTCTCCCAGGCAGTTTTAGAAATGATAGACTGATTAACAGCCACAGCAATACCATTAGATGGTGTATTTAACACATCGGTGATTAAATGCTGCATGGTGCAAACATCGGTAACCTGGTAATTTTGTTGATTTACGGTGATTTCCATTCTATTTCTAAAAAAATAACTTTTAGGAATGGCCCCGTATGGAGGAAAGAAAAAACAACTTAATATGGCATAAGTTGTCATCACTTTTCCCTTCGGCAGTACTAACTGCATCAGGTTCAAAGGGTATTATCTCAGTCCGCGAAGGACACCCCTAAAGTTGCGGTAAACTTATAGAAAACTTTTAAGAATAGCCAAATTATTTTTTTAGAAGGTTAATTCCTCTTAGAAAAAAACTATAGGAAAGATCAATTTTTATTGATTCAGCGGATGAAAAATGGCTTTTTTGCAAAAATTCAAGCGTAATGTACAGCTTGCATTTTTTTAAATGTAGATATAATATTTAAGGTTCGATGGCACTTTTTCGCTACTTTTTCTGAAAATTTTCGTGGTAAGCCAAAATTTTATTTAGCGCAGTCAAGGTAATTTCAAGTTCTTTAGCGCCTACTACTTCGCGATAAATATCATTCATTTCCAGTACATGACTATTCGTTTCGTAAATGAGCTGCTTTCCTTCATCCGTGAGCACAATCACATCACTTCGCTTATCAGCTTCGTTGGCTTTACTGGAAACCATGCCGAGCGCCTCTAGTTCTTTGATGGTTCGGCTGATGTTTTGCTTCGGAATCATTGATTTTCTGGAAATCTCTGAAGGCGTGCAGCCATCTATTCCGATGTTACAGATTACAGGCCAGTAAGATAGTTTCATATCCTTCCAGTTTGGATCAACATTGGAGTGCGACCAGGAATCTAAATGCTTACGAAGGTTGAAACTTATTCGTTGCCAATTCCTGTCGTGCATTTGTTCAAGCTCCCGTAATTTTTCATCTATGTCTTTTTCCATCAAACAAAAATAAAATAAATATTTCATAATCTTTGATTACTACTTGGTAATAATTGATTACTTTTGTTTCGGAAGGAGATTATCAACTTTTCTCTTTCTCAATCAAATTAACATTAGGGGAAAATATGAACAATTACATCACCATCATGTATACCAATATAACAGAAGAAGCCGAGCTTAATGTAGTTTCTAACTGTTTGAGTGCCTTTACAGAAATAAACGAATGGACAATTGATTTTGCAGACTGCGATAAGGTCTTGAGAATCTCCTCACAGCAAAAAATTGACGGTCCGGTATCAAACGCGATTAAAGAAGTGGGATTGAGGTGTACCGTTGAGGAAGTATTTGTTTGCTAAAACGCTGCAATTAAATTAAATTTCAATGCTGCTATGCGGAATTTGTCGGCTTTCCGATAGGGGCTGAGCAGATATAAAAAAAAACCTTACAAGTAAGTTAAAATGCTAACCTGTAAGGTCTTAATAACGGGTGATTGTGTTGTAAAAGATTTAAGATCAAATCTTAACCATGTTATAATTAACTATACTGGCGTTATTGTTTGAAAAGCTGTGCGATAAAATTTTCCAGATCCTTACCCCGAAGTTTCGTTGCCAGAATTTTTCCATCAGGATCAATAACACAATTGAATGGGATGGCTTTTACGCCATAACTATCTGCAACCTCTCCATTAGTGGAAAGGGGATCATTCAATTGCGTCCATGTTAATTGATCTGCAGTTACTGCTTTTCTCCATGATTGATCACTGGCATCCATAGAAAGACTGATAAATGTTATCTTCTGATTATATTCTTTATAAAGTTTTCTAAGCATAGGGTGTTCCGCTCTGCAAGGTGGACACCAGCTGGCCCAGAAATCAATAAAGACATATTTTCCACGGTAATCGCTTAATTTCTTTGCCTTACCATCAAGGTCTGAAAGTTTAAAATCCGGTGCTTCATTACCTGGCGCTATAACTGAACTCGTTCCGATAAATTGCTTAATGCGTTTGCCGTAAACTGTATTTTTGCCTGCATTAGAAAGTAAGTTGTAGCAAGTGGCGGCCTTATCAGCATCGGTGTTGTTCATGTAACTATCAATAATCGCCAAAGATGATGATGTTGCGTTTGGGTGCGCCTTAACAAATTCTGTTGTTAAACTATCTACCCTTGTGCGAAATTTTAAATAGGGAACACTCATTTTATTATGGATATCTCCACCAATTGCTTTCAATTCTTTCCTGTAATCGCCCGAGATATTTAAGCTTTGGTCTTTAAAAGATTGAAAAAGCATATTTTCACTCGCCCCATCAATTTTAAGTGTATAAAATTGATCAATAGTGCCATTGATTTTAATACGTTCGTTTTGAGCAATAATAATTTTTATCTGTTGGTTTAATGTATTGCTTAAAGTACAAATAACTGCTTCCGGAAGAATTCCGGTCAAAGAAATGCGGTTGCCCCTGATTACTCCAGAATCTACAATATCCTTACCTCCATAACGATAAGACAGGAATAGCTTAGCGCCATCTGTTGCCTTAATTTCACCTTCAATAACATAGCCTGAAGAAATAAATCCAGATAATGCAGTATATAATATAACGATGGATAATGCAATAAAAAAGCTATCCTTTCTTTGACTTTTGGAATTTTTCATGATCAATTTTTAATAATTTAAACCGGGAATAGGCGATTCCTTTACTATTTTATCTAACATTTGCTTTAAATACTCAAAATGTATTTTTGTATCCTGATCTTTTGCGGTAGAAATTCCCTTACCAATATCTCTGCGTAAAGCTTTTAAATGTGCAAATGCCAACGATTTTACATTTGAATACAATAAAACATCTGTTGGTGTTACTGATGCCAAAATATTATCTGTAGAACCTTGCAATGCAAAACGTTTGTTATACATGGTAATAATGCTTCCTACATACATTTTTTGTAATGCCCGACGGTATTCATCAGTAGCTTTACCTGATTTTAATTCAGAAAAAATACTGCCTTTTAAATCATTAAGCCATTGAGCTGGAGAGTAAACACCCTTACCATAATCGCGTTGGTTAACCATCATGCGGTATAATCTGCTTTGCGAAGTTACCGCACCCACAATCTGCTGCTGGGCAATCTGAACATCGTTGAATGAAAAACCTGGATCTATTTTATTCAAAATTTGTTTATCTAATAACCATTTTGGGGTAGTAAATACCTGGTCATTAAAATATTTAATAGCTTCCTTCTGCTTAGCCAGGCTAACAGGTTGATAGATAGCGCCAGGTTGATCGGAAGTTCTTTCGGTAACCATTACACCACCCATATTTTTCATCACATGAAAAGCGTAACGGGTATATTGATCAACAGCTTCTTTATACATTTCTTTCAAACTACCGTAACCTTCTCCTTCTTCTTTAGTCCAGTTATTTAACTGAGGAACAATTCTTTTCAGGTTTTTAATTCCGTATAAACTGGCTTTAACGGGATCATCTCCCAAGTCCTCAGATTGCGAACGTGGATCATAATCTCTACCCTCACCACCAAACCAAAGTCTTTTGTTTGAAGCCAGACTATCGATGGTAATTTTATTAAGAATTTTCTTGTCTTCCTGAGCGTTTGCGGTTCCGAAAATTGGTTTATAACCCCATTGTATCGCCCATTTATCATAATCATTAATGCGTGGAAATATGCCCACTTCACTAACCTGATCTTCTGGCTGGGCCACATAATTAAAACGGGCATAATCCATAATAGATGGTGTATGTCCATGCGCCTCTACCCATTTTTTATCGCGTAGTTTTTCTACCGGAACAGTACTGCTTGCCCCCATATTATGACGTAAGCCTAGTGTATGACCGATTTCATGTGAAGAAACGAAACGGATTAACTGTCCCATTAATTCATCATCAAATTTATTTTTACGGGCTTTAGGATCTATTGCACCAGCCTGAATCATATACCAGCGGTGTACTAAATTCATCACGTTATGGTACCAGCCGATGTGACTTTCTAAAATCTCACCCGTACGTGGGTCAGCGATGTTTGGACCATAAGCATTTTGTTGTGGGGAAGCAAAATAACGGATAACTGAAAAACGGGCGTCATCTAAACTCATAGTGGTATCCGCCTCAGGCCATTCTTTGCCAACAATGGCATTTTTAAAACCAGCTTGTTCAAAAGCTTTTTGCCAATCGTTAACTCCGGCAATTAGAAAAGGTCTCCATCTTTTAGGCGTTGCGGGATCGATATAATAAATAATTTGTTTTTTTGGCTCAACCAATTCACCATTTTTAAACTTTTCTATATCTTCATCTTTTGGCTCCAATCTCCAGCGGTGAACAAAAGCTTCTTGCTCTACCTTTTGCTGATTATCGTTATATCTAATATTTGCACTGGCAAAATAACCTACGCGACTATCATAAATACGTTTTCTCATGGCGTTATCCGGGAGCTTTACAAAGGAAGTATTCATGCCTAAAGTAACGGCACCTGCCTCACTTGCAGCAGGCAATTTACCCGTAGCGGTATAGGTTCTAACACTTTTTATTTCGGTGTTGATGGGAAAACTTTTTACACTTTCAATGTAGGAGCGATCTGCAGCCTGCATCCCCAGGCCATAAGATTTTTTATTCTCCGCATCGAAAGATAATAATGGAGATTCGCTAATTAAGAAATCAGTAACATCGATAACTACAGCTGATGAATCTTTACTTTTTGCCTTAATTGGGAAAGCTGCCATAATCGGGTTTAAGTTCGAGCTGGCCACCGCCTTAGAAATCATATCTGTAGAATCGGCAATGCTAACGGTGGCCGAAACTTTTAGAAACAGCTTATTGCTTGGCCCTAATTCCCAGTAAACTACACGGGCACCGACTTGCTCGCCACCGTAATTCCCTGCTCCCGGGGTAGATTTACTTAAACGGTTAACCGCAAGAATTTCTTTTTTTAATAACTGATTAGGGATTTCAAAAAAGTATTTATCGCCAATTTTATGCACCGTAAATAATCCTTTTTGCGTTACCGCCTTCGGGGTAATAATTTCGCTGTAAGGCTTAATGGCATTTTTAACGGAATCTGCCTTAGGCTTGGCACCGGCGGCAGCAGAAATGGCCGCCTGGGCTTTCTGTTTCTTCTTATTTTTAAAAATAGAGCAAGAGCTTGCCGTAAAAAGGAGCAAAGCTGTAGCCACTGCCAGGCTTTTTTGCCCAGCAGTAAATTTTAATATTTGTTTTTTCATGTTTTATTGGTAACCTGGATTTTGAGTAAGGTTAGGATTAGCATCAATTGCTGCGGTAGGTATAGGAAGTAGTTTGGCTTCCGGTCTGTATCCGGTTTTTATAGCAGATAAAATGGCATCAGCCTGTCCAAGTCTCTTTATATTAAACCAGCGGTGAGATTGCTCACAGAAAAATTCTTTTCTAAATTCAGCAAGGGTCTCATTTAATAAGGCTGTTGAAGTTGCAGATGCACTTAAGGTTGTTTGTGCACGTGCCCGTATACGGTTTAAGTCGCTTAATGCCCCTTGCAGGTTTGTTCCAATTCTGGCTCTTGCCTCTGCTCTGATTAAATATTGCTCTGCCAGGCGAAGTACAGTGGGAGATTCTACAACAGCAGCAGCAACCGCAAGCAGGTTATTGGGGTATTTATATTTATACGGTAAGGTTACTGTTCCTGTACCAAATGCATATTGCCTTGTCCAGTTTCTTAGCCTTAAGTCTGTCGATTCAAATTGTTGTAAAAATGATGCGCGAATATTGTATTGAGGTACTATCGTAGCCGTAAGCGGTATAAAGTTAGATCCCTCAACAGTATACTGGTTTACCGGATTTAAAGGAGAAGACATTTGCCAGATGCTTTCTGCATTATTCTTTGTCCATACGCCAGTAGCCATATTGGCTGATGGGATGAGACTATATAAGCTGGAAGCTATTACTTCTGATGCATTACTTTCTGCTTCTGTATAATTTCCCATAAATAAATATACCCTGGCTAATAAGGCTGTTGCTACGAATTTATTTACACCTAAGCGGGTTGATGATGATGCTGCGTAATCTGCTGGTAAATCTGATTTTCCCACAGTTAAATCTGCAATAATCTGGGTGTAAATATTGGAAACAGTTTCTCTCGGCTGCGTGGCAGTAACAACTGCATTTGTTTCTAAGATAAGGGGAACATCGCCAAAACTATTAATTAGATTAAAATAACAATACGCCCGGATCACTTTTGCTTCAGCCGTAAATTGTTTTTTTACCTGATTGGATGTTCCCTGGTATTTTTGTAAACCCTCTATCACGGCATTGGCCCTGTAAATAATAGTATACCATTCACTAAATACGGTTGTTTGGATACTGCTTATGGTACTATAGGCATTGCCAAAAGATTCGAAAAGGGTAGTGTTTGAGCCCACATATGTTAAATCATCAGCAAACAGTGAATAATTCACCGGTCCGATTGTACTTTGTGCAGATGATTGCGCCATCCCCGTGTAAATTCCTGCCAGTGCACTGGCCGCTAATCTATCGGAAGAAAAAACCTGTTCGTCGGTAATTTCATTAACTGGTGGATCAATTTCAACTGTTTTTTCGCATGCAGACAACATAATAGTTACCAATAAGCATGCTGATATTATTTTATTTATCGATCTGAACATCATTTGATAATTTAAAAGGTGAATTGTAAACCGGCAACAACTGTGCGCAGTGGAGGTGTAACCACACCCTGAGATTCTGGATCAAAACCTTTATATCCGGTTATGGTAAATAAATTTTGTGCCTGAGTAAATATTCTGATATTCTCTGCATGAACTTTTTTGATCCATTTATCCGGTAATGAGTAAGATAAATTAACGTTCTTCATTCGGATAAAAGAAGCATCTACAATGTTGGCATCAGATCCCGTCCATGAGTTATATGCAAAGTAAGCTGCTCTTCCATTTGTACCACTTAATCCGGCAGTAACCAGGTAGTCTGGAGAGCCAAGGGCTAAATAATCATTAAAAACACTTGCTGCGGCATTATACATGTATCCCGGAGGATAAAATGAAGATGCGGCTAAACTTCTTCCTTTTTGCTTTACAAACTGGAAGGTAAAATCAAGCGTGAAGTTTTTATAGGTAACGCTATTGGTTAATCCCCCGAAAAAATTTGGATTTGAACTCCCAATAAAATATCGGTCTCCGCGACCAATAGCTGCAAAACCCGTAGTTGGAGAAGCTGTACCTCCAATGCCATTAAAATCGGTAAATGCCGGTAAATTAGTAACCGGATCTATGCCCGTAAACTGATAGGCGTAGATAGAGTTGATAGGGTTGCCGATAATATATGTGGTATAATATGATGTTTTTTCGATATTAGGGAACGATAAAAGTTTGTTTTCGTTTTTGCTAATATTGAAAGAGGATGTCCAGACGAAGTTTTTCGTCTTAATATTTGTACTATTTACAGCAAATTCTAAACCCGAGTTTTGCACAGTTGCCGGCAGATTACTCTGATATCCGGTAAAGCCAGTTTGTGTACTTAAAGGGTAATTAATTAATTGGTTACCAGAGCGATTGCGGTAATAAGATGCAGATAAAGATAACCTGTCTTTAAAGAATGCAAATTCTAAGGCAATATCAAGTTTTTTTGTACTTTCCCACTGAAAATTATCATTTGATATTCTGGAAGGAGTCAAACTTGTTGAACCATTGTAAAGTGCGGTGGAAGACGAATAAGAGGCCAGATACTGATAATCACCTATTTCATCGCTACCCACTATTCCGTAACTTCCACGTAATTTACCAAAACTAAACCAACTCGGTTTGTTCTTTAAAAAATGCTCTTCTGTAAAAATCCATGCGGCACCAACAGAACCAAAGTTTCCGAATTTTTTGTTAGGACCAAATCTTGAAGATCCGTCTCTCCGGAAGTTCAGGTTTACAATATATTTATTTTCTACATTGTAGTTTAACCTGCCAAACAAAGAAGCATATTTATAATCCCTTGATGAACTGCTGGTGCTTATGGTAGTTGCCAATGCAAGATTTGTTAGAAAATCATCAGAAGCAAAACCTGAAGCACTGCTATAATAGGGCTGGCGTGAAAGTTTTGACTGATATGTTCCTCCGGCAAGCAAATTTAATACGCCCTTCCAAATTTTTTGGTTGTAGGTTATCTGCGGCTCAATAATATAGTTATTGGCATAGGTGTTGGAATAAGATGCAGAGCCCGAAGTGGGTACACTAAATGTTGTATTTAATGAAGATAGTGGCCTGATGGTTACTTGTTTAGATTCACTACGGTTATAGCCCAGGGTAGTTTTTAAATCCAGCCCTTTAGCTATGGTATACTTCAGGTTTAAACTGCCCAGCAAACTTGTAGTTCTGTTATCATTGGTCTGGTTTAAAAAACCATAAGGATTGTTTAATCCCGATACCCAGTATAAACTGCCATCCGGATTATAAATCGGATAATTTGGGGGAAGGTTATAAGCGTAAGTAGCTAATTCTGTAGAGGAGATATTGTTTTTATCTGTAGAATAAACTGCAGACATGCCCATGGTGAATCGCTGATCGGCAGATGAATGGTTCAGGTTCATGTTCACACCGCCTCTCTGGTAACCTTGTTCTCCGGGATAAATATTGCCCTCCTGATGATAAGTGCCGCTTACATAAAAATTAGTGCGGGAATCGCCACCAGAAATGTTTGCGTTTACATCATGCGTTCTGGCTGTATTGCCTAACAATTCTTTTTGCCAGTTGGTATTGGCATTTTGATCCCACTGCAACAAATCTGGTGCAGAAGCAATAGTTGGTGCTGTTGGAATGGTAGTGAGGTTGTCAAAACCTTTCCGTCTTAAGGCCAGGTATTGGTCTGTTTGTAGCATATCTACAAACCGGCTTACCACTGACGCACCTGTTGATGCATTTACATTAAACTTTGTTTTTCCGGATTTGCCCTTTTTTGTTGTAATTAACACTACACCATTTGCTCCGCGTGAACCATAAATGGCTGTCGCATCTGCATCTTTTAATACCTCAATACTTTCAATATCAGATGGATTAATAGAGTTCATTGGACTTGTATTGCCCTCCGCAGATGGCAGTACTGCTGTATTTGACGCGGACTGGTTAATGGGTTCAGAAAGAAAGGGAACACCATCAATGATGTAGAACGGGCGATTGCGGTTGGCAACCAATGAATTTGTACCCCGAATCTGTACATTTATTCCGGCACCCGGTAAACCGTTCGTTTGAACGATAGATACACCAGGCATTCTGGCTGCCATAGCCTGCAGTACATTAGTTACAGGTTGATTTTCAATTTCCTTTGCACTGAGCCCTGACTGAGACCCCGTACTTGTTCTTCTGGTAGTGGTACCATAACCAATCACAATAACCTCATCAAGCTTTGCCGGATCTAGTTTCATTTTAACATCCAGATATGCAGCTGTATTTACCGTTATGCTTTGATTGCTGTAGCCAACAAAGCTAAATTCGAGGATGGAATTAGGAGCCGAAACACCTATAGCAAACTTTCCACCTGAATTTGTAAAAGCGATTTGCGAACCATTTTTTACATGAATAGACACTCCTGGCATAGGCTCATTATTCTCATCTACTACTTTTCCATTTACCACGAAGCCATCACGCTTTTCTACCACGGCTTCTAATGATGTTTCGGGCTTTGTAGTGGGTTCAGCTGTTACCTCATTTCTGGCTTTAATGACCACAAACTGATCGTTAACCACTTCGTATGCCAGGTTATTTGTTTTTAACAAGCGGTCTAACAAATCCTTTAAACGAATATTATTAAAATTTCCACTTATTGCTGTCGAATTTTTATAGAGTTGGTTGCTGTAAACAAGCCTGAACTGAGCTTTAGTTGCGATGGTTTTCAATACCTTCTCTAGTTTTTGGTCAGAAAACTCAATAGTGATGCGTTTCTCGGTAAGTTGTGCACTTGCTGGTGCAGACCAGCTAAACTGAACGGCAATGGCGATACCCAGAATTTGCAGTAACGAAAATTTCATAATTCTTGTTAGTATTGGTATAGCTTTTAAGCTGGGTGGCAGCAGGTTAACTGGTTGGGTTAACGGCTTAAAATTTAGCGCACAGGCTAGCCGTTTGAACAATTTGTTGTACATTTGTTTGGTTTTTTAGTTAGTAATTCAGGCTTCTAAACTTCGCAGCAGGGTGTTCGTAGCACGCCTGCTGCTGCTTTTTTAGGGTAAAATTTTAAATCATCAGTTACAGCCTCCTCCTGTAATTGTTATTTCATTAAGGTTATTAATGGAGTAAGTAGAACCAATTGCGGGGCATATTACTTTTAAAGTATTTATTAATGACTGATCGGTTACATCAGCAGATAAATAACAATTCTGGTAAGCGGTTTGATCAGCTTTTATTTTAACGTTAAATTTCTTTTCTATTCTGTTTTTAATCTCCTCGAAACCGGTATTCTCGAAGTTCATGTCATATTCCGTTCCGCTTAAAATCAGTGCTTTTTTCGATTCCTGTGCAACTATAATCTCAGGTAATGCCTTTGCATCCAATACTTGAAATACCTTGCCCGGTGTTACAATAACAGGTGAAGTTGGTTTTGCACTATTCTTAACCTGTTCAGAGATGGAAACCTTGCCTGTTAAAACCGTTAGCTTAAAGGTTTTGTCACCAGCGTTTTCATTGATATTAAAACTGGTACCCAATACACGGGTAATGTATTTTCCGGAGTTGATTACAAATGGATGTTTGCGGTCTTTTGCCACTTCAAACAATGCTTCGCCATGTAGGGTTACATTTCTGGTGGTGGCTCCAAATTTGGAAGGATAATTTAACCGGCTTTCTCCTTTTAGCCATACAATGGAATGATCGGGAAGATAAACCTTTGTGATTTTACCTTTCGTAGATGTTTTAATTTGCTGAACTACCTGAATAGCAGGGTTTTTATCCTGTCCAAGCCACATAACAGCTGCACTGGCCATCAAAATAGCGGCAGCAATGCCAACTGCTTTCCATAGTTTAAAAGTTTTTCTTTGTAATCTGATACGGCTTTGAATGACATTCAGTATTCTGGCCTGTAAATCAGAACTGCTTTGATCCTGGAGTGTCCATTCCGGCCTGACCGAAGGCGTTTCAGCATACCAGTTTTCCAGTAGCACACGCTCTTCAGTTGTTATCGAACCATTTAGCAATTTTTCTGCTAAATTTTCGATATTTTCATTTTGTTTGTTTGGCATTTTGATAGATTACAAACATATAGTATGTAATTTTTGTAAATACCCTTGCTTAGATCGAAAATATATTTGTCTTTTATTGAAGTCCAGGAAATAGCATCATCATAATCAATAACATTAATAAAGTTAAATTGCCTTTTATGAACTTTAGTGCTTTTGTGAGGTGGCCCTCTACAGTTTTTTCGCTGATATCAAGTTTTTTAGAAATTTGATATGCAGAAAGTCCCTTTTCGCGACTCAATCTATATACAATTTGACATTTATCGGGCAATTGCGCTACTAAGCTTTCAATTTCTGCCCTGATCTGAGAAAAATCAAGCCAATGCTGTGTACTATGATCTGCAAATTCAGTGGAAACGCTGTCATCAAATGAAACTGCAGATCGCTTTTTCCGCTCGGCAACCTTTGCATAAATGGTGTATTTTAATGCGGCTGAGATATAGGTTTTAAAAGTATATTTTAAAATAGTTTGCTGGCGGCTGTTCCACAACTGTAGAAAAACCTGTTGTACCACCTCTTCTGCATCTTCCTGCGATTGCAGTTTAAAGAAAGCCACTTGAAGAAGTTTATCCCAATAACGGTTATATAAAATGGTAAATGCCTTTTCGCTATTTTCTTTTAGAAGATCAAACAACGCCTCATCAGGCTCCTCATTTAGCACACGCATTTCTATTTATTAACTCTCTAAGATAAAGCTTAATATTGAATTAACAAATTGATAACCTACACTAAAAAGTGCTTGTATGATGATTCTATAGCATATTACTGATTAATCATTCGACCGGATTTAATTACCAGATCAATGTTTTTTAATGCTTCTATATTTAACAATGGATTTTCTTTCAAAACAATTAAATCTGCCTGTCTGCCCTTTTCAATCAGCCCGATGTTTTTTTCTTGTCCGATTACTTTAGATGCCGAAATGGTTGCTGAGCGAAGCGCTTCTGCATTGGTAAAACCACAATCTTTAGTATAGTACATCAACTCATCAATTAAATGTGGATAGGGGCGATTCAATTCAACAATTTGATCGGTGCCAGCCGAAATTTCTACACCTAGCCCGTGAACTCTTTTGAGTAAGGGTAAAGACCAGGGATCTTTTTCAACCGAAACACATAATGTTGCATCCATAATGGCATGATGGGCCTTCATTTCCTTGCAGAATTCAGTGATATCGATGCTGGCGATTGCACTATCCCGATAGGCATTGCTGGTGGAACGTCTGCGGAAAATGGTATCTTCCTTTTTTCTCAATGCTTCTAACATATACACGTGCGACAATACTTCTACTCCCGCTTTAACCACATCAACTGGTTTTGCCGGGTACATCATGGTATGCCCCCAAACTTTTAAGCCATGCCTTTTAGCGGCCTGAACAATATCCTTTAAAAAGTCTTTATCAAATGAATGGTACAGTTTTACTCCTGTTGCACCGCAAGCCTTCGCACTGGCCATGGCTTCATCCAGGTTATCGCCGGGAACCAAACGTTGTTCCCAAGGGGTAAATGGCTCTTTTCTGATGTTTGCACCCCTGTTGTAGTACCAATCTCCGGCCATAAATGCTGCAAAATAAACATCCGGACCAATTCTATTTCCCTTCGTAATTTCATTCCTGGCTTCCAGCAATGCAGCTCCATTTCCACCGGCATCCCGTACGGATGTGATCCCATGTGAAACGAAATAATTGAGTTGTTTGTAAGTGTTTTCTATATTATTCTTAAAAGGTGCGGTAACATGCACGTGTCCGTCTATCAGTCCTGGCATTACAAAAGCACCGTCGAGATTCAAAACTTTTCCTTGCCCTGCCTTACTAGAAGTCTTTCTTACCTTAACAATTTTCCCGGCTTTCATTACAATCTCCTGATTGGTTTTAATGATGCCTTTTTTAACATCTACCAGGTTTACGTTTCTGAGCGTAAGCAGGGTAGAATCATTACCGTAGACCGGATTTTCTATCTTCATTGCGTTTGAAGGGAGCAGGTAACAGGTGGCGCATATCAAAAGGGCAGATAGCTTTTTGCTTATTGAGGATGTGAATGGCATGTACGATTTTAGTTGATGGTTTTATCCTTTAGTGTATCAAAATGCTGAATACCCTTGCCGGGCAGGAGAAAAAAAATCAGTTTTGGTAACTAATGCTAAAATGTAAAACGGATTTTGTGCTCACTAAATCCTCTATGAATAGGGCACTGGTGAATGCAATACCGCTAAAGGAAAGCATTTGTAGTTAAATAAAGCAGAATCAATAGCAAAATCCCATCATTAACCGATAGCCACAAACAAAAGCAGTTATTCGTAAATGATGGAATTACCAGTAATTTGTTGGCAAGAGCGGCTCGTCCAGGCTATTGGTCAATTGCCGGATGGTGAGTTGTTATTCATATAAATTCTCTCTAAATAGAAAGTATAACAATAAGTAAACTTCAATCACGTTATGTTGGCATTGAATATTTTCATATCTAACTGAAATACAAATAACAAAAAAAATAAACACATGGAAATCAAGTTCTATCCTTCTTGAGGCATCAATATTAACTCAGTATTATAGCGCTCTACTATAAACTTTTTATATAATTAAAACCCTATAATGAAATCAAAATCCATCGCAGTCTTGTGTATTGCAGTTTTCGCATGCGCCAATGTGGCATTTAGCCAGCAAGTTTCCAGTTCAAAAAAACAGGACATAATCAGATCTAAAAACGATCAAAAATACAGTTCACCTCAATGGCGTAAAGACAATTACATCGTCAATCGCGATTCTGCATTCGCCAATCCATATTATGCGATCCAAAAACTACAGGGCGGTAACCGGAGGTTTGTAGAGGGTAGAAGTATTTATCCACGCCAGGATGCAGCCTTGATAAAAAAATTAGCCGAAGGTCAATCACCATTTGCATTAATTGTTGGTTGTTCTGATTCAAGGGTTTCGGCAGAAATCCTTTTCGATCAGGGTTTTGGCGATTTATTTGTAACCAGAACTGCAGGTCAGGTAATGACTGATGCTTCTTACGGTACAATAGAATATGCTGATCTGATGCTTAAAACTAAATTGATTGTTGTTTTAGGTCATACCAATTGTGGTGCCGTAAAAGCCGCTGTTGAACACCCTGAAAATTTGCCAGGTCACATTTCTCAGCTGATCCATTCCATAAGGCGTGCTGCTGATACTGCATCGGTAATGAAAGGAAATGTTCTGGATAATGCAATCCGTTTAAACGTGATCAACCAGGTAGAAGAATTACGAAATTTAGATCCCGTTCTTAAGCAAAATTATAACGATGGGAAAATATTGATTATTGGTGCTGTTTATGATTTGCAAAATGGTAAAGTAACTTACCTGGATGAAACCTTAAAAAACTTACCGAAAAGTAATTATTCACAGAAGAAAATTGCAGGTTTATAAAAGCCTTTCAGATTTTTTAACTTTATAAATGATGTTATTCGGGAGAAACTCCGGATGACATCATTTACTTTAATCTTTGCACAGCTAAAAATTGATGTTGTGCGAGTTTTTAATTTCGGCCATTACGAAGGTGCTGTGCGTACTTCCAATACTTTCCACAGAACCCAATTTGTTAAATACGAAATCCTGATAATGTTTCATATCCCTGGCATATACTTTCAGGATAAAATCATAATCTCCCGAAACATTATAGCATTCTGCCACTTCATCAATCTCCATAATGTCTTTTACGAAGTGATTTCCTATTTTCCGATCATGCTGTTTTAATTTAATATTGCAGAAAACAATAAAGCCCTGATTAAACTTCTCTGCATCCAGTATGGCAATATATTTTTTGATATAACCGTTATTTTCCAATCTTTTTACCCGCTCAAATACAGGTGAGGCAGATAAATTTACCTGGCTGGCCAGTTCTTTTGTGGTATAACTCGAGTTGTTACTTAGAATTTTTAAAAGCAATAAGTCAGTTTCATCAAGACCATCCATAGAATAATTTTCTTTTAGCATGACGAAATTAAGAACTTAAAAGCATAATATTCTATATCTTAATTATTTTTAAGGTTATTATCCCTAATAATTTATATTGTAAGATATTTGAGTCTTACCTTATACCTTTGATCAGAATTAAAAACTGATTGTAAAAACAAAAGTTCTTTTTATTTCTATATTGAAAGGGTTTTGCTTAAGGTGAATTAATAGGGAATCGTGTGTAAATCACGAGCTGTCGCGCAACTGTAAGTAACATTAAAGTTTTATCAAAAATATATCCACTGCTTTGCGGCGGGAAGGATGATTAAAACAGTTACAAGTCAGGATACCTGCCTCTTCAATTGACGTTGCTTTCGCGATTTGAAGCTAGAAGTCTGATGATTACATTTTTGGGTGTAAAACCATTATTGGTTGAGGCTGCCCGATTATTTTTGTTCGCATCTTTCTATTTAGAACTATCTTCGCAAAACACACCAGGAAATAAATTGGCTTTTTACAATGATTATTAACCATTTAAAAAGTTGAAAAATGCAAACGCACAACCTGGGCTATCCAAGAATTGGTAGCAACCGAGAACTAAAAAAAGCCAGTGAGCAGTATTGGGCTGGGAAAATCACTTTAGCAGAACTGCTAAGTAAAGGAAGAAACATCTCCGAGCAAAACTGGAAACTTCAGCAAGAAGCAGGAATAGATTTGATTCCATCAAACGATTTCTCCTATTACGATCAGATTCTGGACATGTCGCTAACGGTAGGAGCAATTCCAAAACGTTACAATAGGGTTGTGCTCACCAAAAGCAATAACGAGCTTGATCTTTATTTTGCAATGGCCAGAGGTTATCAAAAAGACGGACTTGATATCACTGCCATGGAAATGACCAAGTGGTTAGATACCAACTATCATTACATTGTGCCAGAATTTTACAAAGACCAGGAATTCAGCTTGTTTTCTGGTAAAATTGTAAATGAATTTATCAGTGCAAAGCAAATCGGAATTATTACTAAACCAGTAATTATTGGTCCGGTTTCTTACTTGTTATTGGGAAAAGAAAAAGAAGCTGGTTTTGATAAACTGGATCTGATTAAAAAGCTATTACCAGTTTACCTGCAAGTTCTTGCAGAGTTGAAAGAACAAGGCGCAGAATGGGTACAATTTGATGAACCTTTCTTAGCATTGGATCTTGATGAAAAAGCGAAAAAAGCCTATCAATATGTTTATGCAGAAATTAAAAAACAGTTTCCTCAATTAAAGGTATTGGTTGCTACTTATTTCGAAGGATTGAAGGATAATTTAGCATTGGCCACTTCATTGCCTGTGAAAGCTTTACATATCGATTTGGTACGTTGTCCGGAACAATTGGATGAAGTTTTAGATGCGATACCTGTTGAACTAACGTTGTCGCTTGGTGTTGTGGATGGCAGAAATATCTGGAAAAATGATTTTGAGCAATCTCTGGTTATTATTGATAAAGCAGTTGAAAAATTGGGTAGCGATAGGGTATTGATCGCGCCTTCCTGCTCTTTATTACACTCGCCTTGCGACTTAGATTTGGAAACCAACGAAAAAACCTTAACTCCTGAAATTAAGCAATGGTTGGCTTTTGCAAAGCAAAAAGTTAATGAAATTGTCACCTTAAAAGCATTGGCAGCTGAAAATCCTGACGTGGATGTATTGGCAAAATTATCGGAAAATAAAAGAGCAACCGAAAGTAGAAAAACGTCAAAGCTGATTCATAATGAACAAATTAAGCAAAGGGTAGATGCAATCACCCATGCAGATTCGCAGCGTTTGAGTGTTTTCTCATTAAGAAAAAAAGTACAACAAGACATTTTAAACTTACCGCTTTTCCCTACTACCACTATTGGTTCGTTTCCACAGACTGCGGAAGTAAGAAGCTGGAGATCGCAATTTAAAAAAGGGGAAATTACACCTGCAGCGTATGATGCACTGTTGAAGAAGGAGACCGAAGAAGCCATTTACTGGCAGGAAGAAATCGGGATAGATGTACTGGTGCATGGTGAGTTTGAGCGAAATGATATGGTGGAATATTTTGGCGAGCAATTGAATGGTTTTACTTTTACCAAAAACGGATGGGTGCAAAGTTATGGCAGCCGCTGTGTTAAACCTCCAATTATTTACGGTGATGTAGATCGCCCGAAACCAATGACGGTTTACTGGACAGCCTATGCGCAATCACTTACTAAAAGCCTGGTAAAGGGTATGTTAACCGGGCCAGTCACCATTTTGCAGTGGTCGTTTGTTCGTAACGATCAACCACGCTCGGTAACCTGTAATCAGATTGCTTTTGCCATTCGTGATGAAGTGATAGACCTGGAAAAAGCAGGCATCAAAGTAATACAAATCGATGAACCGGCTATTCGCGAAGGTTTGCCATTAAGAAAAACGGATTGGCAACAATATTTGAAATGGGCGGTAGATGCATTTAAAATTTCAGCAAGTGGCGTAAAAGACGAAACGCAAATTCATACGCATATGTGTTATTCTGAATTTAATGATATTATTCAGAACATCGCGGATATGGATGCTGACGTGATTACCATCGAATGTTCACGTTCTCAAATGGAATTATTGGATGCCTTCGCAGACTTTAAATATCCTAATGAAATCGGGCCTGGAGTTTACGATATCCATTCTCCAAGAGTACCTTCTAGAGCAGAAATGGTGCAGCTTTTAGAAAAGGCAAAGGCTGTGGTGCCTGCAGATCAGCTTTGGGTAAATCCGGATTGCGGATTAAAAACGCGGCATTGGGATGAAACTAAAAAAGCACTGATTGAAATGGTTGCTGCTGCGCAGGAAATGCGTCAGGAAGTGTTGGCTCAGGTGTAATTTGCTTATTAAAGATAAAAATGCCGCCTTGATGCGGCATTTTTTTATGAGTTAAAATATCAGGAATAGGATATAAAAATCAATTCATGCAAATTTATATTACCAAGAAAGAGCGTTTCAACTCCGCTAGGCGTATTTATCGCGAAGATTGGACACCTGATCAAAACCTAGAGGTATTTGGCAAAGCCACTAATGCCAATTATCACGGAAATAATTATACCCTTTGGATCACCTTTAGTAAAAAAATAACGCTCGAGAATGAATACCTGCCTTTTCCACAAGTCTTAACAGAGATCCTCCAAAACGAAATCATCGCTAAACTAGATCATAAAAACCTCAGCCTGAACGTAGATTTTATGAAAGGAAAAGTGGCTACTACTGATCAGCTTTGCATCGCTATTTTTAACCTACTTCAGCCTTTCGTTGATGCTAAAGAAAGTTTTGGATTGCACTGCGTTAAATTGAAGGAAGCAGACGAATATATGGTTAGCTACTTTGGAGTCTAGATGTTATGGCTTTTAAGCTAAGGGAAATTCTTTTTAAATGAAAAACGGGAATCATCCAGTGGACGATCCCCGTTTAATCTAAATTAACGCTCTCCATTATAAGACGCATCTTATTGCCTTTTATTGTATAGAGATTATTTTTTTATTTCGTCTATCACTATTTGGTTTGGCCCGCAGATTAAAATTATTTCCGCAGATTAACCTTCGCTTCTGCGGAAATCTTTAAGGTCTGCGAGAAAACTATTTGAGCCATACTACCTTAATTATGAAGCTGTTTGCAAAGAATAGCGCTAACAAAATATAGTCTTTCTGAACTTGATTTAGGATCTTACCCAGAGAGTTGCTGAACTAAATTTACTGCGTAGCTTTCCGCTGCGCTACAGGTCAGCATGACGAATCATTTTATTGTATTCCTAGAGAAATTTCTTTTGTGAAGAATTACCTTTGCAAAGAATAATACAAACGAAGAGTCGTCTTCCTGAACTTGATTCACTGTTGTCCGGTAAAACTTTTTGAACAAATTTTTACCGGACAGCCTAATCACAAATGGCTGCAATATTCCTTAACCAAAATAATATTTTGCAGGATATGGAAGCTATGAGCGGTTTAAAATATTAAAACCTCTGAAAATGATAGTTTTTTACCGGACAGCCGAATTAGTGCAAGATTTTTAGGAAACCTATAAAACAATGGGCTTACCTTTTAAAAATGAGATAAAAACAGCTTTTTTAGCTTGATTTAAAGGATTTAATGGATCGTTTAAACTTTAACCGGACAACAGTGAACTTGATTCAGGATCTTACCCAAATAGTTGCTGAACTAAATCCGATAGCTATCGGATCAGCATGACGAATCATTTTATTGCATCCGTCGAGAAATCCCTTTTGTAAAGAATCATCTTTGCAAAGAATTGGAGAAATCAATTAAAACTGAAAAAGCTTAACCATATTGCTTTTTCCAGTCGGCTTTCATTTGGGTATACTGTTGATCAGCTTCTGCCAATTTCCACTTTTCATAAAAAATAGCGGCTGATGCTGCTTTTTCTGCTTCACCAGTTCCACGCGCTAGTTCTGCATAGCCATTTTCTTTGTCATATTTTTTGCCGCCTTTATAGTTAGCATATCTTCTGGCGCGGGTGTAACCCATTTGCAGAAATTTTCGTGCCATATCGGCGCCTACAAAATCTTTTTCGCTCATGTATTGCTGAAAGCATTTGAAAATTACTTCGCTGCTGTGTGTAGCAATTTCTGGGGTTTTAAAGCGCCAGTGCTTTCTAATCTCCGATTTATATGGTTCGCAAATCAGCACACCTTGTTCACCTTTTCCAACGCGATAACTTTCAGGGTGTTCCCGGTAATTAATATCTGGCTTCCATGGATACTGACTGTTGTCAAAATCCAGGTAAGAAGGTTTGCGTTGTTTTGTCATGAGCCAATTTAACAATCTTCGTTGCGGGATGGTTTGATTTAACGTGATCTGATTTATAAGATTTAAGCCAATTATTGAAAAGCATAGAAAGCAAAAGCTAAAACTTCATAGAAAGACATTATTAGATATCAGCGAAAATAAATCATAATTGTTTCCCGCAGATTTCAGGGATTCCGCAGATCTGAGTGTAAAATACATCTTTTTAACCTATTGATTGGTGTCTCACCAACCACCTAAAGTTATTTAGTCAACCTGTCAATTCTATTGAATTTACAAGTATGAATTTTTCTGTTGGTGAGACACCAACAGATGGATGAATATCATAATTGTTTCCCATAAATTTCAGGCATTCCGCAGATTTGAGTGTTAAGTACAATTTTTTTTATACCTACTTCAGGGTAACATCCAGGTAAACAGAGTGGCGACCATAGGTTTCATAAAATGGTTTAAAAAGCGTATCGCCAATGGTAAATTCCAACAGTTTAGGATCGCCTTTAATTGATTTGCTCAAATCACTGGCATCTAAAACCACCTTGCGCCAATCTTTCCTGGCTTCAGGCTCCTGGGCGGCCAGTAATATCGGACCGTAAAAAAGGCTGGCGATATTCTGCTGATCCATTATCGGATCCAGGTGAAACTGGAAAGGCATTTGTAAAGTGATCACATCTCCATCTTTCCATGTACGGTTTATTTTAAGGTAGGTGCCAGGTTTTGCTTGGATCTTTTGTGCTACGCCATTAATCTTCACAAAAAAACCTTTAGTAGCCCAACTTGGTACGCGTACATTCATTTCAAACTTTCCGCTTCCTTTAATCGTTAGGCTGGTCTGGTCTTCATTAGGGAAATTAGTGATTTGCGTTACTGTGATCTGGCGTTCTGTCCATTGTAGAGTAGAAGGGATGAATAAATTCACATAAAGTGCCTGATTATCCTTGCTTTTAAAATAGATCGAATTTTGGAGCTTAGTACTGCTTTCTATTGCGGTGCCATTGCAGCAAGTAAATCCTGTCATGTCTGCATTGCTAAATTGTTTGCTTGAGCCGGGTCTGAGCGGTATATGATAAGTATTTGCAGGACTATCTTCGGCAACAGAAGCGAGGATGTCATTGTATAAACCACGTTCATAATAATCCATTAACTCTGCCCGCTGATCAAAGAGGAACAGATCGCCTGTTAATTTTAGCATGTTATAAGTGGCGCAGGTTTCATTTTGCCCACCTTCAGAGAAACCATTTTCATAAAGTGTGGAAGGCTGAGCAATAAAACATTCTGCATTTGCTGGGTTTCGCGCTCCGGCAACTCCCCCGATGCTGTACATGTAGTCGTTTACCATCTTGTACCAGAAATTATCAGCCACTTTATAATAAGCCGGATCATTCGAAACGCGGTACATTTCTATGCTTCCAACAATTTGAGGGATGTGTTGATTGGCGTGCAATCCCCGAAAAAGATCTACATTTTTTGCCAAGCCGTGCGAATGAGCAGTGTCGCCATAAAACACTTTAATATTATCAAACAATTGCGCTGTTTTCAGGTGATTCGGATTTCCTGTAATGCGATACAAACGGGCCATCGATTCATTCATTCCACCGAATTCGCCAGCAATGTAGGTGTTCCACATTTTGATCAGTGTTTCCTGCGGCAATTTGTTTAATCGTGCATAAACCCAATCGCTCATGTTACTGGCCACTTCAAGTGCTTTTTTATTTCCGCTTACTTCATAAACATCCAACAGGCCAGCTAAAATTTTATGCAACGTATAATATGGCGCCCAAACCTGATTTTTTTGTCCGCCGTATTTGGCTCCATTTTCCAGCATAATAAACTGATCAGGAGGGTAGGCACTGATAAAACCCTTTCCCCAGTTCCAATAATCATTGCGGATACCAGCTTCACTAAGGTCTGAATCGAAATTCAACTTCCCCGGGCCAAATGGTACTGCAGTAGGATCAGCTACATACTTTCCACCTGCTGTTTTAGGCTTTCCAGATAACTGTGATAATTCGTAAAGTGAATTAATCATGTACTCCATTTTTTTGGAGAAATTTTCGTGGAGCTCCTGATCATACCCTGTACCGGCATAGGCCTGCGCAATTGCAGAAAGATAATGGCCGGTGGCATGGCCTCGTAATTTGGTATCTTCACTATCCCATACACCCAAAGCTTTTGCGCCTTCAGGTTGTTTCTGACCAAAGGCCTGGCGGAACATATAAAGGAAAGAGTTTGGATCTGTTTTAGCTAATGTTTTGATAAACTTATCGCGGTTTTCGATAAATTTAGTATCGTGGCCCTGCGCATTTGTTTTTAATGTTACCTGATCTAAATGAAAGGTTTCCAGCTTTAATGCTGGAGTGATCGATTTTTGAGACGGTTTTACAGTTATAAATGCTTTTGGTTGAAAATCTGTACCTGAAACCCGCCCGGTAATGGTGAATCGCCCTGGTTTTAAAACCGTAGAATTGTCTATTGCAGCAGGCCATATTACCCGTACTTCAGGGCCTTTTAATTGATTACGATACGTTCCGGGTAAATGGCTTGGGAGCCTTGGTAAATCACCCACAGATGTTGCCACTTCCACATCCGATACATGGGTGAGGTAGGCGTTATAAAGTTGCGCTTTGGTGGGTGAAAACTGTGGCAGATCATCTTCTTTCTTCTCTGTGGTATTTACGGCGACTACTTGTGATCCGCCTTGCGCATTGCGGTAGATTCCTGCCACCTGATTTCTGCTTAGTGGAATCCTATAAATGCGAAGATCGTGTATCAGCGCATTCAAGTTGGCCTTGCCTGGTGATAGTGATTTCCCGATATAGAGCATACTTTTTCCTCCTGCAAGTGGATTAAATATATCTGTTAAAACCAAGGGAATATTTTTGGTTTCAGCTACAAGTTTACCATCCAGATAGGTAATGATAGATTTAGAAGGAACATCTATCACAACAGTGATTAACATCCATTTATTAATTTCGAGCGCGGAAGAAACAGCGCTATTGGTGGTTCCTTTCGTTGTAACCGAAGCCTGATAGCCTTGCCGATCTTTTGTTCCGGCGGGAGCCGTAAAGAAATGGCTTGTGGCATCTTTTCCAAAGTCGAATAAATGTTGATCCGCTTGTTTCGAACGCATATAAATCCATCCGGAGATGCTGATAGATTCTAAGTCTGTTAAAACTTCAGACGGAAGTGTGATAAAAGAATCATTACCTCCGGTTAGCGATAATACCTTTCCAAATCGACTATCGTTAATGAATTGAGCACCAGTGCCTTGAGTCTTACCATGAAAATTATTTCTAGACCAGTCCTTGGCATCGCCATTAAATAAATAACGAGCGCTTAATCCTGTTTCGCCAATCCCATCTAAAATTTGGTCGCCATTCTGGGCACGAACGGTATTGATGCCGCTAACCAAAGCAATAAAAAGCAGGATTATAGGGAATGATTTATTATATATTTTCATAGTTAACGCTTTATAATCAACATCTTTTATCTTCTAAAACAATCATTAAAACAGGAGAAAGGGGAGAGTATGCTAAAATTCTTGCATTCCCTCGCTCCAAAGCCAATTGTGCTTTTTCTCTGATTTAATCAATATTAGATTTCAGGCAAATCATTATTCATTGATGATTTGCGATAAAGTTAGAAAGAACCCGAATGTTTCTATGAATCTTTTTTAGCCGATTGCCGCAAGATATTAACTTGTATGTGGCGTTTGCATCATCAGTTAACAGGCAGGCTGATGAAGCTTGATATTGGCTCCTCTTAAGTTGTTCCGGATTGGCATTACGTTTTTACTATACTTTGAGATCTTGTATGGTCATGCATTTTGATATTATTAATGCAAGTAATTTTGTTTATGATGAAAAAAGCACTTTTCTTGCAAAACTTAAATTTATGAATGTTTAAATTATCGTATTGCAAGAAAAGGCTATGTCACTGATTTGGTTATGGTTTAAAAATACAGATCCGCCATTTCTGGCCGCTTTCATTCTGTACTTCTTCCCATGCCAGGAAAGTGTAACGGTCGGTCAATCTTTTCCAGAGTTGTGCATGTTCGGCGTAGTAAAACATGGATATGATCACATGGCCGCCAGGATTTAAATTTTTAGCAAAGCATGCATCCAACTGCTCAATTAACCTGTTGAAATAGTAAATGCATTCATTAAAAATGATTACATCGAACTTTTCATCGGGAGTGGAGATGTTAAAATCTGCCTGTACAAATCGATAGGGCGGGAATCTGTTCCTGGCTTCAGCGACTGCATTTTCTGCAATATCGAAGCCGAGATAATTTTCTGGTCCTTTAATGTATGGTTTAAGGTAGTGGAATAAAACACCTTGTCCGCAACCAGCATCAAGAACGCTGCCGGCGCCATATTGGTTGTAAAACTTCACAATACTTTGATAGTGGAGTGCTTCTGTATCTGAATAAAGATAATCCCAGGCCCCGTTTTTAAATTGTTCTTCCCAAACATTTCTGCCCACCGGACTACCGATTCCAAACCTGTATAAAAACTTTCTGATGAATTTCTGTCTGAAATAATAATAAACTTTTTCTGCTGTAACCATATCTGCTATAAATCAGCCGAATATATTGAAACATTTGGATATTTTATGTTCATTAATATAAAATTATCTGCTAATAGATCGATTGATTGTAGCTTTTATCAAATTAACTTAATTCAGCTCTCAAATACGTTCCAAAAGGAAATTATACTGCCATTTTAGCTATACTAAAATAATTAAAGTTTACTCGTTAATCAATGCTGCTATCTCTGTCAACACTTTAGGACTGAAAGAATGCCTGCCTTGAAGCCATCTGTTTAGCTCATCTGGATTAATGTCCAGGGGAATGGCAAGATCATTTAAGTCGATCTTTTTTTCTAATAAGATCGTTGCCGTTTTATCGGCGAGATTCAGGTTACGTTGTGTTAATTCTTCTATAGCGGGATTTCCGGTTTCCTCCAGCCAGATGGAAACAAAGTCGTTTTCCTCCATTGTATTTACTTTTTGTGGTTTGATTTAATTGCTGCGCATCAGATAGGCGATGCTTAATTCGGCGGCGAATTTAATCATTAAGGCCAAGATCACCATGTACTCATTGAAATGAAATTTGTTTTACCACTTAATTCTTCACCATGTGCCTTGATGACTGAAATTTGCAAATGATAATAGTATCATTTACTTCTATTTATTGCGAAGGTAAATTGACTACAGGTATTATCAGAAGAGGGTTTGTGGGTTCTCTCCAAACAGGGAGAGGGTGTAGATTTTTCTCTAATTGAAAAAAGCGCACAGGGATGGTTAGTATCCATTGTGCGCTTTTAAATTTACGAACTGAGTATGCTATAATTATGGTCGGTCGATGCGATATAACCGACCCGCATCGGTAACAGCATAAAGTGCATTGTCTGTACCTTGTGTAATGTCTCTGAAACGTTGCCCTTCACTGGCCAGAAGCCTTTCTTCTCCAATTACTCGATTGTTCACGATAATGAGCCTTGCAATATGGGTTGCACTAAGTGAGGCAATGAAAAGGTTGTTTTGCCATTCGGAAATGCGGTTTCCGCTGTAAAAAGTCATGCCGCTAGGTGATATTACCGGATCCCAATAATAAGTTGGTTGTTCGAGTCCGTTCTGTTGCTGAATGGCAGAACCAATTGCGGCACCACCGTATTCTATTCCGTATGTAATGGTTGGCCATCCGTAGTTTCGGCCACCTTGTAACCGGTTAAGTTCATCACCTCCGCGTGGTCCATGTTCACTTTGCCAGATTTCTCCGGTTACGGGATGCAGGGCAAGGCCTTGCGGGTTCCTATGGCCGATGCTATAAAGTTCTGGCAGTGCGCCACTTGTAGTAAAGGTAGGGTTTCCTGTAGCTGGCTGTCCGCTGGTATTAATACGGATAACTTTGCCAAGGCCTGCGGTAATGGATTGCGCTAGGGGCCTGGTGGCCAGGTCTGAGCGTTCGCCTGTACTTACAATCAAATTTCCGGTACGGTCAAACAAGATCCGCCCACCATAATGTAGGGTACCGTTATAGGCCGGGCCGGCACGATAAATAACTGTTGGGTTTTCGATGGTCAGTTCATTTTGTGCGAGCCTTCCTTTAGCAACAGAGGTTTGTGTACCGCCAGCTACATTCTCTGAAAATACCCAGTATACCATTCTGTTGCTGCTAAACTGTGGATCGATGCAGAGCCCAAGCAAGCCGCCTTGTCCGTTAGCGTTTACTGCTGGTAGACCTGTAATGGGGTTGCTTAGTGTGCCGCTTGTGGTTGCAATGCGCATGGTGCCGGCCTTTTGTGTAATCAGCAGTCTTCCATCGGGTAATGCGGTGATTCCCCAAGGTGCGGCTAATGTAGTAGCGATGGCAATGCCTTGAAAGGCGGTATTGGTACGTGCCGCTGAAATTCTGGTTTGACCAGCGAAGGCGGGAGCATAAGTGGTATTGGGTGGGTTTGTTTCTACTCCGGGTCCGCTGATCGGGTCGATTTCGGGATCTGTATCAACGATTTCGCCTTTTGAACAGGCAGTTGCCATTAGCATACAGCTGGCAATAATAATCAGGTTAAGCTTGTTTTTCATGGTAGTGATTTTTAGGTTTCCGATTGTTTACTAACTGATTAACAGTTTAAACTGACTTTCGTTTTTTAATTTAGTGAGGTCAAATTGTGTTTCTTATTAAAGAATCTATTGTATGGTGGCTCACCAGTCATTTTGTGTTTTAATGCGTTTGCCATCAATGAACCCATGGTTTGGTGGCTCACCAACCATTTTGTGTTATAATGCGTTTGTCATCAATGAACATTTTGCTGTCATCCTGAGGCACGAAGAATCCCTGTGTTTTTATCTACTGACTTCATTCTAAACAAAACCTTATAAATTAAATGATCGTCTTCCTGAACTTGATTCAGGGCCTTTTCCGCTGCGCTGGCTTGCCTCGGCTAGCCTCCGAAGGGCTCTTACTTTTTTGCTTGATCAAAAAAGTAACAAAAAAATCAAGGCTTGGATCTGATGTTGGATTAGCTCGTCGAAATTTAAATGGCGGTAGCGCAAGGGCTCGATTTGGTCTGTAATAAAGTATTTATTTTAGGAGCCGTTCGCGCTACCTTGGGTTGTGGGGGATTTGAACGTGGGTACAAAAATTTCAACGGCTTCTCTTTCCATCATCTCCTAGGCCGGAAATAGCAGGGTGCTTTATTAGAAGCTGTCTAAAAATTATAATTTATTAACTTACGAAATTTCAAAAGCCTGTGTGCTGAAGAATTTCGTAAGTTTTGATGAGATTACCATAAAACTTTCGAAGTATTTCCCACAACAAAGGCCACGAAAACTTCGCAAGTTGATTTTCACTCATGAAATTTAGACAGCTTCATTAGATTTGTTATGTTTCTTAATACGAATATAGGTTTTAGGATATCGCATAAACGGTGGGTTAAAGCGGTCGTCATCCTGAACATGATTCAGGACCTATGCTTTAATATTACTGATTTTTCAATCGCTTGATTCTGTAATTGATTATTAACCAGCTTCTTCGTTTGGTGTTATCAACCATTTTTGCATTTTGTATTGCGATTTGCATCAAAGAACCCATGGTTTGGTGGCTCACCAACCATTTTACCATCACTTTGGCTTGCCTCGGCTAGCCGCCGAAGGGCTTTTACTTTTGGCTTGGCCCAAAAGTAACAAAAACCCAAGGCTTGGACCTGATGTCGGATTAGCTCGTCGAAATTTAAATGGCGGTAGCACAAGGGCTCGATTTGGCTTTTAATGAAGATTTGTTTTTAGGAGCCGTTCGCGCTACCTTGGGTTTGGGGTATTTGAACGTGGGTGCAAAAATTTCAACGGCTTCTCCTTCCATCATCTCCTAGGCCGGATTACAGGATGGAAATAGTAGGTGCCAATTGCAGGTTGCGAAGAATGCTTTTTTCTTGCGCCCTTTCCCTCCCGGGGAAAGGTGCCGACAGGCGGATAGGGGCTATTTTTCCGCTGCGCTGGCTTTCCTCGGCTGGCCGCCGAAGGGCTCTAAACTTTTTCTTGATAAAAAGTTTAACAAAAATCAAGGCTTGGATCTGATGTCGGATTAGCGCGTCGAAATTTAAAAGGCGGTAGCGCAAGGGCTCAATTTGACTTGTAATAAAGATTTTATTTTTAGGAGCCGTTCACGCTACCTTGGGTTTGGGGTATTTGAACGTGGGTGCAAAAATTTCAACGGCTTCTCCTTCCATCATCTCCTAGGCCGGATAGCAGGGCGGAAATAGAAAGGTGCAGATTGCTAGGTATGATAAATGCTTTTTTCTTGCGCCCTTCCCCCTTCAGGGGAAAGGTGCCGTTAAGCGGATAGGGGCCATCTTTTCCGCTGCGCTGGCTTCCTCGGCTAGCCGCCGAAGGGCTCTTACTTTTTTGCTTGATCAAAAAAGTAACAAAAAAATCAAGGCTTGGATCTGATGTCGGATTAGCGCATCGAAATTTAAAAGGCGGTAGCGCAAGGGCTCGATTTGGTCTGTAATAAAGTATTTATTTAAGGAGCCGTTCGCGCTACCTTGGGTTGTGGGGGATTTGAACGTAGGTACAAAAATTTCAACGGCTTCTCCTTCCATCATCTCCTAGGCCGGATAGCAGGATGCAGATTGCAGGGTGGAAATAGTAGGTGCCGATCGCGAGGTGTGTTGAATATTTTTTTCTACGCCCTTCCCCCCATCAGGGGAAAGGTGCCGATAGGCGGATAGGGGCGTTTTTCCGCTCCATGGTTTTTGTATTTCCGTGGCTATTTTTTTTGTAAATAAGCAGATTGCTTAATATTCTATTTAAATAGCAGTAGCTATTTTAACAATTTGATAATGCTAGCTGACCAAATTCCTAACCCTGCGGCTACATCTTTGTGGCACATTTAAAGCACCCATTGGAGGCGGCTGAATAATGTATTCCAAACAATCATAACCAATCATTCATGAAACAAAATTACAAATTCAATTATTTGTCTTTGATCGGAAAATGGCAAAGTCTTGCCGTATTCCTGATGCTCATTTCACTTAATGTGTTTGCTCAAAACATTAAAACCTTAACAGGTAAAGTGATCGATGAAACCAATCAACCGGTTCCAGGCGCCACCATTAGAATTAAAGGAAGCCAGGGCGGAACATCAACCGATTCAGATGGTGTATACCGCATTCAGGTTAAAAGTGGCGACGTACTTGTATATTCTTTGCTTGGAAGTGTTACTAAAGAGGTTATTATAGGTAGCCAAACCAGCATCAACATTACATTAATGCCTGATAATCAAACGCTTAAAGATGTGGTGGTAATTGGTTACGGAACTGCAAATAAAAAAGATTTAACTGGTGCGGTAACTTCCATTAAATCGGAAGAGTTTAATCAGGGTGTAATGGTTAATCCGGCACAACTTTTACAAGGTAAAGTTGCTGGTTTAAACGTAACGAAAAGTGGCGACCCAAATGCAAGGCCATCTACCATTTTACGTGGTCCATCTACCTTAAGAGAAGGTGCAGCACAAGAGCCATTTTATGTAATTGATGGTGTTCCGGGTGCTTCTATTGATTTACTTGCACCATCTGATATCGAAAACATAGATATTTTAAAGGATGCATCCTCAACGGCAATTTATGGTTCAAGAGCAGCAAATGGAGTGATCATCGTAACAACAAAAAGATCTAAAAACGGTCAGGCGCGCTTATCTTACAGTGGTTATGCTGCGGTAGAAAAGGTATCGAAAAAATACGATATGCTTTCTGCACCGGAATTAAGGCAATATCTGGCTGATAATAAACAGACTTTAAACCCGATTGATGATGATGGCTCTGATACCAACTGGCAATCGTTATTGGAAAAAACAGGCTATTCTCAAAATCATAACCTTTCATATGGAGGTTCGGGGCAGTCTTCAGATTATGGCGCCAGCGTAAACTACCTGGATAACAAAGGGATCTTAAAAAATACATCGTTAAAAAGAACAGTGGTGCGGGCATACCTGAACGAAAAGTTTTTTAACGACAGGTTAAAACTGGGTTTGACCATTACCAATAGCAATTCCAAAAGTTCAGATATCTACCAATCTCAGGCTTTGCCAAATATGCTTTTCTATTTGCCAACCGTGAGTCCGTTTAATGCTGATGGATCTTATAAAGAAAACTATAACCGTACAGGTAGTGGTACGCGTAATCCTTTATCTATTGTAGATAATAATAATATTGATAACCTGAACAACAAAACGTTGATTAACGGGATGGCTCAATTGAATATTATTGATGGATTAAAGTTTACAGCAAGTGTTTCGTCGCAAAGAGATCAGAATAACTACAGCACTTATTTAAACAGCCAATCGGGATTGGCACGTGGAGTAAATGGACAAGCACAAAAAATAGACGTTTTAAACAAAAGTCAGGTATTAGAAGGATACTTCAATTATGACAAGACCTTTGGAAAACACAGCTTAAAATTGCTCGGTGGTTATTCTTGGCAGGAAGACAGAACCAATGATGGTTTTGGTGTAACTACGCAGAATTTTTCGAACGATAATTTAGGTTATAACAACCTGTTCCTTTCTAATCCATCTTTACTATCTCAAATTGCTTTTAACAATGCCCCAATTTCTACTTTAAGATTAATCTCTTATTATGGCAGGGTTCAATACAATTACAATGAGAAGTATTTATTTCAGGCATCGCTAAGAGATGATGGTTCTTCTGCTTTTGGTAGAAATAATAGATGGGGTTTGTTCCCAGCTGTTTCTGCGGGATGGAGAATTATCGGTGAAGACTTTATGCAGGCCGTTCCAGCCATCAGCGATTTAAAACTTCGTGCTGGTTATGGTGTATCGGGTAATAGTTTAGGTTTTGATGCCTTTTCTTCTTTACTCATTTATGGCACGCTTTCCGGAAGTAACAAATTCCTGAACAACGGGAACATTAGTAACGCAATTGGACCAGTAAGAAACGAAAATCCTAACCTGAAATGGGAGAGTACAGCCACTACTAATATTGGTTTGGATTTTGGATTATTCAGTGATAGAATTACAGGTTCGGTAGATTTTTATGTGAAAGAAACATCTGATCTGATTTACGATCGTTACGAGGTTTCTACCACCCAGTTTTTCTTGCCTACCATTACAGCAAATGTTGGTAAAATTAAGAATACTGGGGTAGAGTTTTCATTAAATGCAGTAGCGGTTAAAACTGATAATTTCAAGTGGACAACTTCGCCAAACCTTGCCACCAATAAAAATAAGATTGTAACCTTATCTGATGATTTCTATAAAATAGCCGCTATCCAAACGGCGCAACTGGGCGGTAAAGGCCAGTCTGGAAATTTCAGTCAGTTGATTCAACCAGGTTATGCGCTTGGTACATTTAATCTATGGAATTACGCTGGTAAAAATGCTGCAGGTGTAAGTACTTACATCAACGCTGCCGGACAAACCATTGCCACACAACCTTTAACCACCGATGCAAAAATTGCGGGTGATGCACAACCAAAATTAATTTACGGTTGGTCAAACAGTTTCAACTACAAAAACTGGGATTTGAACTTCTTAGTACGCGGTGTATTGGGTAATAAAATTTTAAATGCTACTGCGGCAGCTTTAAATAGTCCGGCTGACGCCAAACTGCAAAATATTCCCCGATTTACGCTAGGCGAATCTTTCAATGACATTAATGCTTATCTGATCTCAGATCGTTTTCTGGAAAGTGGTTCCTACCTGCGTTTAGATAATGCAACTGTAGGTTATACGATCAGACCTAAAAATCCATCAATTAAAGCCATTAGATTATATGTAACGGCTAATAATCTTTTTGTGATTACGAATTACAGTGGTATCGATCCGGAAATTAACATTGGTGGCTTAACTCCGGGCATTGATAACAATAATTTTTACCCTAAAACAAGAACTTTCAGCTTTGGTGTAAGTGCATCATTCTAATCAAAATATAAAAATGAAAAAATTTATCGTCCTATTTAATATCCTTGCTTGCCTGATCGTTTTGGAATCATGCAGCAAGCTAGATGTCGATGTAGAATCGCAATACGTAAAGGATAATTTTCCGGTTACTAATGCTGATTATGCCGCACTATTTGGTACCATGTATTCTAATTTGTCTTCACAGTATGGCGTGCCTTACTGGAGGATGCAGGAACTTTCTACCGATGCGGCAATTATCCCGGCACGAGATGGAAATTTTGATGATGGCGGTCAATATCGTCAGCTTCATTACCACACCTGGACCATCGATCATCCAAACGTTCGCGATATCTGGCAGTGGGGTTTCGGTGGTATTAACAATTGCAACCGTTTAATTAATCTTACTAACGAATCTGCTGTTTCTGAAGCGGCTAAAACTTCAAGTTTAGCCGAAGTAAGGGCCATGAGGGCATTATATTATTACTTCATGATGGATTTGTACGGAAACGTGCCAATTATTGATGCCTTTCCGGTAAGCACACTGCCTGGAAATCAAACCCGTGAAAAAGTATTTGAGTTTATTGAAAAAGAACTTTTAGCTGTTGTTGCACAATTGCCAGTAAAAGACAACAATAACCGTGTGCTGGTTTATGGCAGACCAACACAGGCGATGGCTTATGCTTTATTGGAAAAAATGTACTTAAACGCAGAAGTGTATACCGGAAAACCGAGATACAATGATGCGGTAACGATGGCTGATAACATTTTGAAAAACAGCAATTATTCATTAGATGCAAAGTATAGTGATATTTTTGATGTAAATAATGGCGCACAGATTAACGAAACCATCTTTGCTATTCCTTACGATCAGCAGATTCCGGGCAACCAGATCACTAGGTTTGGTTTTTATCCGGCATTGGCCGCATCTTACGGCATTAATGTAGGATTCAGTATCGCCATGAGCACCACGCCAGAATATTATAACCGTTTTAATTTAACCAACGATGTTCGCAATAGCTTCTGGTTAATTGGTAAGCAATATGCACCTGATGCAAGTCGCAGACCAGATTTATCTAAGCCAGTTTTCGTTGCAGGTACCACCACTCAAATCGAAATTACGCCAGATTTAATTCTTAAACCAGGTAAACCAATGGATTTAGGAAACACAGTAGCCGATCAGGCAAAAGGTGTACGTTCTGTAAAATACTGGCCAGATGCAAACGCGATCCAGGCTACCAGGTTAAATGGAAATGACATGCCGGTTTTACGTTTAGCCGATGTAATGTTAATGAAAGCAGAAGCAATTTTAAGAGGTGCAACGGCCACCACCGTAAATGGCGAATTACAAATACCACTTGTACTGGTTAATAAAATTAGAAGCCGTGTTGGCGCGCCAGCTGCCACAACAGTAACACTAAATACATTGCTTGATGAGCGTGCACGTGAGTTTAGCTGGGAAGCCTGGAGAAGAAATGATTTGATCCGTTTCGGACAATTCGAAACAGAATACCCACTTCCAAACGATGTGTTGACCATGAATAAAGATTTAACCAGAAGAATTTACCCGATTCCGGCGAATGAATTGAAGCTAAATGCTAATTTGAAACAAAATCCTGGTTACTAATTATTGATCAATTACAAAATATGAAACTGATTACCTGTGTTGGTTTATTGGCGGTTTTGCCTGCAATAGCCTTAGTTATTAAAAAAGAAGATTTACCTATTAATCAAATCCAGGTAATCGGTTCTCATAACAGTTATAAACAAGCCATTAATCCTGGTTTATTTAAAATGTTTGCCAATTCTGATTCAGCAGCCGCAAAAAGTCTCGATTATGAACATATTCCGATGCCTGCACAACTGGATCTTGGCCTGCGTAACCTTGAGATAGATGTTTATGCGGATGAGAAAGGCGGTAAGTATGCGCATCCAGGGGGTTTAGAACAGTTTAAAGATCAACCTGAATTTGATAAAGATGGTGAAATGAATCAACCTGGTTTTAAGGTGCTGCATGTGCCTGATTTGGATTTCAGATCTTCTGCTTTAACCTTTGTGTCTGCCTTAAAGCAACTTAAAAAATGGTCGGAAGCTAATCCCGAACACACACCTGTCTTCATCACCCTCGAAGCTAAAGATGATTCTATAAAACGCAAAGGCATTACGCAACCTGAAATTTTTACAAGTAAAGTATTTGATCAGCTGGATGCCGTTATTCTGGAGAACCTGGGTAAAAAACATTTGATTACTCCTGATGAGGTTAAGGGAAAGTATAAAACTTTGGAAAATGCGGTGTTACACCAGAATTGGCCTAAGTTAAGTAGTGCAAAGGGTAAATTTATTTTTGTGCTGGATGCTACAGGTAGAAAACGTTCGGCATATATGGAAAGCCATCCATCATTAGCAGGGCGGGTAATGTTTGCCAATGCTGATGCCGGAACACCTGAAGCCGCACTAATGATCAGGAATAATCCAAATGATGTTCAAATTCCAACACTGGTAAAGAAGGGATACATCATCAGAACCCGGGCAGATGCGGATACCAAGCAAGCCCGGAATAATGACTATAGCGACTTTGACGCAGCATGTAAATCCGGTGCTCAGATCATTACTACAGATTTTTATCAAAAGAGTACACATTTTAATTCTACATACGCGATCAGCTTTCCGGGAGGAAAATACTTTAGAAGAAATCCTTTATTTTAAAAAAGCAAGAGAAGATATGAACAGAAGATCATTATTAAAAGGAGGTTTATTAACCGGTTTAGGCTTACCATTTATAGGCTTGAAAGAGGTGATGGCTAAACCCTTAATTAGCGGTAAAAAAGCCAAAAATATCATCATGATGGTGAGCGACGGGATGAGTATCGGGACGCTGAATATGGCCGATTTATATGCCAACCGTACATTCGGCAAAAGCAGTAAATGGTTGGGCTTATACCGCGATAACAAAGCTGTAAGAGCGCTGATGGATACCGCTTCGGCCAGTTCGATGGTAACCGACTCTGCGGCTGCAAGTTCATCATGGGGTGGAGGCATGCGAGTAAAAAACGGATCACTTAATGTGGGTATGAAAGGTGAAAAACCTCAACCTATTTTACAGAAATTTAAAGAAAGTGGAAAAAAAGTAGGCTGCGTTACCACCGTTCCAATTACCCATGCAACACCAGCTGGTTTCTGTATTAATATTGATAATCGTGGCGGACAGGATATTATTGCCGAAATGTATCTCGGACTTAAGTTTGACGTGATGATGGGCGGCGGACATAAATATTTTGGTGATAAAAGAGCAGGTGGAAACTTGATTCCGAAATATCTAACCCAAGGATATAAAGTTGCAGAAAATCGTTCAGAAATGCTTGCCTTAGATTCGTCTAAGCCGGTTTTAGGCCTGTTTGCTGAAGATGGAATGCCTTATGAGGTGGATCGTCAACACGATCAGGAATTGACTAAAAGTACCCCAACATTAGCAGAGATGACGGTGAAGGCCATCGAATTGATGAAAAATAATAAAGCTGGTTTTGCACTACAGGTAGAAGGAGGAAAAGTAGACTGGGCTGCACATTCTAATGATTTAAGCGGGTTAATTTTTGATCAGCTGGCTTTTGATGAAGCAGTTGGAAAAGTAATTGAATTTGCTGAAAAAGATGGCGAAACATTGGTAATCATTACCACAGATCATGGCAATGCCAACCCGGGTTTATTTTATGCTGATGAAGCCAATAAAAAATTCGATACCCTGCAAAATTTTAAACATAGCAATACCTGGCTTTTAGCACAGCTAAACCAATCATTCAGTGAGCAAAAGATTATTGATCTGATCAAAGAAAATCAAGGTTTTGAAATGAAGGCAGATGACGTGAAGTCGTTGCTGGTACATTTTAAAGATATCGTTCCAGGGCAGCTTTATAATGAATCGAACCTTCCATTTTATGAGTATGGAAAAATTCTTGGTAAATATACCGATGTGCAATGGGCGGGAATGAACCATACAGGCGATTATGTGGAGTTAACCATGTTTGGTCCGGGTTCTGAAAACCTTAAACCTTTTGTTAAAAATTATGAGCTGCATAATTTTATGCTTAAAGCAGCGGAAATGCCTGAAACATTTTTAGTGAAAGTTTAATCTTAACCACAACAAATCATTAAATGCCTGTTTTTCGCAGGCATTTTTTTATATCCGTTTTCCAGAAAAAAATTATCATGAATTACAATTTAAAATATTTTCTATTAACAGTTTTTCTTACTTCATTCTTAAACCTTCACCATAGCTACGGACAAGATAATAATTCGCCTAAAGTTATTGAAAATGGTTCAGGCGTATGGTTAAAAGGCGATTTGCATGTTCATTCGAGACACAGCACGGAATCTTCAAACAACTCGATTGCGAAAATCATTAACTTTTCAAAATCTGTAAAAATGGATTATTTGTGTATCACCGATCATGATAACCATGTAAATGGAGATGTTGCACACCATACCTGGACAGACCCTGAGTTTAAGTCAGATTCTTTACTGCTGCTTTACGGTGCCGAGTGGACTACCACCAGGGGCCACGGGAATGTGTTTTCTGCGAAACCATACGATCACCAACGTTTGTTTGATGTAAGAGACCAACGCGATGTAAATATTGGGAAGGTTAAAAAACAGCTGAATATTCATTTGTCAGCCAACCACCCAAGCGGTAAGGACAACTTTGGATTTTCATATGATCTGGTACAATCAATCGAAGTATGGAATTCTGCCGTATGGCCCAAAAATGCAAATGCCATCATGATTTGGGATGACATGCTTTCTTCTGGCAGAATGATGACGGGTAGAGGAGGTAGCGATGCCCATCATGGAACGCCAACTGCTTCAGAAAAACCCAGCGAAAATACTTATCAGGCAGCCTATAATTATATTGGCACACCAACAACATGGGTATTTGCAAAAGAGCGCAGTTTGCAAGCAATTGTAGATGCATTAAGCCATGGAAAAGTTGCCGTAAGTGCAAATCCCTTTTCACCACGCGTGGAGCTTTATGCAGATGTTAATGGAACAGGTAAATTTGGGATGATGATGGGCGATAATGCCATTTCTACAGGGAAACCAGTAAAATTCCAGGTGCAGTTAATGAACAATCCATTACCTAATGAAACTTATACCGTTACGGTAATTAAAAATGGAAGAAAGTTAAATACCTACCAGGTTAAGAGCGAAGTTCCGGTAGTTACCTTTGTAGATACGCCCGATTTAAAAGGGCGAACATACTATCGCGTAATGGTAGAAGGCAAGATTACTGATTATCCGCAGGTTCCAAAATCTATGGCGGTAAGTGAAAAGATGGTTAGCCTGTCAAATCCAATTTACTTTAATTTCGATCCGAAGTTTTAACATAAGAATTGATTAGGTTCTGTTAATCTCTTATCTGATAGGAAATGATAACATGGAAATAGCATCGGTGCGTTCCTTACTTAAAGCAATATTTTATTGAAATGATAACAGTTAAGATGTTGTGATAACGATTTTTGCTTATTTTTATCGAAAATCAATAATATGCCATTTTCCACCCTGGGTTTATCACCAGATTTATTAAAAATATTATCAAATCAGCATTTCACTGTTCCAACACCAATTCAGGAAAAAGCTATACCCGCCATTTTAGAAGGTAAAGATGTTTTAGGCATTGCAAAAACAGGCTCAGGAAAAACGGCCAGCTATGTGCTGCCAATATTAATGAATTTACAAAAAGCTGTTAAGCTTCAAAACAGGCATGTTAATGTACTGGTTTTGGTTCCTACAAGAGAATTGGCTGAACAGGTTAAAGCCGTTTTCCAGACTTTTAGCCGGGGACTTTCTACGCCTGTAAAAATATCAGCAGTATACGGTGGTGTTTCTATAAATCCACAGATGACTTCACTTCAAGGGGTAAATGTACTTATTGCTACCCCAGGCAGGTTGTTGGATTTGTTGGATTCAAATGCTGTACACTTAAGTAGTATCGAGACTTTAGTGTTGGATGAAGCCGATAAGATGCTAAACTTAGGGTTTAAAGAGGAGGTTGATAAAATCATTTCCCTTTTGCCTGTTAAACGCCAAAACATCTTATTGTCTGCTACGTTAAATGCAGATCTTCAATTGATTCACCAGGTTTTATTGCATGATCCGCTCGTTGTTGTTGTCGAAGCCCAGGAAGATTCTCTCGAACAAATCAATCAGGTGGCTTACATCGTTTCTGATGAAAAGAAAGGCCCTTTTTTAAGGTATTTAATCAACCATCATGAGATGAAACAAGTACTGATATTCGCATCCTCTGTTCATACTGCAGATGCTATTGTAAACAAACTCCGTAAAAATAACTTTGATGCAAAAGCAATTCACAGCAAAAAGAGCCAGGGGGCAAGGACCGAAACTTTATATCTTTTTAAATCTGGTAAGCTTAGAATATTGGTTGCCACAGATTTAATGGGAAGAGGGATTGATATTAATGAACTTCCTTTTGTTATTAATTATGAATTACCGAGGTCGCCCAAAGATTATATCCACCGGATTGGTAGAACCGGCCGTTCGGGTAGTTCAGGAGAGGCTATTTCTCTGGTTAGCCCGGATGAATTACATCATTTTGGAGTAATACAAAAGAAGATGGGTAAGGAGGTGAAATTGATTGATAGTGGCAACTTGCAGAAATAAAACATAAAACCAAGACATTTTTGATTCTTAAAAGCCTAACTGATAATATTTGATAGTAAAGTTGTCAAATACATTCTCCATTAACCCACTGGTTGGTGGCTCACTAACCAGCATAAGTATAGATGCCTAAAATACTTATCTCCCAGCAATTCAACTAGATCCGTTTGTCGCGCAGATTAAAATGATCATCGCGGATTTTAACCTTTGTTTCTGCGGGAAATTATTAACCTACATTTTGGTGTCACACCAATCATTCTAATTTATCTCATCAATCTGTTACTGATGAATGCAGCGGTGGCTGATCTGCTCCATTCGCGATTGCAGAATGCAGTTCGATTTTAATCAGGACTTGAAAATACTCGTTCTTTATTCCATAAGTAATTTCAGCGCTGTTACCATAATTATGCAGCAATCTCTGTTTGATATTGTTCAGGCCAGTATGAAATCCGGTATCGTTCAGGCCTGTGTTGATCAAATTGGCGGTTTTGATGGTGAATAGCCCGTCATTAAGGTTAAGGTCTATCTTTCCCGGATCATCTGGCATGCTTAGATTTCCGTGTTTGACCATATTTTCTGTTAGGGTTAATAGCACCAATGGGATTATTTTCGTTTGCTCTATTCCGTTATCGTAATGAAAGTTAATGTACAGGTCCGGTTGTTTGATTCTGGTAAGTTGCAGTAAGTTTTCCACTTGTAGAATTTCTGCCTCCAGGTTCATGATATTCGGCCCATGTTCACATTCCAGTGCATACCTCATCAATTTGGACAGATACCGAACTGCCTCGGCAGCTCTTGGTTCGGATTTATGGGTACTATTATAAATATAGGTTAAGGTGTTGAATAGAAAGTGTGGGTTTATTTGGGCTTTTAAATATGAGTTTTTAGCATCCGAGAGTTCAATTGCAATTTGTTTCTCTTCCAACTCTTTTTTAATGGCTTCTTTTTCCAGCGCTGCGGTTAGTTGTTTTTGATGAATGTATCGCTTTACGAAGTAATAGGCAGTTGCAAACAGGATAAAATATATGCCTCTCCACAAAGCCCCGAATACAAATTTCCAGTCTATCACCATACTGATCAGATTAATAGGAGTATTTGATCTTGGAATAACCTGATCAGCCAGGTATGATATGAAGGTAAAGGCGCAGATTTCAGTTATAATAAGCGCCATCAGTTTGAAGTAGTCTGGTTTGTGCCCGGCTAAAGACTTATTGAGTGTAAAATCTGAATGGATATAAAATAAAGAAATGTTGATCACATAGTGGATGCAATACACTAATAGTGGTTCATTTATATCCAGAACCTGTGCAACCAAAAGATATTCATAAATGATAAAAATCAACCAGGAAATGATGTGCCACTGATAGTGTTTTAGCCAATTTTTCATTTTATTTTTTGAGTTAAAATTTTGCTTTACATCAGTCAAAACTTGCTTGGCGTAAGTTGGTCTTTTTAGGTTTTTCATAGGGCTAAGTTTCTTTCATGAAAAGAATTATCGACTTAAAAAAAAGCAGAAAAACAGCATTTGTTTTTCGCTCAAACAGAACTAAACTGGCTATCAAAACCGACCCTACAACCAGTACAATGACAGTTGTAACAACGATGACCACCCACTCACCAGAAGGTAGTTAGTGTTAAAGCCTTTTGGAAGTCAGGATGTGCTGGCCTACATATTCCATAAATGCTGTTTTGTATTGCGGACTCATGATCACCTCGTATTTCCCAAGATCTACCTTGTGTCCATTGATTTCTTTTACAAATGCAGTGTTAATCATATATGATTTGTGTACCCGATAAAAGTGTTTATTTTCATTTAGCCTTTCTTCCATTTCCTTAATGGTCATATATACCGAATAGTTGTTGTTAAAGGTGTAAATATGGACGTGGTTGTTTGAACCCTGTAAATAGATGATTTCTGCTTTCAGTATCTTGGTAAGTCTTCCACGTTCCCCATTGGTTCTGAGGAAGAATGCCTTATCGGTTTCACTAACTACGTTTTGGGCATCATAATACTCTGTCACAACCTCGTTTACCACTTCTGCAAATTCACCAATATTAAAGGGTTTTAATAGGTAATGCTTAGCCCTTACTTTGAAGGCTTCCATAGCATATTCAGGATAAGAGGTGGTAAAAATGATGTTGTGACATTTATGCTTAAGATTGTCTGCAAGCCTAAGTCCAGACATAGATGGCATATCTATGTCCATAAAGATAAGTTGTTTGTTCTGCTCTCTGCTAATGTCAGAAAGTGCCTCCACGGCTTTGGTATAGGTTTTGTTAACTTTTAATCTAGGAATCTCCGCAATATGATGTTCCAGAATGCGGATTGCTGTTGGATCGTCATCAATGATGATGCAAGAGATTAAATTTTTCATGATACCTGGATTAGACAAAGCAATTTAATTAAAATATTCTTATTAGGAATATTTTTTAAATTAATTGGCTAATCGGGCATTATTCAGGGTATCCCTTTTTAAAGGAAATTCTTCAATATGGGTTTGTTTCAGTACTTCTAGGAGACATACTTAAAATAAATTGCTGCAGCAATCTATTTTTTTACCGAAGGTTATATATTAAAGTGCTATCAGATCAAAAGCATATTTCTGGTAGTTAATAGCAGACCTATCAGATTCATTTTCTTTCCATGCAGGCTCACTATGGCTGATATCTACAATTTGCTTGGTATTGCTGTTCTGAAAAAATTTGACCACTTCGGATAAGATCTCTTGTTCGGTATCACTTAAGGTTACATCATTATTTTGAACGGCCTTAATCTTCTCTCCGAAATTGCCATCCTTAAACTGGATGGTTTCGATGTCGATTTTTCCATCGTCGCATAGCTTAATAAACAATTTGTCGTATTCGCTCGGTACCGGACCATACGGAATGGCCTTATAGGTAATTCCGGTTATAGAATAAGCTGTTCTTTTATAGGACAGGAAATCTGCATAAAACAATAATTTATTAAGTTTGGTCTTGTAAAGCTCTATTCCTTTTTTACCAAAGTAGCTGATGACCTCTGATATTTTTTCCATGTCAGGGATCTTATAACCGTTATATTTTGACGGCTTGTGATCAGGGAATATTTTTTCTTCGAACATATGGTCCCAAAAGTTTTTAACTTCTTCCTCTTTTATTTTTCTGGAGTGGGAAATTAGTTTTTGCTGCTCTTTTTCTGAAAGGAAATGTGCACTGGCCTCTACCTGCTCAATGAAAGTTTCGGGTTTATCGATAGAAAGAATTAACCTTCCATTGGCTACCGATGGCATTTCACCTGATTCGTATAACCTATAAGTATTGGCTCCAAGCCCTAATATCTCAGACATGCGTGAGGCAGAAACATTATATTTTTCTCTAATTGCTGAGATTTCCTCTGGGAAGGGAACTCCGTACTTTTCACGATACTGATTGTAAACCTGACTGATATTGATCTCATCCAGTCTATCGTCAGTAAATTCTTCATCGGTTTGGCTACAGTAATAATAATGGTATCTAATAGTGAACTGTTCTTTCCTGAAGGTGAAATTAAATTCTTTGTGCTTTACGGGCATCGTTTTCTGACTGAAAGGACTTTTCATTTTTATTGGTTTAATGGATATATCATGGGGTGTTCAGCTGGATGGAAGGAGATACAGATTGCTGGATCATCTTGCATTCCCATGGATATCTTAATATATATTTCTACGCTCTTATGTTTTTTTCCGAATACCCACATGCTGGCTATTCCGTGCAGCACATCGTCATTCGGCCCCTCGCTATAATCTTTTATTGTAATTGATTCAACAATCTCCTTGCGCTTCTGCCCGGTTAGTTCCAGGTCTAACAATGCCTGGGTGTTTTTTTGTCTTGCATCACGAAAAAGGATACCAAATATTTTGGACTTCGTTTTGAAATCATTCAGAAATGCTTCTGTTTCGTTCTTAGTAGCCAAATTAGTGTATCTGCGGTATTGACATAAAGTTAAACTGTATTTTTTCGGTTTATGAGACACCAATCAATATATGGAATATCTATTCACAAAGGTATAATAAAAACGAATTAGTTGTATTATTTTGATAATTATTTTAATAAATAAACTTTAAAGTTTTATATATGCAGTTATGTTATTCGATTTTATAGGATTGTATGGTCAGGGAAGAGAGCAATCGGATTGTAAGGGACAATGTCGATCAATCAACAGTTAGAGTAATTGTCAACTAACCTACAGGTTGGTATCTCACTAACCAGTCTAAATTTTATTTCGTCAATCTGCTAATACTATTGAATTTATAGGCATGAGTTTTCTGATATTAAGAAACCAACCAATAGATGGAATTTATCATCTCAAACAATTATACCTATAAGTGATTCAATGACTGATAAGAAGCATTCGATCTGTATTGGGAAATTGCTGCACAATGTTTAAAACTTTTATAGGCTCAATAACCTTAAAAAAGTCCGATAATATTCATTATTGCTCCTTTAAGTAGTGTTAACCAATATAGAGAAGTTTAATAACAATTCCCCTAGCATCATTCTTAGAGCCATGATATTCTTAATAATTGTATTCGTAGACTATTTACTCATACATAAAATTACAACAACTGCCTGTTTTTTTTGATTTTTTAATATAATTTATTACATTTGAGTTATATAAAGGTATTAATAAAAGAGTCTCGGCTACCAAATTCTGACAAGTGAAGCCAACGAGACAATAGATTAATGCCTATAGGGATATTTACGTACTTTTGTACGTACTATAGATCTATAGGCTCTATTGTAAATCCGTTGGCAAGGCCGTCAGAAGCCTGGTAGAACGGTATTTAGAGCCTACTATAGTGCTCTTCACTCCGCCAAGACTCATAACATATAGTTATGAGAAAACAAAAACTAAGTCATGTTAATCATTTAAATCCCATTAAAGCAAGAGGGATTTATTCTGGCTTTTTTTTGCTGCTCAATTTTTTTCATGTATTTCTTTATCAATCCCTGTTAAGTTGTCCGTTTGATTGGCTTTATGCCTTAAAGCCTAAAAATCCAGAATGATTTTTTGGTTAGGGCAGGCTAACCTTGATGGTTAATAATAAAATAGGTTCTTTAATGATGACCTGCCCTAAGTTTTTTTTGATGGATCGTTTGATCCTGTTTTCCTCTTAAAATACCTCTGATTTAATTTTGATTTTAAAAAAATAAATGGCTTCGCCGTAAGGGGATTGGTATGTCCAGAATTTTTCAGGATGAAACTTTTCCTTAGCTGTAAACATCGTCCGCGAAAGATGTAGCAGCAAATAGCAGGGCTGCTGTTAAGATTTATTTCCGGCTGTCCCTGCTTTTTTTCTTGTTCACTTTTAATAAATCAGTAAACCAAAATATGAAGTCTGATCTCCGTTATTTGCCGCTTTTTTTTCTCTGTTGGGCTTTTTTATTCAGTCCTTTCGCTGTGCTAACTGCTTTTCAGAATCGGCAGAAGGAACACAAGGCTGCGATTGTAGCATCAGGTTCCAGAGCAGCCCGGCATACTTCATGTGTAGGGATGGTTTTCAGGATTTATGATTTTCGGTGTGGTTCTGATGTGAATGCGTGCTTTATTGGTTTATCGTCGCTGCCCTGCTGTGATGAGGCAGTGAATCTAAATGAATTAAATTATCAATCGGAAGCGTATGGGGATAGGTGAACATTATCTTTTCGATTGGCTTTTTGCATTAAAGCCGAAGAATCCTGTATAAGCAGATCAGATCTGCCAGTAATTAGAATGGTTTTTATGATTCTATTCAGGCTATTTTCATTTTATCTTAACCTATTAACTAACTCTATTTTTTAAATAGGTCATTACTGTAACTGGACTGTCATGTCTTTTTTAGGCATATACACATGTGCTGAAAGGGCATTTTAGTGCAAAGCTGAAGCTTCTAAAATATAGTTTCGAAACAGGGTTTGCCAGTTTTCTATACGGTTTGACCAGACTTAACCAAATAATGATGACTAAAAATATATGCTTTTTTTTATTGGTGCTATTAAGCACTGTTGGTGCCGTTTCTGCACAAGTTGCGGAGCAATACAGTGTTGCACCTGTGCCGGTGGGAGGGCAACTTCCAAAGGCTTTCTGGGATTTTAAACACGCGCTGCTGGATCGGGGAAATCCGAAAGAATATGTGCTTTCTTCAGACAGAGGGAAGTTGATTATCCTGGATTTCTGGGCAACCTGGTGTGGTTCGTGTATTAAGCGTTTTCCCAAGTTGGAGGAAATTGAGAAGGCATTTCCGGGGAAGGTAAAGGTGCTGCTGGTCAATTCTGTTGGTACCGGAGATACGGAGGAGTCACTGATCTCCAGGTTTAAATCAGGATCGGGCACTTTTACCTCCACAGGGCTGTCTGTGGTGGTCGGCGATACGGTATTTCTGCGGACTTTTCCGCATAAGGCACTTCCGCATTATGTATGGATTGCAGATGGTGACGTGCGTGCGGTAACCACAGCCGAGTTGTTAACGGTAGAGAATGTTGGATTACTACTGGAGCATATGGATGTGCTGAATGTCCGCAAGAAAAATATCGAGGCGTTTAAGGCTAAAAATAATTAGGCGATGGGACAGATAGGTAGCTTTTATAGAAAAGGTAAGGTCTTGGGCCTTTTATTTTCGGTCTTGGTTTTGGTGTTCCTGTTTTCGGGCTTGTGTTTATCTGCAGCTGCCCAAGAGCGGTTAAGCGGATTGGTGATTGGTGCAGATGGGAAGCCGCTTGCAGGTATTGCTGTCCACTCGGACAAAGGCGAGGCAGCGATTTCTTCTGATGCGGGTGAGTTTTCACTTTTCTTAAAATTGGGGAGGCATAGGCTCAGATTTTCTGGATTGAATATCGTGGTACTGGATACGGTGGTTTCGGTGCCTTTTAAGGGGGTATTTAAGGTTACGCTGGCTATGGGTGATCAGCAATTGCAGACCGTAGAGGTAAGTACGGGTTATCAACGCTTGCCAAAAGAGCGGGCTACGGGTTCTTTCGCACAAGTTTCCAATAAGATGCTGGCGGAGCAGGTAGGTACCGATATCATTGGCCGGTTGGAAGGAATGGTGAGCGGTTATAGCATTGATAGAAAGAGTAATGGTGGCGGAGGCTATGGGATTATCATCAGGGGAATCAGTACGCTGCGGGGAATAAGCGCACCCCTGATTATATTGGACAATTTCCCCTACGAGGGAGACATCGATAACATCAATCCGAATGATATTGAGAGCATAACCGTGCTAAAAGATGCGGCCGCTGCTTCGATCTGGGGAGCCAGGGCAGGAAATGGGGTTATAGTGATCACGTCTAAAAAGGCGAAGTTTAATGCGCCGCTGAAGGTTTCCTTTTCCGGAAGTTTTAAGGTAACTGATCAGCCCGACCTGTATTACCAGAACAAGATTGGCGTCAGCGATTTGATAACTGTGGAAAATTTTCTTTTTGATAAGGGATACTATAATAATATTGAAACGGGTGCAGACAAGTTTGCGCTTTCTGAGGCGGTGGAACTGCGGATTGCCGCAAGAGACGGTCGGCTTTCTGCACAGGAGGCAGCAAGACGGATGGATTTGCTGAGGGGGTATGACCTGCGATCGGATCTTAATCAATATGTATTTTCAAAAGCCACCGCTCAACAGTATTCTATGGGGCTAAATGGTGGCGGGGAAAAGAGGAACTGGCTGGTTTCTTTTGGAACCGACCGCAATACGAGTGCTTTGGGCGTACCTTTTAACCGGTATAGCCTTAAGGCAGAGCAGAACCTGAAGCTAATGGATAAGTTAATGCTAGGCGGGAGCCTGATGCTGACTCATTCGTTTACCGGGAGGGGCAGAGAAGATGTGTCAACACTGAATACTTCAACCGGAAATCTACCACTTTACACCCGTTTGGCTGATGAGGAAGGAAATCCACTTGCAGTGATGAGGAGTTACAGGTCTTCTTATCTCGCAACTGCAGGTGGCGGAAATCTTTTAGACTGGAGTTATGTTCCGCTGGAAGATTATAAGAGTATTACTGGCGGGACTGCTTTAAACGCTGTCCTGGCTTCTTTTAGAGCGGGATATCAATTGGCCAATTGGTTAAAGTTTACTTCGAGCTACCAGTTTGAGCAACAGGATAGTGAAAACACTACAGACTATCTTGAAGAAAGTTACACGGTGAGGAATCTGGTTAACCTCTATTCTTCTATTGATGCGAATGGAACGCTTAAAAGGAATATCCCGCTGGGGTCAATCAAAGATCGCGGAATTTCGCTGCTCACTGCTCACAATTTACGCGGACAACTGGATATCAATAAAACCTCGGGCCGCCATTCAATTGTTGCCCTGGCGGGAGCAGAAATCAGAAGTACTACGGTAGACGAGGAGAACAAGCGGGTTTATGGGGTGAGCGAATCGACTTTGACTTCCGGAGTGGTTGATTATGTAAACCCTTATAGTACTTTCATAACAGGGGGTACTGCATTTATACCTAATGTAGATAGCTTTTCAGGTTCTGTGTCGCGCTTTGTTTCGTTGTTTGCCAATGCGGCATATACTTATGATGAACGTTATACACTTTCGCTAAGCGGAAGGAGGGATGCTTCAAATTTGTTCGGCCTGGCCACCAATGACAAATGGAATCCGCTGTTTTCTTCAGGCCTTGCCTGGAATATTAGCCGGGAAAAGGTTTATAGTTCTTCCTTACTTCCACTGTTGAAGCTTAGGATGACATTTGGGGCGAGCGGGAATACTGATCCCAAGGGATCTGCTGCCACTTCGATCATTTTTGCAAGTCCGAATTCTCCTTATACACAGTCTCCTTATGCAATTTTTAACAATTATAATAACCCAGAATTGAAATGGGAGCGGATTTATATGTTTAATGCTGGGCTTGATTTTGGTTTCAAAGGCAACAGGGTAAAGGGGAGTATTGAGGTATTCAGGAAAAAATCGGTCGACCTCTTAGCCCTTAGTCCGATAGACCTGACTGCGGGAATTGGCTATACGGTGGTGAAAAATACAGGTTCCATACAAGGAGACGGTCTTGACCTGGAAATCAACACGGTAAATACAACCGGGAGGTTTATATGGTCCACAGACTTTTTCTTCAATTATTATAAGGATAAGGTAGTGAAAAACTATTCTGGCGCTTTTAGTGGGCGCGGGCTGGTAGGAGGCAATGTTTCCATTGCGGGTTTGATTGGCTACCCATTGTACAGCATGTTTTCTTATAAGTGGGCCGGCCTTGATCCGCAAAACGGTGATCCGCAGGGGATACAGGCAGGTGTGGTGAGCAAAAATTATGCTTTTTTAATTGGCAATACTTTACGCGTGGAAGATATGGTCTACCACGGGTCTGCACTTCCGGTTTTTTCTGGTGCATTGGGAAATAGTTTTTCCTACGGCCGGTTTAGTGCCAGTTTCAGGTTAAGTTATAAACTAGGCTATTATTTCAGGAAGACATCCTTAAGTTATACTTCACTTTTCGTCGCGCGGAATGGCAACGGGGAGTTTGCTTCAAGATGGCAGAATCCGGGGGATGAGCTTTTTACTCATGTTCCAAGCATGGTTTATCCTGTTTCATCAAGCAGGGATGAGTTTTATTATGGATCGGAGATAAATGTGCTCAAAGGAGATCATGTACGTCTCCAATACATTAACATCGGCTTTGATATTCCAGGTGGGAAGGCCAGGAAAAAATTCCTGTCTCAGGCGAGGGTCTTTCTGGTAGCTTCCAATCTGGGAATTATCTGGCGGGAAAATAAGGAGCATATAGATCCTGATTTTTCGGCTATCCCTGACCCAAAAAACATTGCAATCGGTTTCAAAACTAATTTATAAGCATATCATCATGAAAAAACGATATTACATTATTTTACCCTTGCTTTTCGCTTTGGCTTCCTGCAAGAAATTTTTGGATGAGAAATCTAACCGTTCGATTGCCATTGCCGAAACGCTGGCAGATCAGCAGTCGTTGCTAGATCATTACCAGGTGCTAAACCAGGTAGATGGAAATTCGGCAGAGATAAGTTCAACGGATTTCTATCTTACGGATACCGATTTTTCTTCCAGGTTGGAGAATGAACGCAACATGTACACCTGGCAACGGGCCAATATCTTTTTGCCCGAACTTAACGAATGGTCTAATAATTACAAGGCAGTTTACAGAGCCAACAGTGTTATTGAAAACCTGGGGAAAATACCACGAACCACTTCAAATGCTTCCCAATGGGACAATGTAAACGGCCAGGCCTATTTTTATCGGGCAAAGAATATCCTTAAAACACTTTTTGTATGGGCTCCTGCTTACGACGTAGCTTCGGCTGGGTCAGATCTCGGGGTTCCGCTCAGAACGGGTTCGGATTTCAATGTGCCATCTTTCAGATCGACAGTAGAAGAGTGTTATTCGCAGGTGCTTTCTGATCTCCGGGTTTCGGTACGGTGCCTGCCACCTGTAGCCGTTCATATGATGAGACCATCGAAGGCAGCCGCCTATGGAATGTTGGCCAGGGCACTGTTAACCATGCGCAGGTATAATGAAGCTTTTCTTTATGCCGATTCATGCTTGCGACTGAAAAATGAGCTGATGGATTTTAATACGCTCAATGCTGCCGCTACGCTGCCTATCCAACGGTTTAATGTAGAGGTGCTCCATGAAAGTTTCTTTACCGGGGTGCCACTGTCAAACGTAAGGGCGAAGACCGATCCACAGCTTTTTGCACTATATGAAACCAATGACCTGCGCAGAAATGTATTTTTTAATGATAATAAAAATGGAACCTACGGTTTTAAGGGAAGTTATGAAGGGTTTACCACTTTTTTTGCTGGTGTGGCTGTGGATGAGGTGTTATTGATCAGGGCTGAATGCCTGGCCAGGCTGAACAGGCTGCCAGAAGCTTTGGCGGATCTAAACAAACTCCTGCGTAACCGTTATAAGAAAAATACGTTTGTTGACAGGCAAAGTTTTGATCAGGTGGCGATTACCACTATGGTGCTAAATGAAAGGAGGAAGGAACTGCTGATGAGAGGTTTGAGATGGGCAGACGTAAAAAGGCTAAACAAGGAAGGTGTGGGGATTAGTTTGACACGAACGGTAAATGGGAAAAGTTATTCCCTTGCGCCTAATTCATCGGGATTTGTACTGCCTATTCCGGAACTGGTAATTGAGGCTTCGGGAATGCCGCAAAACCCATAATTAAAATAGGTGCAGCTTTTTAACTGCACCTATTTCTTTTAATCCCTGGTCGATCTGATTTCGGGTGATGCCATTACTTTTTCAGCAGTATTATTACTTAATAAATAAGCTGAAAGTGATCCTGTCACTTCGATGGTGCAGGGAAGCACATTTTCTTCACTACAACTGAAAGATGTTGCTCCTGAAACAGGTTCCCATGAGCTTTCGTCTTTAATTGGAGCATTACTTTCCCTATAATGGTATAATGTTCCAGTGGTTGATGTGGTGAAAGCGCTTTGAGTGATGATAAGGCCGAATCCTAATACAAGGGCTGCAAGACCTAAATTTAATTTTTTTAACATGATGTTTTAGTTTAATTTTCTGCTTATCAGATAGGGCTTAAGCAGTTAGCCCATTTGTCCTTGCCTTTGGCCTTCGGACTTGTTGGTTCATGTTGAGCTGGGTTGGCCAATCCCTTTTGTGATTAGTACTCTTTGTCGCTTGCCTCCCGCTTTGTTTCGATGTATAGTGCAAAAATTGCTAAGATTAAGAAAGCCAGGTTGAAGATGAAATGTCCTTTCCAGCCCAGAGATCTGATTACTCCGCCACAGCTACAGGGAACTTTGGGGAAATATCCAATAGTAATCAGGCAGATATATCCTGTAAAGGCAGCAATAAGCAGCAGCGACAGCATCAAACCTATTTTGTTCGTTTTTTGAAACAATAAAAGTATTACGGCCAACAGTTCAAAAGTGGGTACAATGTAGATCAGCATGGCTGATATTTCCGAACTGAATACCTGGTGTTGCATCTCCAGCCTGTAGGTTCCAAAGTTAATGAGTTTGCTTCCGGCAGTATAAATCCATAATAGGATAAACGCTGCGGAAATAACCTGTGATGCATAATATGGAGATCTGATAGCACTCATTAGTTTGGCTTTTTAATTTTGTTATTCGAAATTGGCGCTTTTTGAATTTTACATCATCACATATAGATGGGAAAAAGGCCTTTATTTTCCTGGAGTGAATACATGTAGATGGGTTATTATTTTATGCAGCGAGACATATTCTAACCTTATTGCTGTTTTTTCATTTCATTATTTTGTATGTCTTTTTGTTCTCATTGCACTGAGGGTGGAGGGATGTATACCGAGATAGCTAGCTACATTTTTCACGGCCGTTACGTTAAAAATATTTGGAAAGGCTTGCAGCAATTTGTCCAGGCGTTGATCTGCACTTTCGAGTTTTAGGTCTGTAAGCGTGGAAATAATTTTAGCCCAGGCTTCAGCGCTAATTGCCATGCTAAGGGTGATGGCTTCGCGAAAAAGTTTATGGACATTGGAAATATGCTTTTCGGGGATGCAGAGCATTATGGATTCTTCCAGGAATTCTAAAAATAGCTTTCCTTTAAAGTGATTTGCAACCAGTTGAAGATCCGGAATCATTTGACGGGAAGGTAAAAAAAGTATAGTCACCTCTTGTTCACTGTCTTCTTCATAAAGGAAAATTCTTGCGCTTCCTTTTTCCAGATAACAATACGCACCCAGGATGGTCTCTGATGTGCAGATTTTTTCTGACCCATTAAACAGGTTTTCTTGTAGGGTAATTTTAAGATAGCCCTTTAATCCGGGCGAAAGGCTTTGATAGGCGGATAATTTGCGTAGGTATTGATCTTTTTCCATAATTGGTTTTTTATAGGGTAAAAAAATGCGGTTTTGCCCTTTGTATAGTTGTTGAAAGCGCAACCCTTAGCAAGCCTTTTATTTTTCTGTTTGGAAATGATAAAAGCATAGAATCTGTTATATTTGGCTCATGAAATAAATCAATTACATATATGATATTGTAGCGATAGCTATTTTACTGTTTTAGAAAACCGCGAAATTTTCAAAAGACACAGGAAAAAATAGATGGTTGCCTATGCTAAAAGCGTGGGTGCCTGTTTATCTTGTGTCTTAGGCTCTTCGCGGTGCCTCTAAAGCAGATATCAGGTCAACCCGCGCTTTTATATGGATCATTCTACCGAATCGAATATTTTTCTTTTAAACCTTCCGATTGCGGAGCTCCCTCTAACCGAGTCTTTTAAACTAAGAAGCAAACTGATGGGTTTTTTTACGCTGAATGATATCCTGATTGCCGATCAGAAAGCGTTGCACATCAATAATGACTATTCAGAACGTTGGTATTTCGAGTTCATTGATTTTCTGCAAAGGAAGGAACTGATTTATCTTTTAGGTTAGTATTTTTCCTGTGCGATGACGAGCATGGTCACGATTTTGTCGATCACTTTTTCCACGTCATTTCCTTTATTTCCGTAATAGGCATTCTTAAAGCTTTTTTCAGATATCTTTTCTGATTCCAGGGTACTGTAGTGCTTAGTTACATATTGATGAATTGCCTTTGGACTTTGAGTCAGGATAATATTAGCCTCAACCTGCAGGTGTATGAATATGGCCAGCTGGCGGATAGTAAAGGTTACTTTGAAATTTCTCTCTAGTAATCCGCTGGAGCTTAGATCTTCGGCCGTGGCTTCAAGAGAACTTAGGTAGTCGAGCTCGGCATCCAGAAATCTTTGGATAGATTCTTCAATTACGGGCAATTTTCTGTCGTAAGGGGATGGTGAAAGCTTAAATACTTGTTTAAATATCTTCTTCAAGAAATTAAGTATTCTGTATTGTTCACTAATATTTTCACACTTTTCGAGTGCTTTAGTAAAATAATTACAACAGAGGTGGTAAAATGCTGGATGATTAAAATTTAGCGAAACGATGGTCTGGATAATTTCTAGTGTTTCCAGTTGTTTATCAGTCGCGCTACACCATTCGTTAAGCTGGTCGAAAAAATCTTCAAGATAAGCAGACTGTTCATAAGAAAAGTTTTTTTTGGGATGCAGAAGCTGCTCAAAAAGCAGCAGGAAAATTTTTATGGTCTGGTAATCGACTGCTTCTATTTTTAGCAAATCTGAGAATCCAGTAATCTGCTCTTTTAATTTTGACTTTAATTTTTCAGTTGCACGCTGATTTAACAGCATACTGTAGTCAAAATATATGGGGAAATCAGACTTCAGCAAAGCCATTAAATCTTCTGCGGCTTTCCTGCAGCTAATTAGATTTTTGTTTTTTACATCGTTAGGCGTAGATAATTGATTTTCCTTTTCAATTGCATTTTCTAATTCGTTTAGTAATAGTGTTATTGCCTGTTGGTGTTGTAATAATATTGATTTGCACCTTTCAGGTTCCATTGAAGCGATACGCTGATTTATGGTGTCTCGTATTTTCGTAGACTCCACCTTCAATTCTGAATCCAGCTGATCTGGATTATGGTTTCCGGATGATGCTTCGTTAATTTCTGTATGGATGATCCGGCTAAAGTTTAAAAGTTCATAGGTCATTTTCAGTCTCGAAAGTTTGGCCTTAACTTATTCCTTTTATGTTTAATTTTGGTATAACCTTGGTGAAACGTAGAGCTAACGGGGTAAAAGCCATTTTCTGCCAGTTTTCTCAGACCTCCATTTCCTTCGGCACGGTGCGTTTATTGACAAATAACCAGAATAGCAATATTGCCAAGACTGCACTCACCAATCTGACGGTATTACCGATCCAATCAGTTGCGGCTGTATCTGATACCGAAAAAAAACTCCAGGTTGCGTTTAGTGAAGCATGAAATACGAATCCACTCCATATCGTGTAACCATCAATAGCATCCAGAATAGCAAATAATATTGCACCAAAAAAAGTGATTAGAAATATTTGCAGTGCGATTCCGCTACCACCTCCAGCACCCATCCAGTGTATCCAGCCAAAAATAACGGATTGCAATAGCGCTGCCGGGAGGAATGACCACCGTAGCTTTTTCCGTGTAAAAATAAAGCCAAAGCCCCGGAAAACAATTTCTTCGGCAAGGGGAAATAAGAAGGATAGCAGAATTAAATTAGTGAGATCAACATCTGTTACGAAATGACCTCTGATTGCAAAGATTACCCAGCAGGGTATGGTCGCGATAAGTGTTAGTGCCGGCCCTTTAAGGCTACCTGTTTTGAGTCCTAATGCATTAATCAGGCTACCGGAGTTTTTCGGAACCAAAAGAATGGTTACGGTGATCACAACTGCTACGGCCATTAAATTATCAAGAATTCCACCGCCATATGGTATCGGTATCCCGGGGATTTTTATGCCAATCAATTTAAAAATGTCTCTGATTTCAAGTGCACTAATCAGCGTCAAAATTACCGTTAAGGATACCCATATTTGCCTGGTTGTGTTGGTTGATTTAATCATAATTTTTCGTGAATAAATAGTGTTTTGGTATTAAAATGAGTTGAATGGAAATGCATCCCGGATATTTAAAGACTAGATGGAAATAAAAGGCAAATGGTTGCATCTAAAAAAAATCTTCAATAATCAAGGACAGGTTTTGGTCGCGATAAACCAAATTATCATAGGGGAAAATGATAATTGGCTATATTTAGATGAATCATGATTTGCTTAAGCTGAGCGTTTGATTTATTAACAATTGTTATCGTGGGAAAAAGTTATATAAGTGAATTTTGCTTTTATAATTATAAATAATATGAATGCAATAGTCGCAAATAAAACGAAGAGTAAACCGGATTATCTTGATATCCCACAACCAATTCCAAATGAAGAAAATGAATTATTGGTAGATGTTGTGGCGGTTGCCGTAACCAATTATGATAAAGCTAAAACCTCTGGTACACACTATTCTAACATGTCAAGTGATCATGTTGTAGGCTCTGACTGTGTCTGTATATTGCCTGACGGAAGCCGGGCTTATGCAATTGGTAATTCTGGTACAATGGCAGAAAAAGCAGTAATTGATAAGAGAAGAATGGTCCGAATTCCAGCTGAACTAGATAATGCAACTGCTGCCGCACTTCCAAATGCTGTGATTGGAGCTGCTATGGGGATTCTTTATCGTGCAGAAATGCAGCCCGGCGATGTAGTGCTGATCAATGGTGCGACAGGTTTTACCGGAAGGGTAGCCGTTCAACTTGCTAAATTTTATGGAGCATCCAAAGTGGTGGTAACGGGAAGAAATGAAGAATCATTGAAATCATTATTATTGCTTGGCGCAGATCAAACGATTTCCTTACTTGATACATCAGAAAATATTCTTAATGAATTAAAATCGATTCATGCTGTCACCCCATTTAATGTAGTCATTGATTATCTCTGGGGCTCTTCTGCACAGCTGATTTTAAAGTGTTTAAGTGGTAATGGAACATTTAGTCCCCGAACCAGGTATGTTTCAGTAGGGAGTATGTCTGGCGACGAGTTGACACTTTCTGCAGCTATTCTTCGCAGTGTAAACCTGACTATCAGTGGCTCCGGTATAGGCGCATGGACCAGAGAACAGGTTCAAAAACTCATCACCCAAATTCTTCCGGATGCATTTGACATGGCTGCAAAAGGCGCAATCAAAATTGATGTGATTCCTGTAGGATTCCATGATATTATTGAGCAGTGGGATAAAGAAGTATTAGATGGACAGCGTTTGGTTGTCGTTATGGATCAGATATAGGCCGGAATCTCCGAAGGTTAGTTTTTAGGGCTAATAAATTTCGAAAACTGTAAAATTTAAATTTATTACCTCTAGGATGAAGCTAAAATACCCCTACGGTTGAGAATTGTATTGTGAAAAAAGAAAATCCGCGAGATTATTGAAATTTCGCGGATTTTTTTAAAAATTTGTGGTGGCTACTGTACAAATCTCGAACTATTTCCTGTCTGATTTGCGTTTAATCGCTGATTTGGGCCTATAATTATTAGTTGAAATTTTACAATTTTAGTTTCCTCTTCACACAGTCGAGAATAAATGGTGGTATAATGATTACTCATTATAATAGTAAGTAACCATGATACGGTAAACTAGCATCGTATAGTTATATGCGGAAAGAAAAGAAAACCAATGCATTATTCCCGTTTCTTAATATTAAGATTTTTCCATTCACCACCGGAACCGTTCCCTACCCAATACCCGATCATTTTTCCCTGCGTTTGACCTAGTAGTTTGGTTTCAAGAACCGGAATTTCACTCCTATTAATATATACGCTTACTGATTCCGCTAATATTACCAGTTTAACGTGGAACCAGCCATTTGGATCAATATCGGACGGCATCGCCTTTTCATAGATTCCTGGAAAGCGCTCGCGCAGAACTGGCCAGTCATATTTCGGATTTGACATGTACTGCACAGCGTGTGATTTTCTCAACGTATCGGCTGTCCTGAAATTGAAGGGCCTGAAATAAACAGCCTCATAAGTTCTATCGTCAGCACCATGGAACGCAAGACCCAAAAAACTGCCCTGGTACTTATCAATACCTTTTACATCAAACTCAATTTCCCCTTCTGTGAATTGCTCATCCAGAATCCAAGCAATACCGACACTATCAACTTCGTTTAAACGGACTACCTTCGATTTTTTGTCCAGACTGACTACTCTGTTTACTACTCTAAGTTTTGCATTTGACATCTGCGCTTGTAAAGATCGTGGAAGTACTAAAAGAAAGCAGATCAAAGAGGCACCTGCGATTTTAAGAATTTGTGTTTTCATTTTCATAAATTTGTGAGCATACAGTTTTTAATAACTATTCTTACCATAAAGGCTTAATCAAAACACAAGGATAAACATGTTTCAATTGATTATATGGTGCGGACAAATATGAAAAACGGAATATAAACAATGGTGACAAATACGAGACAAATGCGTTCAATTTTGTACAAGTACATAGATAGATCCAAATATCATGGATAGTAACGCCGAAGGACACTACCTGAGCCTATGCCTTGAAAGAATTGAAATACGATTAAATCGTGGCCCCAGTAGCAAATGGACCGGTTATGATTTCGAACAGCTCAGCAATGAAATTGAAGACAGCACTGGTGTTTTATTGAGCGTTACTACGCTTAAACGAATTTGGGGAAGGGTAAAGTACACCAGTTTACCAGCTACTACCACATTGAACACACTGGCAAGATTTACTGGCAGTAACGATTGGAATGCTTTTAAACACGACACGGTTCAGCATGCACCTCCTAAACCCATATCGGCTGAACAAACAAACCAAAGGAACCCTTCAAATTACAGCTATTGGCTCGTTGGGACACTGTTGCTAGCAATTATAGCCTCAGCTATCTTTTTCTATTCTAAGCCGCATAACGATATCGACCGTAGCAGCTATAAATTTAGTAGCAACAAAATCCTTTCTGCGGGCCTACCTAATTCGGTCGTATTTAATTATAGCCTACCTAAGTCTGGTACTGATTCAGCGTTTATTGCGCAGTCATGGGATGAGACAAGGAAAGTTGCCGTTTCCAGGAATGACCACGTTTTCTCTTCTATCTACTATGAACCGGGTCACTATACTGCTAAGCTGATAGTTGGTGACGACGTTGTGAAGGAACATGAGATTTTAATAGCATCAGCAGGATGGATGGCTTTGGCGGAAAGCGACAGTGGCACACCAATCTATTTCAAACAAAAGGAAATATCGAAGGGCCGAGAGACTAGTGTCGATGATTACCTATTGACAAAATACAATTTGAAGATACAACCTTCGCTACCTTTAGTTCGTATTTTCAACATTCAAGACATAAAAGGCATTAATAGCGACAATTATACATTTGAAACCAGTATCAAAGGAAATCCTGACTATCGCGGCGACCCTTGTCAACGGGTTGAAGTTAGCCTTGTAGGAAAAGATGATATAATCAACGTCCCGCTCTGCTCTAAAGGCTGTGTCGGCGACCTTTCTTTATACGCATGGGGCAAGGTCATAGACAGCAAGACTTCAGACCTTTCTAAATTTGGCTGCGATATGGAAACTTGGGTAAAGCTGAGGCTGGTATCTAATAGCGGAATAACAAAGATTTTCATCAACGACAGACTAGCTTATTCTTTAAAATATTCTAGTCATCCTGTTGGAATAATAGGTGTACGATATAGTTTTAATGGCTCTGGATCAGTTCAAGACACAAGATTAATCAAAGGCAATAAAGTAATCAACTTCTAGCGTCTGCTAAAACCGATATCATAAACAGCAGATACCGTTTGGATAAAACGCACCAAAAGACCCCTGTTGGCCTATTCAAAAAGATCCCCTTTGCCAGTTGAAAGATAAAAGCGATCTTCTCGAAGTAAAACGAAGGATGTGCCCCCAAAATCTGACGTTTGACGGTTCCAAACATCGAACTATTCGGATCAATGAAATCATTGGAAACATTTTCTTGATTAACAGTTCGTTAGGGGGCAAAAAAATTGGACAAGTGCAGAATTATCTGACTTGTCCAATGAGGTGGAGCCGAAGGGAGTCGAACCCTTGTCCAGTTGTGAGATAAATTATACCTTCTACATGCTTATTTTTCAATTAATTTTCGAGCTATAAACGGGCTGAAAACCGACCTTGTTTATAACCTTAGATACTTTATCTCACTTCAAGTCGTATCTACTTGAAGCCAGCTTCGTTGTTTCGATGCCCCGGTTTCTAACCCAACAATGCAACAGTTAGAGGGACAAAAGCTGTTTAGTTCTAAACTAGGCAGCTAAGGCGTAAGTGTTTTCGCCAACTAAAATGTGATCGTTCACTTTAAGTGCTCTCCGAACAACGCACTGCATGCTAACATAACCTTCGCCACCCTGTCAAATCCAAGAACGGCCCCGGTTTTAGTTTTTGAGTATCGAGTATCGAGTATCGAGTATCGAGTATCGAGTATCGAGTATCGAGTAAAAACTGAACAACAAAAGTACAAAAAAAATGCCAAATAACAGCTTTAAACAAATATTTAACCGTCTAGTCAAAAACTACCTGCTAAAAACTGCCCATTTAAAATTCACAATAGTTAACTGAACACTGTCAATTGCAAACTGAAAACCGTTAACTGAAAACTGCCATTAAACCGTTCTCCCCGGATATTCTTTTAAGGCGATTTCTAAACAATCCATTGCGGCATTTAAATCAACAGTATTTAGTACGTAAGCCATGCGAACTTCTTGTTTCCCAGAACCTTTGGTAGAATAAAATCCGGTAGCAGGAGCCATCATCACCGTTTGGTTTTCATGAGCAAAGTCCTCTAAAATCCACTGACAGAAACGATCTGCATCATCAATTGGGAATTTTGCTACTACGTAAAAAGCACCACCCGGGTTAGGACAAAAAACACCTTCAATATTATTTAAACGTCCAACTAAAGTATCCCGGCGTAAGGTATATTCGATATTTACCTTCTCAAAATAGCTGTCTGGTGTATCAACAGCAGCAGCGCCAGCAATTTGTTCTACCATTCCAGGACTTAATCTCGCCTGTGCAAATTTCAATCCTGAAGCAATTACTTCCTTGTTTTTAGTAATTAAGCAGCCTAATCTGGCACCACAGGCACTATAACGTTTAGAAACGGTATCCATAATCACCACATTTTCTTCCAGGCCATCTAAGTGCATCGGCGAAATAAATTCGCGACCATCGTAACAGAATTCGCGGTAAGCCTCATCTGAGAATAAAAACAAATCATATTTTTTGCAAAGTGTTTTTAACGCTTCAAGCTCTTCCCTGGAATACAAGTAGCCTGTTGGATTATTTGGATTACAGATAATAATAGCTTTCGTTTTATCAGTGATTAGTTTTTCAAATTCAGCAATGGGAGGAAGAGCAAAACCATTTTCGATAACCGATAAAATGGGCTTTACCGCTACATTACTCATGCAGGCGAAACCGTTATAGTTGGCATAAAAAGGTTCAGGAATAATGATTTCATCACCCTCATTTACACAGGTTTGCATGGCGATGGTAATGGCTTCCGAGCCACCAACAGTTACCAAAATATCTTCAGGCGTAATGTTATAACCTAGTTTATTGTAATATTCTGCAAGTTTAAGGCGGTAGGCTAATGTTCCTTCTGACGGAGTATAGGCCCAAACATTGAAGTCGATATTTTTAATGGCATTTAACATCCCTTCAGGAGTTTCAATGTCTGGCTGACCGATATTTAAATGATAAACTTTTTTACCATCTTTTTTCGCTTGATCAGCATATGGAGTTAACTTTCTAATTGGTGATGCAGGCATCTGCACGCCCTTTTGTGAAATCTTTGGCATGGTACAAAAATAAAAAAGTCCCGATGATTATCGGGACTTTCAAAAAATATTATTTATTAAGATTTATTTTGATGTTGCAGCAACAGTTTCTCCTTTGATATAAAGAACTTTAACCGGAGTTTTTGCATTTGAGGTTAACGTTACTGCTTTAGAAAATGCAGATGGACCAGCAGCAGCGTTAAAAGTTACTGAAATAACACCAGTTTCACCTTTTTTAAGTGGTGTAGAAGTATATTTTGGAACAGTACAACCACAACTTGCTTCAGCTTTTGTAATAATTAAAGGTTCTTCACCAACATTTGTATATTTAAAATCAAACGTTACTGGCTTACCCATCGGAATTTTACCGAAATCATGAGTTTCTGACTCAAATTTAAAATCTGCAGGTTTAGATTGTGCATTGGCAACCAGGCCGAAACCTAAAACGAAGGCGAATAATACTAAGATCTTTTTCATGTTATGTAACAAATTATTTTTCTGAAATTCTTAAAACAAATTTAACAATTTCATCTTAAAACAAAAACTATTCCAATTATATTTTATTTGTCCATATATAATTTTACAATTGAAGATAAAGTCAAACTTTTAATTTTGCATATATTTGCCACAACCAATATTTGATTATGATGCAGAATGAAAAATTTATAACCAATTCTATTGACAATTCTGAATTAACATTCAACGATTTCAAAACAATCGTAATGGATGATTACAAAATAGCCTACGAGAGCAGACAAGCTAGCATTTTAGGCCGTAGGGAAGTGTTAACAGGAAAGGCTAAATTTGGCATTTTTGGCGATGGCAAAGAGGTTCCTCAGGTAGCCATGGCCAAGGCATTTAAAAAAGGCGATTGGCGATCTGGCTACTACCGCGATCAAACTTTTGCTTTCGCTACGGGCATCTCAACAATTAAAGAATTCTTCGCACAATTGTATGCCAATCCCACAAGTGGTGCAGATCCTTTTTCGGGCGGCAGACAAATGAACTGTCATTTTGCAACAAAATCAATAAATGAAGACGGAAGTTGGAACGATTTAACGCAGATGAAAAACTGTTCATCAGATATTTCTCCAACAGGTGGACAAATGGCTCGTTTAGTTGGCCTAGCTTATGCTTCTAAACTATTCAGGAATAATAAAGAACTCGATTATTTAAAGCATTTCTCAGTTAATGGAAATGAAGTTGCTTTCGGAACCATTGGCAATGCTTCCACATCTGAAGGCGTTTTTTTTGAGGCCATAAACGCTGCGGGTGTACTACAAATTCCAATGGCGATTTCCATCTGGGATGATGCTTATGGCATTTCTGTACCAGCAAAATATCAAACCACAAAAGAAGACATTTCTGAGGTGTTGAAAGGTTTTCAACGGGATAAAGATCAACCCGGATATGAAATTTATAAAGTGAAAGGCTGGGATTATCCTGCCCTTTGCGAAGTTTATGAAAAAGCCATCCACATTTGCAGAGAGGAGCATGTTCCTGTTTTTATCCATGTAACAGAACTCACACAGCCACAGGGTCATTCTACCTCTGGTTCCCATGAAAGGTATAAATCTAAAGATCGCTTAACCTGGGAAAGTGAATATGATTGTTTGCTTAAAATGAGGGAGTGGATGCTGGATTCTGCTATCGCTACCGAAGAAGAAATTACAGATACGGAGAAGAAAGCGAAAGTATTTGTGCGCAATGCGCAGAAGGAGGCTTGGAACGAATTCCTAGACAGCATTAAGCCAGAGCAAAAAAAAGTTATCGATTTAATTAGTGCCTTAGCCAAACATCAACCGGAACTGGCTAAGATAGCGGCACAACTTTCGGCTACTGCAGATGCGCAACGCAGGGAGGTTTTTAGTGCTGCCCGGAAAGCTATTCGCCTTTCGGCAAAATTTAATACCACAGAACGAACCGATTTGCTTAGCTGGTATAAAGATCAGGAAGAATTGAGTTTCGATCGATATAATTCTAAACTCCACACCAACGGAAAAGAAAGTCCGGATAAAATTACAGTAGTTGATGCCGAATATGATGATCTTTCTAAAATGGTTGATGGGAGAGAGGTGCTGAATGCTTGTTTTAATGAAAACTTTGCCCGTGATCCACGTCTGGTTGCTTTTGGTGAAGATTTAGGGAATATTGGCGATGTAAACCAAGGGTTTGCCGGCTTACAGGCCAGATTTGGTGAACTTCGGGTAACTGATACCGGCATCAGAGAGATGACGATTATGGGGCAGGGAATTGGTTTGGCCATGAGGGGATTAAAGCCAATTGCTGAAATACAATATCTTGATTATCTGATCTTTGCGCTTAATGTTTTGAGCGATGATTTAGCGTCCCTTTCTTACAGAACGAAGGGCATTCAAAAAGCGCCAGTTATTGTGAGAACGCGGGGACATCGTTTAGAGGGCGTTTGGCATTCAGGTTCGCCCATCAGTATGTTGTTGGGCTCATTGCGTGGAATGCATTTATGCGTACCCCGAAATATGACACAGGCTGCCGGAATGTACAATACATTGTTTAGGGCCGATGAACCAGCCGTAGTAATCGAATGTTTGAACGGTTATCGTTTGAAAGAAAAACTTCCTAATAATGTGGGTGAATTTACCGTTCCTTTAGGCAAAGCAGAAGTGCTGGAAGAAGGTTCAGACATTACCGTTGTTTCTTACGGATCAACATTAAGATTAGTGCAGGAAGCTGCAGAAGAACTGGCAAATTTTGGCATATCGGTAGAAATTGTAGATCCTCAAACTTTACTACCTTTTGATATTGATAAAGTTTGTGCAAGCTCGCTTGCCAAAACCAATAAGCTGTTGGTAGTGGATGAAGATGTTCCGGGAGGAGCTTCGGCCTATATCCTTCAGAAAGTTTTAGAAGATCAAAACGGTTATTTTACTTTAGATGGAAAACCGAAAACCCTTACTGCTAAGCCGCATCGTCCGCCTTTTGGTTCTGATGGCGACTATTTTAGCAAACCATCTGTAGACGATATTATTGAAACCATTTATGGAATGATGCATGAAACTAATCCTACTCAGTTTCCTGCTATTTTCTAGCATATTTTAATACAGATGTAAGTCCCTGTAAATTTAGAATCAATGCGTGTGAAATTATTCGCCAATTTGATTGTAAAATTAATATCTTAGTGGAAGTTATCCACTATTATCCCTTTTTTATGTTTCAGTTAGTTGCTTTTAAAGGCATTCAGGCAATTATTTCGCCTGTTTTAAACTTTGTTATTTTCTATAAATTTTGAGTTTTGGAGAATAAGCTGCCTTTTTTAATGCGTTGTATAATTGCATTAACCAGCAAGCCTTTCTTCCTAATATCCTTGTTATTTCTACTTGCTCACAGCAATGGCTATGCGCAAAATAACATCAAATTCAAGAAGCTGGATAGCTTGTTGCTTGTCAACCAGGCACATTTACAAAATGATTCTGCAAAAGTTGTTATACTCGAAAAAGTTTACAGAGAATACCTGAAGCTTAAAAACCTTGATAAATTTGAAGAGTATTCCAATCAAGTTATTACGCTGGCAGAAAAACTAAAGCTAAGAAACTTTTCTGCTTATGTTTATTATCGGCATGCTACTTATTTCCATGGCAAAACCGAATTTCTCAAGGCAGAAGAAAATTATTACCTGGCCATTGCCGATTTCAATATTGTAAAAAATTTGAAAATGATTGCCGGAACATACCTGAACTTAGGTGCCTTATATTCTTCCATTCCAGATTATGCCAAATGCCTGGAAGTCAATCAAAAAGCAATAGCAATTTACGAGCAGTTAGGAGATGCCTCCAGCATGGCGAGCTGCTACACCAACCTTTCAAGCATCTACCAGGATCTGGATAACCAAAGTCAGTCGTTGATTTATTTGCAATTGGCGCTTAAAGTATTCGCTGGAGAGAACCCAAAGTCGCGGGGTGTTGCAGTGGTAGAAGAACTGATTGGATCAGCATATTTTGAAGCCAATCCCCTGGAATTAAGAAAGATGAATATCGCAACTGGTGATAGGTTAAATGAGGCCATGCAACATTTTCAGAAGTCTTTAAAAGTTGCTGAATTTTTAAACGATGAGAGTATCACCTCCTCTGTAAGAAAATGTTTGGGAGATGTTTATAGTGAGATGGGGCAGAGTGATTTGGCTTTGGCAGCCTATCAAAAAGCCATCCAGATCAGTAAAGATCTCGATGATAAATTAAGCTATGTAGGTTGTCTTTATGCATTGGGAAAATTTTATCAGAAGCATGGCAATCATGAAAATGCTATCTCCCTTTTTAACGATAATTATAAAATTGCAGAGCAAGCTAACCTCCTGGACGCTAAAAAAGATGCTGCTTATGGATTAAGCGAATCGTATGAGGCACTTAAAGATTATGATAAATCGCTTAGCTTTTATAAGCAGTATGTGCTTTTAAAGGAGCAAATCTTTAACAAAGAAAAAGAAAAGGAGATTACCCGCCAGCAGATGCAACTTGATTTTGGCTTAAAAGAGAAAGACTACCTCTACAAACAAAAAATAACTGATGTAGAGCTTCAAAAACAAGTTCTTTTGGCGAAGCAACAGCAGCAACAGCTTTATTTGAAAAAGCAGGAACTGGCCTTAAGTGATAAAGAAAAGAGTCTGCAGCGGCTTACCTTTCTGAAAAAGCAGCTAGGGGCGGAGATACAGCAACAGACGCAATCCAGTAAATTTGAAAGGGCTAAACTTCAGGCTAAGTACGAAGCCTCCCTTCGCGATAAGCAAATCTCTAAACAAGAGCAACAAATCAGAATCGACTGGCGAATTAAAGTTTACCTCAGTATTGGCATTGCATTAGTTTTTTTAATTGCCAGTGTTATTTATTTTAATCAACGAAAAACAACCCGGTTAAATCGGGTGATTAATCGTCAGAAAGGAGAACTAGAACAACTAAACAAAGTAAAGGATAAAATTTTTAGCGTGGTTAGTCATGATATGAGAACACCAGTTAACGCTTTAATTTCTTTTATTCAATTGCTTGAAGGTGGAAATATCGATCAGGGAAAGTTAACAAGGTATGCAGCAACGTTGAAGAATAATTTAACTTACACTTCCTCGATGATGGAAAATCTTTTGAACTGGGCGGCTAGTCAGATGCAAGGCTTCAATCCTCATCTTGAGACGTTAAAAGTACATCTACTGGTAAATGAGGTGATAAATTCAGTCTATCATCATGCTGAAGCGAAAGGCATCACTATTGAAAATAACATTGCTGAAAATACAGTTTGTAAGGCCGATGCCAACATGCTTTCACTTGTTATCCGTAATTTAATTAGCAATGCAACCAAATTTACGCCTCGCAATGGGGTAATTACCCTTTTTGATAAAAGCATGAAAAATGAACTGCTGATCACCATCGCTGATAATGGGATTGGTTTAAGTGATGTGCAATTGGAGCATTTTAATAAGTTGGATTACCACGGCACAGGCATCAGTACGCCAGGTACCGATAGAGAAAAAGGAACTGGACTTGGGCTTATGCTTTGCAGAACTTTTGTTAGCCTGATGGACGGAAAAATCAGGGCAGATAAAAATAACCCTACCGGAACAGTATTTACCATTACTTTACCAAAATAAGGCTTTTCAAAAATTAGCTAAACCTAGCTTCGGCAGAATGATTAATGTTTGATAAACCTGGATAGGATTTTCTTATCAATGGCACTTTCCAATAACTCCTGACGGTTAGATGCACTGATGGGCACAATAAAATTATAATTCATATGTACTTCATGAGTGGTGAGCGTTGCAATATGGTTGATGTTAATCATGTATTGCTTATGCACCCGGGCAAACGAATTTTTGGGGAGCTGTTTTTCCAGATTTTTCAAACTCACCAAAATAATGTGCATGTCGTTCGCCGTAAATATTTTGGAGAAATCGCCTAAACTTTCTATATAGATTACGTCATTGTATTTAAGTTTCGAAATTCCTTTGGTTTCTTTGAAAAAAAAATGATCGCCGTGGTTGGCGGGCGCCTCGTGAACAGCTTCAGCCGCACTACTTACTTTTTTCTTGAGTTCGAGGTATTCTATAGCCTTGTTAGCAGCCTTTAAAATTCTTGGGAAAGTTGCAGGTTTAAGCACAAAATCAATCGCATCTACCTCATAGCTTTCTGCAGCATATTCGCTATGTGCCGTGATAAATACGAATAGTGGATGATTTTTAAAACTTTTTAGTAATGCAATGCCTGAGAGTTCAGGCATATCAATATCAGAAAAGACAATATCAATTTGGGTTTTTGATAGCACATCGGCGGCTTCAATTCCGTCTTTGCAAACCGCCACTATTTCCAATTTGGAAATTTTTAGAAGGTGCATTTCTAAAGCATCTCTTTCGATCTCATTATCATCAATGACCAGGCATTTATATGGCATTTGGGTTAGATTTAAATAATTTTATTGTAACACAGATTTAAGGTGTGTTTTTTTGAGCAAACCCAAAATGTAAATATATCACCAAAAATTTGCCTGGCGATTACTTTCTGTGTTTTTTTTCTCCTGTGTATAGTTTTTCTCCAGCTTTTACTTCGAGTTGCAAGTCGTTTTCTTCTGGTGGAACCGGACAGCGATAACCATCGCTGTAAGCACAATAAGGATTGTATGCTTTGTTGAAATCTATTTCTATCTTCTGATCTTTAATTTCCTTCAAGCTTAAATCGATATATCTGCCACCTCCGTAAGTTTCTTTATTGTTGGTTTCATCAGTGAATGGGAGGAAGAGTAAGTCTTTATAAGCAGGATTACTCGCCAGCGCAATGCTTTTATAGAGCGTCATTTTCACTGTTACTCCATTCAAAATGAAACTGATTTTTGCAAAGCGATAAAACTCTTTACTGGTACCATCATAAGTTGGCATTTTAAAAACTTTCTCATTTTTAAATATTTCTACATCTGCTATAACCTTGTAGGCACTGTCTCCATCATAAAAATGCAAATGCTGTAAATCGCTTTCCTTTAACGGCGCATAATCATCTTTTACAAAGTCTTGCTTATAGCTTTCGCGATGTTTGGCTATTTGCTCCGTATAAGACTGTGCAAATGCGTTCAGGCTGATGAAGAGGAATAAGATCGGGAGGATTTTCATAGCTATAGTTACATCTAATTGGATAAAAACAATGACGATTTTTATATCACACTCACTTTATTTCTTAAAAACTGATCGGCTAAAACTAAGGCAGCCATTGCCTCTACAATCACCACTGCTCTTGGCACCACACAAGGATCATGGCGACCTTTACCTTTAATTTCAGATGCCTCGCCCGCTGCATTTATGGTTTGCTGATTATGCATAATTGTAGCAACTGGTTTGAACGCCACTTTAAAAGTAATATCCATTCCATTAGAAATGCCTCCTAAAATACCACCGGCATTATTGGTGACTGTTACAAAACCCTTCCCATCAGGAGAAGGATTTGGGATGGGGCTATCATTGTGCTGTGATCCTTTTAGTTCACTTCCGGCAAAGCCAGAACCATATTCAAAACCATGAACCGCATTAATGCTTAACATTGCTTTGCCTAAATCGGCATGTAATTTATCAAAAACAGGTTCGCCCAAACCAGCCGGGCAACCTTTAATTATACATCCAATTTTACCACCAACCGTGTCGCCATCTTTTCTTATTCCATCTATAAATTCGATCATTTCATGTGCAGTTGCCGGATCAGCACAACGAACGATGTTCTCTTCTCTGATATTCAGCAAAGCTGATAAATCATTACTTTCCAGATTAGGTGCTTCGATGGTTCCTACTGAAGTAACATGAGCGAAAATTTCGATCCCTTGTTGTTTCAAAAATAATTTGGCAATGGCACCGGCTGCTACACGGGCAGCAGTTTCGCGGGCAGATGAACGACCGCCACCACGATGGTCGCGAATCCCATATTTGGCATCATAAACATAATCAGCATGGCTTGGGCGATACACATCAACATTATGACCGTAATCTTTTGAACGTTGATCTTCATTCGGAATCAATAATGCAATTGGTGTTCCAGTACTTTTTCCTTCGAAAATACCCGACAAGATTTGGACAGTGTCGCTTTCTTTTCTTTGGGTAGTAATTTTCGACTGTCCTGGTTTACGCTTATCCAGTTCTGACTGAATAAAATCCATGTCGATATCTAATTGCGCCGGACAGCCATCAATAATTACTCCAATGGCTACGCCATGAGATTCGCCAAAGGTGGTGATGCGAAATAGTTGTCCGAATGAGTTGCCTGCCATTTTATTTTAGATTGATGATTTTAGATTTACGATTTTTAAGTTCGTATTGTTTTGGTCTTTATACTTAATACTCGCTACTATTTAATGATTGAGTGGTTGATTTTTGAATGATTACATGGTTCAACGCCCAATCTTGATACTTAATACTAGCTACTTGATACTATTTACTATCTACTAAAAACCCCGCCTTTTTCAAATCTTCCCAAAAGAATGGATAAGATTTTTCCACTACCTGCATGTCTTCAATCTCCACTTCATTAATTAATAGGGCGAGTGGCGCGAAAGCCATAGCCATGCGGTGATCTTCGTAAGTTTCGATGGTGATTTTTTCAGGAAAATGAAGTTCGTCTGTATTCAGCGTGTAAACTAAGTTATCCTCTGTTAACGTTACACCAATTTTAGCCAGTTCCTTTTGCAAGGCAGCAATGCGGTCGGTTTCCTTAATCTTTAAAGTTTCTAAACCAGTAAATGACATATTTTTCCCAAGTGCAGCCGCGATAACGATGATCGTTTGTGCTAAATCAGGACATGTTTTTAAGTCTAAAACCTGATCGGTATCTAGAGATAAACCTAAGTTACTGATCGAAATACCTGATTCCGTATTGCTTGTTGCAATGCCAAAAATCTTCATGATTTTTTGGATCTGGCTATCGCCTTGAAGACTTTTTTCCTTCAATGCGGGTAAACTAATTTCGGCTTCATCTGCCAATGCAGCAATGCTGTACCAGTATGATGCAGCGCTCCAATCCGGCTCTACCACTAAGGTGCCTGGCTTAAAAGCCTGGGGTTTAATCGTAATTGAATTATCACTCCACAAATGTTCAATGCCCACTTCAGCCAACATATCTAAAGTCATATCAACATATGGTTTAGAGGTTAATTCGCCTTCAATTTCTAATGTTAGTCCTTGAGGTAGTGTAGGAGCAATCATCAGCAAAGCTGAAATATATTGACTACTAATATCACCTTTGATTTTAACCTCAGCCGTTTTCTGATTAAAAGGGCCGGTAATATTCAGCGGCGGAAATCCTTCAGATTCTGCGTAAGAAATATCAGCACCAATGGTTTTCAAAGCTTCCGCTAAAATCCCAATCGGCCGTTGTTTCATTCTTTCCGTTCCGGTTAAAAGGAAATTCCCGTTTTTCGCCGATAGATAAGCAGAGAGAAAGCGCATGGCCGTTCCCGCAGGACCAACGTCTACGAGTCTTGAGTCTTGAGTCAGGAGTTCGGAGTCTTCCCTCAGGGCGGTTAAAATTCCATCAAGTGTAACGGTATCTGCTGCATTGGATAAGTTGTCAACCTTCACGAGTTTATTGCTCAATGCACTAATAATTAAGGCCCTGTTGCATTCGCTTTTTGAACCTGTTAACTGGATTTCCGTGTTTATGTTCTTGGTTCCTTTAAAAGAAACTAAGGCGTTTTTTGACATTTTATTTGTGATTTGGCCCCATCCAAATCCTTCCCTGAAGGGAGGACTTTATCAAAAGCTTATTACTTGCAAATTTAAAAATCATCAATGTGAAGTTTGAAACAATTAATGAGATTGCTTCAAACCTCGCAATGACCTTGTGCTTTAGACCTTGCTTTTCGCTTTAGTCTCCCAGCTTTATTCCTTAAGCTTTTATCTCGGTATGTTGTTCTGCAGCAATTCCTTTTTCAGCTTTGCCAGCATTCATAATTTCAGTTTGCTTGCGGATAGACTCACCATGTACCAATTCTAAGAATTTCTCTGTAAAGTTTAGGTCTAACTTTAATGCTTTTGCAAAAGCGTGACCTTTTTTAATGATTGAATCCCAACGGTTAACCTGTAGAATAGTTACCTGGTTATCGCGTTTAAACTCTCCGATTTTTTCAACGATAGCCATACGCTCGCCTAATTTTTGCAATAGAATATCATCGATTTTATCGATTGATTTACGCAAGTCAGCTAATTGATCAGCGAAAGCTTCATTTGGTGCTTCAGGCTCACGAACCGTTAAACGATCAACTAACTCTGATAAAGCTGCTGGTGTAACTTGTTGCTTAGCATCTGTCCAGGCAACTGATGGATCTACGTGAGATTCGATCATTAAACCTTGCATATCTAAATCTAATGCTTTTTGAGAGATGTAAGGAATTAACTCACGGTTACCACAAATGTGACTTGGATCGTTGATGATCGGCAATTCCGGACAAAGTGTTTTTAATTGAATAGCCAGTTCCCACATTGGTTCGTTACGGAAAGAACTTTTCTCGAATGAAGAGAAACCACGGTGAATGGCACCAATTTTAGTGATTCCTGCTCCATTGATACGCTCAATTGCACCAATCCATAATTGTAAATCAGGATTAACCGGGTTTTTAATTAATACGGGTACATCATGACCTTTTAACGCATCAGCAATTTCTTGTACAGTGAAAGGGTTTACAGTAGAGCGTGCGCCAATCCAAAGGATATCAACACCGGCAGCTAAAGCCTCTTCAACGTGTTTTGCATTGGCAACTTCAACAGCTGTTGGTAAACCAGTTTCTGCTTTTGCACGTTTTAACCATTCTAAACCGATGCTACCAATACCTTCAAATTCTCCCGGACGGGTACGTGGCTTCCAGATACCAGCTCTCAAAACTGATACTTTACCAGTTGCTGCTAATAAATGTGCTGTAGTTAATAATTGCTCTTCAGTTTCTGCACTGCATGGTCCGGAGATAATTAACGGTTCGTTGTTAATGTTTAACCAGGTGTTTAGCGGTTGGATGTTTAAATTAAGTTTCATGTTTTGGGGTTTTGAAAGTCCGGAGTCCATAGTCTGAAGTCCGAAGATATATTTTGATTAAAATTATTTACGTTTTTTACTATTTGTCATCGGATTCCTGACTTAGGACTTCCGACTTATTTACACTTTATCGTTCTTTTGATATTCGCCTAGGATATTAAAGTTCGACGTATATTTTAAAGCTTTTCTGATGGCTTTATCATACTTCTCTGTGCTTGGCCATTCCAGATCGACATAAAAGTAATATTCGCTTCGTTTTCCCAACACCGGCATAGATTGTATTTTTGTTAAGCTTACCTCTTGTTCTGCGAAAATGTTTAAAACTGTTGCCAATGAACCAGCTTTATGGCCAACCTGAAAACAGATGGATGCTTTGTTTATTTTTTTGCCTTCATCCGTTTTGTCTTTTTTAAGGATGAGAAACCGGGTATAATTCTTCTTGTTTGATTCTACTCTTCGTTCCAGGATGTTTAAACCGTAAAGTTCTGCAGCTAAAGTGTTTGCGATGGCCATGGTGTCGGTTAATTTTTCTTCCTGAATCCGTTTTGCACAAGCAGCGGTATCATTGCTTTCTACAATTTTAATATGTGGATAATCGTAAAAGAAATCGATGCATTGGCGAATGGCAATAGGATGGGAGGTTACGATTTCAATATCGTCAAATTTCACACCTGGTAATGCCATTAAGTGCAATTGGATAGGCAGGTAAACTTCGCCTACAACTGAAAATCCATAATCGCGGATCAGTGTATAATTTGGCAATAAACTCCCGGCAATAGAATTTTCAATCGCCATTACCACGAAGTCGGCATCGTTTTTTTCCAGCTTATCGCAGGTTTCTTTAAATGAATTACATTCTACAGTTTCGATGTTTTTACCAAAGAATTTGTAGGCTGCTTCTTCATGAAAAGATGCTTTAATACCTTGAATTGCTACTCGTTTTATCGTTTCCATTTTTGTGTAAAACAAAAAAGTCCCGGCTGCTTGCCGGGACTTTTTTATACATTTTAATATTGTTATATATCTTTTTGCATATTAGCCCCGGCTCTTACTAAAATAGTAGAAGTAACCAAAGTAATATGTGTTGAATAATTTCATTTTTGTTTTTGAATGAGCCAAATGTAATAACAAAATTTAATTTGTCAATAGGAAAATGAAATTATTTTTGATAAAATTTAATTTTGTTTGATTTAGACCGTTTTAAGGATTGGTATGAACCGTATTTATAATAACTATAAAAGGCTATTAATGATATTTTGAATATCTTTCTTTGAAATTGTTGCTTCTTCTGATTTGTCGTAAATGTAAATCATCACGATTTCATCTTCAGTTTGAATATAAGTGATAACTCGATAACCACCACTCTTTCCTCTTCCTTTGCTTTTAATGGCAAGCCTTATTTTGAAAATGCCATTACCTAAATCAATTCCGGTTTTAGGGTTATTCTTTAATATTGATTCTAATTGAGTTAAATCGCTTACTAATGATAAGTGTTTCTTTTTTAATTGCTTTGCTTTTTTAATGAAAATAGGGGAATAGATAATTTTGATTCCCTGCGTCATATATCGTTTAAAGTTAAGGATGATATTTTTCCACTTTTAATATCCTTTGCCTCTTTTATACCTTGTTTAATTCCATTAAGCAACTCTTGCTTTTTAGAACTTTGGATAACCTTGGCATCAATTCTTTTTAATACTTCCAGAAGAAAATCAGTGTCGTTATCTTTTACTTGTATGGTTAATGTTGTCATCTCAAATTGGCTTAAATCAAAAATAATAATTAAATCTATAATAAACTTAATTTCTTGATAGCAAGAAAAATACTTTTGTTTCAGAGAAGCAATTTTACGACTATGCAACATAATTACTGAAAGTTAAGATATTAGGATTGCTTCGTGCCTTATAATGACGTTTAAGGAGCAGAAAAATTAGAGTGCTAGACTAACGCGATCGTCAATTGCAAGGAACGGTTTTTTCCGTTTCGTGGCAACCTCATTGCAGCTAATTCGCAAGTACGTTCAGGTGTAGAAAACTATCATTTAAAACTTACGAAGTTTTCCGGCGCACAGTCCAAGTAAAATTCGAAAGTTGATTTCAATTTTATTATTTTACAATATTACTTATTTAGGGCCTTAAGCCTTGCCTCGAAATGATATTAAATATAATCCATAAAATCAGCAAATAAAAGCAGTAGCGATCGCTATAGCTAACATACAAGGCCAAACCACTGTTTCTTCGTTCTGCTTTTAGACCGGCATGGTCAATTTTTCGGGATAGCACTGTCAAAGCCTATTCACTGACTTTAACAGAAAAATTGCGAGTTGGCAACTTTGCTTCTTTGGTTGCCCAAAGAAGAGAGCCTGTCCGGCCAGAATAAGATAAAATCTAATTGTAGCAACCTGGGGCGTAATGTCATTCGATATTGATCGTTCAACCTTTTATAGCTTGCAGATACTTCGTGCCTCAGCATGCCAAGCACTTGGCTATAGCGATAGTTTTAAGATTGCTTCGTATCTCGCAATGACAATGCCATTTGCAATGATTTCTGCAGCTAACAACAAACAACCTGTAAAACACAGCCCGTTAATTGTTTATCCTGTCGAACTTAAATCCCGTTGTTTTTCGTTAAAATCTTTAACTTTAGTTTGCTTCGCTAATGCTTCAGCCTCATGCAATTCCTGCTGCATGATTTTCGCGACTTTCGTGCTTCCATCGTGGCTCCAGCCCGGAGGGTTGATGAAATATTTCACCTTATCTATAAAGGTTGGTGCCTTTTTAACATCAGCTTTTAAGGCAATAAACTCATGGAAAATAATATTTACAGGGCCGGTATCTTGTGGTTGTGTGGTTAGGCCGTATTTGATTTTATCTTCAGGTAGTTCGGCTTGAAATGTTCCAAACCACCTATCCCAGAGGATCAAAACCATACCCATGTTCTTATCCAGGTAACGTACATTACTGGCATGATGAACACGGTGGTGTGAAGGCGTTACGAAAACATATTCATACCATTTAGGGAAGTTAATTTTATATTGCGTATGAACTAAGTTTCCGTAAATCTGCGTTACCAGATAAGCAAAAAGGATATCCATTGCTGTGAAACCCATAAAAGCCAATGGCAGGTAAAAGAAAACACGGTACAGTGGTTCAAACACGGTAGACCTGAAACCTGTAGTCAGGTTGAAATGCTCTGAAGAATGATGCGTAACATGCATGGCCCAGAAAAAGCGGACATAATGACCTACTGTATGTAAAAACCAGTAAAGAAAATCCTGGGCAAGAATTAAAATTAACCAATACATCCAGACATTAGAAATCTGAAACAACATGAATTGGTAGCAATATTCCAATAAAAAGAATGTCGCCGTTTTCATGCCCAGATTAATCACAATCGCTGTAACCATGAGGTAGATATTGGTCCAGGTATCGCGTTTGGTATATAATTTTCTGTCGTGCGCATAGCTGAAATACATTTCAACCAAAGTTAAAACGATTACAAAGCCAAATAATCCGCCTACAGAAATATCACTTCCGGTAAAAGTCATTTTTATAAACTATTATAATAATCTAAACTGCTCAAAATATCACCGGTACTTACACGGCAATTAAACGTGCATTTACCTGTCGTTTCTAGTAAAGAAAATAAAATGTTGCCATCTTCATTCTTTTTGTCGCTTTTCATTAATGCTAAAAGCGAATCAATACTTTCTTTTTTAATCTCATATTTCGGGTATAACGACAAGATATAACTGCTGATATCTTTAAGTTCCTCTTTTGTTAGTCCGCTGTTTTTAATGGATAAAGCCGCCTCACAAATAAAACCGATGGCAATTGCTTCACCATGTGTGAGTGGATTTTCATCATTTGCTAATGAATAACCTTCAACTGCATGGCCAATTGTATGACCAAAATTTAAAATCTTCCGAAGATTTTTTTCGTGAGGATCGATGGTTACCACCTCATTTTTAATTTCTACTGAACGGTAAATATCTTCGGCTGATGGTTTTGTATAGTCAGTGGTCTTTAATTTTTCATAGTAAGCCTTATCGTAAATTAAACCATGTTTAATCATTTCGGCAAAGCCTGATAAAAGTTCACGTTGTGGCAAGGTTTTTAAGAATTCAGTTTCAATGAAAACCATTTGAGGCAAGGTAAATGTACCCACCATGTTTTTAACGTTATCAATATCAATACCAGTTTTGCCACCAACTGAAGCATCAACCTGAGAAAGCAGGGTAGTCGGAACATTGATGAAATCGATTCCGCGTTTGTAGGTTGAGGCAATAAAACCACCCATATCTGTGATTACGCCACCGCCTAGATTGATCATCAGGCTTTTACGATCAGCCTCGAAATCTAAAAGGGTTTTCCAGATGCCAATACAAAAATCTATGTTTTTATTTTCTTCGCCTGCAGAGGTTTCAATCAAATCGAAATCAGCGAAATCATCCATCAGGGATTGAAATACTGGTAAACAAATTTCGCTGGTATTTTCATCAGCCAGGATAAAAACCTTGCTGTATTTACCACTTTCTATCAGTGTTTTTAAGGCCTCAAAATTACTTTCGAAATAAACCGAATGGCCTGCGCTTGTTAAAGTTTCCATTAAATTATTTCGATTTTATCTTGTCCAAATGTAATGATGTCGCCAACTCTTACTTTATAGCGTTTGCGAAATTCGACTTCGCCATTGCATTTCACTAATCCGTCTATTACGGCAGCCTGAGCATCTCCACCTGTGCCAACTAAGCCTGTTGCTTTTAACAACTGGATTAATGGAATAAACTCGCCCTCTAATTTGAATTGTATCATTTCAGTACAAAAATACGATTATTTACAGCTTTTTAGTTTTAACAACGGATGCTTTTTATAATTTTGCATCCAACTGACTTATTACATAGCTAAAAATGGATTTATCCCCGAGTAAACAACCGAATTTCGACAATACGGAAGTAGCTTTCCGCCAGAAGACAAACGGTGAATTAAAAAAAGCATTCTGGCTTTTTAAAATGATTGGCAGTAACTTTCTGACCAAGGTTGGGCCTTCAATCACCAATTTCTTTTTAAACATCGGTTTACCCATTCAAGGTGCTATTAAGGTAACTATTTTCCAGCAATTCTGCGGTGGTGAAACCATTGCAGAATGTGATCATGCGATTGCTCAATTGGCAAAAGGTGGTGTCGGTACTATTTTAGATTACTCTGTTGAAGGTGAGGAGGAAGAAGTTGTTTTCGATGCAACTTGTCAGGAAATTATTTTGACTATCCTTCGCGCTGATGGCGATAAAAATATTCCCATTACTGTTTTCAAAATTACTGGGATTGGGCGTTTTGCTTTATTGGAGAAGCTGGATGCAAAGAAAACCTTATCCCCAACTGAACAGGCCGAATTTGATAAAGTAAAATTACGCTGTGAGATGATTTGCAGAACCGCTTTTGAAAAAAGTGTTCCAATTATGATCGATGCCGAAGAGACCTGGATTCAGAATACAATCGATGAACTGGCTTTAGACATGATGCGGAAATTTAATCAGGAACGGATTATCGTGTACAATACTTATCAGATGTACCGCCACGATAAATTAGCAGATATGAAGGCCGATCACTTAATAGCCAAGGCTGCGGGCTTTATTTTAGGGGTAAAAATGGTGCGTGGTGCATACATGGAAAAAGAGCGTAAGCGTGCTGCCGAAATGGGCTATCCATCTCCAATACAGCCTGATAAAGCATCTTCTGATTGCGACTACAATGAATCACTTCGTTATTGTGTAGATCATATTGAGGAAATAGCTATTGTTTGTGGTACACACAATGAAGACAGTAGCCGCCTGTTAACTTATCTTTTGGATGAAAAAAAAGTGGTGCACAATCATCCTCATGTTTATTTCGCACAATTGCTTGGGATGAGCGATAATTTAAGCTTCAACCTGGCAGATTCCAGTTACAATGTGGCGAAATATGTTCCATACGGCCCAATTAAAGCGGTAATGCCATACTTGTTTAGAAGAGCACAAGAAAATACATCAGTAGCCGGACAAACCGGACGGGAGCTTGGCTTAATTGAACGGGAGTTGAAGAGAAGAAAACTGTAATTCATTTTTCAGTTAACAGTTGGTAGTTTTCAGTTTAGGGCGGTTATCTCACTGTCAACTGAAAACTGCCAAGTTATTTCTTTACCTATTTATCAACTTACGAAATTTCAAAAGCCTGTGCGCTGAAGAATTTCGTAAGTTTTGATGGCTGTATTCTAAAACTTTCGAAGTATTTCCCACAACAAAGGCCACCAAAACTTTTGAAGTTGATCTTCATTCATGAAGAATGTTTCTTCTAATTGATCCATGTTTTTAAAAATGGTGTGCTATACACTTGCGAGGATCAATAACCTACATTTAAAGGCCCTGAAATAAATTCAGGGTGACGGGCGCTTGCGTAAATTCCATATATGTTTGGGTAGTCATAGAAACTGCCAATTAAAAATTGCGAATTATTTCTTTACCACAAAAGACTGTTTTCCATTAAGCAAATCATAAAATATGAGGAAATCACTGGCAAGCGTATAGATTGGATATTGAAAAAATGTTGGCTTATTTTTCTCAAAAAAGAAGTGACCAATCCATGGAAAGCCGCAACCAAATAAAGGTAAAGCAATGAAAAAAAGTGATTGGTGAAATAAAAATCCGGTAAAAAAAGTCAGCGCAACCAAGCCTGTTCCAACAAAATGTAATATTCTCGAAGTCGTATTCGTATGTTTTGATAAGTAAAACGGATAAAACTCTTTAAGAGATTTGAATTTCTTCTCGCTCATCTATATAATTCCATTAGCTTTCAAAAAAGATTCCAGTTGCGCTGGCTTTTCCGTCATCAATAAGGTATTCAATCCAACTTTTTTAGCACCTTCGATGTGCTGCGGACTATCATCGATAAATAAAGTCTCAGCAGGATCAAGTTGATTATCCCTTAAAACCTGTTCAAAAATATTGGTGTTAGGTTTACGAAGTTTCATCTGTTGAGAGAAATAAGCCCGCTCAAAAAACTCATCATAATTGTTTAATTGAAAAGTTGTTTTTAGGTAATTGATAATCCAGTCATAGTGAATTTCATTGTTATTACTTAACAAAAACGTTCGGTATTTCTCTTTTACTTTTAGTAAGGTATCATGATTTTCCTGAATAGTGCCAATCAACAAACTGTTCCATGCAGCATCAATTTCTGTATCCGTTAGTTCAGGTTTATTAGCAGCTGTTCTAATTCCTGCACGAAATTCTGCCGGGGAAATTGCACCGGTTTCAAAATCATCAAACAATTGATTATGGCCTTTATGTGCGAAAAAATTTTCTATGTCTGTGATGCCGAGCTTTTGAAATGATGCTTGTGCGATTCTAAAATCTATTTCGAAAATTACATTCCCGTAATCGAAAATGATGTTCTTTATATTTTGCATGCTTTAAATTTTGCAGCAAATATCATTATTTAATCTCAGCGACTATAATTTTTCTATACAATAAGGCTTTGTGCATGCAGGCTTATTATTTTATGATTAGAATAGTACCATCGTCTTTCAACTTATAATAATATTGCGTTTCTTTTTTTCGGTTTAAAATCTCAATATTTTCTACCTCTCCTGTTTTTCCTGTATCGTCTTTAATTAAATCGCCCTGTTTAACATCATCGAGTTGTTGAATGGAACTTTTTTTGTTTAATTTTTTCATAGTTGGAGTGTTTTAGATGGTTAGCTTCTTCATCATTAACACGTGTTTTTTACAATTGGTTTTGTAAATCATTGAGATTCCGTATGTTGTAATGGAAAACTATTTGCCGAATTAAGGGTTCTATCTAACTAATCAAATCAACTACGCATTGTTGTATATCTATTTTTCATTGGAATAGGTCTACTGTAGCAAACCTTTGATTGATTCTACTGTAGATATTAATAATTACTAAAAGCTAATTTATGAATGGTGTAATTACAGCTTATAACAAACAAAGAGGCTTCGGCCTGATCTCGCAGGAGATGGTGGTGCGTAGCATCTATTTCGATATTATAGATTGTAAGGCTAAAGGACTATATATTGGTAGTGCGGTTGAATTCGATGTAGCCATTACTAAAAGAGGAGTTGTAGCTAAAAATATTGTGAGCATGTCTAAGTTGGGCAAAAAGCGTAAAATCAGCCTACAGAAATAACCTACCCCTTAGAAGCCGTCTAAGAATTATAATTTATCAACTTACGAAATTTCCAAAGCCTATGCGCTGAAGAATTTCGCAAGTTTTGATGGCGGTACCATAAAACTTACGAAGTATTTCCCACAACAAGGGCCACTAAAACTTCGCAAGTTCATCTTCATTAGTGAAATTTAGACAACTTCTTGGTATACAATTCGTCATTTCAAATTCTATATCCCAGAAAAATAAATTCTTAACTTTATTTTGTAAATAGCTTAATAATAGGTCGTTATACTTTGTTCTGTTCCGGATAAAATTTAACAAAAACACACGTTTGTGGGGTGTTTCATGTGGCGATTAGTCATTCTAGTATTACAATTTTACAACTATTTGTTGGGAATCTATTTGAGTTCTGTAAGTTTACCCCTTTATTAACGAACCATTTGAACTAATAACGTTAAGTGCATGAATTTCCCGGATTATGAAAAGGAAGTTCAAACCAAAATTGCATTCATTTGTTCAAGTTTTTTTTTAAAATCAATCTCTAAACTAATATGATGTAACCAAACAGTAGAAGATTAATCTAATTACAAATAGTCCGTTTACAACGATGATAAAACTGGAACTGATCAAAGGAACTTTCAAAAAAGAAAGTGCATTAACAGCAACATACCCCATGAGAATCCTGATGATTAAAGAGGCGAGGGGTTGTCTTTGTATGAATTCTGGTGATCATAGTTTGAAAAATGGAAGGATATTTTTTATTCCGGAAGAAGGTTTAGTGCGATTGGAGGGAGAAATTACAAGTGGTTATTGGTTAAATTTCAGCAGTGCACTTTATTCTGAATTTCTACTTCAACATCTGGATCCATTGGCAAAAAACCTTTTCCTTAATCTTTCATTCAGAGACCTGGATGGTAACGGACTTAAAAAGGCTTTTGGTTTAATCGAGCAATTAAAAAGAGATATCGAAGCGAGAAATGACATGAAATTCCTGGCGCAGTATCTGTCATTATTTTTGGGTTTCACCGCTGGCTTTGATGGATACCTTGCCGCACTAACCCTGGATGAATTACAGCAAACGTTGCGATTCAGGGCAATTTTAGAAAATTTCTATAAGCGGGAAAAATCGATCGAGTTTTATGCTGAGGGAATGGGCATGAGTCCTAAAAAATTAAATTCATTTTTAGATCGGGTATTGGGTAAAAGTTTATTTGTGTTAATTAAGGGGCGGGTAATGCGAGAAGCTGAAGAACTGCTCTTACATAGTGATTATACTGTTGATGAAATTGCGGCTATACTAGGTTTTCAACAAACCTCGAATTTTAGTGATGCTTTTAGGCGATACAAGGGAATTTCGATATCTCAGTTTAGCAATTTGGGTTGAAATAAAAATTGATGCTGCTGTTAAAGGAACGCAAATCGCATAGATTCTATCCCTTCTCGATAACAGGTTTTCCTGACCTCACAACATCATTTGCTGTGCGCCTGACGCGTAAGGCTTTGCTTACTACTATCTACTACCAGCAGCATCAATTTTTCATTGGCTAAATTATAAAAACTTGTGTGGATTTCGCATAATATTCCATTAGATGGTAAGAATAGACGGTATATATTTACTAATTTATAGGGAATCTAAATAAGTTTACTGAATTGTGATTATTGCCTCCCCAATTTGTTAGGCCATTCTTCTAAAATAATATGTATTTTTAAAGAGCTGTGCGATTAAAGGTAAGTTTACGCCTGATGAATGTTTTAGTTAAATATTTTTTGACTAAGTAATTAGTTTCAGAAGCAGAATTATGAGCCAGAATCAATAATGAAAAAACGATCATATAAAGTATAATCTTAGCTTATCAAAGAAACAATGTTAGCCTGTATTCTTTATTTCTTACTAAATTACTGATTTTAAGGATTAACATAGATAACTTAGCTTAATTAGTAAGCCTCGTGCATTTAACATGTTGTCTATAAATTCGAATTTCTAATCAATATTAAAATATGAAAAATATTCTTCTATACCTGCTCTTATTTGTTTCAGCCGGACTATTTGCTCAAAATCAAAAGTCGCCGAGGGTAATTTATCCAGGTTTATTTGAGGATGTTCAACTGGCCAGGGTTTATGCAGATGGGAAATCTTTTGCTGATGCTGTTCCTAAAAAGAAGCCTTCGGAAATTATGAAAGCTTACCTGGCTGAAAAGAATGGCAAAGGGTTTAATCTTAAGGCTTTTGTTGATTCGCATTTCAATTTACCGGAAAGCCATACTGCTTTGTATCAATCTGATATAAAAGCTGGAATAGAAAAGCATTTGGATACTTTGTGGACTGTTCTTCAACGAAATCCTGATACTGTTTCGGCCATACAAACCTCCTTACTTCCATTGCCAAATCCCTACATAGTTCCTGGCGGCCGATTTAGAGAAGTGTATTATTGGGATTCGTATTTTACGATGCTGGGCCTGAAAGAAGCTGGCAAAGCAAAGGTGATGAAAGACATGGTAGATAATTTTGCATACCTGATCAATACCTATGGTTTTATCCCGAATGGAAACCGAAGCTATTACCTTACCCGTTCCCAACCGCCTTTTTTTGCGGCTATGGTGCAATTGCTTACCAAGGATAATCCAGATGTTAAACTCAGTGAATATAAAGAGGTGTTGGAAAAGGAATATAACTTCTGGATGAAGGGTTCAGCGCAACTTGCTCCGGGCAAAGCGATTAACCATGTGGTAAAACTAACTGATGGAACCATTCTGAACCGATACCATGATGCTGGCGATCAGCCGAGAGAAGAATCGTATCGCGAGGATTACGAAGCTGCAAAATTAACAAAGCAGAATCCGGCAATCTTTCTCCGGCATGTGCGTTCTGCGGCAGAATCGGGCTGGGATTTTAGTAGTCGTTGGTTTGCAGATGGAAAAAGTTTCAGTCAGATTATTACCACTGATCTTTTACCTGTTGATTTAAATACGTTGATGTATAATCTGGAGCGTACCATAGCAGCAGCGAACAAAGAAGCTGGAAATACTAAAAAAGCGGCCTCATTTTCTGCGAAAGCGAATAAACGCAAAGCAGCGATTTTAAAATATTTTTGGAATGCTAAACAAAACTTTTTCACCGATTACAACTGGAAAACCAAGAGTTTCTCTAACCAGTTAACATTGGCTGCTTCATTTCCCCTTTATTTTAAGCTCGCTACGGCTGCTCAGGCGAAATTGGTTGCTCAAAAGCTGGAGAAAGATTTCTTAAAACCTGGCGGATTAATTACCACTTTAAAAACAACGAAAGAACAATGGGATGCGCCAAATGCCTGGGCTCCTTTGCAATGGATGAGTATTGCTGGTTTACATCATTATGGTTATGATCAATTAGCCGATACGATATCGAACAGATGGGTAAATCTCAATATTGCTGTTTTTAAGGAAACAGGGAAATTGATGGAGAAGTATAATGTTGTGGAAACGAATAGTAAAGGTGGTGGTGGGGGAGAGTATCCACTTCAGGATGGTTTCGGCTGGACGAATGGCGTATTGCTGAAGCTTTTAAAAAAATAGAAACCAGTTAAAATCAGAATTATTATTCCACCTCATTGAATAATAATTCTGATGATATTTCTAGTTTTTATTTAATACGGTAAAAGTTTTTCGTTCCAATCCCACTCCGGTAATTTGAATTGATTTCCAATGTTTTGGTAACACACTTGGCACCTGAACAATGCCCTTGTTGGTGATATCAAGTCCGCCGAAGCCCATTAATACACTTTGCAGCACACCACCAGCACCTGTAGCAAAATACGGATTGGTACCACCTTTCGTTTCTGCAATTACCCTGAATGGTGGATTTAAATTAGGCTGATAGGATTCTTTAAAGTATTTGTAAGCCTGATCTGCATGGCCTGTTCTTGCGTAAAGCAATGCGAAAATGGCATGCGTCATGGCAGGCGTTCCTTCATCCGGTATTCTTGTTTCATAATAAGCCAAATCCTTTTCGATCTGATTTTTATCGGTAATCGTTTTCAACGGATAAGCCAGCAAATTCACATCGGCCTGTTTAATGCCTTCGCCTTTATAGCTTTCATGTTCTTTGGTTACGCCATCCGGAAATTTCAAAACCGGGATGTTTTGCTCCACAAGATCCCAATCTTTGTTTTGAGGCAAACCTAAGATTGCAGCTGCGGCATTGGCATTTTTGAGATTAAGTTTGGCTGCCGCATTGGTAAATGCATTGTTGTTTACATTTTCTGCCCATTCATCTGCTGCCACTACATTTTTAATGTCGAATTGGTTTGTTCCGTTACGTTCTACGCGGCTTGCCCAAAAATCTGCAGTTTCTGAAAGAATTGGCCAGCCTTTTTCCCTTAGCCAGGTTTTATCCTGCGTTACGCAGTAATAATTCCAGGCAGCAAGGGCAACATCTGCAGAAATGTGGTGTTCAAATGGTCCGCTTAAGGCCCAAACCGGGGTTTCCTCTACGCCCGTATCGGCACTTTCCCAAGGGTACATGGCACCTTTATAGCCATGAGAGAAAGCATTAAGTTTAGCCGCTTGTAATCTTTCAAAGCGATATTCAATCAACGATTTTGCAATATCAGGGTGAAGCACCAGCAAGGCAGGAAACATCCAGATATCAGTATCCCAGAATACATGACCGTTATAACCCAAACCCGATAAGCCCATCGGCGAAAGTGAATAGGATGTGCCGGGGCGTGAAAATGAAGTAAGGTGATAGAGCATGCTATGTATATCTTGTTGCGCCTGTGCATCTCCATCAATAGTAATGTCCGATTTCCATAAGTCATCCCAGGCATTATAATGAAATTTGATCAAACGGTCTCTTCCTTCCAGCCTGGCAAAAATGCTCAGTCGTTCGGCTTCATTCAACGGATCAGCATGTTGTGCAGAGCTGATGGTGCTGCCAATAACCGAGTAGGTATACGTTTCACCAGCTTTTAACAATTTGCTAAACTTCATTAAATGGCTGTTGTTGTCCCACATTTCGTGGATTATTTTTGGTTCACTACCATGCTGTTCGGTAAACATAAAACTGTTTGATGCACAAAGTTGTAATTTTCCAGTCGGGCTTTTTGCTGTGGAGGTAAGCAAGCTGAGCGTTACATGCGGCCTGTCTATTTCATTGTAATAATTTTCTACATCGCGAAGCGCGTCAGGTGTTTCCATAACACTGGCCGCAGTAAGTTTTAAATCTTCATTGGCAGTAATGGTTACATCCATTAAAACGGTAAATGGCAAATGCCTCAATGCGTAATAAGTGGATTTGATATTCGCTTTCTTTCCGTATTGCAGTTGCGTGGTAAAGGCAGCATGTTGCATATCCAGCTGTTGTTGCATGTTTTGGGTATTGCTTGCATCCAGTCGTTTGCCATCAATTTCAATATACATGTTCAGCAGGTTAAAGCCGTTTAAGAAATTGCTTACCCGCCCGCGGCCATAGGTATCGTAAGCGCCTGCTAATATTACGTTTTTAACTTTAAAAGGTTCGGGAGATGATACCACGCCGATCATGCCATTCGCTACGGTTATGCCGTAATAATTTCCGGGGTCAATATTTTCGACCTTAAGTTTCCAGGGATCCTGTGCTGAGACGTAGCATTGTGCAAACATCAGCAGCAATAGTATGTGAGTTGTTTTAATCATCAGGTTAGAAACTAATATTGTTTAACTTAATAAAGAAAAGGCTGAACCGCAAATACTGGTTGTGAATCAGGGTTTGAGCGTTCAGCCTTTAAATCAGGGTTTTACGTTGTTAAAAACCGGGATTCTGAATCAGGTTTGGATTTCCAAGCTGATTATCAGGAATTGGGAACAACAGGTATTTAGATTCGCTGGCTGGTTTTTCCTGCCAAGCAGCAAGGAATTTACCGAAGCGGATTAAATCTTGTCTTCTAAAACTTTCCCAGTATAATTCACGTCCGCGTTCTTCTAAAAGGTTATCTAAATTCAAACTTGCGAAAGCTGATGCGCCTCTAGCCGTTCTGATCGAATTAACGATCGTTAATGCTGTGCCAGCTTGTGAGGTTCTGAGCAAAGCTTCTGCTTTCATTAATAAAACATCAGCATAACGATAGTAAACCCAGTCGTTATCTGGTCTTCTTGTTCCCGAATTTGGATAATCAATAGGGTATTTAATCACCCTGATTCCGGCTACCTCTAAATGATTTGGATCTCTTTCGATGATGCTTACCTCCGGGGTAAATGCCAATGCATTTCCTTTTCTATCTTTCAAAGCCGCACCAGTCTGATCGAATTGCGGACCCACTAAAAAGCCCACCCTGATACCAGAAACATTGGTTTGCCCGGTATAAGCTCCGCCTCTGCGTTTATCTGTTGCTTCGAACTTATTATAGAAATTGGATAAGGTTGCGAAACCGTTATAACCATTCGGATTTTGATTATAGTGTAAAGTACATTTCCACTGTCCGTCTAAATCACTTCCTGCAACGCCGCCCAGGTTTTGCGAAGTAAAAATGTTCTCTCTCGATAAAACATCATTTGTAGGGGCGAAATTATCGAAATAATTAGTGCTTAAAGTGTATCCGCCAGTTGCAATTTCATCGGCTAATGCAATTACTCTGGCCATGTCTGCCGGATCAAACGTTGGTGCTGTACGGTTTAAAAAGGCACCTTTGTTCAGGTAGATTTTCATTAGCAATGTTCTCGCCGCGTTTTTATTGGCCTGGTGCGCCGGGCCATCTGGCAAAGTTGGAATGATGGCCGTAAGTTCGGCGATGAGATAAGCAATCTCCTCTGTTGCGTTTCTCACTTTCGAAGGTCTTGTAACACCTTCTCCGGGCTCACGGTAAGGTACCTGACCCCAACCATCCAAAATAGAAAACTGCGAAAATGCACGTAAGAAACGGGCGGTGGCAGCCTGTGCTGGTGTAGGGTTAAAGCCTAACACATTTGTACTTACATAACTGATACTGTTTAAATCTCTGAATACATCCGAAATCCTGGCATCATCAGATGCCCATTTATGTAAATGGAGTGCACGCCAGGCGCCGTTATCATCCCAATCACCGGCACGTGTAGGTACAATGGCCTCATCAGAGGTTACTTCCTGCAAAGCAGACCAGTTCCAAGGTGCCTGGTAAGGACCACGCATAGCGGTATAACTGGCAGTGATTAAGCCGGGAACATCATTGGCACCCAATGAACCCGAACCTACCTGACCATTTAAATTTTCATCTAGTTTGGTACAGCCCGATAGCGCTAAAGTGGCGGCTACGAAGCTGAAAATATATTTATTTTTCATGTGATTATCGTTGAAGGATTAAAGAGAGAAGTTAACACCAAAGTTGAATGTTCGCGCAGTTGGATAGGCGGTATAATCGATACCTGCTGATGGTACACCATTAATGCTTTTGTTCACATTTACCTCCGGATCGAAACCGGTGTAGTTTGTAATCACAAAAAGGTTCTGACCATTCACAAAGATGTTTAACGATTTAATCGCTTTGCCAATATTACCCACGTTATAGTTGATGGTGGCATTGGCTAACTTTACGTAATCTCCTTTTTCTATATATCTTGATGATGCTGCAATTGGATTGGCCAATGACTCCTGAATGCTTGAATTAACAAGCGCTGAAGAAATATTTCTGGTTCCTAAATTGGAGATTGCAAGTACAGAATTGGCGGTGTTGTTGTAAATACTCTGTCCGAAAGATCCGTTTAGATTTGCCGTGAAAGAGAATTTTTTGTACCTCAGGCTTGTCGTAAGGCCAAGAATTACTTTTGGGTTAGGGTTTCCAAGATAATACCTGGTAAAACCATCATCAGTATAGGTTGAGAATCCATTAGCATCTAAACCGTTATACTGTCTGGTTACCATGGCGAATAGGGGAAGCCCGTTCTGGATCACTTCTAAATTCACACCACTTAATCCCTGACCGCTTAAAGATCCTGTTCTGATTAATCCCGTTAGGTTGCTTACATTGTTTTTGATAAAGGTAACGTTACCACCTAAAGACCATGATAGATTATCTTTTTCGATGATGCTACCATTTAAACTTAACTCCAAACCTTTGTTCTGCACTTCGCCATCTAAGTTATACCAGGTAATTACACCATTTGGTGCGGCTGGTGAAAAGGCATTTTGAGGGAATAACAAATCTGTAGTCACCTTATTGAAATAATCAATCGATCCTGTAAGTCTGCTCCCTAAGAAACCAAAATCGATACCCACGTTGGTTTGTTTATCTTCCTGCCATTTCAAATCTGGGTTAGCATTGTTGATACCTACCAAACCATCTACACCTCTGATTACGAAACGTTGTTGAGAAGATCCGGAAGGGAAATCCTGGTTACCGGTTTTACCGTGTCCTGCTCTGATTTTTAGTAAGTTAATCCATTGTACGTCACTCAAAAAGCTTTCTTTTTTAATGTCCCATGCGGCGGCAAAAGATGGGAAATAGCCATACTTATTGTTCGTTCCGAATTTGGTGGAACCATCTGCTCTGAAAGTAGCAGTTAGGATATATTTGTTGTCATAATTAAAAATGGCCCTTCCGAAGTAAGATTGTAATTCGGTTGTGGGATCATTATTGGTTACCAGTGTACGATTCGCTGGTAAGGTGGCCTCAAATGCATCGGTATAATCTACTGCAATATTTCCAAAACCTGTGGCTGTATTTACTGCCCCTTTATTTACAAAACTTGAATATTCATAACCGACAACGGCATTTAAATTCAGTTTGGAAACAATTTCCTTATTAAAATTTAAGGTATTGGTAAACTGTTGCGTAATCAATTCTGTATTGGAGTAGCTGGCATAACCACCTAAAAAGTCTCCTGATGGTTGAATACCTTGTAAGTTCAATGTACTCCTAGTCGAGGCTCTTCTAATCCCTGTGCTATAATTTACACTGGCTAACATTCTGTATTCTAACCATGGTGTAATTTTGTAGTAAGGTGAAACGCTTCCTAAAATGGTAGATACTTTTGCTTTATCGCTGTTTGCCGCTAATGCTGCTAAAGGATTAATGGTGGTAGAACCATAATCAATAAACAGGCTTCCATCTGGGTTATAGAAAGATTGTGTTGGGTTCCATGCCAAAGCCTGGCTGATTAAACTTCCGGTAAAACCGGCATCAGTGGTGATCGGAGCAATACTTTCCAGGTATTGATTGCTGATCATGTTCACATCTAAACCTAGTTTTTTGCTGTCTAAAAACTTAAAGTTTCCGTTAAAACCTGCACTGTATTTTTTGAAATCAGAACCTTTAATAATCCCTTGTTGATTCTGGTAGCCTAAAGATGCCCTGAAAGTATTGCCATTTGTACCGCCACTAATGCCTACAGAATAGTTTTGGTTGTAAGCGGTGCGCAATACCTCATCCAATGCGTTAACACTGGTGCCGAAATCACCGGCGGTTAACCCGTATTTTCTAAGTGCTGCCCTGTATTCATCGCCAGATAAAACATCTACTCTTCTGGAGATAGTTCCAACACCTGCAGAAGCACTGATGTCTATTTTAGCATCTCCAGATTTTCCACGCTTAGTTGTGATTAAAACCACCCCATAAGCTGCTCTGGAGCCATAGATAGCCGTTGCAGAGGCATCTTTCAAAATTTCCATCGATTCGATATCTGCCGGATTGATGAAGTTAAGTGGGTTGCCATCTGGTGCAATACCAATACCCGCACTGGTCGATGGCCTTGCCGAACGTCCGTCTAAAGCCACACCATCAACAACATATAAAGGTTGTCCCGATCCGGTAATGGCCGAATTACCCCTAATTCTTACCGTAGAGGCACCACCCGGCTGACCACTATTGTTGATCATTTGCACACCGGCAACTTTACCCTGAATCAATTGATCAGGCGCATTCAGCGGTCCTTTATTAAAATCCTTTGCTGAAACAGTAGTTGCGGCACCTGTCAGGTCACTTTTCTTAACAGATGCGTAACCCACTACCACAACTGCATCCAGATTGTTAAGGGATGCGAGGGTAACGTTTACTAAAGTTTGATTGTTTACGCTAACCGTTTGTGATTCAAAGCCTACAAAACTCACAATTAATCTGGAAGTTGCAGAAGGTACAGCGATCTGGTATTTTCCTTCGGCATCTGTTTGTGCTTTTACGTTGGTACCAGCTACCTGAATAGTAGCGCCAACCAATGGAAGTTTGTCGTTATCGTAAATTATTCCTTTTACCACGGTTTGGGCAAAGGCGGTGGTACTGAGCGAGATCATCAGAAAGGTAATGGTCATCAGTTTCCCTAGAAAATGCAATTTCTGTTTATTGTGGAAAACAGACCAATTGCTAAGTAAAGTAAGGTTCATAATTGTTTTAATTAATTGGTTAGAAAAAGTTTTATTTCAGAATTGAGCGTTGTCAGTTAAGGTGGTGCAGCTTTAATTGGGTTCATATTGGATTTAGTTAGTGTTAGTTATTTGTATAATGGCTGAGGTTTCTCAATTTTCTTCCTGGCAGTTTCGAGCGCATAATCAATGCAATTTTCGATAGGTTGATCCTGGAGGTAACCCGCAATAAATCCCGACCAAAATGCATCTCCTGCACCCGTTACACCTGTTACAGCGGCTACCGGAAGTGCTGGTTGATGTTGCCATTGCTGGTTTTTTGTTTTGTACCATACACCATCTTTTCCGCAGGTAAGGCAGATAAGTTCTATGGATAATTGGTTCAGCCATTCCATCGATTCTTCAATACTTAAAGATTTTCCGGTGAAACGTTCCAGATCATCCACACTGATTTTTAACAATGGATTCAATTTGCAGATTTGCTCAAAAACAGCCTTGCCATCATCTTCCCCCCAAATGGAAGGTGCAAAATTCCAGTCGATAGAAACTTGTTTATTCAGCTGATTAGCCTTTGAAAAAGCAATCAGAATGTTTTTTTGTGCAGGTGCTAAACTCAGCGAAAAAGCGGTGGTATGCAAAAGATCTGCAGATTCGATCAGTTGATCTTCAATTGGGGTGATGTAAGCATCTGCACTGCGATAAGCAATAAAATCGGGTGTTTCGGTATTTTTGCCTACTAATACAATTGTGGTTTGGTGTTGGGCAGTGCGCAGCAAATATTGATCTGAAACCCCTGCAGTTTTAAGTTCGTTGGTTAAGAAAACACCAAGGTTATCATCGCCCACGGTGGCCACCAAATCAGCATTTATGCCAAGCCATTTCAGGTTGCAACAAAAATTGGCCGCGCTTCCGCCTTGATTAATTTTAAACGATGATGGTGATGCCAGTGAAGGAATATTCTCTTCGGAAATGATATCAGCAAGTAATTCACCGATTACCAGTGCCTTTTTATGTGAAATGTTATTTGTTAATTCCATTTTGCTCGCTAACTATGCGTTAAATAAGTTTTTAAATTCTGGATGCATCATAGCTTGCTCTGCGATGATGGCACCAGCGGCGCTCCAGGTACATTTTTCTACCCCACAAGGTGTATTGTTTAGCCCATGCAAACATTCGTTAAAGCTGTTTTTATTATTGTTTGCTGTGTGAATGTTTGCCGTTAAATCCAACGCCATATTGGTTTCACCAGTTGTGTGTAAGGCCGCTGCCATCCAGCCGTTCCATACCGGCCATAAACCCCCATTATGGAAATAGTTAGGCAGGTTTCGAAACGCATAGGCATAATTGTTTTTCAATTCATTCATATCCGCATCCTCCGCTTCGATGGTTGGTGAGAACGATGGAATCAAAGATTGTTTGGCAGCATAATTATGCTTCACGTAGTTTAGTAAAACATTATTCTGCTGATCATTTCCAATGCCCAGGAGTAAGCAAAACGCATTGGCCTGGAGGTCGAAATAGGGATATATTCTTGCCGGGTTAAAACCCATCAGCCAAAAATTGCTGGAAGCATCTTTTAACTGATGAACCAGATTGGGTGCATAGGCATTTTTCTGTTTTTCTGTTTTCCAATAGTTATTGGTAATTGTATTGGTAATGTTTTGTGCTTTCGTAAAATAAGTATCGTTCTTTGTAAGTCTGAATGCTAATCTCAAAGCCCAAACACGCAAGAGCTGGTCAAAAAGAATATAACCATGTTGAATATATTCATCGGCCCAATCGCCACTTTGAGGTACATAAACCAGGTGTTTTCCATTAAACTCCCAGGTATCCATCACTGCAAAACATTTTTCCAGCTGTTGCTGATATTTTTCCCATAAGCTGTAATCTTCCGTTAAAATGGTGTAGGTGCATAAACCAATTACCGCCCATGATGGATTATCGGCCCTGCCAGATGTACCGCCATAACTGGCTGCGCCATCTTTTGGCGATACGTTTGAGGGCATAAAACCATTTGAATGTTGTTTGTTGAAGAGGGTATCAATCGTTGCTTTGGCGGTTTTAATTAACACTATATCGCCACTTAATAAAGCGGCAATGCTGGTGATCACGCCGTCTCTGGTCCAAACGCGTTTGTAATTATCCTGTTCCTGTACGGCGGCTACAAATCCAAATGGTGTAGATGCTTCGTACAGAAGGTTTAGCGCTTGCTGATATAATGGTTTGTTTACCATGGATTTAAATTGGTGTGTTTTTGCTTTTAATTAATAAAACGAAACTGCCTGCAATGGTAATAAGTACGCCGGCAAATATGATGGCATTTTCAGGGTTATGGCCCAATAAATATTTGTATACGTATTTAAAGGTGATAGTTTCCAGCAGCATGGGCATTACAATAAACATGTTAAGAATCCCCATAAAAATACCCGTTTTTTCTTTGGGAATACTACCTGCGAGCATGGCATAAGGTGTGCCCATCATGCTGGCCCAGGCAATACCCAAACCAATAATCGGGATGAATAAAAGTGTTGCCTGGTGAATCATCGGTAGCGAAGCCAAACAGATTCCACCAAATATTAAACTCAGCAGGTGTACTTTTTGAGCAGTGATTTTCCTGGCAAAAAAGGCCAATGGGAAGGCTACTAAAAAGGTAACCACATTGTAGCCGCCATTTACCGTTCCGGTGAGCAATTGTGCGGATGCGAAACCTTCCGACGCGGCATCACTGGTATTATAAATGGTTTTGGCTAAGCACAGGGTGATAAATTGCCAATACACAAACATGGCGTACCAGTTAAAAAGGTAAACAATACCTAACTTTTTCATGGTGAGCGGCATGGTTTTAAAAGCTTCGCCGATGTCTTTTAAGATGCTTCCGATGCCGCCCGGAGCTGCCTTTATTTTCTTAATCTCTTCATTGGTTAAAGGTGTTTCTTTCGTAGTGAAACAGCTGTACATTATAGAACCTATAGATACTGCGCCACCAATAAAGAAAGCTGCATAAGTAGTGTATGGAATATTGTTCCCACTTCTGGAGTGGATGCTAATGAAGCCTGCGGCAATCAGAATGCCAGGGGTAAGGTTGGCCAGTGTAATCCCTAAACCGGTAAAAAAACTTTGGGTTAAGAAACCCAGTGCATGTTGTTCTGATGGTAATTTATCACTCACAAATGCCCGGTATGGCTCCATGGTGATGTTGTTTCCGGCATCCAGAATCCATAAAATGCTGGCGGCCATCCAGATCGAACTGCTGTAAGGCATTGCAAACAGACAGATGCTGCAAATAATGGCACCAATTAAAAAATACGGACGCCTCCTCCCAAACCTGCTGGTGGTTTTATCGCTCATGGCACCAATAATCGGCTGAATGATCAGGCCTGTCATTGGTCCGGCTAAATTAAGTAAAGGCAATTGATCTGCATTGGCCCCCAGGTAAGAATATATGGGTGTCATGTTGGTTTGCTGTAGCCCAAAACTGTATTGAATTCCAAAAAAGCCAAGGTTCATGGCGATAATGGAACCAAAGTTCAATTTGATTGCAGAAGTCGTTTTTCCTGCTTTTTCTGGTTGTGCAACGATCATGTTAATGCTTTTTCAATTTGTAAACCACTGCTTGCCAAGGCAGCAGTTTGATGTTATTATTTTTTATCGCCATAGCTTCTGCATAGTTATTAATCGCCAGCACCGATGCTGCGGTATTGATTTTCTCATCAATTTGATAGTTAATTTCTTTCGAAGAGAAGTTTAACAATACCAGCATTTTTTCATTGACATGTGATCTGGTGTAGCAATGGACATTTGGGTTTTCCATGTCATGTACCTGGTAGCGGCCATAAATTAGTGTTGGTGTCGCTTTTCTTAGGGCAACCACTTTTTTAAAATAGGAGAGTATGCTGTTAGGATCTTTCTCCTCTGCGGCCACATTAACGGTTTGATAGTTTGGATTTACCTTAATCCATGGTGTGCCAGTGCTAAAGCCTGCATTGGCGGTGTTATCCCATTGGATAGGTGTTCGCGTATTATCCCGCGATATAAATTGCTGCTTGGCCATAAATGCATCCAGATTTTCCTTTTTCAAAGCTGCGTTTTGATAGGCGTTAATGGTGGCAATGTCGCGGTAGTCACTAATCTGATCAAACTTAATATTAGACATGCCTAATTCATCGCCATTAAAATAAAATGGGGTGCCCCGCATGGTCATAATCAATGTAGTTAACAATTTTGATGAGGCTGCGCGAAATTCAGGACTATCATTGCCATATTTACTGACCATTCTGGGTACATCGTGGTTTGCCAGAAAAATAGCCAGCCAGCCTTTATCTGCAAAAGAGATTTCCCATTTAGTAAAAGCTTTCTTCAAATCGGTAAGCAGGTAACCTTTGGGATCGTTCCCGATATCCATTATTTCAAAGTGATAGGCCATGTTTAACTCCTGCCTATCCTCATCAACCAGGGCGTGTGCATCTTCTAAAGTACTTCCGGCACCTTCGGCAACTGTCATTACGTTGTATTTACGCAACACTTCTTTATTCATCTCCTTCAGGTAAGGGTGAAGGTTTGGACCCATTCCGTAATATTGAATGATATTTTTTTCGTAACCTTCAGGGTATTTTTTCCAGGTGGTATCTTTAGACACATATTGAAAGGCATCCATCCGCAAGCCATCTATGCCTTTATCCAGCCAGAACTTCATCATGTCGTACACTTCCTTCCGAAGTTTTTCATTTTCCCAGTTTAAATCAGGTTGCTTTTGCGAAAAATAATGGAGGTAATATGATTTTGTAGTTGCGTCATACTTCCAGGCATCATTATTTACGTCAAAAAAACTGTAGCGCGGAGTAGGTTTGCCTTTTTCTTCGGGCCACCAATGGTAATAATTGCGGTAGGGGTTGGTGCGCGATTGTTTAGCTTGTTTAAACCATTCATGTTCATCGCTGCTGTGGTTCAGTACCATATCCAGCACGAGTTTAATGTTACGTTGGTGGAGGCCTTTCAGCAGTGCATCGAAATCGTTCATCGTGCCAAATTCCTTCATGATGTTGCGGTAATCACTAATGTCGTAGCCGTTATCATCATTTGGCGAAGAGAAAATCGGGTTCAGCCAAACGGCATCAATACCCAGGCTTTTCAGGTAATCTAGTTTTGAAATAATTCCTTTTAGATCTCCAATACCATCGCCATCACTATCTTTAAAGCTTCTCGGGTAAATCTGATAAACAATAGCTTCTTTCCACCATGTAGGTTGCTGCGTGGCTTTTTCCTGAGCAGATACCGATTCAGTCTCAAAATTAAGCATGCAAATAACGGTTAGCAGACATAGAAATCTCATAAATACGTTTTTATTCTGTAGCTGTATTGCTATAGCGACAGAAATTATAATTTGGTTAGTTGTTGGCAGCATAGAAAGGCTGGATGCCTTACTGTTGCTACTTATTTTTTTGTTGATATGAAGATAGGCTTAATTCCAATTAAAACTATGGAAATGCGCTATTTATGACCGCAAACGTTTGCGGTAACATTTCCGCAAATGTTTGTTGTGGAAAACTTATATTTGAGTAACCAAGTGTAAAATATGAGACTAAGCCCAACCCTTAAAAAGATTGCCGAACAATTAAATGTAAGTATCTCAACAGTTTCGAGAGCATTAAAAGATCATCCGGATATTTCGGCAGAAACGAAGCGGAAGGTAAATGAACTGGCAGCGCTTATTGAGTATGATCCAAATCCTTACGCCGTAAACCTGCGGATGCACAATAACAAGGAGTTTGCCATCGTAGTGCCGAGCTTATCTAATTTCTTTTATCATTCATTTATTAGTTCGATTGAGGAGGATGCCAGGCTTCACGGTTATTCGGTGTTTATCTATCGGTCATCTAACGACCCGCAGATTGAACTCGAGATTTTAAAAAGTTGCAGACTAAAAAGGGTTTCGGGTGTGTTCATTTCCATCACTACAGAAACCAAAGATATTTCGCCCTTTACCAAATTAGACGGCTATGGCATTCCGGTAATCTTTTTTGATAAGGTGCCCGGTTCCGAACTCTGCAATAAAATTTGTGTGGGCGATGAACACGCGGCTTTTCTGGCCGCATTAGAAATTTTAAAAAAGGGAATTAAAAATGTACTTGGGATATTTGGAGATCTGAATATGTCGATTACACAAGCGCGATTTCAAAAGTTTAAAGAAGTGCTGGTAGAGGGAAATCAGAAAATTAAACTTAAAACCGTGCATGCCATCAGTTCTGAAGAAGCAGAGCAAGTGGCGTTAACTGCTATTGACGATTTTAAAGGAGAATATTTCGCAATCTTTTGCATGAGTGATGAAATATTGGCTGGCGTAATGAAGGCTGTGCAACGGAAGAATTTGAAAGTGCTGAAGGATGTCGGCATCATTAGTATTAGTGACGGCATGATTCCGAAACTTTTTTATCCGGAGATTACCTATGCTGAAACGAGTGGCTTCAAGCTAGGGAAACTGGCCCTTAACCGGATGATGCGCTGCATTGCCGGCAGTTCTTTTGCCCAAACCATTGTAGATGAGTCGCGTCTGATTGAAGGGGGATCTATTTGAGTATAAAGCTAAAAGCTTAAAGACCAAAGCAAAAAAACAAAGCTAAAAGATAGGTGCTGAAAGACTAAACCTAGAAGACTACAGTCGAAACAAATAAAAAAAGGACAATGTATTAACTATCAAAGAGATAACCGCTGTAGGCTAGCCCTTTGGCTACGCTTTTAAAATTGTCGCCTGAGTTGAGTGGAATATGCGGAAATTTGGTTTTGAACAGCATCTGGATGGCTGCAACCATCGATGTCCCGCCTGTTAAAAACAGGCAGTCGATATCTTCCGGCTTAATTTGGTTGGTTTCCATGAAACTCGTTAGGTAAGCTTCAATTTTGTTTACGTCTTTTTCGATGATGCCATTGTATTGATTGATGGTGATTTTCTCATCTATTTCGATGCCCATATTGTCATACTTAAAATCAGACTCTGGCTGATCAGAAAGTTCAATCTTTGTTTTTTCTATTGCTCTGAAAACCGAATAGCCCAAATTATTATCCACCAGCGTAATCAGGTTTTTAAACTTCGGGTCGTTCCCCGAGTAATAATAGTAATCTTCAATCTCTTTCTGGATTTTCAAACCATTAAAGAAATTCATTTTATCCCAGGTACAAATGTTGGCAAAAAGAGATTTCGGAACATTTAAAACCTTTCCGGGCGTGGCTTCATACATTGTGTTTTTACCAAAGTAAGGCGTTCCGCGATCCCACATCATTGCCGAATCCAAACTGTCGCCACCAATGTAAATCCCGCCAGAAGCAATCATGTCGTTCTTACGGTCTGTACTACCCACTTTCTCCGGATCGAGAATCAGGTAAGTAAAATCCGTGGTACCGCCACCTAAATCGGCCACTAACACCCGTTCTTTATTTTTGATGGTTTTCTCATAAGCGAAAGCTGCACCAATGGGTTCGAACTGGAAACGAACATCGGTAAAACCAGCCATTTCTGCGGCTTTTTTTAACCTGGTTTGCGCCAAAGTATCTTTAGCGGTATTGTCATCATCAAAAAAAACCGGTCGACCGATCACCGCCCGCTCGCACTCTTCACCAATAATTTCATCGGCTTTGGCTTTCAAATCCTTTAAAATTAAGGCTACTAAATCCGATGCCGTATAGCGTTTATTGTGGATTCTGGTTTCGGTAAAGGTTGTTCTGGATAGAATTTGCTTAATTGATTTGATGAAACGACCCTTCATACCGTCACTTAAATAAGCGTCGATGGCTTTCTCACCAACAATGTGACTTTCGCCGTCTACATAACTTTTTGTTTCGGTAAAATAAATTAACGATGGAATGGAAATCGTATCAACAATCTCTTTTTTCTGCTCATCATAAATAGAAAGTGCAGAGTTGGTGGTTCCAAAATCGATTCCGTATAAAAAGTTACCCATGTAAACTTGAATTTTAAATTTGTTCAGCATTCTGTTCGAACAAAATAACCAGATCAGGTTTATTGTAAACAGGAGAGGATAAACCCTGATGGTATCCTGCCTAACTTCGCCGTATTTATTGGTGGCGAAATCGTGCGGGAAATTCCTGCTATTTTCTTTAATCTGTTAATGATATTCTGTTGATCTTGAATGCGCTATTGTTTTTCTGAATGATGCTTTATCGTTTTAAACTATATTCAGGGAACATTTCGGCAAATATCTATAATTTTAATGAAGCTATCTATCAAAAGTTTTCAACGGTTTGAACCCGTCTTTTCAATAATGATCTGGCCATTAATAATCGCTGATCGCATCTTTTAGAATGTTTTGGTGAAAAATATTTTGCTGTAAATCAGTGGTTTCAGGTGGGAGAGGGGCGGTTTATTTAAATGCTTGCTGTTTTTTATAAAATATTTCTATCTTTGCGACCTCAATAATGATTCCGTAGCTCAGCTGGTAGAGCATTACACTTTTAATGTAGTGGTCCTGGGTTCGAATCCCAGCGGGATCACAGAAAACCTCACAGCAATGTGGGGTTTCTTTGTTTTATACCCTCCAGGATGTAACGCAAGAATAGCATCTTCTTAAAAGATTTCTTCATAACTCGAGATAATGACATGCAAGGAAAATTAACCACAGATAAAAAGGATATAACCACAGATGTCGAAAAAAGTATTTGTGTCATGCTTGCTTTTTCAACCACCGCAATGACGACTGCTTTAGAAAAGGTTGACATGGAGATATAATAAGTAAACGCTAACCAAATCAAGCTTATTCGTCTGCCATTATTCCATAGGCGTCTATCTCTTTTTTTTTAAAGATGCCTTAAAATGCAACTATCATGCCTTAGGACTCCAATGGAACCCCAATAGGGATCGGACTAAACCTTAGCCTGCTTTGGTAGAAAGATAGGGCTGTAAACTACTCCCGAACCCACAAAATCGGCTTCAATTACAAAATTTCTAAAGCCCTTTTCTTTAATAAGAAACCGAATTTTAAAATATATAAAACCCTACAATCATACGATTAGTAGGTTTTCGCTTTTTATGGCAAAATCTACCATTCCACCACTACAAATAACCTAGCTTATCATCCCATTTCCAATGATAAAAAATTACCTAAAAAATGGTATAGGATGGGCAATTGCGACGGGTTTATCTTTGACCAACCTTTTAAATGCTTTTTTGAAGGCCTATTTTAATCCAAATACATCTATTTTATTTACCCGTAATTCAATTGATCTCAATGAAAAAACAATTATTAATGATTTCCTTTTTTATGGCTATTGGCGTTATTGCAGCAGCCCAGTCTAAATCAAAAAGTAAGGCTGTGCCGAAGGCTAAAACTGAAACGAAAGCTATGGCTTCCAAAAACAACAATTCTTCCCTTAGGGCATATAGCAAAGGTGATAACCTGCTAAATGTGGGGATCGGTATTGGGAGTCCGTTTTTTGGTTCAGGTTACTCCTCGTCGTTGCCGGTAAATCCAAGTGTGTCTTTCGAAAAAGGAATTACGGAAGAGATCAGCGTTGGTGGACAGGTGGCTTACGCCAGTTCTAAGTACAATGTAGACCTGCCAGGTGCAAACTATAGCTTTAAACAGAATGCGTTTTACATTGGTGCCAGGGGTTCCTATCACTTAAACGAAATTTTTAAGCTGGATCCTAAATTTGATGTTTACGGAGGTGCCAGCCTTGGGTATGTTATTGCCAGTGTGAGCAACAACCAGGGCTTCAACGGCACTACAGGCAGCGGTGTAGGTTTCGGCTTATTTGCTGGCGGTAAGTATTATTTCTCTAACAATACCAGCTTATTTGCAGAGCTAGGCTATCAAAGTCTTGCCGTGGTGAACGTTGGCATTGCATTTAAGCTTTAAACTTTCAAAATATAACCTATGAAAAGTCTACTTAAATTATCTTCGCTGTTATTGTTATTCCCACTATTATTTGTGGCTTGTAAAAAGGAAAATAAAGATGAAACGCCTACTGGTCCGTTGGGGCCTAAATATCCACAGGTAATCAACAACGTGATTACGCCAGAAATTCTTGAAAGCCTGAAAAAAAACGGTATGACCGTAAATAGTGGCACAACACCACCAACCATTAATGGGGTGTTTTTATTTAGTCCGGCCTATTGCTCATTTGATAATTCTGGCAACAACCTTCAAGGCCGTTATTTTAATGATTACAAACTTCAGTTTAAAAATCAGAATACCAATGAATATACAGTTAGCATGGAATACAAAGATGTAAGTGATGGTACTGATAGTGGTGGCGATAATAATGCTACTTATATATCTGGTGAGAACAATTTGTTCACTGTTTTTTCACAAGTTAAGGGTAAGTCGGGCAGTGTAAACTATGTGGCGCTTGATGTAATTAGTGGGGAAGCAGCGGGTGGATCAATGAAAAATCTGGTTTGGAGCCATTACCTGGTATCGAAAGAGGGAGATGAGGCTAATCTCTTTCTTGTACCTGTTGGTACAACCAGAATATTTAAGGATGAAAATGGTTTATCAGGCGTTCAAACTACTTTTGATGTGTTACCCAATAATTTACAAACCATTGTAAAAAAATCTTTATCACTATCTACCGCAAGGTAGGAATGTTTTAATCATTATATCCTTAAGTTAAAATCCAACAAAAATTACCATACGATCAAAATGTATAAAATCCCGCAATCTTAAGATTAGCGGGATTTTTGCTTTTAAAAGGATCGGCCAAAATTCACCCTATTAGACAGAGCCTGGTATATGCTCAAAATTTGCAAATAATTATCATCTAAGTTTTCAGATTTCCTTTTCACTATCGGTATTAATTGTATGGCATGCAAAGCCTGCTTTTACAACCTTATAAATAGCGGAATCATTTCTTTTTCAATTTAAGCATGCCATAAAATGCAAACTATCATGTTATAGGATTGGGATGGAAGGCTAATAGAAATCTAACTAAATTCCTTCCGTATGTATTAAAGATTTCGAGTGCTCTCACGGTTGTATTCGTGTAAAATAAGTTAGATTTATATGCCTTATTACTTGGCTAAACAAGTTGTGGTAATCAGTTCGTGTAAAATTTATATGTGCCATTTTAAGTAAATGAACTGTTACGCTATATTTATTCATCATCCCGCTCACACTTTAAATTTAAATTAACGATGAAAAAATTAATGCTCAAAGGCAAAGTTGCGGCGTGCCTAATTTTGATGTGCCTTCTTATGGTACAAAGTTGTAAAAAGGATTTACTCCAGCCTAACTCGAATGTTTTAACAAGCTCGCTTTCTATTGCAGAGGCCAAGAAGTATTTTGAAACCACTGTAAAACCATCGCTCAAATCTAAAACGCTCCTGTCTAAAGGGGTTACAAAGCCTTCAACAAACGACGAATCAATAGCTGAAATTTTAGATAATAAAGAAGCAATTTGGGAAAGCGCTTATCAAAAATTAATTTCTACAGGGAATGCAGTTAAGATACCGCTCGATTTTGGTAAAACCTATTCTGTTGTAGATGTAGGAAAGAAAGAACTCATACCCTTCGGATCTCTGAATTATCTTTTTATGTATAAAGATAGCCTGCAACAGATTCATACAGAATGGGTAATCCTACTTCCGGATAAAGCTTGGCTTTATGGCAAAAGAGACCAGTATACGGGCAAAATTGTTGTTAAAGATTGGGAAGGCAATTTTATTAAAGCATACGATTATAAGGGGATGATTCCGGCAAAAAGCATGAGTCTGATTCCTGGCAAATCAAGTAATAACATGACAAATTCACTTCCTGAAACTGCAGAGCCTCCCGTAGACCCATTAGATCCAACAAATCCTGATGTGTGGGTAATTTGTATTACAAAATGCCATGAATTTTGTGGACAGAGTATAGTTGACAGCAGGAAGTGTATAATAATCAGAAATCCTGAAGATCCTGAAAATGGTGGAGGCGGAGGTGGTGGAAGTAGTGGTAATGGTGGCTCTGGTAGTAATGGAGGTTCTGTTGGTGGTGGATCTAATGGTGGCACATCAGGGGCTGATTATTTTCCGCCAAATGGTCCAAGTTGTAGTTCAGATCCAGGTTATACAAAGCCTAATTATCCGGCGCCTGATGGTTATAGTTGGATCATGCCATGTGAAGGGCCTGGAGCTGTTCCTACTCCATCAGGACCTACCATACCCGTTGTTGATAATGAATATTCTCCTGTTAATTTACCATCAGATTTTGATGTACAATACGATCAGGAATGGTACGATGGTGAAGATGAGCTTGGACTTATTGATGCAGAACTGTTGCAACAGGGAGTTCCGAATACAGATCCAATACCAGAGGGTTATTATATAAAAGGTACTGGTATTGATATGACGCCTGCTACGCCAAGAAATGGCCGAACGGTATATGGAGATCCAAGAAATGCAAAATATTTTTGGGAAGAACTAATCAAAAAAAGACCAGAAATGTTTAGTGAAGAAAACAGAATGTTTATTTCAAATAATAAATTTGAAAAAGTTAACGTTGATGATCAGTGGATTAAGTATAATCCTGCTCATAAATCATACAGATTTAATCAACTAGTTCACCATCATCACAAACAACGTAACATGGCTTTTGCCATCCCTGCAAAAGTACATCAGAAGTGGACTGCCATTCTGCATCGAATAAGGGCTAGTGGTAAAATCCCTAAATTAGGAGGTAGATTAAACTCAATGGGACCATTTTTACAAATTTTTTCAATTATAACTGATATTAGAACAGGTAATCCTGATGCATTTGTAAATGGTTTTGGAGCGATGGATGAAATGGGTAAATTATATAAAGAGCCGATCCAAAATTTTTATTTTGAAATTATCGAACAAACGGTATTCAAAAACCGGAGTGGAACAGTTACCAGGGCAATTGTTACTTACGATGCCTTTGAAGATTATGTCTGGGATGAAGATGAAAAACGGTACATGGGTGTTTTAAAAATAGCCACTTATGTAGAAGATATTGATGTAATAAATCATCGAACCAATAGTTTAACAAAAGTGAATTAAAATTGCCTGTATATGAACAAAATAATCGATGATTTCTTTAAGACTTATTTCATGTATTCAGATTTTTTGGCGGGATTTGTTGAAGAAAAAACACCAAAAGATATGATTAATTCTCCTGTTAATAATAACGGTTACTATAAATGGAAGCCTATTACCGGAACATTAAATGAGAATGACTATCATCACGTTGAGCAAAAATTTGGGGTGAAATTCCCTAAAAGCTTTATAGAGTGGCATAAACAGTATTTTTTTCTGGATTGTTCTTGTCAGCTCTTTGGGCTCCCTGTTTCCTCCCCAACCGAACCGCTTCAAAATATTATTGATAACCTGGATTATGACCTGGCAAACGAACTTGTGGAAGCTAAGCTATACCCATTCGGCGATGATGGTAATGATGCCGGACCCTTGGTTTTTGATGGAAGATACGAGGTAGATGATAATGAATATCCAATTAGGGTTTATGACCATGAATACGGCGGAGATCTGGAAGGATTGAGTGAAATTATTTTTTCTTCTTTCCCTAAATTACTGGAATGTTTTACTCATTATATACAGGAATTAAAAACCAGAAAGAATTTTGAAATCATTCCAGATTTTTTTCAGATTGATCCAACTGGTGCAGGAAAAACTGGGATTGATTACTGGTTGGGCTGGATTGCTATGGAAGAGGAAAATTACAGACTTTTTGGGCATTAATTTACCTGGGAAAAGAAGTTAGAATCCCAACAAGATTAACCTAATGGTTTTGGTGTCTTGCCAACCAGCCTAAGTTTTATCTCGTCAATCTGCTCATACCATTAAATTTACAGGCATGGTTTTTTTTGCTAGTGATAGATGGTAATGTATGTCTAAAATCCCTTATCCCACCAATAATTCTGTTTGATTCCATTTAACCACAGATGGAAAGAGAAAAAATCACCGAGAACACGAAGATTGGCAATTATTCTAACCTACTGGTTTGGTGTCTCACCAACCAACCTAGTTTTTATTTCATCAATCAAAAGCGTAAAACGTCGAACAAGCAATCTCTAAATTTAAATATTCACATCTTCTTCTGCATGGCGGGTAAGCTTTTTCTTGTGTTCGTAGCCCCATTCGGTCAATGCACTGATTTTGAGTCCGCAAAAAATTGTAATTTAGTCTCGGCAAGCTGCTAATTATCAATTAAAAATGACACTACTTCTCCAGCAGAATATCAAAAAGCACATCTCGCTTTCAGAAAGCGAAACAGCGATATTTTGCGGACTATTTGAGCAAAGGCTGATCAAAAAAAAACATTTTTTATTGAGTGAAGGCGAAGTGTGCAGATTTGAAGGATTTGTTGTTAAGGGCCTTTTGCGGGTATATCATATTGATAAAAATGGCTTTGAACAAGTCCTTTATTTCGCGATCGAAAACTGGTGGGTTACCGATATAGATAGTTTTACCAATGAAACACCTTCTCAACTTTATATTGAAGCGCTGGAGGATTGTGAAGTGCTGTTAATTTCTAAAAAGAACAAGGATTTCGCTTATGAAAACCTGCCTGAAATAGAAAAGCTATTCAGGGTGATGACCCAAAAAACACATGTTGCCTTACAAAGAAGAATGATCGACAACCTGAGCAAGACTGCCGATCAGCGCTATCAAGAATTTTCAGAGAAATATCCGCAGCTCATCCAGCGTTTGTCAAATATCCAGATTGCCGCCTACCTGGGCATCACCAATGTTTTCTTAAGCAAGATCCGAAAAAAGCTTGCACTAAAAAGATAAAGCCGAACTTTATTTATTAAACTAGTTTAAACCTTTCCTCCGAAAGGGTGAATAACTTTGCTTCATCATCTTAATCATCAGATCATGAAAAAAATAAGTTCAATCGTATTACTAACTACTTTAATCTTAACTCAAATGGAAACACAGGCACAAAGCTTCAAAACTATTGAAGCAGGCAATTTAAAACTGGAAGTTTACAACGCATCAGAAAATAGCTTTGGCGTGGCTTCTGTAATCATCTCCGGAAAAACCGATGCCATTTTAGTCGACGCACAGTTTACCCTGGCAGATGCTGAAAAGGTAGCGCAGAAAATAAAAGAATCAGGTAAAAAATTAACCACAATTTACATCTCTCACACCGACCCCGATTTTTATTTCGGATTGGAAGTATTCAAAAAATATTTTCCTGAAGTTACGGCATATGCCTCACCTGCCACAGTAACATCTATCAAAGCTACCGCACAGAAGAAACTAGAGATCTGGGGCGAGAGATTAGGCAAAGCAATTACCTCCAATGTGACTCTTCCGCAGGTGCTAAAAGGTACCAGCATCGAACTCGAGGGACAAAAGTTAGAGATTATCGGACTGGAAGAATTTCCTGCTAAAACATTTGTATGGATCCCTTCTATCAAGGCAGTTGTTGGTGGAATAAACGTGTTTGGTACTACCTTTAACCTTTGGATGGCCGATGCACAAACTTCTGAGGCACGCAAGCAATGGATTGATGTTTTAAATAAAATTGCTGCATTACATCCAGAAATTGTAGTTCCTGCGCATGCCAACTCTAATTCCCCATTCGATATTTCTGCAGTACAACATACCAAAAGCTATATCGAATTTTATGAGCAAGCGCTGAAAACTAACAAAACATCAGCAGAACTAATCCAAACTATAAAATCAAAATACCCAGACCTTACTTTTGAAACTGCTCTACAGATTGGAGCAAAAGTAAATACCGGAGAAATGAAATGGTAAAATTAAAATTTATCTCCTGTCTGTTGGTGCTTATTGCATCTTCGGGCTGTATTTCAACCCATAACAAGATGACAAATCTAGAAATTGTAAAAAGCACTTATGAAGGTAAAACTTCAGCAGAAAACGGTAGAAACCTGGCTAAATATGTATCAGACAGCATCAGCTGGACTGAAGCCAAAGGCTTTCCTTACGCCGGAACGTATATAGGGCTGGAAGATATTACCAAAAATGTGTTCAGCAGGCTGGGGAGCGAATGGATCGACTACAAATTTACTCCTGAAGATTATGTTGCTAATGACGATAGGGTAGTGGCCTTTGGTACTTATACCGGAACATATATCATTACCGGAAAGGCTTTTGAGGCCAGAGTTGCACATATATGGAAGCTCAAAGAAGGAAAAATCATCAGCTTTGAGCAGTTTGTAGACAGCCAAACGGTAAATAATGCAATGAAATAATAGGATAAAGTAACTAAACAATTATTACAATCCAAAACATTCAAAGCCCTGCAATCGCAAGATTAGCAGGGTTTTGTTTTAGCGAAATTAATAGTCATGATTTCATTATTATTTCAGTTTATAGCTATCTCAGCTTAGAGAAGTATAATAAGGGAGAATTGAATAAATTAAACAATTAATTAGTATTCAGTCTAAATAAGGATATATTTGCGGCTAATTTTTAAGTTTAATTACTCGGTATCTGTGTAGCTACATCTGAGATGCCATTCGAAAAATCCCCTGTTCATGAAAGCGAAAGTTATTGGATTATTATGCTTGTTTGCAGCATTCACGCTTGCAATATCACCTTTAAAATCTATTGCTCAAAATACCGGCACTGCTGCAATATCCGGTTTAGTTACTGATGTAGATGGCCAACCATTACCCAATGCTACAATCAGTATCTCTGGGAATAAAAATAGTTCTTCTAATAACGAAGGCAGGTTTTTACTTAAAAATCTACCTTCCGGACTGCACCGTTTCTCAGTGAGTCTGGTGGGCTATCAAACACTGGTTAAAGAGGTTGTTTTAGCCGGAGATTCAACACTTGATGTTTCCTTTGTACTTCAGCCTGGTAATGCCCTTAATGAGGTTATCGTTACTGCGGGGCGGAAAGCGGAAAGTTTGAAAGATGTACCCTCTTCTGTAACCATTTTAAATGCCCGCGATGTGAAAGAGCAGTTAAATGTAAATCCATCTGTATCTGCAATTTTGGGGAATACTGTGCCAGGGTTGGGAACTTCTAATAATAAGGCTACGAATGCTGGTCAAACGCTGCGGGGCAGGCAGGTATTGGTATTAATTGACGGAATTCCGCAATCAACTCCTTTAATGAATGGCAGCAGAGACATTAGAACGCTAGATCCATCGGTTATTGAAAGAATAGAGGTGATAAAAGGAGCAACCTCCATTTATGGGAATGGTTCTGCTGGTGGAATCATCAACTTTATAACCAAAAAGCCTTCTGGCGATAAAACGATTGGCGGAACCACGAGCGTGGGTTTGAGTGGCAATCTTGCTCATCCATCAAATACTTTGGGCTATCGTTTTTCTCAAACTTTTACCGGAACACTCAACAAGTTTTCTTATGTGGTTAATGGAACTTATAACTATACTGGCGTACAGCGCGATGCAAAGGGTAATGTAAATGCGCAGCCAGATGGACTTGGTGAGAATGCCTTATATAATGCCTTTTTAAAACTGGCTTACAAACCTAACGAACATAGCGAAATTGTGGCCTCCTATAATCTTTTCCGAAGTGTACAAAACACTGATTACGTTAATGTAACAGGGAAGTATGGTGTCACACCTTCCATCGGGCAGAAAGGTATAGATCCGGGTGAGGCTGCGGGAACACCTTATAACCATAATGCATTGATTTCCTATCATCATAACGCTTTACCGTTATCAAGTTCACTTGATGTTTCGGCATATTATAACGGCTTTGTTTCTATGAACAGGTATGTTGCGCAAGGTACTGCCTGGTTCGGACCCGGACAAACCAAAATACAATCTTTCAAAAAAGGCGTACGATTAACGTTAAATACACCCTGGAAGGCCGGAAGCATGGGCAACGGAGAATTAACATATGGCCTTGATCTGTTAAACGATCGTACCAATCAGGTACTTACCGACGGACGGGTCTATATTCCAGATATGAACATGCTCAATGTGGCACCTTATGCGCAAATGAAATTTGATATCCTCACCAATTTTATATTAAAGGCTGGCATCCGGTATGAAAATGCAAGGGTGAAAGTGAAAGATTTTAATACTATTGCCAGGGGACCAAATGGCCAGGGGAGCATACCAGTTAGCGGTGGCGAGATCCCTTATCAGGCAACAACCTACAATGCTGGTCTCCGGTACAATAAGTATGAGATTTTTAATCCCTTTATTAGTTTTTCTCAGGGCTTCGCAATAAATGAACTGGGCCGGATCTTAAGAACTGCCACCAGCAGTACCCTGGAAAGTATTGCCACAGATCCAATCATCACCAATAACTATGAAGTGGGTTTTAGCAGCAGGTTTGGAATACTGAACTTAACTGCGGCCTATTTTATCAGTACCTCTAAACTGGGTGCTAACCTGGTAGATGTTGGCGGCTTTCTTGTGCCTCAGCGTGAACCGGAAAGGATTAAGGGATATGAGATTACGGCAGATTTGAACCTAAGCACGAAATGGATGCTGGGTGGAAGTTATGCTTATGTAGAAGGGCGTGCAGAGCAGGCTAATGGAAATAAAGTTTACATGAACGGGCTACGCATTGCGCCACCAAAGGCTACGGCTTATCTTAGCTACCGTCCGGTTTCTGCATTGGATTTGAAATTATTCTGGGTGTATACGGGCAGCCGCGATCGCTTTGATGTTCGGGCCAACGGGCTTTTTGCAAACAGCGAAGGGGAGGTGAAAGAGGTGAGTCTGTTTAATCTTTCTGCGGCGTATCGTTTCAGTCAGAAATGGTCGGCCGGGTTGGGTGTAGAGAATCTCCTGAACAATTCTTATTATCCGGTGGTAAGTCAATATCGTGCAATAGATGCTGAATATGTGCGTGGCAACGGCGCTACGATGAGTTTAAATTTATCATATAACTTTTAGAAATGTTTCGTAAGCTATTCTTTTGGATCCACAAATGGCTGGGCCTCATTACTGGCCTGATTGTCTTGATCGTGAGTCTGACGGGATGTATTACCGTTTTTTCAGATGAGCTGAAAGCCTATTTTTATCACGACAGGTATTATGTTACCCCGGCTCCTGATGCCAAAACAATAGGTTTTAGTAAACTTAAAGGTATTGCCCAAAAGTCGCTAGGGCCTGGTATCAAAATCTCGAGAGCAGAAATTTATCCGCACCAAAACCGAAGCTGGGTATTCCGTGCTTCGCTTACGGATAAGAAAGCCATCGGTTATTGGAATCAATACAAATACTATTTCAGGGTTTACGTAAATCCACACAATGGTAAGATTATCCATGTGGAGAACACAAAAAACGAATTCTTTCAGTTGATGCTGAATCTGCACATGAACCTGTTACTTGGTGATGCGCTTGGCACAACCCTCACCGGTATTTCTGTACTGTGCTTTTTCATCTTACTGATAAGCGGTTTTATCATTTGGTTTCCGAGAAAATGGAGCGTGAGGGCATTTAAAAGGAATTTATTCTTCAAATCTGGGGTAGGTTTAAAAAGATTGAATTTCGATTTACACAATATATTGGGCTTTTATATCCTTATTCCGGCCATGCTGATTACGGTTACTGGCCTGGTGTTTGCCTTTCCATGGGCTGATAACACCGTGCAATTCCTGGCAAATGGCGCTAAAACAATTAAAAAAAGAGAAATTCCAAAATCTACGTCGAATGAGATTTATCCGGTTGCTGCTACTGATGCTGTAGTGGCGGGGCTGCTTAAACAATACCCACAGGCGGATGTATTTTCTATCCGTTTCAGGGAAAAAGATACTGATCCGCTGGATGTACAGGTTAGGCTAGCTGAAAATAGAACCCACCTTTTTGAATGGTATTACTTTGACCGTAATACCGGGAAATTACTGATGCGATATAATGACCGTAATGTTAATGGGGGCGAAAAGTTCAGGAGCATGAATTATGACCTGCATACTGGTGCCTTTGCCGGAATACCGACCAAGGTTTTTGCATTCATCGTTTCGCTAATCTGTGCCGCAATGCCCATTACCGGGTTTATCATGTGGTATAATAAATTAAAGCCTAAAAAGAAACGGAAATAGGAGTTGTTTACTTTCGGTTTTTTAAAATTATATCGGGATGTTAAGGTTAGATATAGGTAGAAGGCCAAGGGCAATACTAGGTAAATTTCAGGATAGAGAGCAGCAAGGGGGGAGATGAGTAATGTGTTTGCAGGGTGCACCGAGAATGAGGAGAAATATATTTGTACTAACCATTTTTCTATCGGTTGGTGTCTCACCAACAGAAAACTTATGCCTGTAAATGCATAGTTATTAACAGATTAAAGAGATAAAACTTAGGCTGGTTGGTGAGACATAGGAGATATTTACGTGTTAATATGAATCAATAAACTTAAGAAGCTCTTTAAGCTCTTTATTAGGAATATTTTCCTGTTCGCTTTTATCAAATATAGTTAGTAAGAAAACCGTTCCATGTACAATCTTGAAGCAACTGATTACTCTAGCCCCTCCAGATTTGCCTTTTCCTTTACTGGCTATTGCAATACGAATTTTATAGCAATCGTTTCCAAGGGATGTGCCTTGATTTGGGTTTTCTTTTAAAGATTGTAAAAGGGCTGAAAAGTCCGATTTTAGGGAAGGAAATTTTTTAGTAAGGCGCTTTAGTTCCTTTTCAAATTTTGGAATAAATTGAACCTTATAGCTCATTCAATAAATCATCTGCATTACGGGCTTCTAATTTCCCAGATAGCACCATATTAAGTTCATCCACAGCTTCTTTAACATCCTCTAGTACTTTTGCTTTATAAGGAGTTAGCGGTTTAGTTTTTACATATGGCAAGTCATTCAGTAATGCCATCAACATTGCCACTTTACTTTCTTTAACGTCCAATACAAATTTCATAATACAAATTTAATTAAATTATTATCATGAAAGTAGTATTTGAAAAATTCATGCATATAGATTCAGTTGTAATGGATTAATGAAATATAACTTAGGCTGGTTGGTGAGCCACCAACCAGTGGGTTAAGTAGGTTAATGACAATCTATTTTTTTTAAATACATAGTTATTGCTCCATCACAACTTTAATTTTGTCGTTTTTTTCAAGGTCGGTTCAAATTGTACTGTATACCTTTACATACTACTAAGAACAAAATTAAAACAACATGATAAAATTCACTTATTCTATTCTTTATGTAAAGGATGTAGTTAAATCAATCGAATTCTATGAAAATGCCTTTGGGTTTAAAAGAAAGTTTATTACTCCGGATAATGATTATGGAGAATTAAATACTGGCGAAACAACATTATCTTTTGCAACAGTTAATCTGGCCAAAACCAATCTTACTGATGGTTTTATTGAGAGCACACCAGAAGGAAAACCTTTTGGTATTGAAATTGGATTTGTAACTGAAAATGTATTACAAGTTTATGATGATGCAATAAAACAAGGAGCTATTGGGGTAGAGAAAGCAATAACTAAACCCTGGGGACAAGTTGTTGCTTACGTAAAAGATATAGATGGATTTTTGATTGAAATATGTTCGCCAATGGGCTAATTTTAATTATCCATCTATGCCTAAGCTTTTCTGATCAGCCTTATCAATTATTCTTAGCTACGCCAGAAGCTGAAAAACTGTTTAATATAATGGCGAAAAGCTATTCTGGCGCACGCTACAAAAAAGATTTTATCGTTTCGCAGCAAGATGCAGAAACCTTATTTTAGGGGATTGGTTACAAACAAATTTTTATTTTTCAACTTGAATGAAATATTCAATGCATTTTTTCATCACCTAATGCACTTAAGAAAATATAAGTTAAAAAGATACCATCAAAGCTAATTAAGTATGCTACAGTTATGAGCCTTACATTTTTTAGGTGGTAGATTTTTTTCTTCCATTGCCGATAAGTTTAGCAATGCTAGCAATAAGCTAATCGACACCAGTATTTCTCTTCCATCCGCTTCGGATAAAATGAATAAATGCTAACTTTATCCCTTTAAATTTGTTCTGTTGGTAACAGGAAAAAAACGGGCGGTAGTGTTTATTTAATCTACACAATTTTAACGCTGTCGCGAATCGCATTAAAAATATTTTATGAAAAAAGTTGTCATCATTGGCGGAGGCTTTGCAGGACTAAATCTTGCTAAACAGCTATCCAAAAGCACATCTCATCAGGTTACTCTTGTAGATCAGCATAATTATCATTTCTTTCCACCACTACTTTATCAGGTGGGAACGGCCTTTATCGAAGCATCTAACATTATCTATCCTTTTCGCAAGATGTTCCACAATAGGAATACCCGTTTTTTTATGGGCGTATTGCAAGAAATTCTTCCTGCGCAGCAGCAGGTAGTAACCGATAATGGCGTATTGGATTATGATGTATTGGTGCTTGCCATGGGTACGGAAACTAATTTCTTCGGGAATGACCAAATTAAGCAACATGCCTTGCCGATGAAAAGTATTGATGATTCGTTGCGGATGCGGAACCACATTCTTCTTCAACTGGAAAAAGCGGTTCGATCTGATCAGGACATTGATAAAAAGAGACTTTCGAGTATCGTTATCGCTGGCGGCGGACCAACAGGAGTGGAGCTTGCAGGTATGATGGCCGAGATGGGTAGCCACATTATTAAAAAAGATTACCCGGAAGCAAAATCTGGTTTGGGTAAAATTTACCTGGTAGATGGTTTGCAAACACTTCTGGCGCCGATGAGTCAGAAAAGTCAGGCGGAGGCGATTAAAGTGCTTAAAAATCTGGGTGTAGAAATTATGCTGGGTAAGTTGGTTCAGAATTACGATGGTAATGTGGTGTCACTTTCAGATGGTACAGAGATAGAGGCTGCGACGTTAATCTGGGCATCGGGTGTAATTGCCCGCGAAGTACCAGGGTTGCCAAAAGAAGCTGTTGGCAAGGGAAGACGCGTTTTGGTTGATGCTTTTAACCAGGTAGAAGGAGTTAAGGGTGTTTATGCCATAGGCGATCAATGTTTGCAACTTACTGATGCGGCATTTACCAACGGCCATCCACAGCTGGCACAAGTGGCCATTCAGCAAGGTGATTTGCTTGGCGAAAACTTGCTGGCAGTAGCGCATGGGAAACCCATGAAAGCTTTTAAATACAATGATAAAGGATCTATGGCCATTATTGCTAAATTCAAAGCGGTGGTAGATCTTCCGAAGGGATTTTTCAGGGGATTTTTTGCCTGGCTGGTTTGGTTGTTCATCCATATTATTCCAATTGCTGGTTTCCGGAATAAGGCAAAACTGGCTTTCAATTGGTTGTGGAGTTTCATTACCAATGATCCTACTTTACGCTTAATCATCCGCCCGGATGGCGAAGGCGATAAAAAAATATAAGTAAAATTTATTGCGCTGGTTCAATAATAAGTGATGAATCAGCGCAATGATTGTTTGTGTTCGAATACCATATTTTAACAAATGTTGATTTGATTTTGCCATTTTTTAAGGGATAGTTAGAAGTCGGAAACATCCGGTGTATATTGGGATGAAATAAAAATTCAGATCTCAGCTTTTAAAACTATTCCAGCAAATGAGTAAATATTTGATTTTGTTGCTGCTTTTCATCAGCATTAATCTTTACGCACAGGAAACGCCCGATTGGGAAAATCCGAAGGTTTATGCCATTAATAAGGAAAATACCCGTGCTACCTCCATCCCTTATGCTAACCAAAATCTGGCGCTAAAAAACGACTATCAATCTTCCGGTTATTACCAATCTTTAAACGGCCTCTGGAAATTTAAATGGGTGCCGAAGGTGGCGCAAACCCCTAAAGATTTCTTTAAAACGGATTTTGATGATAAACAATGGGCCGCTATGCCTGTTCCCGGCACCTGGGAATTTAATGGCTTTGGCACCCCGATATACGTAAGTGAGGGGTTTGGTTTTAAGCCCAATCCACCTCTTATCGATCGTGATGATTCGCCTGTAGGTGCCTATCGCCGGGAGTTTACCGTGAATGAAAATTGGAAAGGGCGCAGGGTGATGATCCATTTTGAGGGTGGAACAAATGCCATGTATGTTTGGGTGAACGGACAAAAGGTGGGTTATACGGAAAACTCAAAAAGTCCGGCAGAATTTGACATCACAAAATACGTAAAACCAGGTGTGAATACATTGGCTTGCGAGGTTCATAAATTTAGCGATGGTTATTATCTCGAAGATCAGGATATGTGGCGCATGGGCGGCATCAACAGAAATGTTTATTTATATAGCACAGCTCAAACCCGAATCCTCGATTTTTTCGCTCATCCAACACTGGATGTGACTTACAAAAACGGCTTGTTTGATGTTGATCTTACTTTGAAAAATTACAGCAAAAAGGCCGAACAGCAAACCATTGAAGTGGTATTAATGGACAATTCCAATCACCCGGTTTTTAAAAAGCAAAGTACAATAGCGCTCCCTGCTGAACAGGAAGTTAACCTCAATTTAGCTGGTGTGATACCTGCTCCTTTAAAATGGACAGCCGAGACACCAAATTTATATAACATGGTTTTGGTGTTGAAAAACAGCGCAGGCGAGGTGATTGAAGCCACCTCTCATAAAATTGGTTTTAGAAAAATTGAGATTAAAGATGGACAGGTTTTTATCAACGGGAAGAAAATTTATTTCAAAGGCGTAAACTTACACGAGTTTAATACCCAAACCGGGCAGGTAGTTTCTAAAGAAGTGATGATGCGGAATATTCAGTTAATGAAGGAATTAAACATCAATGCGGTTCGTACCTCGCACTATCCTCAGCCGCCTTTATGGTATAAATTATGTGATCAATATGGAATTTACCTGGTAGATGAAGCCAATCTGGAGTCGCATGGCCTGGGTTATGGCCCCGAGAATGTATCAAATTTCCCCGAATGGCATGATGCACATTTAGACCGGATGGTGCGTTTGGTGGAACGGGATAAAAACCATGCTTCGGTAATTTTCTGGTCGTTAGGGAATGAAGCCAGCAATGGAAAAGCATTTTTCGACCTTTATGACTGGGCCAAGAAAAGGGATCCGAGCAGACCGGTGCAATATGAGCAGGCGCATCAAAAAGATAGAAATACAGACATCATTTGCCCCATGTATCCATCTTGGGAGAGTATGACACGGGATGCTAAAAAAGACCTCGGCCGCCCTTTCATTATGTGCGAATATGCACATGCCATGGGCAACAGTATGGGGAACTTTCAAAACTATTGGGATTTGATGCGATCGAGTAAAAATATGCAGGGTGGCTTTATCTGGGAATGGTACAACCACGGATTTAAATCAACTGATGAGCAGGGCAGGACTTATTGGGCATATGGTGGCGACTTAAATGGTTACCAGAAAATGAATAGTGAGAATTTTTGTATGGATGGGATTATCTCGCCAGATCAACAATATTTGCCACATACACATATTGTTAAAAAGGTTTATCAGAATATTATCTTCAAACCAAAAGACATTTCGAATGGAATAATTACTGTGATTAATGATTTTAAGTTTACAGATTTAACTTCTAAAAATTACGATTATAAATGGGTCTTATTAAAGAACGGAGCGGAAGTGGCGCAGGGCAAATTTAATGCGATCATTCCAGCAGATGCTAAAAAAGATATCAAACTCAAATTACCCAAGATGCAGAAGCAAGCCGGTGTAGAGTATTTTCTTCAGGTATTTGCCTATACCAGGCAAGCCGATCAATTCATTCCTGCTGGTTTCGAGGTAGCGAAAGAGGAATTTGCTTTTGGATCTAATCGTTATTTTGAACCTGTAAAGACTAAAGCAGGGGAGGTTACAACAGCGGAAAAGGCAGAGAAAATCATTGTGAAAGCCAATCTGGTGGAGTATGAATTTGCACAAAAGAATGGTCAGGCTTTGCTTAAAATGAGTAAAGACGGGAAAAACGTTTTTAATGAGTTGCCTCGTCTTAATTTCTGGCGTGCACCAACCGATAATGAATTTGGTGAAGGTGCACAACGCAGCTTACGCTTATGGGAAGCTGCCGGATACAATGTGATTTACAATTACAAGGGAACAAAAAAGAGCGATCAGGGTGTTTCCATTTCATATGCAGCCAAACTTCGTGGCATTGAAGCCGCAGTAAACCTTATTTATACAGTAAATGGTGATGGAAGCTTAACCGTAGAGGCTGCTTATCAGGCTTTGGCAGATGATCTTCCAGAAATGGTGAAATTCGGCATGTTGATGAACTTATCTGGCGATCATGATCAATTTACCTGGTATGGCCGCGGACCTTACGAAAATTATATCGACAGAAATGCTGATGCTTTTATGAAAATATGGAACGGGAAGGTAAAGGATCAGCTTCATCCGTATTATCGTCCGCAAGAATCGGGAAATAAAACGGATACCCGGTGGTTAAAATTGTTAAATAAAGAAGGTAAGGGCGTAGAGATTATTGGTTTGCAGCCGCTCTCGGTTAGTGCCACGAATAACCTGCCGGAAGACCTGGATCCTGGGTTGACGAAAAAACAGCAACATGCATCTGATATTGTTCCCAATTCAGATTCGATCCTGGCGGTCGACTTGTTTCAAAGGGGAGTTGGTGGATTAAATTCCTGGGGTGCTAAACCATTAAATGAGTATAGGTTTATGGGCAAATCGTACAGTTATGGTTTTGTGATCCGGCCGATATAAATCGCTTGATTTTGAATGTAGTTATAGCGAGATGTTACAACCATTGCCCTGGTTAACTTGCGAAGTTTTCAGGGGAAAGAGCGTGGCAGAACTTCGCCAGTTTTATTAAATGTTTCCAGTAATTTGAAACATTAAGGAATTAAGGTAAATAAGTCAATGCTTAAAGTCTTAATGCCTTAATGTTTCGATAAATGATTAGGGAATCCAGTATAATAATTAAGATGCCTGTACATTTCTGGTGAGGGAACTACTTTTGAAGTTTCTGAATGCGATTGTCGATAAAACCAATGTCCAGATTAGGAGTGGAAGCAACCTGCTCCAATCGTGAACTTTGCTTGATGAAAAAGCTTTCAATCCGACGGTTTTAATATCTGTAGATGCAATATCTTTCTCTTGAAAAATAGCAGGATAAAAATGTAAACGGATTTGCTCATGGTAATTTCTAACAGCCTGTTGAAACTCCAGGTGTGCGCCCAGATCAGATCCGGCCAGCTCATTCACCGCCAGTTGCGTTTGAATGGTAGGGAAAAACAAGGCTGCTATATTGGTAAATTGCTGTCTGGCAGCGAGTTTATCTGCAACAGCCAATCTGCTTTTTAATGCCTGATCATCACCCATTTGCTGCATGCCATAATACCAGAACCAACTGAAACTTTTATCTGCCGGGAAAGGATATTTTTTTAGCTGCGGATAGTGCTCGAAAAATGGTTTCATGGTCACTTCCTTGGGCATATCCCATTTCTCATGGTAGCCCTCTCGTTGATTAATTACATTTTGCAAGGCTTCTGGTACCGAATACTTTTGGGTAAGTAAAAGGTTTAAAGATGCGGGAATCACGATGCAGATGGCTACCCAAATGGCCACGAGTGCCGATGCATTATAGCTCGAAGATTTATCCAAAGAAATGATAAAAATGGAAACTGCAAACCAGAAGGCAAGATAGAGCACAATCAACCCTGCAACTGCAAAAAAAGTAGTGTCTATTGGCAGTTCGAGATAAATCACTGCAACTAAGAGAAGTAAAAATGCCACAACAAAAACAGCTGCAATTCTGATTAAGCATTTCTGCCAGATTACCTTCGACAGTTCATTGCTTTGCGATTTTAATAACGACCATACGCCACTTTCCTGCTGTTCGGAAATTAAGTTGTACGTAAAAGCAATGATTACCAGCGGGAAGAGAAAAATGTAAACAAAGCTAAGATCCATATTGCCCAGAAGCATGCTCACCGGATTAGTAATATCGGTATCGTAAAGTTGTCCTTCTACTGCGAGCATCGTAACCGAGATGAGGCATGGATTTACATCCCTTTGGCCATTGGCAAATGCCGCCCATTGATCTGGCAGGTTCGCCGAAGAAAATTTATTGTGAAAGAAAATCAGTCCGATATCTTTATTAAAGTGCTCAATATTTTCAAGTGTGTGTTTTTTCTGCAATACCGCTGCCTTTTCGATCACGGCCTTTTGGTTGGCAATAAAGGTTTTTCCAAAATATAAGCCTGCAAAGCCAGTAAGGAGCAATACAACTATGCCGATCCAGGCAGAGTAATTTCTGAAGAAAAGTTTGAATTCTAAATGATAAGTGCTTTTTTTCATTTGTTTATATTGTTTTAGTCCACTTGGATGCATACTGAAGCAAGAAAAGTATTGCGGATAACCAGATTAGCATGGAAATCAGTGATAGCGATTCGTGCGCCAGAACGTGGTTTAAGGGATCGAATTTGTAATTAAAGTCTGGCTGCTGGGCCCAGTTAGATTTGCTGATGGATAAAGGTTTTTCATGCTCACCCGGAGAAATATTACTGATTTTATCAATTTGAAGTTTGTTCATTTTCTGCGCCAATCCGTAGCGGTAAGCTTCAGCCTGGTTTTGAAAATCTACATAAGTCTTAAAATCAGAAGCGGTTAATGCCATCGAAATCTGTTTCAAGGATAAATAGGGATTAATCAAACCTGCAAACACGGTAAAGCTGTTTTGTTTCTCGAAGGTCTCGTTTAGCTTGCGTTGGTGATCGCTGTAAATATTCGAGGTAATTTTTTCCCCTTCGGCCATAATGTATCCACCGTAATTGAAAGGCAACTTTTTTACATCAGTTACCTGGTATTTGCGAAGCAAGGAATCTTTGATGGCTGCATAATGTGCATCGTTTGGATCATGACTATCACCTTGTTTTCGAATGTCGGCAGCAATGGCATCAGCAAATTCAATTTTTGATGGCGTAGGGTGAATCTTCGAACCCATGGCCTGAACGATTCTTGGCATGAGCACGGCAAAAAATATCCAGCAGGATAGCAGTGTAATCAATGCCGTTTTAGAACTGCGTTGAAATGCTGAAACCAATACGGTAATGGCCGAAACCACGAAAAAATAAACCGAGTAACTGGTAATCAGAATTAAAAGGCGCAAGGCTGCATCCATGCTGATCTCCCAATTGCTTAAAGATGCCCACAGCAGAATGGTAAGTAGAATGAGTGGAATAAAAATGGTTAAGGCCACGCCAATAATTCCAAATGTTTTGCCCCAAAGTAGCTTTTTCCAACTTACATCCTGACACAGCAAAATTTTAAGTGTTCCTGATTCCCGCTCTGCGGAAATGCTGTTATAACCCAGAAAAAAGATGAGCAGTGGCACCAATAACTGCAACACCATCGCAATGCTGATTTCACCAAAACGCAACATTCCGTTAGAAAAACCGGCCTCGCTAAAGTTTACTGTGTTTTGCTTATGGGCTTCCAGAAATATGGAAACACCAGCGAAACTTTCAATCCCGAAATCGAAGAAACTTAATTCGTGCTTTTCGCGGAAAGCAAGGTAGCCATAATGGGCCATCCGGTGCGGGTGTTTATCTGGTTTGGAAAGCCATTGTGACCGTACTAAATTTTTATAATGCAAGCGTTGGTTGTTTTGTGTTTTAAAATTTTGCCAGCCTACATAAGTGGCCAAACAGAGTGAAAGCCCCAATAAAATAGTGAGTACTAACGTTGCCTGATTACCAAAAGTAGATTTGTAGGTTTGTTTGGCGATTGTAACAGTTATTTTCGGCATTATATTCTATAGGTTACATTAAACATTACATTTCTGGGCGTACCCGGGAAGAGGCGTAAATAATTTTGTGCGCCAACCCAATAGGTTTTGTTCAGGATGTTGTTGATGTTCATGGCCAGCTGAACTTTAGATGCAGCAGGTGAATAATAGATCGCCGCATCTACAACAGTATAAGCCGGAAGGGTAAAATCTCTGATGTATAAGGGAAGTTTGTTCCCACTATATTGCAGGCCTGCACCAAAACCAAGTCCTTTTAATGTTCTGGTTTGCAAGTCATAACGGGTCCATAAGCTGGCGCTGTGTTTTGGGGTGTTTTGCACCCGTTCACCCACAACTAAAGGATTAAAATCATCAGTAACAATGGCATCTACATAACTGTAACCCACATTGAATTGCCAGTTTGGTTTGATGAAACCCGATGATTCTACCTCAATTCCCCTGCTTCGCTGTGCACCGCGTTCAATTAAACGGTTTACATCCAGCGGATCGTTGGCATTCATTAACAGATTTTTCTGGTTAATTTCGAATAGGGCAACATTTACCATCAAATTGCCTCCAAGCCATTCAGATTTGGCACCAAGTTCTTTCAGGTTACTTTCCAACGGTTTAAAATTAGTACCTGCGGGTGGTGGCACAATTACTAAACTGGAAGTATTGCCCTGTGGTTGATAACCCTGGAGGTAAGTACCATAAACGTTAATGTGGCTGTTTACGGCATAGGTAATTCCTAACCTCGGCAAGAGTTTGTGCTGACTGATTTTGGTTTCGTTGGTAAGCCTGTAATTGCCATAATCTTCATACCATTCTTGTCGCAAGCCTAAGGTTAAGGTAAGTTGCTCATATTTGATTTGATCCTGAATATAAACACCGTTAATGAGGTAATACGAAGGTGGTATTTCTACTTTCGTAAACACGTAATCGCTCAGGTTTTTTAAGGTGTAGGTTGGGTTAGCCAGGTTAAAATGCTCTACATTCGGAAGAGGGGCATTTACGCCGTTAATTACACGAAACTGATATAGATCTTTCTTAGTAACATCATATCTTGCTGCAATTGTTCCATCTTTTAGGCGATAGCCCTGAGCAGTATTGATTCCGCCGCCTCTTAATTTTTGAGTATTGATGCGATCGTAGCCCACCACCAGTTTATGCTCGAGGCCAAAAGTATTTGCATTGATATTAAAATAAGAACTGATATTTTCTGTTGAATATTTTTGCTGGCGCTGAACGGCGATCATACCTGCCAGGGTACGAATGGGCTGATTATTCTCATCAATTGCGAAGGCGTTATTGGTGCGGTGTTCCAGAAGATCTTCGTTCCAGTTTTGTTGCATATAGGCCACATTGAAAGCTATATTTTTAGAAAATTTATGGGCGAAATTCGCCATCAGCATGAGGTCTTGTGTATTAAACTTATCATTGCTGGCGCCCATGTTAAACCGGATAGGAGTACTGTTCAAGTCTGTTTGCCCAGCTATAGCACCGAAAATTGCCTGTCCGCGATCTAGTCTGGAATTGCTGTTGTTTAACACCATTTCCACATTTAAGCTAGTCTTATCATTTGGGATATAAGAAAAAGATGGGGCAATCATATAACCTTTTCTAAATTGCAGGTCACGGAAACTTTTACTGTCTTCGTAACCTACATTTAACCGGTACAATAAGGTTTTTTCGGTGTTGATAGGACCAGTAAAATCCAGTGCACCACGAACGGTACTGAAACTTCCGCCAGAAATGCTGATCTCTTTACGGTCTTCTGTTAGTGGTTTTTTGGTCACCAGGTTGATACTCCCGCCAGGGTCTACACTGGAAAAAGTAGCACTCGCTGGACCTTTTATTACTTCAATTCTTTCGAGGTTATTGGTGAGTGGCTGATTGAAATAATTTTGACGGGTACGCATGCCATTGATGATCGTTCCCTCTTCGTTTTGATTAATGCCACGGATGGAAAACTGGTTGTAAAAACTGCTCTGAGATACACTGGTTACGTTTTTAACAGCGTCGGCCAATACAGCCGCTTGTCTATCGGCAATTAATTCTTTTGAGATAGAAGAAATGGCTTGCGGAATATCCTTGTTTAAAGTAGCCGTTTTTGTAGCTGAAAAAGAGTAGTTTCCATAATACTTTTTGCCGTTTGTGCCCACAATTTCAACAGTTTGCAATTCTTCGTTGGCTGTTGCCAGAACAATAGGGTCGAGGTTGAACTCGCCCAAGCCATTAATGGGGATGTTTTTAGAAAAGGTGCTGTAGCCAATCGCCGAAACAGTGATGGTATAGGTGGCTGTTTTTGGTAGCACAATAGAGAAGTTTCCTGTTGAATCGCTGCTCAGGTTCAGTTGATCTTTACCGCTTTTAAATTTAATGGTGGCTTTGTTGATGCCTGTTCCTTGTGCATCAGTTACTTTTCCAGAGACTTTAACCTGAGCAAAAGCAGTGATACTGATGGTGTTGATAATTAAAAAAAAGAAAATTGCCTGCCATATCCAGCGGGCGTTATATTGTTGGTACATTAAAAATGTTTGATTAAATGGTTTGTAAGTATAATTCCTGAAGATCTGTAGCTGAGATTTCGCTCGCCAATAAGGTGTGAATCAGTTCGCCTTGTTTCATAATGCCGATATGTGTGCCCAGGCTCACGGCATTAAAAATATCGTGTGTCGCCATCAGAATGGATTTCCCTTCTGAAGCTAGCTTTTTCACCAGTTCGGTAAATTCTGCTGTAGCCTTTGGATCAAGTCCGCTGGTGGGTTCATCCATTAAAATGATTTTTGCGTTTTTTGCAACTGCGATGGCAATGCCTACTTTCTGGCGCATGCCTTTACTAAAGCCTGCCAGATGTTTATGGTGTGCGGCTGATTGTAGACCACAGTTGGATAAGAACTTCACGAGTTCTGGCTCGCTATAATTAAAACCTGCGAGTTTGGAAAAGTAATCCAGATTCTCTATGGCAGAAAGGTTTCCATAAAGCATTACTACTTCAGGGATATAGGCGAGATGCTTTCTTCGTTGATCATCGCTTGCAGAAATTTCTTCATTATTGATCAGAATTTTTCCAGCGCTGGGTTCGATAAATCCTAAAAATAAGTTGATAGTGGTGGTTTTTCCGGCACCGTTTTGACCCAGTAAGCAGTATACTTCCCCAGGATTAACGGTTAGATTTAATTGATTGAGGGCTTGATACGATCCATAATTTTTGGACAGCGAAATGGCTTGAAGCATAAAAAAATAAAATAAGTTGATTGTACACCGCAGGCGGGATACAGTAAATAAGATCTTCGATGTTGAAAGAAAAGAGACTCGCTAAGGAGTTAGGCGATCACACTTGGCGGACCTTTATTGGCCGCAGAAAGAATATAGGCAACAGGGTGTTTTCCCAGATAACTAAATTGGTATTCAGATGGTTCATTTACTACCAAGGTTGTTTCACAGGTGCTAGGAAGTGTATAAATATGAGATTGATGTTTTACTACTTCACAAAGTTTGCAATTTACTTTGCTTACTTTAAATTGAGTGATCGATTGTACCTGCTCTGATTTGGATTTGCAATGATCGGAAGGATCCTGATCATGGGAGTGAAGCGCCTGAATTAATAGGGCATTGGTGAACAATATCAATAACAGAAACGCCCAGATTTGGGTGAGTACTGCCTTGCGATATGATTTACCTGAATGCTTCAATTGCAACAAAGATACATTTATGAGTAGGCTTTCTACAATTTTTTTGAAATTTATTGGCTAGCCCTGGTCGTAGCGAGATGCTACGACCTAATCATTCAATCGAAACATTATGGCATTAAGACTTTGAGTATGGATTTATTTACCTTAATTTCTTAATGTTTCTCAAAATACTTGAAGCCTTCAATAAAACTGGCGAAGTTCTGCCACGCTTTTCTCCTTTGAAACTTCGCAAGTTGACTCTAGTTTCAATAAAACTGGCGAAGTTCTGCCACGCTTTTCCTTTTGAAACTTCGCAAGTAGACTCTAGTTTCAATAAAACTGGTGAAGTTCTGCCACGCTTTTCCTTTTGAAACTTCGCAAGTTGATTTAATCCTGTTGTAGCGTTTAGAGGGGGTGGTTGATAAAACTGGCGAAGTTCTGCCGCGCTCTTTCCCGTTGAAAATTAGCAAGTTAACCCTCTGTTATCCTAATGTTTCTGACCTTTATTCACTTTGAAAAGATGTAAAATCTGGGGAAACAATGCATCAATATATTCTTCTACACCATTTTTAGATCCTGGAAAGGTTAATACCAAAGTGTCGCCAATAAAACCAGCGATACCTCTGGATAACATCGCATAAGGCATGCGTTCTTGTCCATATGTTCTGGCAGTTTCCATGATTCCATCAATTTGGCGGTCGATAAGTGGACTGATGGCTTCGGGGGTAACATCTCTAGGGGACAAACCTGTTCCTCCTGTAAAAATAAGCAAGTTGATACCACCATGAGACAGTTCTGTTGCGGTATTACTAATTGCTTCAACTTCATCAGGAACAACTGCGTATTTTTCTGTTTCGATCCCAAATTGTTCCAGCCTCGCCATAATTGCTTTGCCTGAAAAATCTTCAGCAATCTGCCCGAAAATAGAATCCGAACACACTACAACTGCGGCTTTCAATTCAGGAAATTTAAGGTTTTTGAAGTCAGATTTTCCACCAGATTTTTTAAGCAGGCGAATATTTTGAATTTCTATTCCTTTATCAATCGGTTTCAGCATATCGTACATGGTAAGTGCAGAAACAGATGCACCATGCATGGCCTCCACTTCGACTCCGGTTTTGTAAATGGTATGTACTTCTACAGAAATGATGATGTTTAAACCTTCAATTTCATAAGTAATGGAAGTAAATTCGATTGGAAGCGGATGGCAATCCGGGATGACATCGCTTGTTTTTTTAACACCAAATAACCCTGCCGCACGGGCAAATTCAAAAACATCGCCCTTAGGTATTTTCCGTTGGACCACTGCATCTATCGTTTCTTGTTTCGAAACCTTAACTGTAGCGGTGGCGATGGCAATTCTTAGTGAATTTGACTTTTTTGTAATGTTTACCATATTAAATATTTTCCTTCCACTGGTGCGATTCGTCTTCAAATATTTCTTTACCCCAAATTGGTAATTCAGCCTTAATTCGCTCTACCAATTCGTTACAGGCTTCAATGGCTGGCTTTCGATGTGCTGAGGAAGTAAATACAAACAAACAAATTTCACCAGCTTTTATGTTGCCCAAACTGTGGTGTACATGCATGCAGCTTAATGGATATTTTTCAAAAATCGCTTCCCTGATTTCGTGCATTTTAGTTAAGGCTACTTCTTCGTAGGTGGTATAATCGATGGCTGCCACAAATTTTCCATCTATTTCATCTCTCCTTACCTGGCCCATAAATATACTATGCCCACCGATAGCAGTTTTTGTAGCGTGTTTTGCAATGCTTTCAGCGATAAAAGCCGGATGAATTGCACCTGCTACAAAAATATTTTTTATTTTCTTTTCACTCATGTTATTTTTTTAGAAAGTGATTTCTCCATTTCGAAATGCCACCTTTCAAGCTATAAATTTTCTTCATGTGGCCATATTTTTCATGCAATAATTCAGCAGCAGCTACACTTCTGATTCCATGCTGACAAAGCAGTACAATCTTACTGGCTTCGATATTGTTTTGCAGAAAAGCGCTAAACTCAGACATTGGCACCTGCTGATAAATATCTTTATTTAAGATTGGGAACTCGTGTTTTTCCCTTACGTCGATTACTAAGGCTGCTTCCTGATCTTGTAAATGTTGCATTTGTTCTACATCTATCTCTTCGAAAATGGATGCCGTAGCACCAGATTGATCATCATTCATCGTTAAAAAATCGGCTTTGCTTTTTGGTAAATCGTAATTACTGCCAGCTGAAATGTTGAGTTCATATTGTGAATGGGTAAGCGAATGATAATGAAATAGTTTATTGATTAACGGCTGGCCAATTCCGGTAATCAGTTTGATCGTTTCTGCTACAACCATGGTGCCGATGATTCCAGGTAGCACGCCCAAAACGCCATTTTCTGCACAGTTTTGAACTTCACCAGCCTTTGGAGGAATAGGGAAGAGGTCGCGGTAATTCGTGGCAATTCCTTGTTTATCTTTCACATTAAAAATAGCCAGCTGACCTTCGAAACCCGAAACCGCTGCAAATATCAAGGGTTTTTTAAGTAGTGCACAGGCATCGTTAATTAGATACCGTGATTCGAAATTATCAGTGCCATCTATGATCAGATCATAACTTTCCAGTAAGTTGAGTATGTTATTTTTATTCAGGCGGATGTGATGATCTTTAATCGAAATATCAGGGTTCATCAACCGTAGTTTTTTCGCGGCGACCTGAACTTTAGGTTTGCCGATGTCGCTGGTATCAAAAAGAATTTGTCGGTGGAGATTTGAGAGTGAGACCGTATCATCATCCACCATCCCAATCGTGCCAATGCCTGCTGCAGCAAGGTATTGCAATACCGGGCAACCCAAACCGCCAGCACCAAGCACCAGTACGCGGGCTTCACTGAGTTTTTGTTGTGCTTCTGATCCGAATCCTTTTAAGATTAGCTGCCTGCTGTATCGCTCCTGATCCATTGAATTAACCTCCCGAAAATGGCGGCATAATGGCCACCATATCGTTTTCTGTAAGTTGTTGGTTTGATTGAATAATATTTTGATTAACCGCTAACTTATACTTCATTCCTGATAATTGCGGAAATGATGTTTCTAAATATTGTTGGAGCTGGTTGGTGTCATTAATTTCAGAAACTTCAATTTCCTGTCCCGCGATGAATTCAGAAATTTTACCAAAGCTGATGATTTCTAATTTCATATTAGTTCGCTTTAAGAATACTTATTTTAGTTAATCCCTTAACAAATCTCCTGCCTGTTGCCAAATCAGAGGTGGCAATCATGGCAATGTTTCCTTTTTCTGCTTTCGCAGGATCGGCAATAAAATCAGTCAAAATTAAGATATTGTTTTCAGATTTTGAATTGAAGACTTCGTTCCAGGAGAAGATTACTTTATAGCCATCCGTAGCCGTAAAAACCAGGTAATATTCGCTTAGTTTCTTTGGTGAAACCTCATTAATTTCTACTTTGCTGAGAATTTCTTTTAAGGATACTCCTTTAATGTTTTTGATGCTGCTTTTGCGTTGCATCAAATGGTTATAAATGACTAAGCTATCCATGTTTACCATTTTGTAATCGGCAAGCGAAGCCAAATCAACAGTTAGTTTTTTCTTTACACTTCCTTCCACCGTGAATTGTTTGCTTTCCTGTGCCTGGCTTTTGATGCAAAATAAGATTAGAATGGCGAATAGGTATTTCATTACAAATTTTTGTCTTGATACTTGATACTTACTACTTGATACTTACTACTCACTACTTGATACTTAATATTATTCAGGAAGCAACAGCACCGTTACTTTTTCTCCTGCCATAAAATATTGTTGGTCTTCGTTTAAGCGGATTAGACAATTAGATTGGGCAAAAGAACTTAAGCGAAACGATTCCTGCGCATTTAATGGTTTTGCTTTTCCATTTGCATAAATTCCTTTCAAAAAATGGGTGAGTCCGATGGGTTTTTCATAGTCAATTTCCAGTTTTGCTTCAACTTCTTTTACACTGCTTTGCTGCTTTGATAAAGCTTTAATTGCTGGTAAAACATAGTTGTAATAGCAACTTAAAACAGAAGATGGATTGCCAGGTAAGCCGAAAACAAGTTTCTGTTCTTTTGTGCCAAAATATAATGGTTTTCCAGGTTTCTGCTTTATTTTATGAAACTTCTGCTCAATGCCACATTTCTCAGCGGCAGCAATCACATAATCATAATCACCTACACTTACTCCTCCATTTAATAGCACAACATCGCTCTCGTTCATTGCAGTATGAAGTGTTTCAGTCAATGATTCCAGATTGTCGTTTACCCAAAGTAAATTAATATCTAAAATGCCTTCAGATTTTAATGCGGCTGAAAGTGAGTAAGAATTGGATTCATACACCTGCCCAAAAGCCAAGGGTTTCCCTGGTTGTTGTAATTCATTTCCTGTGAGAATGATGCTGACTTTAGGCATGGGGAAAACAGTGACTTCGCTGATGCCAATTCCGGCAAGAAAGCCCAGTGCTGCCGGCGTGAGTAAGCTTCCTGCCTGCATAGCAAGTGCGCCAGCTTTAATTTCAGCACCTTTTTCTCTCACATTTAATCCAATCGTAGCTTTAGGATCTTCGATCGTAATCTGATCGGCCGATCGGGAAATTTTTTCCTGCATCACTACCGTATCTGCGCCTTCAGGAAGTGGTGCACCTGTAAAAATCCGACTGGTTTCGCCGTTTCCAATGGTTAAAGATTGATTGGTGCCAGCAGCCATCTCGCCAACTAGTGTATATGTCTTTATTGATTCTTCAAATTTGATCGCATAACCATCCATAGATGATTGCCTGAAAGCGGGAATATCAAACTTTGCGTAAATATCGGCAGCCAGAGTATGTCTGGCGGCTAGATTAAGCGGTACGTTTACGGGTTGAAGAAGGGTAATGTTTTCGGCGATAATCTGCTTGGCTTGGTCTACGGTAATCATTTATCCTCCAATTGTGATCATACTCCTGTTATTAATGGCCTCGGCATCAAGCTTTTCAAAATGACTAATCAATTGACCGCCAAGTTCTTTTTTCTTATCCCAAATGTTGGCTTTAATTAGGGGAAGTACCTCTTCATTATTTCTCAAGGCAGTAAGTAAATCGGTTTCCCCATTGGAGAATAAGCAATTTTTAAGTTTTCCATCGGCGGTTAAACGCATCCTGTTGCAGGTGCTACAGAAAGGCGCTGTCATGGTGCTGATAATGGCGAAAGAGCCTTCATGCCCTGGAATCATAAAATGTTTAGCCGTATCGTGAGGTGCACCTTTTACAGGCAAAATAATGAAGTCTTTTTCAACCTCTGTTAGAATTTCCTGAAGTGAAAACATTTTATTACTCGTCCATTTGTTACCACTAAACGGCATAAACTCAATAAACCTGATTTCTATAGGATTATGTTTTGTCCATTCGATAAAATCTTTGATCTCGCCATCGTTCAAACCTTTCATTACCACCATATTAATTTTGACGGTAATTTTTTCCTGAAGCAAGAGTTCGATGTTGCTGCGTACCTGGTGGAAAACATCCCGACGGGTAATTAGCATAAATTTCTCTGGCTGTAAGGTATCCAGACTGATGTTGATGGTTTTTATTCCGGCCTCTTTTAAGGTAGGAAGCATTTCTGCAATCCGGGTTCCATTAGTGGTGATCACCAGCTCTACAGGTAGTTTTCCCAATGCGGAAATAATTGCTGCGGCATCTTTTCTAACTAAAGGTTCACCACCGGTAAGCCTGATTTTCTTTACACCCTGCTCTACAAAAATTTTGGCAAGTTTAATGATTTCGTCGGTTTGCATTAACCTGGAAGCAGGGGTGAAGTCGTATTCCTCCTCTGGCATGCAATAAAAGCAGCGGAAATTGCAGTTATCGGTTAAAGATATCCTTAAATAATCATGAACTCTTCCGAACGAATCTGCTATCATTAATTGTTTATTAAATTGTGGTAATCGGTTTCGGTATCAATATCAATATTACCCAGCGCAAATGCAACTGTTTCCACATCATTATCGTGTAATTTTAATAGTGATTTTGCTCCGTTATTTCCTTTTAGAGATAAAAGTTGAGGGAAATACCGTTTATTGAACAGTGCCGGGGTACCGGTTGTTTTAGCATAACTGCTTGCAATGATACCTTTTTTTGTGCTGATCTGTTTTTGTTCTAAGGCTAGAAGAACCGTGGCATTGATAAATGCCTGGTCGGAAACGGTAATGATCATGTTTTCCAGTTCTGGTGCATGCTTTAATATTTCGGCTACGCCTGCTGCGATGCTGGATACCATTCCCTCCGCCCAATTTTCATTTACAATAAATGGTAAATCTGGAGGTAATTTTTCCTGAATCTGATCTGCAAAGGCACCAAGAACCACCAAAACTGGTTTAAAATTGGTTTCTAAAGCGGCATCAATCGTCCATTCGATCAGGGTTTTATCCTTAAATACCAACAGCTGTTTTGGCCGACCAAGGCGACTGGAATTTCCTGCAGCCAGGATGATGATTCCGGTATCCATCAATTATTTTCAGTTTCGTGAACATGGATCGGCGCATTTTTCTTTTTCAATTGCCTTGCAGATGCGCCAGATAAAACAGCCTTAATTTCTGCGATAATAGATATTGCAATTTCTTCAGCAGTTTCTGCACCAATATCTAATCCAATAGGTCCGTGTATACGCAACTGGTTTTCTTCTGTATTCAGGTTCAATTCGTCCAACATTCTGATCAGCTTCTTTTTCGGACCTAAAGTACCAATATATGGTGCGTTTGTAGGCAACAAAAGGTTTAGTAGCGCAAGATCATAGTTGTAATTATGCGTCATTAAAACGAAAGCCGTATTTCCATCAATTTCAACCTGCGGAAGCAATTGCTCAGGCTTGGTAACTAAAATTTGGTTGGCGTTTGGAAAGCGCTGACTGGTGGCATGTGTCTGTCGGCCATCAGCGATGATAACCTTCCAACCGAGTAAATCGGCAAAGTTTGCAAGTGGTTGCGCATCGTTTCCGGCACCGGCAACAATAAGCGAAATCGGCGGACTGATAAATTCCAGAAATACCTGAATAGGTTCTTCATCAACTAAATATTCTAAAAAAGTAGATTTTTTAGCTTTCAGAACTTGTTGAAGGTCGTGATGGAAAAGAGGTAAAATCTCATTTTCCTGATGGGTGTGTTGATCATTTTGTGTCACCAGGGCATTGGTTCCAATTTGCTTCTTTCCATTTAAAGAAAATAATACTGCCAAAGCCGCATTTTCGCGTTTAGCTTCCAATGCTGATAAGATCGCGATCGGATTTGCCTTTAAATTATCGAAAATTGGTTCAAAAAGAATATAAACAATTCCATTGCAACCGAGTTGTACCCCAAATTTCGCATCATCCTCATCCATAGAATCGTAGGTGACTAATTTGTTTTCTTGCTGGTGGATGGCACTTAGCGCTTTTCTTAGTGCATCTCCTTCCAAACAACCACCACTAATGGCGCCGGTTAAAATGCCATCTTCGGTAATGAGCATTCTGGCACCTGGCCTGCGATAAGAAGATCCCTCCACTTTAACCACAGTGGCTAAAGCTGTTTTTTTTCCTTCTTTTCTGGCCTTATCGTATGCTTTTATAATATCTACAATCTCTTTCATAGGATGATTTTCGGGTAACGCAAGTTAACCACTATATTTTAATATGGGCGTACCACCCGCTACAACTATTAACAATACCTGCGCTGATTGTTTTAATTTTTTTGTGGATCGATTTTATAGAGTTGTTTTACAGCCGTTTTTCTGGAATTCACTCAAACCCAAATGCCATTTCCTTGTTAATTTAGCTAAATTAGCCTTTTGTAAAATGGTTATGATAAGTTTTCATTCATGAGAAATCCCCTTGGTATTAAGATATTAATTTTGCTCTTCTGCATAACTGCTTACACATCGCTTTCAGCTCAAATATTACGGGTGGCTGTGGCGGCGAATGCACAGACATTAATCAAAAAACTTCAGGCAGATTTTAATAAAAAAACAGGGATAAAGATCGAAGCTATTGTTGGCGCCTCAGGAAAACTAACCACACAAATCATGAATGGTGCACCTTATGATGTGTTTTTGTCTGCCGATACGGAATTTCCGGAGCAATTGTATGCAAAAGGTTTTGGGTTGCAAAATCCAAAAATTTATGCCCTGGGCAGTTTAATTATCTGTGGAGACGCAAAGGTGGATCTAAAGAACTGGCAAAATGCATTACATGATGCAACAGTAGGTCGGCTGGCCATTGCAAATCCAAAAACTGCTCCTTATGGCAAAGCTGCTGAAGAAGCGTTGGCCTTCTATAAACTGAAGGAGAAAATAACTTCAAAACTGGTGTATGGAGAAAGCATTTCGCAGGTAAATACTTACATTCAGACTGGCGCTGTTGGTTTGGGCTTTACTACAGAATCATTTTTGTATGAAAACGTGGATCAATCTAAACTAAAATGGGCAAGGATAGACTCTAAAAGTTATCAAAAAATTGAGCAGGGTGCAATTTTATTAGCTTATGCGAAAAAAGGCATGTTGACAGAAGCTAAAAAGTTTTATGAATATCTTTCATCACCCTCAGCCCGAAATATCATTCGCAAAAGTGGCTATCATTTACCTTTAGTAGAGAAAAGTTAAATGGATTTTGAACCGATTTTATTAAGCTTAAAACTTGCCCTGATTACGACAGCCATACTTTTGATGATCGGAATCCCGGTGGCTTATTGGCTTTCAGGTAAGAGTTCAATGCCCAAAATACTGGTGGAAGCGCTGATTACAATGCCATTGGTATTGCCACCATCAGTTTTAGGTTTCTACCTGCTTTTGGCTTTCAGTCCGAATAATGGATTCGGTAAATGGTTGCACGAATACCTCAATCTTCAACTTGTTTTTTCTTTTGAAGGATTGGTATTGGCTTCTGTTATTTACAGTTTGCCTTTTATGATTAGTCCTGTGAAATCGGCCTTTGGTCACTTGCCAGAAAACCTGGCGCAAGCGGCCTACACCATGGGTAAAACGCGTTGGCAAACCTTTATTCATATTTTATTGCCTAACATTAAAGCTTCAGTCTATACTGCCGCGGTATTGACTTTTGCGCATACACTTGGCGAATTTGGAGTGGTGCTGATGATTGGTGGAAACATTCCTGGGGTAACGAAAGTGGCTTCCATTGCCATTTATGATTCGGTTGAAACCATGGATTACACTAGCGCCAATTATTATGCCTTGATTCTTTTTGCTATTACTTTTACCATTGTGCTTGCTGTTTTTATTTTTAATAAAAAAGCTGTTAAAAATCCTTTTGAATGATAGAGATAGACATTTCTAAGCGTATCAAAACCTACAAAGGGTGGGAGGATTTAAAAATCAATACCCAATTTGAAACGGGAAAAATTACGCGAATTACCGGTCCTTCGGGCGTTGGAAAAACCACTTTACTGAAAATTTTGGCTGGATTGGTAACACCTGAGCAAGGAGTAATTAAATTTAAAACTGATGTTTGGTTTGACTCCGCAAGAAAATTTTCGAAGCGGATTCAGGATCGAAATGTCGGTTTTGTTTTTCAGGATTATGCATTGTTTCCAAACATGACTGTTGAAGAACATTTGAAATTCGGAACAAAGAATCACGAATATATTGATCAGTTATTGGCGATTGGTGAAATGGCAAGCTTCCGCCAAAATTTGCCCAATCAGCTTTCCGGTGGGCAACAGCAACGGCTTGCCATTTTACGTGCTTTATCTACCAAACCTGCTTTACTGTTAATGGATGAGTCTTTTTCTGCACTTGATAAAAAGTTGAAAAGTACATTGCTGGAGAAACTTCAAACATTATTTTTAGCGCAGGGTACAACAGTTTTGCTGGTTACACATAATGAAGCTGAACTGGAGGGAAGTTCTGGGGTGTTTTGTATGGGGTAGTAAAGTGACTATATGTTAATCATCCCCATGGTTGGTGGCTCACCAACCATTTTGCCATCACCAATTCCTTAGTTAGTGGCTCACCAACCAAACCGCTTTTTCGCTGCGCAGGCTTGCCTCGGCTGGCCGCCGAAGGGCTCTTACTTTTTTGCTTGATCAAAAAAGTAACAAAAAAATCAAGGCTTGGACCTGATGTCGGATTAGCTCGTCAAAATTTAAATGGCGGTAGCACAAGGGCTCGATTTGGTTATAATAAGGGATTTGTTTTAGGAGCCGTTCGCGCTACCTTGGGTTTGGGATGTTTGAACGTGGATGCAAAAATTTCAACGGCTTCTCCTTCCATCATTTCCTATGCCGCAGAGCAGGGTGCAGATTGCGGGATGTAAATAGTAGGTGTCGATCGCGAGGTGCGAAGAATGCTTTTTTCTACGCCCTTTCCCTGCCGGGGAAAGGTGCCGCCAGGCGGATAGGGGCTTTTTCTCCTTTCATCATTTCCTATGCCGGATGGCAGGGTGCAGATTGTGGGATGGAAATAGTAGGTGTCGATCGCGAGATGCAAAGAATGCTTTTTTTCTACACCCTTTCCCTCCTGGGGGAAAGGTGCCGCCAGGCGGATAGGGGCAATTAAAAACTTGTTGTAATCATCAACTGCCACACATTAGTTTTAGCATAACGATCTTCTTCCTTTTGTGTCCAAAACATGTAGCCAAACTCTGTGTCTATTTTTTTGCTCCAACGTTAACCTAAAGATGCCAGAGAACGATTCTGATCGAAGATATGCCCATTCACATTGTCTTTATTTTGAATGGTGAGGAAAAGTTCATTTTGCACACCTGCATAAAAGCCTTTGGTAAAATCAGCATTTGCGGCGATCGGAATCTGTGCAGCAATAAAGGCCCTAGCACGTTGTGAGAAATCAGTGCGAGCTTCCTGATTAACAAAACGTTGTTCTAAACGGAATCTTAAATTCCACTCTGTACGCCTGGTGTTGAAACTAAAAAGGTATTGCTGGTAAATCCGATTCTCGGGTGTAAGGATTTTCATCTGCATTTCATCCCTTTCCCATTTCCCAAGAAAGGTGTAACCAAACGCGACAGCATGTTTTTTGTTGATGTTATAATTTAATGCCGTACGGAAAAGTAATGCGGAGAAATCATTAAACTGATCAGAGGAACGCAACTGCAAGTCTGCTAAGACATCAAAATTTTTATTGAGTTTTTGTGTGTGAGAAATAAACAGCCACCCTGTATTTTCGGTCTGGGCGGCTGTATTAAATGCTATTAGGCATAAAGTAACTATTACCGATAATTTTCTAATCATTATTTTGTTGAATACAGTAGCGAACTTAAATCAACTCGTTGAAATGAATGGGCAGCTTATAAATGCGCTTCCCTGTAGCATGGAAAATAGCATTCGAAATAGCCGCAGGCATCCCCACAAGGCCAATCTCTCCAACGCCTTTTACGCCAAGTTCATTAATCAACTCATCAGGTTCATCAGCAAAGATGACGTCGAGTTGTTGAATGTCTGCATGAACCGGAAGATGATACTCACCTAAGTTACTGTTAATGTATTTCCCAAGGTTCGGATCCATAATCGTTTCTTCGTGCAGCGCCTTGCTGATTCCCCAAACCATTGAACCGTAAACCTGGCTTCTAGCCGTTTTCGGATTGATTATTTTCCCCGCGGCAACTGCAGTTACTGCCCTGGTTACGGTAACTACGCCCAGATCTTTATCAACCTCAACTTCAACAAAAGATGCACTATGGGTGGCTAAACTATAGTTTTTAAGTTTCAGTAAATGGGGTTTACCCATATTGGTGGTTTTAATGGCCCTGCCTTTATTAAAGGCAATCAGATCCTTAAAAGTGACCAAGGCATTTGGATTATTATTTAAGAAAATCGTTCCATTTTTGAAAGTAACCTGATCATCTTCAACCTTTTTAAACGGTGAATCAGTCATTTCTTTGGCCTTTTTCAACAACTTTTTTCTCAGTTCCTTTGCTGCAACTACTATGGCAACACCGGTAGAAGATGTCATTGCAGAGCCGCCCTGAAACATAGAGAATGGCTTTTTGCTATCGCCATATTGGAAATTAACATCTTCCATATTTAATCCAAGCTGATCCGCCGCAATTTGCGTCATCACGGTAAAGGTTCCGGTGCCAATATCAGTAACCGCATTATTGAGCACCATTTTCCCATCGGCAGTAATCATGGCTTCTACGCGGGAGGGAAATTGAAACGCATCCCAGATTCCGGTTGCCATTCCATAACCCACCAGTTTGTTTCCGCGCTCCATACTTCTTGGTTCCGGATTTCGTTTATCCCAGCCAAACTTTTCTGCCGCTTCCAGGTAACAGGCCCTTAAGGCCTTGCTGGTATACGGCTTTTTTGCTGATGGATCCATTTCTGAATAGTTGATCAGCCTCAATTCGAGTGGGTCGATATTCAGTTTATAGGCCAGTTCATCCATGGTACATTCGATGGCGTGCAAAGCTGTACTGCCTCCGGGTGCCCGCATATCCAGTGGTGTGTACACATCCAATGGAACAAGTTCCTGCTCAAACAAGGTGTTAGGCGCAGGGTAAAGCCTGTGGCTCCATGCTGCAATCGGCTCAAAATAATCTTCAAAAGAAGAGGTTTCACTTTTTGAGGAATGATTCAATCCTGTCAGTTTGCCATTGATATCTGATGCAAATCGTAGGTTTTGAATCGTCGGCGGACGGTGTGCAAAAGAGAACATTTGTTTCCGCTCCAAAACCAGTTTAACATTGCGTTTGAGGTGAAGCGCAGCCATTACACATAAAAATAACTGATACTGCGGACGAAGCCCCGAACCAAATGCACCACCTACAAATGGTGCTAGCACCCGCACATTTTTATATTTTAGTCCGAAGATATTAGCAACATAAAGTTGATTATTAATGGTTCCCTGCGTTTTATCATAAATGGTCAGTTTGCCATCGCCTTCGTAAACAGTTGTAGTTGCAAATAGTTCTAGTGGATTATGGTGTTCGGTTCCGTGGCTATAAGTAGTTTCCACTTTCACGGCTGCATTCTCGTATGCCTTTTCAAAATCGCCTGTTGGTGGCGGTGGAGGTGGTTTCAACGCTGTTGCAAAACCTTTTTTTGCTGGTCTCGACAAGTCAAGGTTACTTTTTAAAGAGGTTTTAAAGGATTCTTCTTCATATTGGAAAGCAACCTCAGTAGCTGCGAAGCGAGCCATTTCAAAACTTTCGGCAACTACAAGTGCAATTGGTTGGCCATTGTATAGGATGTTTTCATCGTAAAAAGGTTTGAAAACTGTTCCCGGGGGAGCATCCATATCGGTATATTGCAAATCGAACCAGGCCAGTTTGGTTCTGTTTTCATGAGAAAGTACCTCTACCACACCCGGCAAGGCCATAGCTTTACTCACATCAATACTTAAAATTTTTCCTTTGGTGATGGTGCTGTTCACCACATAGGCATAAAGTAAATTGTCAACTTCGTATTCAGCCGCGTATTTTGCAGTACCCGTTACCTTTTGTTTACCTTCCAAACGGCTAATCGGTTTTCCTACATTTTTATTGGTATCCATTTTCATGTGTTTCTTAAATATTATGCAGATGGACGTGCACCTGGTAACTGACTTTCTGGATTTAAGGCCATTAAGCCATTCCTGATGATTGCTTTTTTGGCGAGTGCGATTTTAAAGTCATTCGACCCAAATCCTTTGGCGCCTCTTAAAATGAGGTCTGCTGCTGCAGCAAAATTTTCTGCATTTGCCTCTTTATTTTTTAAAAATGCTTCAGCTTCAATGCTCCGCCATGGTTGATGTGCAACTCCACCCAAAGCAATTCTTGCTGATTCAATGATGCTTCCATTTAACTTAAATGCCGTGGCGACTGATACCAGTGCAAATGCATAGGAATGGCGGTCACGGAGTTTTAAGTAGGAATAATGATCAGAAAAACCCTCCTCTGGTAAATCAATAGAAGTGATGATTTCTCCTCTTTCGAGTGTATTATCTAAATCCGGACGATCGCCGGGTAAGCGATGAAAATCTGCAAAAGCAATACTGCGATCGCCATTTGGTCCGCTTACACTAACCACTGCTTCTAAAGCGGCTAGCGCGATGCACATATCTGAAGGGAAAACGGCGATGCATTCTTCACTTGTTCCTAAAATAGCATGAATTCTATTGTAACCATCTTTGGCCGGACAACCCGAGCCAGGTTCACGTTTATTACAAGGCACATCAGGGTCATAAAAATAATAGCAACGGGTGCGCTGCAAGAGGTTTCCGCCATTGCTGGCCATGTTTCTGATTTGTGCAGAAGCCCCAGCTAGAATTGCCTTTGAAAGTAAAGGGTATTTTTCTGCTATTACCGGATGGTAAGCGGTGTCTGCATTTTTAACAGCTGCACCCAATCGGACTTTTCCATCCTCTAAAGTTGTAATCTCTGCATTTTCATTTAGGTGATTAATGTCGATCAGACTGGAAGGATGAGTGAGGTTGTATTTCCAAAGGTCAATGATGTTGGTGCCTCCGGCCACGAACGCTGCTTCTGGAGCCTGATTAATTAAATCGATCGCGTTGTGAGTATTGGCAGCCTGTTTATATTCGAAATTATTCATGAGTGCCTCCGTCTTTAACCTCCATAATGGCATCGATGATACCTATATTTGCACCACAGCGGCAAAGGTTTCCACTCATTAATTCCTGCACTTCTTCTCTTGTATGGGCGTGACCTTCCTGAAGCATACCCACGGCACTACAGATTTGTCCGGGGGTGCAATAGCCACATTGAAAAGCATCATGATCTATAAAAGCTTGTTGAATAGGATGAAGTTTATCTGCTCCGGCAATGCCCTCAATGGTGGTGATTTCAGAGTCATTTTTCATCACCGCAAGGGTTAAACAACTCAAAATTCTTTTACCATCACAAATAACGGTACAAGCACCGCACTGTCCATGATCGCAGCCTTTCTTTGTACCTGTAAACTTAAGGTGTTCTCTTAAAGCATCCAGAAGCGAAACCCAGGGAAGCAGGTTCAGCTCATAACGCTGTTGATTAACGTTTAGTGTCGTTTTTGTCATTGTAGATATGTTTTGTCGTTCGGAAACCCGCACTCATACAACTCTCTACATTTAGAAAAGGTTTTATGCTAAAATGAATTGGTTACAACTTATTACATAATCTTCACCTCGGCATCTTTAAGTTTTTTCACCAGCTGTTGCAAAAACTGACTTTTAAATTCAGCTTCCACATAGATATTATTAATCCAGAGCAATACTTTAATCTCCAGACTATCAGCGGTTATGTTGTTAAGCAATACCTCCGGAGGTAATTTTTTAACGGTATTATCTGCTTCATCTAACATTGAGGTGATTAGTTTGCTAATTGCTTCAAAATCGCTGTCTGCACTTACTTTGAAAATAAGTTCAGTTTTGATGAAATCATTGTTGAGCGTCCAGTTTACTAACCTGCCAGAGAGTAAGTCGCCATTTGGAATAATCACTTCCGAACCCTGAGGCGTAAGAAGTTTACTCGAGCGGATGCCAATATCACGCACTTTTCCCTTTTTATCTGCGAGTTCTACGTAATCTCCAATGCGGAATGGTTTTTCGAAAATGAGAATGATTCCGGAAACAAAGTTGTTTACAATATTCTGCATCCCCAAACCAATCCCCACGCCAAAGGCACCCAATACCACGGTTAATTTATCCATCGGCAACCCCGAAGCCATTACAGCGAGTAATACACCTGCAACGATAATAACCAGACGTACCAATGCTACTTTTGATCCTTTGTGCCCGCTGCCTTCGTTAAAGGTAATGCGTTCTTCGCCAAATAATAAAGGAACATGTTTTTGCAGTTTATTAGCAATGTAAACGATAATTACAAAAAATAGGATATTGCCAAAACTGAAATGAATACTGCCGAATACCCTGGGCTTAGACAATACTTCGCTCAGCCAACTCCATAGTCCGCCAATCAGACTCAGGTTGATGAGTAACACCATTACCCACAATAAAATACAGAGAAAAGAAAGGCCTTTTTTAAATTTTTCTTTGGCTTTATTATAATTGATTCTCGAAAAAATACCTTTATTGCAAGCGCTGATTTTCATTTGCAGATCGAGTGCATCAAGCATAATTTGCATAAATACACTCAAACCGATGAGCTGAATAAGTCCGATTACGCCGGTAACACTGGTTACCTTAGCCATATCCACTCTTCCAAAAACATTAAATAAAACTGCGAGAACATTCATTAGCAGGAGCACAATTAGCACTGCCTTTACATATTTTTTAGAAAATTCTTTGAAGGTTACCTTATTGAAAAGCTGGATGCCTATCCAGATGAAGAAAATGTTAATGGCGATTAATACCAGCCGGAATGGAATTGTATCATCTACGCCGGCATTACCGACAATCAATACCGTATATAAAGCGATCAGCAATATCCAGAATTGGAGTTGTTTTTTTTCTAAAACGTTCCAGAGGTGTACCGTCATCAATACCAAAAGTAAAAATTGGATTAACTCTATGTATAGGGAAGGGGCATCAGGCTCAAAAAGTGGGGTAATGTTGAGCAATACAATTATCGTGGAGAAAACCGGTAGAGGTTTAAGGTATTCGAATTTAATTTCACCCAGCTGGCGCCTAACCAAAGCGCGTTTTGAATTCCTGAAGTTTCGACGAACCCAAACAAAAAATGCTATAGAAATCAAAATGGCCAGCAAACGGTTATCCCAGGTGGAATGAATAAAATATTTAAGAATTTGCTGCTGCCCCTGGTAAGAAGCCGAAATGAGATTACCTGTTGTATTACTGGCAGAATTTCTAAGCGGTGCTTCCCAGAGATACGGATCGCGTTTGCTTAAGGCGAGTTTACCTGAAAGTTCCAATTTCTCTGCCGTTTGTGCACGCAAATCGTTCACCATAACATTAAGCGCAGATGCATTGGCTAAAAGTACGTTAACCTGTTCTAGGTTTTTGCCCGTTAATTGTCCGGCATCCTGCAAACGGGATTTGATTTCATTAATTTGAGGTTGATATAATTTACTTCCTGGTAGACCTTTTTCATCATTCTTAAGCAGGGTGTCATTGCTTACGCTTACCACCTGATCAGACATTTTCTGAAGGGCATTGCTATTTTGTACCAGAATTGCTGTGATGCCTTTCAGCTTTGTGTCTGCATCCCGCAGGATCAGGTTGAAGCTTAACAAATTTTTAGTGTCCAGATCATCCTTAGCTTTGAAAGCTTTCACCAAAGGATTAACATTTTCTTTTACTGCATCAATTTGCCTTCTAATGCCTTCAACATCATACCCTTTTTTATTTACAGCATTGATTTCGGTAATGGCAGACTGAGCCGACTGTAGCTTAAATAGCAGTGTATCGGGAATAGTCTTGGCCGAATCAACCGTCCGATTTTCGGTGTTTTGCCCTTTGCAAAACGAACTTGCAAATACAAGTGAAGAGAGGATAAAACTTAAGAAAAGATATTTTTTTCTCACAGCAAATTTCATAATATTTAATAATAGTTTATTCTATGATGAACTCTTTACTTGGCCTGCGTTTGCTGCAGCGAACTGTTCTCCAATTCCGTCTCCACCTCTTTTATCCCAACAGCATAGTGATTAGGGTGAATTTCGGAGCCGTAAGCCAATGCATAAGATTTGGTAAACTCTGCGCCAAAATAAAGAATGATGGATGAATAATAGGTCCAAAGCAATAAAATTACCAAAGAACCCGCTGCTCCATAAGTTCCTCCGGTATTCGTTTTCGAGATATAAAATGAAATGCCAAATTTCCCGAGCATAAAAAGGATTCCGGTTACTGCTGCGCCAGAAACCACATCTTTCCATTTAATATCAGCATCTGGCAGCACTTTAAAAATTACGCCAAAAATTGTTGTAATCACACCAAAGGTAATCACCAGGTTAAGGATATAGAACACCAGAACAGATACACCTTCAAACCTGGCTTGCAGGCGCTCACTAAAGCCATCGAGTACGGCTGTAACGGCCAGTGTAACCACCAATAAAAAGCCCAGACTAACAATTACCGAAAAGGATAAAAATCTATTCTGCAACAACTTGAGCCAGCCACGTTTTGGCTTGGGTTTAATGCCCCAGATGGTGTTAATAGAATCCTGGATATCTGCAAAAATGCTCGTAGCACCAACCAGCAACGTAATAATGCCAATAATAAAAGCAATTGTTCCCTTATCGCCGATGGCTGCACTGGAAATTAAGCCTTGCATTTGAAGTGCAGTCTCACTTCCCAGAAAGCCTTTAAGCTGATCGAAAATTTTCCCCTGCGCCACTTCTTTTTCATAAAATATGCTGAAAAGAGAAATGATCACCACTAACAAAGGACCCATAGAAAAAACGGTATAATAGGCCAAAGATCCACTCATTTTGGTAATCTTATGATCAATAAGCCCATCAAAAGCTGATTTTAAAACAGCGAATATTCCTTTAAAAGTAAGTTTAACTTTTTTTCCTGATTGCTGCTCTGGCTGTTTTTCTGGCTGCGGCTGTTTTTGAGTGACCACCTGCTTTTGCGGTCGATCTATGGGTGCCTGAATAACGGGTTTAGGATTAGTACGCTTTTTTGCTAATGCTTTCTTAACAGTGAGGCTCGCTGCTGTAGATAAAATCATTCGTTTTAAGAACCCACTTTTCCGAAGGATAGTAGCATTAAGAAGTTTCGAAGTCATCTTAGGCAAAAATTTCTGCCGCATATCGCCAACTGCTTCGAGATCACTCTGCCAGGAAGGTTTTATAAGGCTATTTTTAATCGGTTTTAGATCGAAAGATTTTATTTTTTTTACCGAATGTAGGAGGCGCTCATTGCTTTTTTTAACCTGATTTTTTATCTCTTCCCGCCGTTCATCGAAACCCACTATATCTTTAATGTCCCTGCTCTTTGTTGTCTCCATTATGCTGTGTCGATAAAAATTTTCGAATGGTAAAATTAATCAGTCCAGGTTCTATTAAACTGTTTTTAGTCATGTTTACAATTATCGCTACCAAAATATAAAACAAGGTAAGGCCACCGAAGCCCAGTGCAAAGCTGCTGAACAAATCAGAAAAGAAAAAGCCGAGTGTTACTGTTCCAAAAAGGAAGGCCAGCAGGACACAAATCAGGGTGAAAGTGTTGGTGATTAGATTTGCACTTAGTTTGGCAACATGATGTACCGTATCTAATTTCAGTACTTCGAGTCTGAGTTCTGCATTTTTTTTTATTTCCTCAAATATGATTTCGGCTTCCCGTATTTTATCTTCGAACATAGGCTATTTATCTGGTTTCAGCAGGTTGATAATAGGTGTTGCTGTGTTAATTACATGCTGATGCACCAACCCAATTTCTTTTACCGCCGTAATACCAACCCTTGTCATCTTTACATTGTTTTATTTTTATCGAATTAATCAGCATAGAGCGCTCATAAATTTAGGAATGAGCGGGTTAGAAATAAGTCTTATTTTCTTTAAATAAAAATTAAATCATTGATTGTAAATAGCTTAATTTTTTTTAATAAAGACTACTAAATACATAGACTTAATGTATATTTGACACTAACTAAAACAGGAAATAAAAAAACCGATAGGTAAGTCTACAAGCGATTAAAAGATTTAGTTATGAATACGCTGATATATACAGCATAATCTGGAAAGGAGGAAGCATAAAAAAAGATAATTACTAAACATAAAAAAAGGGAAAATGCATTACTGCATTCTCCCAGATTAAAACCATTAACCGGAAATCAATTGGCGTTGCATCCGGTCAAGCTATTCAATAATCATGTTAAATTTATGAAATCTGTTGGGTAATCGCTAATCGTAGCTGATCCTTTTGCAATTTCATGATTAACACAAACCTAATCAATTATGAAAATAAGCGGAAAGTCCTGGAAGGACTCTCATAGCTCACTTTTGCCCAGAACTTTTCTGCTCACCGGATTCACAGGGATTATTTTGATATCCACTGTATTTCAAACATCAGCAAAGGGAAGCGGCGAAAAATTAAAAGTAAACCACATTTTCTCTTCAAATGGTATTTCCAGCATGCATCGCGATTTTTTTAATCATAAGGGAAACGCGGAAGTAACTTCTGGAGTTACCGTATCAAATGCAACCACTATCAAAGGAAAGGTAACTGATGAAAGAAATCAGCCGCTTCCTGGCGTGAGTATCAGGGTTAAAGGTAGTAAACAAGCCGTTTCTACCAATAATGAGGGTGACTTTCAGCTTATTACAGCAGAAGAACAACCAACTTTGGTCTTTACCTTTATCGGTTATAAAACACAGGAAGTTATATTTAAAGATCAGCCATTAGCCATAAAACTCGATCCGGATCAAAGCAAACTAGACGAAGTGATCGTAGTAGGTTATGGCACTCAAAAAAGAAGTGATGTTTTAGGTGCCGTGGCCACGTTTAACACTAAAGGAATCGAAGAAAAACCCATTGCCAGAATTGAACAGGCCTTAGTCGGACAAATGGCAGGTGTGCAGGTGCGGCAACAAAGTGGCTTGCCTGGCGCAGGTTTAAGCATTCAGGTTCGCGGCGCGGGATCAATCACCGCAGGGAATGAACCACTTTATGTGCTAGACGGCTTTCCACTGGATGTAGCCAGTCAAAATGCAGCTGGTGGAATTTCAAATAGTCCATTGGACAATTTAAACCCTAAAGACATTGAGAGTGTTCAGGTGCTAAAAGATGCGGCTGCGGGTGCAATTTATGGATCCCGTGCGGCGAATGGTGTCGTGATTATTACCACCAAAAAAGGTGTAGCCGGCAAACCACGGATTAGCATAAATGCCAATGCAGGTATCAGTTCTGTAGCCAGAAAGGTAGATGTGTTAAGTGCCGAAGAATGGGTGGCTCAAGCGACCGAATTGGCCAACAATGCCTGGGTAGCTTCAGGTCCTGGCCGCACCATCGGACAAACCAATACAGAAAAAGCAGCAATTCTTGGTTTGCCAGCAGGGACGATCAATACAGCGGTAATGACCGATCCAAGATGGGCGCAACCTGGGCATCCTGGATTGGATTACGTAGACTGGCAAGACGCCGTTTTTAGAAATGCTCCTTACCAGAATTATGAAATCTCTGCCAGTGGCGGATCTGAAAATGTGAGTTATTTCATCTCCGCCAATTACCTCGATCAAAATGGAACGCTTATTAATTCGAATTATAAAAATTACGGATTGAGGGCCAACATCGAAGCAAATGCCAGCAAGAAATTAAAGTTCGGACTTAATCTCGCTCCCTCATATTCCATCAATAATGCGCCGCCAGTTGAAGGAAAAGATAATCAGCTGATGACTGCCCTCACCATGGTTCCTGTGGTAGAAAGTTCGGCGGGGTTAAATACTGGCGCTTATGGCAACAATGTTTACACCTGGTCGAGTCCGAGGTCCATCAGTCCTTATGCCTATATCGAAACGGCGATAAATAAAATCAAAACTTCGAGGTTACTGGCTTCAGTATACGGAGACTATCAGATTGTGAAAGGACTTTCATTACGGTCTACTGTAAACTATGATAATATAGATAGAAATACTTCACAATATACTTCAGATCAGGTTTTGGTAGGGGTAGCCTCATCGTTACTCACTAATCCCGGGCTTTACTCAACGGGTGCATATATAGTAAACAAAAAGCAAAACTTTCTTAACGAAAATACTTTAAACTATACCACTACAATTGCAGACGTTCATAAAATTTCTGCCATTGCAGGTGTATCTTACAATATTGTGCATTCGGAAGGAGTGAGGCTGGCCACTGCCGGAGGTTTTGCCAATAATATCATTAAAACCCTGAGTAATGCGATTGCAAATGCAGCAGGAGTGACCACAACAGGTACTTCTACCGCTTCGAATAATACTTTATTTTCTTATTACAGCCGTTTACAATATGCCTTTAAGGATAAATATCTCTTCTCCGGAACGATCAGACGTGATGCTTCTTCAAAATTTGGCGCAGAAAACCGCTGGGGAACATTTCCCTCTTTATCTGCCGGATGGAAGATTTCGGAAGAGTCTTTCCTGAAAGATGTTAAAGCCATTAGCAATTTAAAGTTGAGATTAAGCTGGGGTAAATCTGGTAATAATAATATTGGTGATTATAATTCGATCAGTACTTTAATAAATTCTAACTACGTTTTTGGTGGAAACACACCAACTACAGCAACCGGACAGGTGGTTTCTGGCCTCGCAAACAAAGCGCTTAAATGGGAAACCTCAGATACCTATGATCTGGGTTTAGATCTTGGACTTTTTGGCAACCGCATTAATTTCACTTTCGATGCTTACCATAAAAAGAATACCGATCTCCTGCTGAATTTGCCAGTTTTATCGGCAAGTGGATTTAGCAGCAGTCTTCAAAATATCGGAGCCGTGGTAAACAAAGGTTTGGAATTTGGCCTCAGCTCGACAAACATCCGCACTACAGATTTCACCTGGTCGATGAATGCCAACATCGCATTCAATAGTAATAAGGTAACAGACCTTGGGCCAAGCCATGCCGATATAGAAATTGCATCTGCCTACAGCGGAAGCAATGCACCATATTTATTAAGGGAAGGTCTTCCTGCGTTTAGTTATTATATTACGAAAACGGATGGGATTTTAACCGCTACAGATATTGCCAATCCTGCAGTAGCAAAGGTTTCCGGGCAACGCGAGGGCGATGCAAAATACCTGGATGCGAATGGGGATGGAAGGATCAGTGCGGCCGATCGAGTTGTTGCCGGACAAGCCAATCCTAAATATACCTGGGGCTGGACGAACACTTTCAAATACAAAGATTTCGATCTTGGGATTCAGCTTTATGGTCAGCATGGAGGTTCAATCTTGTCTTATCTGGGCCGGGCAATAGACTTTTCCGGAAGTACTACGGCCAATGTACTTGGGGTGTGGAGAGATAGATGGTCGCCTGCTAACCCCGATCCTAATGCACCGAGAGGCAGATTGGCCACCAATTATACCTATCCTAATGTGACTTCGGATTGGGTCTACTCCAGCGATTTTTTCCGTGTGTAGAACATTACTTTGGGCTATAACTTAAAACACATTTTTAAAACCCGTACGATCTCTTCTGCAAGAATATTTGTGGCCCTGGAAAATTATTTTTCACACGATGAGTACAAAGGTGGGGCAAACCCAGAGGCACAAAACACCAACGTAAGCGGAAACAGCAGCTATGCGGTATCTGGCGATTATGGTTCGATGCCATTAAGTAAAACGGCTTCGATTGGTTTAAACATTGGCTTTTAGAATAGAATAAGATGAAAATTAAAATATATTTAACCCTGTTTTCTTTAATGCTGATTTTGATCAGCTGCGAAAAACAGTTGGATCAAACGCCCGAATCGAGTTTGGCGACTGATAACTTTTTTACCAATAATAACGACTTTTTGCAGGCAGTAAATGGGGTATATTCCCAGTTGAATAATTATCCAAGTCAGGCGCTGTGGCTAAGCGAAATGCGAAGCGATAATATCAATGCCACTTCTGATGGCAACCGTGATTGGGATGGAATAAACAATTTCACGCCGAATATTACCACTACCGGATTTATTACTACTGCCTGGCGGGCAAACTTCAACGGTATCTTTAACGCAAATACCGTACTCGAAGCATTAGAAACGAAGTCGAGCGTTTTATCCCCTGCAAATGCTACTCGGTATGCTGCCGAAGTACGTTTTCTACGGGCGTTTTACTATTTCTCTTTGGTGAGAACCTTCGGGCAAGTGCCGTTAATTTCAGATGTAAAAAGTGCTGCTGAAGTTGCATCAATTCCCCGCAGTCCGGTGGCAGATGTGTATGCATTAATCGAATCAGATCTTCAGTATGCCGCGACCAATTTGCCAGCAACTTTTACGGGTATTGATCTCGGCAGGCCAACTGCTTCTGCAGCCAGGGGTTTACTCGGTTTGGTTTATTTAACTAAATCCGGACCAACCTACGGCATTAATGGCCCTGGTTTAAACAGCAATGAATATGATAAAGCTGCTGCGCTTTTCGATCAGGTGATTAGCGGAAGCCCATTTAGTTTCGGCGCTAATTATGCTAATATATTTTCCTACACTAATGAGAATAATAGTGAGGTGGTTTTTGATATTCAGTTTGCTTCGAGCTTAAATGGTGCAGGTTTTCCTTCTCATTTGGCACCTGTAGCCTATTGGACGAGTAATGGGATTTCCAACAGCTTTGGAAATGGGTATGGAGCAAGCACTTTTCCGGTTTCAAAAAGCCTGGTGAATTCATATACCACCAACACCGTAAGCGGAACAGATGTTCGCTATCCTTTTAATGTAGCTACGACGTATGCTCCAAGTCCGTTTATTAAAAAATATATTGATGTGCCTAAAAGGGGACTATCAGGACGGGACTGGTCGATTAATTTTATAGTTTTGCGTTACACGGATATTTTACTGATGAAAGCAGAATGTATCCTTCGCGGGGCGCCCGGTTCGCAGACTGATGTTGATGCCATTGTAAACCGAGTACGGGCAAGGGCAGGAGTAGGGCCGTTATCCAATGTAACCCTTCCAGTTCTTATGCAAGAACGACAAAGGGAATTTTTAGGCGAAGGACTTCGGTGGAATGATCTGGTGAGATCAGGATTAGCTATTACGCAGATGAATGCCTGGCGGACTGCCGATGCGATTACAAAAATTAATGAAGTAGTACCAAATTATATTATTTATCCGGTACCAGCCGCTGAAATTCAAACCGCGCCTGGCTTATATACACAAAATCCCGGCTACAATTAGCGCCGGGATAATTGGATTGATTTTTAACGAGATAAAATGAGTGGAAAAAATTTATTGATGGCAGGTATTTTACTCTTTTGGAGTGGAATCACCCTTGCACAATCAAAACCTGGACAAAAACCCAACATTGTTTTTATTCTGGCGGATGATTTAGGTTATGGCGATGTTGGTGTTTACGGACAAAAGAAAATTCTCACCCCAAACATTGATCAATTGGCGAAGGAAGGTACTCGTTTTACTGATTTTTACGCTGGTGCGCCTGTCTGCTCGCCATCACGGGGTTCGATCCTCACGGGTTTAAATACTGGTCATGCCACCATCAGAGGTAATGCGACTGATCAGGGTGGAATTGCCGGGAAGAAGGGTAAAAACGTAGTCTATCGGGCGAACCTTACTAAAGATGATTATACCATTGGTAACCTGATGCAGGATGCTGGCTACCGGACTTCACTTGTTGGGAAATGGCATGTAGATGGTTACGATTCGCTGGCTACGCCTTTGCAAAGAGGCTTTGATCAGTTTTCGGGCTGGCTGATTAATGTTCCTTCAACTTATGCCAGTACCTACTGGCCCGATCATCGTATCATAAACGGTAAACTGGTGCCGGTAACGTCAAATGAAAATGATCAAAAAGGTTATTATGAAACGAATATATGTACAGATGAGGCATTGGCTTATCTGAAAACACAAAAGCAAAATGATAAACCTTTCTTCCTGATGCTAAATTATAATAATCCACATTCTCCATTGGAAGTACCATACCTGGCGATGTATAAAGATAAAGACTGGCCAGAGGATATGAAAATCTATGCTGCGATGGTTCATTATTTGGATCAATCGGTAGGAAAGGTGAAGGATTATTTAGTTAAAAGCGGCTTGTCTAAAAATACGATTGTTTTCTTTGCTTCTGATAACGGACCAAGATCAGAACCAACTACCAGGTTAAAGGCTGTATCAGAATTTTTTGATTCCAACGGACCGTTGAAAGGTTACAAAAGAGACCTTTATGAAGGTGGAATCAGAATTCCATTTATTACCTGGGCACCATTTATAAAAAATGCACCAAAAACAAGTTACGTTCCTGGATATTTTCCTGATATCATGCCCACCTTCGCTGCGCTTGCTGGTAAAACTTCTGGTTACCGTACCGATGGCGTAAGCATTTTGCCGACCATTAAAGGTGAAAAACCAAAATCTGATCGTTTCTTATACTGGGAGTTCTTCGAATTAGGCTTTGAACAAGCCGTTCGCTATGGCAAATGGAAGGGAGTGAAGCGCAAACATAAACTTGAACTTTATGATTTGAGCACAGATATTAGTGAAATGAATGATGTGGCTGCAATTCATCCCGACGTTGTAAAGAAAATCGAAGCTTACCTTTCAACCGCTAGAACTGAATCGCCATACTGGACAGTAAAATAAGGTTGGTCGACTTACGAAGTTTAGTTGGCCTGTATGTTGGAGAAACTTCGTCAGTCTAATAACGAATTTAGACTTGTGTTTAAACTGTCGAAGTCTTTCTGCGCTCCAAGCCTTTGAGACTTCGCAAGTTGATTTACTTACGAAGTTTAGGTGGCTTTGCGTGGTGGAGAAACTTCGTCAGTCTAACAAATAATTTAGATGCGTATTTAAACTGTCGAAGTCTTTCTGCGCTCCAAGCCTTTGAGACTTCGCAAGTTGGTCGACTTACGAAGTTTAGTTGGCTTGTGTGATGGGGAAACTTCGTCAGTCTAACAAATAATTTAGATGCGTATTTAAACTTTCGAAGTCTTTCTGCGCTCTTGGCCTTTGAGACTTCGCAAGTTGATTTACTTACGAAGTTTAGTTAGCCTGTGTGGTGGAGAAACTTCGTCAGTCTGACCAATAATTTAGATGCGTATTTAAACTTTCGAAGTCTTTCTGCGCTCCTGGTCTTTGAGACTTCGCAAGTTGATTTACTTACGAAGTTTAGGTGGCTTGTGTGGTGAAAAACTTCGTCAGTCTAATAACGAATTTAGATGCATGTTTAAACTTTCGAAGTCCTTCTGCGCTCCAGGCCTTTGAGACTTCGCAAGTTGATTTACTTACGAAGTTTAGATGGCTTGTGTGGTGAAAAACTTCGTCAGTCTAACAAATAATTTAGATGCGTATTTAAACTGTCGAAGTCTTTCTGCGCTGCTGGTCTTTGAGACTTCGCAAGTTGGTCGACTTACGAAGTTTAGGTGGCCTGTGTGGTGGGGAAACTTCGTCAGTCTTTTAGTGATTTATTTTTAAAACTGTCGAAGTCTTTCCACGCTCTCTGGCCTTCGAGACTTCGCAAGTTAATTTAGGACTGGCGAAATCCTTCCACACTTCTGGCCTTTAGACTTCACAAGTTGAAAAAGCTTAAGCGTTATGATCTGTTATCGCTTTACCCAAATTTACCACTAATTGCGTGTCTAAATCATCAAGCGTTTTCCAATCGATCCCTTCTTCTCCTGGCTCTGCATAGATTACACCTATTTTTTCTTCGCCCTTTAAAATTCTATAAGTTCCGTTATCCTGGGGTGCTACTGAATAAGTTAAGCCTTCCACGTTTAATTCAAAGTTTTCCATTTATATGATTTTTTATTTTAAAACTAATTTTACAATTTCAATCTGCTAAGATATTAGCCACGAACCGCCCAAGCCGATACCGAACCTGCATTGCAACGGAATTCGCCCGAACCATTTTCATCAATCGTTACTTCACCCTCTACATGACCTAAATAATCGGTAAAAACCTGTCCGGCAAATTGTACACCGATTTCCATGTGTTTAATACCAGCTTCACCGTTTGATAATATCACTGCCAAACCTGAACCCTGATGTTCTTCATCTCCGGCTCTGGTCCAGCCGATGCAACTTGGGTGATCAAAATAATCACGTTGTAAACCATACGCTTTATCTTTTCTCAAACTCAGCAATTGAGGAAGCTGCGGCAGCGAAAGCATGGTCACTTCATGATCTTTTCCATCAGTTCCTTTATCAACATAGGCAGAACCGTAAACATCTGAATAGAAAACACATGGATAACCTGCTTCACGAAGTAGAATGACGGAATAAGCATGTGCCCTAAACCAAGGCTCTACCGTTTGCTCAAGAGACTGAAGTGGCTGTGTATCGTGATTTTCTACCAGTGTAACGGCCAATTCCGGACGGGCTTGTACCAAACTTCCATCTAAAATGGTGGCTAGATCGTAACTTTCACCTGCTTTTGAAGCTTTAGAGAAATTTGCCTGAAGGCAAGCATCAAAAAGAGAAATACGTCCTTCAGTGGCCTCAATATAATTTAGCATGGCTTGCAGATCATACGGAGACCAGTATTCGCCTACGGTAAAAAGTTCTTTGCCCAGTTCAGCACGTAAATAATCCAGCCATTCGTTGAAGAAGGTATGCGGCATATGTTTAATCGCATCCAAACGGAAACCATCGAAACCTACCGTTTCATGAAACCATTTCCCCCAACGCTTCAATTCTTCTCTCACCGCAGGATTTCTGAAGTCGATATCAGTTAACATGAGGTAATCATAGTTGCCGTTTTCATCATCCAATACCTCTTCCCAGCCTTCACCATATTGGTTTTGGATGCTGTAGATAGCAGTTTCTTCAGTTCGGGCATCAAAATCAACACCAGTAAAACATTGATAATCCCATTTAAATTCTGAGTATTTTCCATTTCTACCCGGATAAGTGAATTTCGTGTAAGCATCAATTTCGTAAGGTTCGGAAATGAATTCGTTCCGGTTATCTGGATTTACTTTTCTAACTATTACTGGCTCATGTTCATCTGCACCACCGAGGTGATTCAGTACGATGTCTACATACACCTGAATCCCGGCTTCCCGGGCAGTTTTAACTGCGTCTATATATTCTTCTTTTGTGCCATACTTGGTTGCTACGCTTCCTTTCTGATCAAATTCGCCCAGGTCATACAAATCGTAAGAATCGTACCCGGTAGATTCAGTACCATCCATTCCTTTATGCGCAGGCGGCAACCAAATGGAGTCGATCCCCATTTCTTTTAAGCCTTTTGCATCGTTACGAACTTTCCTCCACAGGCTACCATCTTTTGGATAGTACCATTCGAAGTATTGCAGCATTGTATGATTTTCCATTTATTTTTATTTTTGAATACAACTCAAAAAGTTTCGCTTTGTTTGGCAGATCGAATAAATCTCTTCAAATACATCTGATAACCGTAGTAGTAAGGCGATAATGGTGTCTAAAAATCAAAACTTCGATTTTTGTATTTAACTTTTAATGATGATTTTGTGTAATATTTAGGATACTTCGTTTGCCTATTGGCTAATACGATAAAGGATAGAAGACTGCGAATTAAATGATTTTAATTTGTTTTCGTATCGAAAACTAAGGCTGTTTGGAGCTGGTTTAGTTATTGAATCTGGCTTAACTGTCAATAGGACAATTTATTACAAAATTGTGTCGTGCTTTTAACTATTAAAATGTTTGGTATTGTATTTTTAAGGTTACGTGAAATTTATATTAAATATTGTTTTTTAATATTGTAAATACTACATTAGCTAAAGATTTAGTAAAGTAAATAACGATATAGCTCTCAAAATAAACATCTCCATAGTGTTTTTACAATGCGATAAGCCTGTCTTATCGCATTTGTATTTTAGTTTTTTTTAGTAATCAACATTGAAATTTATAGGTTTCATTAATTTTTTCCTCGAATATTAATGTATACTGAAAAGGGGTGATGGAATGCTGCAACAGAAATTATAAACATACAATAGAAGTCTTTTTTAATCAACCCATTTAATTTTTAGTCGATACCGGATTTTTTGCAAGAACCAATGGCTGTTTTGGTGTCAACATTGCATTTGTAGGAATTCCTTCTTCTGTTATTTGATTTGTTAAAGAATTAATGGAAGTCTTTAACGCATCAAAATTGTTCAAAATAATTTTAGAAGTGTTACTTGCAATAAGGCAATGGCTTTTTGTAGATCCACCTAAGGTTACCTGGGCATTGTCTGCGATACAAGTATAAATGCTTGAAGTTTCGGTATTGATATCTGCACTTGCGTTTTCACGAAGAAATACCTGAAGAAACTGAAACTTTAGTTTACCAGCTGTTTTAACGACTGCATTATCCCCAGCTTCAATCCTATAAATATCGTTTACATAAACAAAGAATTTAGTTTTTTCATTACTGTGTGAAATAATGTGGAGGATGTCGCCTTGTTGAGTAACCCTGGCATTCCCGAAATTATCATCTGCATAGTTAATTCCAAAATTCCCGTTTTGAATTAGGATCACTTCCACATTGCCTTTCACTGAAATTTTTCTAAAAGGAGATAAAGTAGTGGATTTGATCGGGCGTTCTTTTGCCGCATAGGCTGTTGCAGAAATAGCGGTTGTAGATAAAAAGATCACAGCAAGTGCTGTCGCAATTTTCTTTGTAATAGAAGTACTCATGATGGCTTTATTGTTTAGAATAAATTATTTTATGGTAATTAATATACCTGCCAGCCGATTAACCAAGGCTATGCCAATGAATAAAAACTGACTTAGAAGGTTCTTAAATGGACTATTTAACATAATAGTATTTTTCTATTGTCCGTTATCGGACATTTCTTTGTTCGCATTTGAACAAGCAAAAGCAGTGGAAGGGCCTTTTCGGTAGTAGGGAGAGATATAAAAAGTAAAATGCATTGTGTTTGTGCAGTAGCGTCTGGAAGCATGGCAAATTTGAATTCTAAATGCAAAAGTTGTATCATTTAAATGCAACATTGTTGCTTATTTTTTGGATGCTATATTTTCATGATTACCTTTGGATCAGTTTAGATTAGTTAATGATTGCGGGGGAGAGTGGTTCCTTCCCCGCTTTTTTATTATGCAAGTGTTATAACCCCTCCGTCCCTAAAGGGGAACTGCCTTTCACTCGGTCATATCGAGTAGTCAAAAAATTAAATATCTTTCTATCTGTTGGCGTCTCACCAACAGAAAATAACAATTAATGTGATAAAAGTAGGCTGGTTGGTAAGCTACCGAACCAGCAGGTTAGGATAATTGCCCAATCTTCGTGTGCTGTGATTTTTTCTCTTTTCCCTCTGTGGTTAAAATTTCAGTAACACTATTTTATTCAATTCCAATTAATAAAAGTGATAAACTGATTTCATAAGTTACTATTTCGATTTAGTAAATTATTTCCATCTCTAAATACATCTGAAACAGCTTGATATGCGTATATGCCGAAGCTCATGCGAAAGTCATTACGTACAACATTCACTACTATTGTATGTTTAATAAGTCCAAAATATGAGTAATTGTGTATTTTTGTGACCTTTAATTTCCTTTTCTTTTTAGCCGCGAGTAAACTATATTTTCTTTTTCCCTTTTTCCAGAACTTATAATATTTAATACGTACCCAACAGGGTATTTTTATGAAAAATTTTATTTTATTTTTGTTACTTTCTATCTTATGTGCAGACACGACGTTCGCACAACAAGCCGTTAGGGGCTGCCTTGTTGGTAATGTACTCTATACCGAGCCCTCAGGAAAAGGCCTTGATTATTTTTTAAGGTCGCCGGGTAGCCAGACATCTACCTGTGGATTTCAAAGGGTTGGTAATACAAGCAATTGCAGGCTCTACAATAGCGGAGATATTAATGCCGAAAGCAGTTACACATTATATCATGATGCAGCAAGTAGCGGTTGGGTAGAAATTTCGAATTGTCCGGTAGATGATACCTCCTGGATGCTCTTTGTGCCAGTTTCTTTATTTAGTATGTATAGTATATCAAGGAAAAAAGTATCCTTTATTAAAAAAACTTAAAGGAAGATCACTTTTAATCTAAAAAAATCTCCGATAGCTTGACCATATTAAAACTAAGTTACTGTAGAAAATATACCGAAGTGATGATGAAAATATGGCTCCTAAGTATTGAGCTTAACCATATGTTTTAAAGCAGGCTATTTAATTATTAATCAGGAGTTAATTCTTATTCTCCAAATTTTAAACAATGAATGCATAATCTTGTTAATATCCAAAGTTTTATAGTGTAGCACAATGACAAATTCTAATCACCCACCTAAAAGCGAAGCCAGCAGGCTGAATGCACTTCACCGTTATCAAATTATTGGAACACCGCCAGAAGCTAGTTTTAATCGTTTAGCAACACTTGCCGCTCAAATTTTTGATCTTCCGATGTGTACCATCTCTTTTTTTGGAGAAGATGAGGTGTATTTCAAAGCAAGTATTGGTTTTGGAGACCCAACTTTAACATCAGATAAAGAAAGTCTGTGCAATAACCTCGTTGTTGATGATGGTGTAAAGGTTGTTAATGATGTTTTTAGCTTACCTGAGTTGGCCAATAATATCCACAAGGTTGGGTTTTATGCCGGAGCACCATTATTTTCAGATAATGGCTATCGGATTGGTGCTTTGTGTGTAATGGGATATGAAGCCAGGGCATTCGATGAAACCAAACAGCAAATTTTACTCGGCTTGGCCGATGTAGTAATGGACCTGGTTACATTGCGATTGGCAACGGATCACTTGCTTAAAGAGAATGAAAATATCACTGCCGATAATGCTGGTTTAATTGATTATCAACATCAAATAGCTGAGGCAAACAGCAACTTGGAAATTCTTCAGGATAATTTCGAGATGCTATTTGAACATGCACCAATGGCTATTGGTATTATTTCTGGCGATGATAATATCATTATTCAGGCCAATAAAAAACTTTTGGAAATTTTAGAAAAAGATGCTGATTTCATTGGAGAGCCATTTGATGCTGTCGTTCCAGAATTAGAAGAACAGGATTTGTTGAAGTTAATTGCCAAATTACGAGAGACCGGAATGCCACAACATGGCCAGGAAGTGAAGTTGCTGGTTTGGGTAGAAGATCACCTCAAAAGTCTTTATATTAACATTACACTTCAATTTACAAAAGACCTGGAAACCGGTGCCAAAAACATCATGTTTATGCTTGCCGATACCACCGAATATGTAATTTCAAAGCAGCTTAATCAGGAAGCTAATGTAGTACTGATGAGTGCAATCGAGGCAGGCGGAATGGGCTATACGGTAGTTGAATTTGCAACGGGAAAGATGATTTCTAATGATCAGTTTAAGCAAAACTATGGTTATGAAGTTAATGAAGAATTTGATTATTCAGATTTATTTGATGCCATGTTGCCGAAATACAGACAAATGATCAAGAAGTCTGTTCAAGACGCAATTGAAAATAACGGCGTATACAAAGCCGAGTATGAAGTAAAATGGAAAGATGGTTCTATCCATTGGATCAGCGCATTCGGTAAGCCCAGATATGATGTACATGGGAGGGCTTCACACATTATCGGGCTCAACAAAATAATCGAAAAAGCAAGTTAAAAAACCAGCTCATTGTTTTTCGAAGGCAATTAATTCGGACTTACTTATTTATCAAGGGCCTCTCTGGCAGAAATGTTTCGATTAGGTGTTTGCTAGCAAGAAAGATTGGTTACAGGCTCTTTAATTGAAGTGATATAAAAAGACTACATTTCCGGTATATACAGGTTTCTTGCCATCTCTGGTAGTCAGGATGGCCTGGATTACCACTTTGGTAATTCCCCGCAGGTCGCTGATGGCCTCGAGTTTAGCATGGAGCTGAACTTCTTGGCCAGCGATAACAGGCTGACCAAATTTAAAGCTTTCAATACCATAGTTAACTTCCATTTTCACATTTCTAATATCAGCAATCTGTTTCCACAAATAAGGAATGAGCGAAAGCGTCAGATAGCCATGGGCAATAGTAGCGCCAAATGGACTTTCTGATTTACATCTTTCAGTATCGGTATGAATCCATTGTGCATCCTTTGTAGCTGTCGCAAATTTATTAATCTGCTCCTGACTTATTACATGCCAATTTGAAGTGCCCAGTTCTTTGCCCAGGTATTCTTTGTATTCGTTGAAACTGTTGATGATAAGCATTTTAAAATGTCTAAAGTTTTGTTTTAATATCGTTAATGCCAAGTTGTGCTTTTCGCAATGGCAAAAATAAACATCTGGAGCATAAATTATTGATCAAATTACAAATTTCCTTCACTATTTTCTACATTCCATCTTTTCGACTTCGGGCGTACGACCATTAACAAGGGGAATTGTACATGATGAGTCGTAAAATTTACCAAATCTTAGTCTGTCACTTTTTTGTGAAACATTTTTTCAATTTATACTGTCATATATACAAAATGAATGAGATAGAGGTTGGTGTTTTTGTGCGAACTCATACTGAAATGGAATTACTGAACTAAATTTACTGCGTAGCTTTCCGCTGCGCTACAGGTCAGCATGACGAATCGGTCAGTGCATCCCTCGAGGAAATCCCTTTGCAACGAATCGTCCTCCTGAACTTGATTCAGGATCTTATCCATAGGTGCTGAACTAAATTTAGTGCGTAGCTTTCCGCTGCGCTACAGGTCAGCATGACGAATCGGTTCGTACATCCTCTCTAGAAATCCATCTTGCAACGAATCGTCCTCCTGAACTTGATTCAGGATCTTACCGAAGATAGGTACTGAACTAAATTTACTGCGTAGCTTTCCGCTGCGCTACAGGTCAGCATGACGAATCGGTTCGTACATCTCTCAAGAAATCCATTTTGCAACGAATCGTCCTCCTGAACTCGATTCACTGTTGTCCGGTTAAAGTTTAAACGATCTATTAAATCCTTTAAATCAAGCTAAAAAAGCTGTTTTTATCTCATTTTTAAAAGGTAAGCCCATTGTTTTATAGGTTTCCTAAAAATCTTGCACTAATTCGGCTGTCCGGTAAAAAACTATCATTTTCAGAGGTTTTAATATTTTAAACCGCTCATAGCTTCCATATCCTGCAAAATATTCTTTTGGTTAAGGAATATTGCAGCCATTTGTGATTAGGCTGTCCGGTAAAAATTTGTTCAAAAAGTTTTACCGGACAACAGTGAACTCGATTCAGGATCTTAATTAAATAGGTGCTGACCTAAATCCGATAGCTATCGGATCAGTATGACTACAAACTTAGATTAATCAGCATTTAATATCTAAATCCAAGTCAGTATTTATACACAAAAACGTCGATTAAATACGTAATTTTTGATTTGAATTTTTTTGCCTAAACAACCGACTCAAAACCCGTGTTGCATCTTCAGCTAGTTTGAGAAACCTTCTTTAGAACCAAATTCTAAAATGACGGACAGATCAAGACTAGCCTCCCACAATAATAATATGATAGAAGATAAGGAATACGACTTTTTAATAGTAGGAAGTGGTTTATATGGATGTGTTTTCGCGCACGAGGCAACCAAGAGGGGGAAACGGTGCCTCATCATCGATAAGAGGGCACATTCGGGCGGCAACGTGTATTGTGAAAAAATGGAAGACATTAACGTACACCAATATGGTGCACATATTTTCCATACCAACGATAAAGGTATTTGGGATTATGTAAATAATTTTGTTGAATTTAACCGCTATACCAACAGTCCGGTAGCCAATTATAAAGGAACGTTGTATAACCTTCCATTTAATATGAATACCTTCTATCAGCTTTGGAAAGTACAAACGCCTGCCGAAGCGAAGGAAAAAATTCAATCTCAGGTGGAAGAATCGATGGTAGCCGTGCCTGCCAATCTTCGCGAACAGGCTTTGTCACTCGTTGGCACTGATATTTACGATAAACTCATTAAAGGCTATACCGAAAAACAATGGGGCAGACCCGCAGAACAATTGCCTGCTTTTATTATAAAGCGATTGCCCGTACGTTTTACTTTTGATAACAATTACTTCGACGATAAATACCAGGGCATACCCATTGGTGGCTATAATAAATTAACCGAAGGATTGCTAAAGGGAATTGAGGTGAAGCTGGAAACGGATTATTTTGCCGAGAGGGAAAAGTGGGACAGCCTGGCCAGTCAAATTGTATTTACCGGTAACATCGATCAGTTTTATAATTACCGCTTCGGAAGACTCGAATACCGGAGCTTAAGATTTGAACACCAGGTTTATAATACCGTAAACCTACAGGGAAACGCAGTAATTAACTATACCGAACGCGAAATTCCTTACACGAGAACCATCGAGCATAAACACTTTGAATTTGGCAATCAGCCGAAGACCGTTGTAACGAAAGAATACCCGGAAGAGTGGACACCAGAGAAGGAAGCTTATTATCCGATAAATGATGAGCGCAATACCAAAATATTTAAGGAATATAATAAACTGGCCAAACAAGAACAACATACCCTGTTTGGAGGGAGGCTGGCCACCTACAAGTATTATGATATGCACCAGGTTATTGCTTCCGCATTACATGCTGTTGCTGTCCACTTCAAAGAACAGCCAATTAATCATCTATAAAAACCTAAACCATTAAATATATATGAGTAAGTTAATATCTGCTTTACCTAAAAATCTTCTATGTTTCTCACATCTTCGCTGGGACTTTGTCTTTCAGCGGCCGCAACATTTAATGACCCGATTTGCAAAGGAGCAACATGTTTTCTTTTTGGAAGAGCCTGTTTTTGATGCTCAAGGTAGGGATTATCTTGCCAAAGAAATTCGTGATGGAAATATAACCCTATTAATTCCACACCTGGCTGTTGAGAAAAATCAGGAAGAAGCGCAACGGGCAATGAGCAATTTACTTTCCGAATTTTTAGCAGGCGAGTCTATGCGCGAATGGATATTCTGGTATTATACGCCAATGGCGCTGCAATTCTCTTTAAATCATAGGCCCGAACTGATCATTTTCGATTGTATGGATGAACTATCGGCTTTTGATTTTGCACCAAAAGAACTTTTAATGCTGGAGAAAAAGCTGATGGATATTGCTGATGTTGTATTTACGGGAGGACATTCTCTCTATGAAGCCAAAAAAAATCAACATAATAATATATTCGCTTTCCCGAGCAGTATTGATAAAACGCATTTTGCTTCCTCACGAGAAGAGATTGAGGAACCTGAAGATCAGGCAAAAATCTCCGGAACAAAACTTGGCTTTTTTGGCGTGATCGATGAACGATTTGAAATTAATTTAATTGAGCATATTGCTGCAGCACGGCCAGATTGGCAATTAATTTTACTAGGCCCGGTAGTTAAAATTTCTCAGGATACGTTGCCGAGACGGGCAAATATCCATTACCTCGGACAAAAATCCTATCAGCAACTTCCAGCCTATTTATCCGGATGGGATGTGGCGTTAATTCCGTTTAAACTAAATGAATCAACGCGGTTTATTAGTCCGACGAAAACACCAGAATATCTTGCCGCCGGGGTTCGGGTGGTTTCTACGCCTATCCGCGATGTGGTAAAACCCTACGGAACTCAACGTTTGGTGAGTATTGCAGAACATCCAGAAGATTTTGTTCAGGCGGTTGAGCAAGAGTTAAATGCGGCTGATGAAGCAGCGTGGCTTTCTAAAGTGGATCATTTTCTGAGTGATAAATCCTGGGAGCATACTTTCTCGGCCATGAAACTTCAGATGTTAACTGCTATGAAGCGTCCTGACACCTTATTGGCGAGTTAATGATGACCGATTCTTTCACGCCGTTTTCTTCCTTCTGGATGGGTGGCTTTGAATGTACAGATCAGCTTAATCACTATGGCAACCGCGTAGATTTATTGGCCTTAACCGGGCATCTGCAGTATACCGCCCGTGATTATGCCTTGCTGAAAACCTTTGGTATTTCTACCGTTAGAGAAGGAATTCGTTGGAGTAAGGTTGAAACACGACCTTATGAATATGATTTTTCTTCTGTACGGAACATGATTGATGCCGCAAGGATTCATGGCATTCAACAGATTTGGGATATTTGCCATTTTGGTTATCCTGATGACCTGACGCCACTGCACCCGCATTTCCGGAATCGTTTTGTAGGCATGTGTATTGCCTTTGCCGAATTTTACCGCGATTATGCACCAGAGTTTGAGCTGATTGCTACGCCAATTAATGAATTAGGCTTTATTTCCTGGCTTGGTGGTGAACAGGCCAGTACAACACCTTACGCAAGAGGGATTGGTTGGGACATTAAGTACGCTTTGGTTGGTGCTTATATAGAAGGTATCAAAGCGATGAAAGCCATCAACTCAACCACTAAAATCATGAGCACCGAGCCCCTCGTTAATATTGTACCGCCATTAAATGCTCCCGATGAAATGGTATTTAAAGCTGCTGAAGAACATGAGTTACAGTTTCAGGCAACTGATATGTTAACTGGTTTAATTTGCCCGGAATTAGGCGGAAGCAGTGAACTGATTGATTTTATGGGTTTCAATTTCTATTACAATAACCAGTGGGTTTTTGGCGATTTTACCTCCCTTCCATGGGCTAACTTAGAATTAGATCCCCGCTGGCGTGGACTTTCTTCACTCTTGCTGGAAGCCTATACCCGTTATGGGAAACCAATTGTATTGGCCGAAACCAGTCATTCTGGCGAGCACCGTCCAAACTGGTTGGAACTGATTACCCGCGAGTGTATGAAAGCAATTGGTGCTGGCGTACCTCTAAAAGGCGTTTGCCTTTATCCAATTATAGACCGGCCAGATTGGGATCATTTACATATCTGGCATCACTCCGGTTTATGGGATGCAGATGGCGACAATCCTTTCGGCAGGTACCTTCATGAACCTTACGCCAGAGCTTTTCTTGATGCGCAGCATACTTTACAAATTTATAGGTCTGCATTTCATGCCGGGATAACCGAAGGCTTTATTTATTTAGATCAGGGTATTGGAATAAACGGAGAAACAAAGGGAACTATGATTTCACTGGCGCCGGAAATTTTAATATAACAATTGACTGATTTGCCTCGGCTAGCCGGCGAAGGGCTATCTTCTTTTTCTTAACAAAAAGAAGCAAAAGTCAAGGCTTGGATCTGATGTCGGATTAGCTCGTCGAAATTTAAATGGCGGTAGCACAAGGGCTCGATTTGGCTTGTAATGAGGATTTATTTTAGGAGCCGTTCGCGCTACCT
>NZ_JBLYEE010000012.1:0-185959 GCF_048515415.1 Pedobacter sp. N23S346
GTGCAAAAATTTCAACGGCTTCTCCATCCATCATCTCCTATGCCGGATAGCAGGGTGGAAATAGCATGGTGCTTCATTAGATCTATTCTATGAGATTTTTTAATGTGAATATGGGTTTTTAGGGCGTTGCATAAACGGTGGGTTAAACGGTCGTCATCCTGAACTTGATTCAGGACCTATGTTTTAAAATTATTGATTTTTTGAAATCGCTAGCTGCGAAAAATGCTTTTTTCTGCGCCCTTTCTCCTCCGGGGAAAGGTGCCGCCAGGCTGATAGAGGCTGTCTTTTTTCCGCTGCGCCGGCTTGCCTCGGCTAGCCGCCGAAGGGCTATCTTCTTTTTCTTAATAAAAAGAAGCAAAAGTCAAGGCTTGGATCTGATGTCGGATTAGCTCGTCGAAATTTAAATGGCGGTAGCACAAGGGCTCGATTTGGCTTGTAATGAGGATTTATTTTAGGAGCCGTTCGCGCTACCTTGGGTTTGGGGTATTTGAACGTTGGTGCAAAAATTTCAACGGCTTCTCCATCCATCATCTCCTATGCCGGATAGCAGGGTGGAAATAGCATGGTGCTTCATTAGATCTATTCTATGAGATTTTTTAATGTGAATATGGGTTTTTAGGGCGTCGCATAAACGGTGGGTTAAAGCGGTCGTCATCCTGAACTTGATTCACTGTTGTCCGGTAAAACTTTTTGAACAAATTTTTACCGGACAGCCTAATCACAAATGGCTGCAATATTCCTTAACCAAAATAATATTTTGCAGGATATGGAAGCTATGAGCGGTTTAAAATATTAAAACCTCTGAAAATGATAGTTTTTTACCGGACAGCCGAATTAGTGCAAGATTTTTAGGAAACCTATAAAACAATGGGCTTACCTTTTAAAAATGAGATAAAAACAGCTTTTTTAGCTTGATTTAAAGGATTTAATGGATCGTTTAAACTTTAACCGGACAACAGTGAACTTGATTCAGGACCTATGTTTTAAAATTATTGATTTTTTGAAATCGCTAGCTGCGAAGAATGCTTTTTTCTGCGCCCTTTCTCCTCCGGGGAAAGATGCCGCCAGGCGGGTAGGGGTTTATTTCTTTCCAGTTAAATAGACAAATGGCCTGGTAATTTTCTGCCCATCCGGAGCTATTATTATTTCTTCAGTCATTTGTTTCACTTCTATACTTCCAAAGCCGGCTATTCTTAAAAATGCTTTAAGCTCATTAGTTTCGTAGAAATTGAAGTCGGCCTGGGTCCATGGTAAATCTTTTCCATGCTTTTGTTCGATATAAGAGATACTGAATATACCCCCGGTTCTTAGCACACGGTATATTTCTGCGAAAATTAATTTAGGTTCATTCCAGAAATAGATGGTATTTACGATAAAGCAACAATCGAAGAAGTTATCTTCAAAATCTAATTTCTCCTTTTCTTTTGCACAGCCAAATTTAGCGTAACCGTCATTTGTTTTTAGTAATTGATTTGAAACTTCCTCTGTCGGCGAATCAGAGAAGTTAATGCCGTAGTAACCAATGCCCTGGGCTTTTTGGAATAGGGCAGGAAGGTGTTTTTTGTTTTCGAAGCCAATTTCTAATATAAAAGAATGCGCCGAAAGCTTCAGCTCTTCTATTGTTTTGAAGTTAATGTTTTGCTGTGCCGGCAAAATTTCACTTTTTGTTTTTTGCCTTTTACTCCGCTTGAAATTTTGTGTTGGTGCGCTGTTTTCTTTTAAATCGATTGACTTCTCCATATTACTTTCCTAAATCTCTTTCGAGAAAATTTTAATTGAAGGCGTCAATTTTCTGAAAGTTTATTGTGCGGCAAAAGTGAGGAATGGTTATGTAAGGGATTTACACTAAAAGGATTTTTTTTTACAAGAAATGTAAATTTCCGAAATTGTTTGTGCGTAGGTGCATTTTTTTTAGGATAATTGCCTCTATGGGGATTAATGTTGGCAAAGCCTATGGTGCCTGGAAAAACGTAGGAGGGAGTTTTGAGCAATTTCCAGATCAGAATCAGTTTATTAAAGAGAGCAGAGATAAATACAGTTTTTCTTTTAGTGATGCCGAATTGTTTCAAATCACCACGCCCAATTTCTACATTGTATATGGAGATATTTTGTTTAAACAACATCAGCTATATTTTGCGCCCAGTAATAAGGTTCCGGATATGGTTAAATTGCGTTTCACCTTATCGGGAAATGGCACTATTTATAATCAGGTAAATAAGCAGCAATACATCTTCAACTCCAACCAGCAAAACATCATTTACATGCCCGAGCTGGATGGTACAGGCGAGTACGATACCAGCCAGAATTATCGTTTTTTTGAAGTTCATTTTGCGAAAGAAAAGTTTCTGCAACTTGCAGAAAACTCAAACAGTTCGCTTCAGGCTTTAGCCGATCATCTTGATGCCGGGCGTTATGCGCAAATGGCTGATCAAGATTTGCCAATCTCCTGGGCCATGCACAACTGCATGCAGGATATCCTCAATTGTACTTATACTGATGGTTTAAAACTTCTTTTTATTGAGTCGAAATGTACCGAATTACTGGTGCTCCAGGCAGAATGTTTTGAAAATGCAATTACCAGAAATAACCAGGCAGCATTGCCATCTGCCCATGATAAAGATTGCATTTATCACGCCAGAGATTATCTTATTCAGCATATTCATCAACCGCCTTCACTTTCAGAATTAGCGAAAATCTGTGGCATTAACGAATATAAACTTAAACAAGGCTTTAAAGGCCTGTTTGATAAGAGTGTTTTTAGCTATCTGAGCGATCATAAATTACACAAGGCCAAAGAGTTACTTCTTCAGGGTATGCCAATCAAGTCTGTCGCCTTTCAATTCGGTTATTCCTCAGTGCAACATTTTAGTAATGCGTTTAAGCAAAAGTTTGCGGTTTCGCCAGGGAAGGTGAGGGCTTAGTAGATAGTAATAAAAAAAGGCTACAACAATCGCTGTTGTAACCTTTTATCTAAATTAACGCTCTCAATCTTTACAGACTGTGATGTAGGACTCTCACCCCCTACAGCCGCAAATATAAGATGATCTGGAACAATTAGAAGCCTTTTGTAATTTATTTATTACTTTTTGACGATTAAAAAACTTTTCCTGCAATTTTTAAGAAATTAACCTTGTAAATAGGATGGGATTACTTCTATCGGATGATGGAAACACTACTTAATCTAACGCTCAAACATCATCTTTTTCACAATGTTGCCTCAACTGTTTGGGGCCTTGTGGCCATATAAATGCCGTGGTCTGTTTTTTCCATCCCATACTTTTATAAAAATTATCCGCACCAGGCGCTGCACTTAAATTAACGAAGTGATAGTTTGTTAACTGGTTGTTTAAAGTTGTTACCAGGTATTTGCCTAATCCTTGTCCTTGGTAGGCAGGGTCTACTACAATATCAGCCAACATCGCATAATACCGGCCATCACCAATTGTCCGGCCGAAAGCGATAATTTCGCCATCATGATAAACGAAAATTGTGTTCGTGCTTAATTTGAATGCTTTTTCTATCTCATCGGCAACCCGATATTTCCAGTTTATTTCCTTGAATAAATGAAGAACGCGTTGCCAATCTATGCTTGTTAAATCAGGATCAAGCAGATATTGATAAGCAGGATTTTCTGTAGGATTACTCATTGCGTTATTCAGTTTTAATTGGTTTTTGTAAGGGTTTAACAAAATTGTAATGGTATGATTCAGATCAGAGAACTTCAATTGATCCTTAAAAGTTTGAGGAATTTTCATGTGCAGTTCAATTTTATCAACAGCAGAAGTAATGTTAGGATGCTGATTCATTTTTAAAGGGAATTCATCACTAATTATGTTGGATACTATGGAAACTGGAAGCTTTGTTCAGAAGCAAATAAGAAGCTTTGATTTAGAAACTCAGCAATTTTCCTGATCGGAGCCGTGGACCAAAAGAATCTGGTCTTCATTTACGTTGGTCAAAATTATTCACCAGATAAATTCCTTCTTTGGAGCATCGTCTTTTTTAGGATAAAGAAATCTAAAGGCATTAAAAACTGCCTGGTGAGTAATGGTCGTATGACTTTCATCTGGCAAGTAATTGAAAAAAACTTTCACATTTTCAGACGAGCCATTTTTTATTTTTTTAGCCAGTAGCTGCGCGTCTTTTTCCATAATGTGTTTTTTAGAACCATCTATCGATCCTTCTTTGCCAACCCCGATATAGATCTGGGTAGGAGTGGTATAAGCCTGATCAAGAACTAGTGGCTTTTCCCGGAGCAGATAACCATCCCGCCACCACAAACTAGGACTAATAATAATGTATTGGTTAAAAAGCTGGGGTTTGGTAAATAATATTTCTGTGGCTAATAACCCACCCAATGATTGACCAATTATTGTATTCCCCTTATTACCTCCAAATTTTTTATCAATATAAGGCTTAAGTTCTTTTTCTATAAACGAAATGAATTGAGAAGACCCCCCACTTGTGGGAACCCATTTATGGTCATTTTCTCTATCGCTTTGCGAAGTGAAATTGAGTTTGCGATTTGTATTTGCAACACCGATAAGAATTGATTTTGGAATCCTATTTACCCACGGAATGGTATTAAACTGAACGATACCGGCAACATGAACAAAGTCTTCATCTGCAGAACCATCTAATAAATAAATGATTGGATATTTTTCATTACTGTCATATCCATCCGGCAGATATATGTTTAATGTTCTGTCTTCTGATAAAATATCAGAATGGAAAACTTCTGCTTTTCCCAGAATGATGTTGTTATTTTTTGTCGGCTGAGCAATGTTTTGTCCATTGGCACAGATAGCTAAGAATAGAAGAAAAAAGGACGATAGTATTTTCATATTTATTGCAATAAACGGCAAATATAATATTACAGATCATGTTATCAATATCGAAGAATGAGTGGATGGATGAATGAAAGAATAGATGAAATCATGAGGTGCCTAAAGTGCTGTAATATTTGTACATTTGGCAGGAATGAAATATTTGATGATTATTTTTAGTCTGTACATGACTTTTTTGACCTTAGCACCTTGCCAGGACAAAGAAGATCTGGTGTCTATTGATGGTCATTCACAATCATTCACTTCCGAGACTTCTTCTGCAGCCCATTCCGATGAAGACAATTGCCCGCCTTTCTGCACCTGTGCCTGCTGTTCCGTTTCAAGAGATATTATTGCCTCGATTGAGGAAGTCATTATTATAGATAGCATCTCCATACCCTACCATCAATACCAAATGCCGGCCATTGCTGAGCAATCTATCGAAATCTATCAACCTCCGCAGATCGTTTAATACGTCTTTTTTTATTAGTTGTGCTGACCAGAAATCCTGATCAAGCACTATTTGTACGTATTAATAACATTTTATGTTTGATAGAATAATTTCGTTCTCTATACAGAACAAAATCACCATAGGGTTTGCTACGCTTGCCCTGGTATTGGTAGGCATTTATTCAGCTTACCATTTACCAATTGATGCTCAGCCTGATATCACTAACAATCAGGTACAAATCATAACCCAGGCCCCTAGTTTAGGCGCACAGGAAGTTGAGCAGTTTATCACGGCACCAATTGAATTATCAATGGCCAACATTTCTGGTATGATAGAAAAGCGTTCTATCTCAAGATCCGGAATTTCTGTAATTACGCTGGTTTTTAAAGATGATGTTGATATTTACTGGGCGAGAAATCAGGTTAATGCTCAATTAAAAGAGGCAGAAAGCAGCATTCCCAAGGGGCTTGGTGAACCAATTCTGGCGCCCATCACTACCGGTCTTGGGGAAATCTATCAATATGTAATCCATCCCAAAAAAGGGTATGAAAACAAATTCACAGCTACCGACCTTCGAACGCTACAGGATTGGTTGGTACGCACCCAGTTGGCCGGAACTCCCGGCGTAGCCGAAGTTAGCGGCTGGGGTGGATATGTAAAGCAATATGAGATTGCGCTTGACAATGATAAATTAAATTCCCTTGGACTCACCATTCCAGAGGTATACACCGCTTTGGAAAAAAATAATGAAAATACCGGAGGATCGTATATTGAACAACAAAAGAATTCTTATTTCATAAGAGGCCTAGGTCAGGTAAAGAACCTGGATGACATCCGCAAAATCGTGGTGAAAAATACAAACAGCACCCCAATACTTATTCGTGATGTTGCTGTTGTTCAGTTTGGAAGTGCAACGCGTTATGGTGCAGTAACCCGAAACGGACAGGGCGAAGTGGTTGCCGGAGTAACACTGATGCTGAAGGGTGAAAATTTTAGTGAGGTGATTGAAAATGTTAAGGAAAAAATGGTGCAGGTGCAAAAATCCCTTCCCGAGGGCGTGACTATTGAGCCATTTATTGACAGAACCGAACTGGTAGGCCGTGCCATTGGAACCGTTAAAAAGAATTTGATAGAGGGGGCATTGATTGTTATCCTGGTATTGGTTCTGCTTTTAGGCAATTGGCGGGCTGGTCTTGTTGTAGCCTCGGTAATTCCTTTAGCTATGCTTTTTGCCTTCTCTATGATGAAGCTTTTTGGGGTGTCAGGAAATTTAATGAGCCTTGGTGCAATAGATTTTGGGCTTATTGTAGATGGTGCAGTAATCATTGTCGAAGCCATTATATTCAGGCTAACGGAAAATAATCTTTTTCCCGGAGTTAAAAAACTTAATCGCCAGCAGATGGATGAAGCGGTGTATGAGGCTTCATCAAAAATCAGGAGTAGTGCAGCATTCGGGGAAATTATCATACTAATCGTTTATTTACCCTTACTAGCGCTAATCGGCATTGAAGGCAAAATGTTTAAACCTATGGCGCAAACCGTGGTATTTGCTATTATTGGTGCATTTATTCTCTCCCTTACCTATGTGCCAATGGCAAGTTCCCTTTTCTTATCCAAAAAAACTGTACATCAGGAAAACTTCTCTGATAGATTGATTGCATGGTTACAAAGGATTTATCAAAAGGTATTAATCAAAATACTCAGAATTAAAAAAGTAGTTGTTGTACTGGTTGTTTTTCTTTTTGCTGCATCAATGTGGGCCTTCTCTAATATGGGCGGAGAGTTTATCCCAACCTTAGAAGAAGGAGATCTTACCGTCGAAATAGCTATGGCTCAGGGAACCTCACTTACAGAGGTGGTCAGCACGTTTGGCAAGGCTGAGAAATTATTAAAAGATAAGTTTCCAGAAATAAAACAGGCCGTAACCCGTATCGGGAGTTCGGAAATTCCTACAGACCCTATGCCTATGGAGCGGGGAGATATGATGCTTTCCATGAAACCTAAAGCGGAATGGACTTCTGCCTCCAGCAGAGAAGAGCTAATGGAAATGATGGAAGAGGAACTTTCCCTGATTCCGGGAATCAATGTGGAAATATCGCAACCCATGCAAATGCGATTCAATGAGCTGATGACCGGGATACGTCAGGACGTTGCCATAAAAATTTATGGAAGTGATCTTGATATCTTAGCGCAGCAGGCTAATAAAATTGCCCAAATCATTGCTCCGGTAAATGGAGTAAGCGAGCCTTTTATTGAAAAAGTTAATGGACTTCCTCAAATACAGGTAGCATATAACCGCGATAAAATGGCGCAATATGGGCTCAATATCAGTGAGGTGAACATGATACTAAAAACAGCCTTTGCAGGGAGCGTAACGGGCGTTGTTTTTGAGGGCGAGAAAAGATTTGATATGGTTGTCAGGCTAAATCGTGATCTAAGGGAAAATATTTCTGGGGTTGAAAATTTATTAATCCCACTCTCTTCCGGGCACAAAGTTCCACTGAACCAGGTGGCTTCCATTGGGTTTAGGGATGCACCAGCACAAATTTCGAGGGAGGATGGAAAGCGAAGAATTTATGTCGGCTTTAATGTGAAGGATAGGGATGTAGAGACGACAGTTGAAGAAATTCAAGCAAAGCTTAATGGAGCATTAAAGTTGCCTAGTGGCTATTATATTACCTATGGTGGCCAGTTCCAGAATCTGCAGGCCGCAAAAAACAGGCTTTCCATCGCTGTACCCGCTGCATTAATTCTTATTTTACTGCTATTATATGTTACTTTCCGTTCTGTTAAAGACAGCCTCCTGATATTTACCGCGGTGCCGCTTGCCTCGATGGGTGGCATAGCTGCTTTACTCCTAAGGGGGATGCCATTTAGTATATCGGCCGGTGTTGGATTTATTGCCTTGTTTGGTGTAGCCGTTTTAAATGGAATAGTCCTCATTGGTTATTTCAACCAATTAAGGGATGAGGGTGTAACTGATGTGTACCAAAGAGTTCTTGAAGGAACCAAGACGAGGCTGAGACCTGTACTGATGACTGCGAGTGTAGCTTCTTTAGGCTTTCTTCCGATGGCACTCTCTTCCAGCGCCGGAGCTGAGGTACAACGTCCGCTTGCCACGGTGGTAATTGGTGGGTTGATTAGTGCTACTTTTCTTACGCTCTTTGTTCTCCCGTGTTTGTATCTCCTTTTTCATAGGAAGGACAAAACAGCTATCGTGAACTTAAAACCATTAATCATATTAATCTTTTTAGGAACGCTGATTTTTGGAAGTCCATCCAAGCTCAGTGCTCAGCAATTGAACCAAACCCTTACGCTAGACAGCGCGGTGTCAATTGCCTTAAAAAACAATCTACATTTAAAATCTTCAGGTCTAAGTGTTTATCAAGCTAAGCTTCTTCAGAAGTCGGCGGTAGATCTTTCAAAAACCGAGCTGCTCCTCACGCAGGATCCAACAAGTGGAGGAAATATGGATAACTCCCTTGGGGTCACACAGAATATTGCCTGGCCTGGGCTTTATAAAAATAACAGAAAGCTGCTGAACCAACAATCTATTCTGGCACAAAAGAACTATCGTTCTTTGGAAGCCGATCTCACAAGAGAAGTGCGCCTGGCCTGGTACAGTTATTTATTAAATAGGGAAACACTCCGGGTTCTTAAGTTTCAAGATAGCATCTATACCAATTTTATAAAAAAGGCGGAGGTTAGATTAAAAGCGGGTGAAACTTCAAAACTGGAATTGATCAGCGCAACAACTAAATTCCAGGAAGTACATTCAATAAGTATAAAAGCAGAAGCTGAGCTGATCAATAGCGAAGCGGCGATTAAACAGTTACTGAATATTGATGGTAACCTCAGGATTGCCGAAGAAAATTTAATCATTCCCTTTCAGCAAATAACAATCTTTGAGGCAGAATCGAATGTTAAGTCGCAGATTGAACAGCAAAATATTGAAGTGGCTAATGCCCGATTGGCTGTAGAAAAATCAAAAGGTTTGCCTGATTTCACCATTGGTTATAGTCAGCAATTATTGGTTTCCGGATTTAATCCAGCTAACATATCCCGAACGTATTCCCCGGGAACGAGGATTGCAGGATTCCAGGTTGGTGTAGCCATGCCTATTTTTAATGGGGCCAATCGTTCAAAAGTAAATGCGGAGAAAGTTGCGGTTGAAATCGCTAAAACTAATCTTGATCAGGTAAAGTCTCAAATGAAACTGTCTTACGATCAGGAATATCAACACTTTAAAGCCTATCACAAACAGGTAGAATATTATCAGACAACAGGCCTGAAACTAGCGGATGAACAATCCCGGATTGCTCAGGTATCCTTCAATCTGGGGGAAATTGGCTATATGGAATATATCCAGCACTTGGGCACGGCCACGCAAACAAAATTAGCTTATATCGAACTGCTCGGTCAGCTTAACCAATCCATAATCTTAATCCAATATTTAAAGACCAAATAATTATGTACAGTTATAAAATAAAAAACTCCATACTCCTTTTTCTTCTATGTGCATCTTTCTTTATTGCGTGTAAAAGTGAAAATAAACAATCTCCGGCAGAAAATGATCCGAAAGAAGAAACCGGGAAAGAAGTGGGGGGCCTGGAACTAACCACCGCCCAGATGCAGACCGTTGGAATCACGATTGGAAAAATAGAAGATCGCAATTTATCTGCCGTAGTAAAAGCCAATGGTCAGTTGGCTGTACCACCACAAAATAAAGCAGATGTAAGTATTCTTTCTGGTGGAATTATTACTATGATAAATGTATTGGAAGGACAGCAGGTTAAAAAGGGGCAGGTTCTTGCGACCATTAACAACCAGGATCTATTGAAAATACAACAGGATTATCTAGGGAGCAAAAATAATTTTACTTATGTAAAGGCAGAGTACGAAAGGCAAAAACAGCTTCAGGCTGCTGATGCCGGAACCGGGAAATCATTTCAGGCAGCTGAAGCCACCTTCCATGCGGAGAAATCCAAGCTAGCGGCTTTTGAAAGCCAACTTAAGCAATTAGGTGTATCACCCGCTCGCATAGCAGGGGGTAAATTTATTTCACAGTTTCCTGTATTATCTCCAATTAGCGGTACGGTTGGGCAAATCACAGCAAATACTGGTGCGTTTGTTCAGCCTGGAACATCTATTATGGAGGTGGTAGATAATTCCAAAATACATTGTGACCTGACTGTTTTTGAAAAAGACCTGATGCAGGTAAAAGTTGGTCAAAAGGTAAGCTTTCAATTAACCAATCAGGAAAATGAGCTGATTAATGGGCGAATCAATGGGATAAACAAATCATTTGAGAATGAAAGTAAAGGAGTAATCGTGCATGCAGTAATTGATAATGTGCAGCAGAAAAATCTGATACCAGGAATGTATGTTACTGCATTAATCAACACTGGAAACAGGCAAATGCCAACTTTACCTATTGATGCGGTAATCCGGTTTGAAGGCAAAGAATATATCTTTTTGGTTACGGGCGAAGAAAAGAAAAATAACAATACAATCTTTCGTTTTGAAAAAATAGAGGTAAAAACAGGCGTAGCGGAATTAGGTTATATACAGGTTATTCCACTGAAACAACTTCCTGAAAATTCACGGGTAATCACAAAGGGTGCTTTTTATCTGGAATCAAAAGCCAATGGTGGTGAGGAGGAAGAATAAATAACGTATAATCAATTACTCAAAATGATAATTTACAGCAAAAAGAAATCCTATAACCTGAGAAAATTTCATGAATGAAGATCAACTTGCGAAGTTTTAATGACCTTTGTTGGGAGAAATACTTTGCAAGTTTGATGGTACTGTAGGTTTATGATGCAGCTTTTTTTTGACGATTGTTTGGACACCATTAATTTATAAGATTTTTTTACCGCTCTATGCCGCGGAGGCATGGTAATTTTTTACAGTTAATATTGTTTTTAGCGGTGTTCGAGAATGCTGCGCATTTTGGAGCGCCAAAGTACCCAAAGCGCTTTGTCAATCCAGCTATGGGCCTTTTACACAACCCCACACATCAAAAAAACAGCGTGCACTTCGTTTTGTGTTCAAATTCTTTTAAACTTCGAAACAGCATTTATGAACACAAAACCACTGCGTTTAAGGTTTGTGAGTGCCATTTGTACTATTGTACAACTGTTTTTTTGATTTCTCTGGCCCTTGGGATTGACGGCGTACTTCGGTAAGGTTTGTGTTTTATTAAAGTTGGTTAGCAAAATGCATAAAAAAAATACGCTCAAAAGAAGTGTCTGCATGATAGTCCTTTGGAGGGGAATTGCGATCGCTATAACCACCCGGCAAGGCCAAACCAATGTTTGTCGTTCTGCTCTTAGACCGGCATGGTCAATTATTCGGGATGGCACTGTCCAAGCCAACCTACTGACTTTAACAGAATAATTGCGAGCCGGCACTTTTGTTTCTTTTGGTGTCAAAAGAAAAATGGCCCGTCCGGCCAGGACTAGATAAATCTCTTCGAATAAAGATAAGGATGATAAGGTAAATCAATGCTGTATGGTGACCACCCCGCCTTTCAGGCACTGCTTCAACGAATTACCATATAGATACCACTAATTTATAAGATTTTTTTGCCCGCTCTATGCCGCGGGGGCATGGTAATTTTTCACAGTTGATATTGTTTTTAGCGGTGTTCGAGAATGCTGCGCATTTTGGAGCGCCAATTACCCAAAGCGCTTTGTCAATCCAGCTATGGGCCTTTTACACCACCCCACACACATCAAAAAAACAGCGGGCACTTTGTTTTGTGTTCAAATTCTTTTAAACTTCGAACTAGCGTTATGAACACAAAACCACTGCGTTTAAGGTTTGTGAGTGCAATATTATACTATTGTAAAACTGTTTTTTTGATTTTTCCTGGCCCTTGGGATTGACAGCGTACTTCGGTAAGGTTTGTGTTTTATTAAAGTTGGTTAGCAAAATGCATAAAAAACCATGCTTAGAAGATGTGTTCATAGGGATAGTTCAATGAAGGGGAATTGAGATCGCTATAACCACCCGGCAAGGCCAAACCAATGTTTGTCGTTCTGCTCTTAGACCGGCATGGTCAATTATTCGGGATGGTACTGTCCAAGCCAACCTACTGACTTTAACAGAATAATTGCGAGCCGGCACTTTTGTTTCTTTTGGTGTCAAAAGAAAAAAGGCCCGTCCGGCCAGGACTAGATAAATTCTTTTTAAATAAAGAAAATAAAGTAAATCAGAAAAACAGTCTGTTGGTTTTTCGTAACAATTTGGAAGTCTTTATTGTTCTTTGGGAATGGATACTCCATTTAAAAACTATTATTCCGGGACGAGCGGGCTTTTGCTGCCTGTTCCCAATAAACTTCATTATCCTGAAGCGTTTCAAGATAAATCGAGATTGTGCTATTATGCTTCGCTGATGGATACGATTGAAATTAATAGTAGTTTTTATAAGATTCCGCTTTCTTCGACAATGACTAAATGGGCGGCAGATGTGCCAGATCATTTCCGGTTTACTTTTAAACTCTTTAAAAAAATTACGCATAACAAAGATCTCGCTTTCGATGAGGAACTTGTAGCGAAATTTTTCGAGGTGATCTCTCATGTGCGGGATAAAAAGGCTTGCCTTTTGGTACAGTTTCCACCCAGCATCAGGATCGCTCATTTTACACGCCTCCGGTACCTGATGTCAGTACTTCGGGAAAACGATCGGGACATGGAATGGAATATAGCGCTGGAGTTTAGGCATCCTTCCCTTTATGTAGGTGAAATAGATGAACTTTTAGCGGAATATAAATTGGGCATGGTCATTCATGATAAATCTCCAGCCAGTTCGCCGCTTAAAGCATCAGATCCCAATTTTATCTATCTGCGTTTTCATGGTCCGGGAGGTAATTACCGTGGAAGTTACCAGGATGATGTATTGTATGAGTATGCTGGTTACGTTTCAGAGTGGCTTGCAGAAGGGAAAAAAGTATTCACTTACTTTAATAATACGATGGGTACTGCACATGCTAACCTGAATACACTTCGTGAGTTTGTGAAGAACATGAGTTAAATAGATTGGGTTTAGCATTGGTACAGCCATCAAAACTTGCGAAAGTCTTCAGCGCATAGGCTTATAAAATTTCTTAAGTTGATAAATTATAATTTTTAGACTGCTTCTAAGGAGATTTTTTTCCAAACCTTGTAGAATAAAAGCCAGAGACACTAATTGGTAAAATTAAAATCCAGATGAAATCATCTAATGGGCAATTTGTTCGATATTCACGCTCGGTAAAGGTTTCATAATGTCCAATTAAACAACCTCCGAACCACCACCGAACATCACATACGAAAACATTCCCCGTTCTGGTACTGCCTGTTGCTACGTATTTACAAAGCGAACTATTTTGACTTGCGATTAAATTATTATTTCGATCATAAATATAATATCCATCCAGAGATGCAGATACAGCCCATTGTTGAGCCGAACCAGATAGGCTTAGTAATAGTAAGATACCAATAAATAGATACTTTAAGTTTTTCATAATAATTCTTTAGCGATGTTTGGATGATTAACAAGGGCGCAAAATTATATCAAAAAAGTTACATAGCGTTGTGGGGTTGTAGTTTTGGATTGACAAAAATCAAGTGGTTTGTTTAGTTTAGCGTGGATAAAGAAATAACCACAGAAGGAAGGATAGGCACAGATATAAACTCCGTGTTTATCTGTATCCATCTGTGGTTAAATAATGCTATTAACTTGAGGGTTAGCCAGAAAAAAGTATTAACTACAGATAAAAGGATGGGGCACAGATATAAAATCCGTGTTTATCTATGCCCATCTGTGGTTAAAAATTCATTAGCTTATAAAATATCTTTTAAACGAAAACCCCTGCAAGTAGACACTTACAGGGGTTCTTAAAAATTTTATAGAAGGGTTAGTTTATTAAAAAACTCTCTTTAATCTGCTTTCGCCAGCGCCGTAATAGAAGTTAACTATTCTCTTATCACCTTTATTTGGAAGCAAGTAACTTAAAATGGTACTCTGATTAGTGGTGAAGTTTAAATTAGAATTATAATTTAAAACGTATAAGTTTTGAGAAGTATCATAAACAGTAGCTCTTGAAATTACACCTTTGGCATTTGCTACGATCCTTCCGGCAGCATCTCTTCTTAAATGAACGTATCCATAACCTCCTTCTAAAGAGCTGGTAATCATTATTTTTCCTGCACTGTTAGTAGTAGCACCTAGAAGCGGTTGGCTTTTAATAAGATTACCTATAATGTCGACAGCAGTAACATCTAATTTTGTGTTTGCATCAAATGTGCTTTGATTTAAATCATAATAATAACCGTTGTAATAATTATAGTTAGATACATTAAGGCGCTCTATCTGATAACCATCCGCAATTGCGCTCAGGTAAGCAGCACTGTTAGAGTTTCCATTTAATGGCAGGTAAAGTTCTCTACCTAATTTGTCTTTTGGAAATTTCAAATAAATAGGGCTGATAATACTCGGAATATTTGCAGCAAAAGAATTTACATTGAAATAAGTTTTAACTGAAGCTACATAAGGCAATTGAAACGGAATCGAAGCGGTTTCTGTGTCTTCTGTGCCATAAATGTATAATTTCTGGTCAGCTTCGATTTGTGCAAACTGAAAGGAATATCCACCTGGGGCAGCAGGTAATTTAAGTGAGTAAGTACCAGTTGCCGTAGTATAAGTTGGAAACTGAACGCTATATGAGCCATTGAAACCGTTAGGGACAGATGTAGAAGCCGTAACCAATACATTTCCGCCAACTTTTTCTGGTGTCGAATTGGTTAAATCAGTATCAATATATAATGTTCCGGAAATTTCGTTTAATAATTCTGTTGTATTCCACAACTTTGCTGTGCCCAAAGTAATGTCTTTACGCATAATTTGTGTTGCAGCATATCCAGTTTTGGTTATTAAAAACGTACTGGTAGGAAACAAATACAAAGATGAGAACGTTGCTATACCCTGTGCACTTGTTTTGGTCGAGAAAAGTTTGCCTTCCGATGAAACAATTACTTCTGCATCAGCAACTGGCGCATTCGTAACTACATCAGTAACGGCAACGCTGTAGTCTTGCTTGGCAGCAGCAACAGCACTTGTCCGGGCCAAACTGTCATTCAATTTTAACTGTTCAAGAGCCGCGGTGTTAATAAGTTGTTGCAGCGCGTTCGCACCTTTTTGTTTTAAAGTTTCTAAATCCAACTCATGCTGGTATTTCAACGTTAATAATTCCTTTTGGGCAGCAATTGCGTCTGCCTCTGAAAATTCGTCTTTTGAACACCCTGTGGCATAGAGAGCCAGGGCAACTAAGAATAGTCTGGTAAATTTTAATTTCATATGAGTTAATTCTGGATTAAGATTTTTAAATTACTGTACCGGAATGATCAGGCCCAGTTTAGCTATAAAAGAGTTGGATTTGATGTCGCTTCCGAAACCTACTTTTTCCATGTAGGAGTAGTTTTCCCTTGCCGGAGTTGCGCCAGCCATATATCTGAAGTCTAATAGCAATTTCACATTGCTGAATAATGGTAAACGCAGATCTGCCCCTACAATCAGGTTTAGTCTATCCCTGTTATACCTGCTGGTCACATTTTCTGAGTCTGATGCGGTAGTAATAATATCTTCTCCCGGCAATAAATCACCGGTCTTCTGATAACGCTCGGTTACGTTGAAGTTATAGGCATAACTCCCGCCAAGGTACAGGGCTGGTTTCCAATCTTTTCTTAACGGAATGGTGTACCTTAAAAGCAAAGGGATATTCAGGCTATTTAAATGCACGGAGCTGTTTTTAACATTTTTCGTTGTAAAACTCTCTGGCAAACCATACCTGGTATCATCTTTAAAAGTTAAGAGTTGGCCACCTTGTTGAGTATAGCTTGCCTCCAACTGGATACTCCATTGCTTATAAACGTTATAGGTAAGCAGTAATCCTGCATCATATCCGGTATTGGTTCCTGTTTGAGGCTGACCACTACTAAATTTATTTACTGTTAATCCTCCTGCAACGCCAATCTCAAATTTAGAGGATGTGGATTGAACATTAGCTGTATCAATCTTACTTTGTGCGTGGGCAGTATTTAATTGTAAAAAAAGTATCGCGAAGCCGAGAATATAAGCAGCATGTGGCTTGCAAATTGCAAAAAATTGCAACGTTGAGGTAAGAGGGCGCATTAGTTATTTGTTTGGTCGCCAAAAGTAGGAAATTTTTTCAAATATTATAATCGGCAATTTATTTTGAAAAATTTACTTTCAATTTGGTTAATAATCTCTTGCCGAAGGATGTATCATAAATTCGAACATCATACTAAGCTTGAAGAATGGCTTATAAAAACTACACTTTACAGCATTTCTGCAAGTTCAACGTGATATCTATCGATATTTGATTTTATTTACTTTATAAAAATGATTTCAATTTAAAAAGCAATCTAATTTGTTCATTTCTTTTAATGCTTGCCAAAAATTTTTATTTAAAAACTCCTTTGCATTCTTGAAAACGAGGTTAGAAACATTTTATCGAGAAACAAAAAAAAGTTTCTCGTAAATTTGTTTCTCGCATGGTGTAAATTAGATTAAAATTTAACAGAATGAAAAAATTGAGAGATCAGATTGGTTTAACACAAACAGATATGGCTAAACTTATTGGGAGTAATAAAACTTCTGGTAGTTTACATGAAAAGGGTTTACGTGAGCTTAATCCTAAGGCGTTAACTATGTTAAGTACTATTGAACTTTTGATGAATAATATGGACGAGATCCAGGCAACTGAAAGAATTAGCTTAAATGATCAGAAAGCTTTAGTAGCCATGCTGAAAAAGCTGGCTTACAATCAGAAACGTGCCACACAGAAATATGAAATTATTTGTGAAAAACTCTCGCGAATGGAAGAGACTTATGCCAGCAACCGTAAGCTCTGGCGTTTGCTTAATGAACTAAAAACAAGTTTGAAGGGTACTGCTGCTAACCCTTATGCAGGTGTTCTCGAAATCAGGTGTTTAGATAAACTTAAATCATGCGGCCTTCATCAACAAATTTTGCTCCGCCACCAACTTTCTATTTTGGAAGGCGAAATGGCTTCTGCGCAACAAATTATAGAGGAGTATAAGGGGTTTGGGGTGCCGGTAATGCAGTAATTTAATTAGCCTTAATCATATTGAAATGTTAGCAGGGCAGAAGGCTTAATGAACGGGCCACATTAACTGAACACATTTTAAGATTACTAATTTTATTACCTTTTCTATTCGAGTAAGTTTTGTTTATATGCATAAGTTATTTATATCCTATAACGCACAGTAGTTATATTTGCTAATATCATTAGCATTATGAAGCCAAAGGAACTTATAAGAGAAAGTGAAATGGAAAGAAGAGCGAAGAACTACAAACCTGAAGCACTACCAAAACCATCCATTACTTACTTTACCATATATGAATGTGCTAAAGCAGCTAATCATTGGATTTACGATCCGCAGATTAAACGATGGCAAACTCCTGAAGAGTTTCTGGAATTAGAAAAGAATATTTCTGGTGGCGAACCTAATAGACTGGAGCGTTTGCAAATTAAAGATCCTTTAGAGGGAATAAATGCTGCTTATGAACAGTTGCAATTTTTAAAGGATAGAATGGAAATTTTTGTGAAAAGGGTGGTAGATTATTATAAAAAGGGTTAGTGTGAGACACCAACCTGTAGGTTAAAGGAGAGGGATTCCTCAAGAAAATATTTGGAAAACCGTTTGATGATCATGAACGATAAGATTATTGTAAATATCCTGGCAGGGCTCGCGGCATATAGCTTCTTTCCAAAGAAAACATCGATCAAGTACCAGACTATCAAAACAAATCAATTGTGTGCCTTTTAATAATCTCAGGTTAATATGTAGTAATGATCAATACGATTATTCCATCTTAACTGATAAAGAATTTGAAATCTTTAGTGCTATAAAACAATACAATTTCGAACCTGAATTCTTATATTTAAGTAATTGCAGGTATGGATATGTTAAAGTTAAATAAGAAATTAATACTGGTATGTTGCATCTCATTATCACTGTCAATTTCCTGTAGGGAAAAAAGCAAGGATTTGACCAATGGCGTTTGTGGGATATTTGTAGCCGGAAAAGAAGGATTTTGGTTAGACATTCATTCTGATGATTTAAAGGCAGATGACATCTCATTTTATTTTAAGAATAAAAAAATAACACCCCAGAACAAAGAAATTGGAGTCAATAACATGATGTTTTTTCTTAATTTAGACTTAAAACTTGGAGATACTTTATCACTTAGATACAAGAAAAAAGATTATAAAATCTATGATTTTGCGAATTCAAAGGAAACAGCAATTGACGGTGCTAACCACGAAAAAATTACTATTTGCCGTGTTGCTACTGCGAAAATTAATGGCGTTAAAATCGCTGATGTCTATAACAATATTTTAAAAGTGAAGGTCGATTAGATGGATTTAACCACTTTATTCAATAGGTTTTACACCAGAATCATGATATTTAGCATTATATTTTTTGCTCTTATTTTTGCGACTACTTATTTTTCGATGCGGATTTTTATGGACCAGCCGGCTTCAAGCTGCCTGGATTGCTCATATTTGAAAGATACGCTATTCTTTTCCTTGTTTTCTCTACTGGTAATTCCTTTCGTTTTATTGATTCTGGATAAAGCTAAAATAGGTAAAGCCCTATTTTTACTAATCATTTCAGCAGTTTTCCTGTTAATGGCATTTATAAATAATTTCAATCTGTTTAAAGACAGGGTATCTTCCTGGAGTTCGTATAGTACGAAAGATGAAATCGTGGCTACGATAGCTCAATCATATCTCTATATGCTAACAGGATGTATCGTTACGCTTCTTATTTTTTATAAAATGTATAGGAAAGATGAAGCTTAATCAAATCTCTACTGAAGTCGATAAACGATTTCCGGGCACCAGAAGGCAATGTTTGTAAAACGTTCTTATTCTTGTCGTCCAGAATTTATCAATAGTATTGGTGGGGTTATAGAAATGAAACTGATTTAATGCTAATATTTGATATATGACGAAACAGAAAATTTCCGAAAGTGAAATTCCTTTAATCCTTAAAAAATTTAATAAAAGCCTGTGGTTTTCAACATTGGTTTTTCCTTTTATACTTGTAGTTATTTGCCTGCCGATCTATTTTTTATTCTTCTTCATCATTTTATTTCTAACAGGCAAGAATGATGAAAATTCACTTACAGTTTATATTGGGATAATTATCTTTTTAGTTTTCATCAATTTTTTATACGGTAAAATTGTAATAAACAAAAGGATAAGAAACAAAGACATCGATAAAATTAACCAAAATTTTACGGTTCTAAAAAAGGATAGTTATACCTACACTGCTGAAAATACTTCTAATAGTGAATATTACAGACTTTATTTATCAGATGAAAAAAAGGAAGAAGTAGGTATTTATATTTCTAAAGAAGATTACTTTGATATTGATGAAGGCCAATCTTTAAATCTAACTTACTATGAACTTTTAGATATTCCTGTTGAAGGTTTTTATGAAAATAAAGAATTAGATTTTTTCAAATTTTTTATAGTGAAGAAGTGGAAAAGAATTAAAAAACTAATGTCATTTTGATCAATGATCAGATTAATATACTTCCAAATCCTTAATGTTTGGCAATGCAGTAATATCATAATAACGAAGATAAATGATGTTACTTGTTACACACACCATAAAGGAAATAAATTACTGCTCAAGAATTTTCTTTAGTCCTTCTACCACTTCATTTTCAAGACGCATTATCTTTTCCTTTTTTGACTTGACGTACATGGCAATAGGAAATTGAAATATTACGAAAAACCAAGACACATTATCACTATTGGTTTTCGTAATTACATTACCTGTTTCAGGATTAGCATTTATCTGTACATTTCCTGTGATTGTAAAACTGCTGGTGCGAACTTGTAACATTCCAAAACTGGTTTGAATTTTATATTTTGGAAATGTTCTCTTAAGTCCGTCGATAAGTTCGCTTTTTGGAAAAGGCTTAAATTGTAAGTTTTGCATCAGATTGAAATTGTTTATTATTCTTCTTTTAAAACTGTTACATTAAAATTCACTTTTGTTTTACTAGATATTTTGTTAATCACAATAGCACCAATATAATTTCAGATAGCAGTATAACCTCCATTTTTGATTTCCGCTTTGTAATTAAGTGAATTGTCACTGTAATTTTTTGTAAGAGACTGATTTATCAAGATAGGTTCAATTCCCTGCACCAGTTTTTTAATAATTATAAGCGCCTGTTTGGAGAAATCGGTTGCGAAAATAGGATGATCACTTCCGCATGGGGCCAGTCCGATAGTATTTTTAAAGTGTAGCGTCGACTTAAGTTCTTCAATGGAACGTATAATCAAAAACATATCGGTTGTCGTTTAATCTATGATTACCGGAGGACAATCAGCTGCAAAAGATATTTTGGTGAATGTTACGTCGCCGCAATCTTGATCATTGACTTTTTTGCAGGATATAAGGCTGAATAGTAATAGAAAATAGAGAAAGGATATGTGTTTTTTAATGGTTATCATTAGATTGATATTTTATGAGAATCTGATTATCAATTTTATCTTATTCTGGTAAAAATGGTCGAAGGACCATCGTATGCATCTACCGAAATGGTTAGCGTATTATTATCGACAGTAAAATAAATTTTTGTCTCATTGGCTTTTCCGTCATATACTAGCTGGTTTTCTTCTTTCCTAGTTATAAGTGCTTGATAGGTAATGATTGCATAGGCTCCTTTACGAATAGTTTTCCCATCCCTCGTCATCGCATAAGTTGTTTCCGTAAATTTCGATACATTTCCTTTTCCAGGTTCATAATTAGTTCTTATCCCTGTTAATCCGTTAATTTCAGCTGTCAGTTCCCATTCTCCTATAATAGGATGAGTTGTTACGGTATTCTTCTTACAGGATAAGAATACAATTGAGAAGATAATGATCAGTACTGTTTTAAAATTTCTCATCATTTAGTTTTTATGTTAGTTACAGAATAAGTTAATAATTAGAAATGATAGGCTTTTATTTACTTTTGAATTGGCGAGTGATGAAAATCCTAAGCCAGGCGCAAAATAAAAACAGTCTAAATGTATTTTAAATCCTTAAACGGTAAATTATTTAAAAATGCTACACGATTATTGAAGCGTTATCAAGATATGTATTGGTGATTGAGAGCGCTTTTGATCTTTTTATTCTCAAAATATTTCAATAAGAATTTGATATTTACAATATCTTATGAAAACTCTTCAGCGCACAGGCTTTTGAAATTTCGTAAGTTGATAAATTATAATTTTTAAACAGTTTCTTAGCGTAATCAATCAAACTGTAGATTTTTTTCGTCAACATTACCTTATATCCCTAAAAGTAAATACCTTTGATAGTATCATATGATACTATAGTATGCCCTTCATAAAGCCCCCATATACCATTACGAGTGATATACTCACTTTGTTATCCAATGTTTCAGAAAAAATTGGCGAAATAAATGCTGTTCAATTAAACAGGCCTCCTGCAGAACTAAGAAAGTCCAATCGCATTAAAACTATACAATCTTCCTTATCCATTGAGGGCAATACAATGACAGAAGAGCAAATTACTGCCTTAATTAACAATAAAAGAGTTCTTGCCCCCCAAAAAGATATCTTAGAAGTCAAAAATGCCATTGAAGTATATGATATGCTCCATCATTTTAAACCATTTAAAATAAAGTCTTTATTAGAAGCACACAAAATATTGATGAATGGGCTAATTTTAAATGCTGGAAAATTTAGAACCGGGAATGTAGGTATTGTAAAAGGATCGAAAATTACCCATGTAGCGCCACAGGGCAACATGGTAAACGGACTATTAAGCAATCTTTTGGATTATGTTAGATATGATGAAGATCCCATCTTAATTAAAAGTTGTGTATTTCATTATGAGTTCGAATTTATTCATCCATTTGCAGATGGAAATGGACGCATAGGCAGGCTTTGGCAGACTTTATTATTAATGAATAAACATCTTGTTTTCGAATATCTTCCCGTTGAAAGTATAATCAAAACTGAACAAAACAAATATTATGAGGCCCTAAATAAATCTGATCGTCTTGGCCATTCTACACCTTTTATAATATTTATGTTAGAGAGTATTTTAAAAGCTTTAAATAGCTTATACCAAATTCCAAACATTTCCCTCCTGGAAGAAGACAGAATAGCTATTTTTAAAGAGGCGATAGGTAAAAAGCCTTTTACCCGTAAAGATTATCTTCAATATTTTAAAACGATATCTGCTGCAACAGCAAGTCGGGATCTTAAATCAGCGACAGAAAAAGGTATTTTAAATAAAATTGGAGATAAGAGACTAAGTAGTTACACTTTCGTGCAGTAACAATATTAGACAAAAAGAGGCTGTCTAATAATTATTAATGTATATTAAGATTTGTCATGTAAGCTTGTCGAAACACCATCAAGGACATTTTTTTACAAATCTTTCGACAGGCTCAGGATAACATTTTAATTTATGATACAACCTCTTTAAATTTTATTTCACTAAACCTCGGTATTACCGAACTATTGTACACCCAACTTGGCGCTTTTAGAACCTTTAAAGTCTTTGATGGTCTTTCCATCATAACGATGCACTCCGTTCATAGACCCAAACCAAATACTACCTTTATCATCTTCTAAAATTCCAAAAATCATTCCTTTATTTGTTATTTCAGTTACAGTTGGCTTTTTATTAGATAAGGACTTTTCATCATAACGGGAAAGTGTCCAAGATGAGGTATTCTTACCAGATGGTATCTTACTTATTTTATCAGCGCTTTCTGAACTCGTCCAAATATTGCCTTTTTTATCTTCGTAGATATAACCAACAAATTTCTGCGTAAAATTGGTAAATGTTTTGCCGTCATAGCGCCAAAGGCCATCCGCACCACCAAGCCAGATATTGCCTTTTTTATCTCCGATTATCGAACGAACGTTTGTAAAAGGTTTGCCGTCTTTATTGGTGATAGTGGTAAATGTCTTTCCATCATAAACGGTGGCATAGCCCCTTGTACCAAACCAAAGTTTTCCGGTTTTGTCTTCAATGATCGCATTAACATCATTATGCGTCCAATGATTTTTTGGAAGCGGATGTTGGTAAAAAGAAATATGGACAGAGTCAGCTTCAGTATGAACAGGTTCAGCCCCTGTATACACAGAATCAGCCTCAGTAAGGGGAGGGGCTTCGTTCATTTTAAAATTCCGAAAGGATTTCCCATCATAAAGGCTTGCTCCGCCTTCAGTGCCAAACCAAATGTGACCAGTTTTATCTTCATAAATATTAGTAACCCGATCATTGGCAAGTCCCTCTCTGGTAGTAAAATGTCGGAAAGATTTTCCGTTGTAGTAGTAAACCCCAGAACCAATAGAGGCAAACCAAAAATTTCCTTTTCTATCTTCTAAAACAGAAAAGAAACGTGCTGAACTTACTTTGCTGGTGATTTTGGTAAAAGATTTTCCATCATATTTAAAAACACCCTCCCATGAAGCAATCCAAATATTACCCTTTCTATCTTGCTTGATGTTACGAACAATACCAGTGGGTCCGTGAGAAGTGGATGCTTCTTCGGTTTCAACGGCATCCTGAGTGCCATTTTTTTGTTGGGCCTGTACTGGGAAATTGATTACTCCTGCCAGCATGATCATCAGGCTGTACAAAACATTTCTTTTATTTTTCATCTGGATATAGTTTTTTTAATGGTGATGAAGCCATCATGAGCCATATTGATTACTGTTTGTGAGTGTTTGCTCATGATGGTTTCATATCGCATCTAATTGATTCAGCGAAATTACTTTGATATCTTTCGGCTTGAGGGATTTGGATTGTAAATAAAAATGTAAACTTTGTAAATAAAAACTTGACACTATGCATCTTAGCCGAAATCTCCTCTCCGGGAAACATAAATACTTGTTCGGATTGATATTACTCTCGTTTACTGCTGTAATCTGTGCGGCTTTCAGCATGGAGGATAGTAACGATTTTGATATTTCCAGAAGGGAAGTTTTAATCAGAAGAATCGGACATGAACTACTTTTACAATCGGGCGATAGTACATCAAGAGTGCTCCCGGTAAAAAAGATCGCCGAAAATGAATACCAGATCAGGTTTGAGCATGATCTAACGTTTCAAACCGACTCCCTGGTGAATACTACCCGGCGTTTGTTAGTTCATGATCTGCTTGCATATGATTATGTGGTTAATGTAGTAAACTGCGGCAATGGCAGTGTAGCCTATGGATACGCGATATCCAAAAATAAAAAAGATAATATTGTAGCATGCCTAGGAAGAGTGCAACCCAGGGCATGTTATTGGATCAACATTAAATTCAAACCGACAGGAATAAATACTGCAAAGAATGGATATCTTTTGAGTAGCCTGCCATTTTTAGCATTTGTTGGTTTTATTTTTTTTAGATCTATTAAGCCACAAAAAGTTTTATCCGGCAATCAAGATACTGATATGTTTACTTTAGGGTCGGTGTTGTTCGAAGCAAAGAATCGGAAGCTGATCATAAACGAGAAGATAATAGACCTCACCGGAACGGAAACCCGTGTATTGCTCATTTTTGCATTGTCTCCCAACGAGACCATAGCGCGAAGCCGACTACAAAAAGAGATCTGGGAAGATGAGGGAGTTATTGTTGGGCGCAGTCTGGATATGTTCATCTCAAAACTTAGAAAAAAACTGGAATTTGATCCGAATATCAACATTGTTGTGATCCGTGGAAAAGGGTATAAGCTTGAAATTACTAATTTTATGTAATTAAAAACTTATAATTAATAGATCAGATAAAATTTAGGCTGGTTGGTGAGAAATCAACCAGTAGTTTAATAATTTTCCCGCAGATTCAGGAGATTTCGGCAGAACCCAGATAAAAAAATCAGCGGTGATCATTTTGATCTGCGGGACAAATCTTAGACGACAATCAATCATTCAATTGGTTAAATCATTAATTCAAAAACTGTTCTCTATATGCTGTCGGAGTTACGCCGACTTCTTTTTTAAACAGCCTCGAAAAATATGGAGGATTTTCAAATCCTAATAGGTAGGCCGTTTCTGCAATGGTATTTTCTGTGCTCATTAAAAGATTTTTTGCTTCCATAACCAATGCAATATGTATATGTTCCAACGCAGTTTTGCCCGTTTCTTGTTTTAACAGATCGCTTAAATACCTTGGGGAAACATTTAATTTTGATGCCATATAAATTACGGTTGGTAAACCCTCTTTTTGTAGACTTCCGTTTTCAAAATACATTTTCAAAGTTTCACTAAATTTCGACAGTGTTGTGCCTGAAAGCGGCATTCGGTTTAAAAACTGTCGTTTGTAATAGCGTTGTGAATATTTTAGTATAGAATCGATATGGGTGAGCATAATATCTCTGCTGTATTCATCTTGATTATTATAATATTCGCCTCTTATCTTATTAAACAAATCCCAGAGTGTTTCTTCTTCGTTAGGAGATAAGTGCAAAGCTTCATTAGCCTCATAGTCGAAGAAACTATATTTTTGAATAGCAGCGTGTAAGGAATGCTTAATTAAAAAATCCTCGTGAATATAAATCATAAAGCCTTTTTCAGTTAGTTCGATATCATTCATCTGAATGATTTGATTCGGCTTTAAAAAGAACATAGAGCCGTTATCGTGGTCGTATTTTGTCTTTCCATAAGAAACAGTTCCTGATTTTACCTTTTTTAAAGCAATTTTATAAAAGCCCAAAGTAAATGCTGGCTCTACAAATTTACAATCCCTGATGTCATCAAAAGTTACCAATCCAAGCATTGGATTCTCTGGGAGCGGAAATCCATTTGCGGTATATAATTCGCTGATTGTTTTATAGTGCTTCATACTGATGTTTTCAAAAGTTATTGTAAATCTCTCCGATTAGGAGCAGATTTACAACAAGTATTACTTAGGTGCCTTTCAGCAGTTTAGTTTTTAAATTATTGATTCAAGATACGTCACTCTAGGCGCTTCTAAAAGTTTCCCCATAAGAAAGCTGAAAAAACTTTTTACGTAAGCTTGTTCAAGATGCCAGTCATATAATTCCTTAGAAGTGTAAATGGCGAAAATAACAAGTGTATTTGGTTCCTCTTTTTTATAAGTTAATATGAAAACTTCGGTTCCTTCTTCAAGTAGGATTAAATCACGGGTTTGAATGGCATTTAACACTACTTCGTCAGTAAATTCAGGATCTACTGGAAATTCCACATGGGTAATAATTTTATCGTTCTTCATCATTATTAATTTTATGCTTCCTCAAATGCATAGATGTTTCAAATGTCTATGCCTTTACCTGATTCATCATGGCAAACGCCTCATCTGGTGATGATAAATAGAACTTCCTGAATCCGGCAGTTTCACCAGCATATATTTCAAAAACATCTTGCTCCATTCCCGCAAGCAAAACTGTTGCAACTTCAATTGGAGAGATTCCCTTTTCTCCTCCAATTTCTCTAGAAAATTCTGTATTTACCAATGAGGGCATTAATTCAAATACTTTTATAGCAGTATCTTTTGCCAGTGTATGGCGAAGTGAGAGGGTGTAGGAATGTACTGCTGCCTTGCTATCACAATAAGACGGAAGATTTGCTGAAGGAGAAATTGCACCTATTGAAGTTACGTTTACAATGGCAGCCTCAAGTTGAGATTTTAGCAATGATAAAAAGGCCTCTGTAATTCTTAGTACGGAAAAATAATTTGTTGCAAACTCTTCGGTTGCTTTTTCAAAAGCTGAAGCAGCTTCACCATGGGTATAAGCAAAGCCCCGCCCAGCATTATTGATGAGTATGCTTAATTCAGGATGATCACTTGATACTTTCTTTACTAAGCGTTCAACATCAACCGTACTATTAATGTCGCAAGGAATTACTGTAATATTTTTCAGCTTTTCGGCCGCTATATTTAATTTGCTTTCAGTTCTGCCAACAATAATTATTTTATTGTTTCTTTCGCTCAATATTTTTGCGGTTTCAAATCCAATTCCCGAACCCCCACCTGTTATCAGCACTGTTTTATTTGTAATATTCATTTTTAATAATCGAATTTTGTAATTTATTTTAATTCTTTGAGCATGGTATTTTCAAGCATTTTAGGAGCGAATTTTTGCAGAAATGCAATCATACCAGACATCTTACCAACAGGATTGCTGAATTTGGGTTGTTTAGTATCAATGAGCTTGGTAATAGCATTAACCACTGCCTCAGGAGACTGCGCTTCGTTCAATCCTTTTTGTGTAGCCGCATCTGCTTTTTTTCTCAAAGCGTCATATTCAGCAATATTGTTTCCTTTTGAAGCGATTGCGTTATGGCCTAAGTTGGTTTTAAACCAAACAGGTTCAACTACGCTTACCTTGATGTTAAATTGATTTAATTCAGACCTTAATGATTTAAAATAGCCTTCTACTGCATGCTTAGAAGCAGAATAATATGATAAGTTAGGTGGACCGATTAAACCTACAATAGAACTTACAGTGATGATTTGTCCGGATTTTTGTTTTCTAAATAGCGGTAACAAAGCGTTAGTGACTTTTACAGTTCCCCAAAAATTAGTTTCAAATTGTTTCCTTGCCACGTCCATTGGTGTCTCTTCCGCTAAACCCGTAACCATAAAACCAGCATTGTTTACTAAAACATCTAATTGCTTTGTTTCTTTAAGCAACTGTTCAGCAAATGAATTGATGGAGTTGTCATCATCAATATCTAAGCTTAATAATTTAAATGCTATTTTACCATTGTATTTCTCTGGTTCTCTGCTGGTACCAATTACATTAAAACCTTTTTTATGAAGGTCGTTCGCTAGCATCAATCCAAAGCCTGATGATGCTCCTGTGATTAAAATTGTTTTATTCATTTTCTTTGTTGATTAATTATAGGACAAAGTTAGGGTAGGGGGAAGCTTACGGATTATACAGAAGTAGGAAAGTGTGATACGTTTTTACGTTATGTCGTATAGAGAATGATTAGCAACAGGAAGATACTTCAAAATTGACCAACTGTCTCTTTGCTGGCTTGCATTATCTTTTGGAAATTCAGGCTGAATGGGAGATTGTTGCTGGCGGAACTCTCTCAACCATTTTTGGAAACGTATAGCAAGATATTGCCTGTTGTATACATTACATTTACTACATTCTCTTCCCGTTGTATACCTACACCTTTTTATTCTATGCTGGGATACAGATCCAAACCATTAAATTTTGATAAATTTCGGCAACGAATCATTTGCAGAATAGATCATTTTCTTTCAGGCACCGGAGGGCCACTTTGCGTTAATCTACGATTATGCAACATTACATTCATTTGAAACTGACCATAAAATTAAATCCTATTATTGCAGCTATCAAAAAACAATTAAATGGACAGATACTTATTGGAAATTGGTGCACAGGCACTAAGAAAAGCGGCATTGAATGAAGAATCGAAGAGCTACATATTAAGTAATCCTGCATTATTTCAGCTTTTTAAGAAAGCAGCAAACAGATATATTGGTGGCGAAACCCTGAATGAGACAATTCATAAAGTCAGAACCCTGAATAACCAAAAAGTTTCTATCGAGTTTATGGGGGAAAGTACCAGAACTGCCGCCGAAGCAAATGATTCTGCCAGGGAGTTTATACGGATCTGTCAACAAATTAGATTGCAGGAATTAGACGCGACAGTTTCTCTGGATCTTTCTCATATAGGCCTGGCAGTATCAAAAGAGCTGTGTTTGGATAATCTAAATGCAATCTGCGAGGAAGCCGCTAAATCAAAAATTGAAGTTATCATCAGTGCGGAAGGAACAGAAAGAACAGATGATGTAATTGATACTTATAAAAAAGGAATTAGAAATTATGACTATTTAGCAATAACTCTACAGGCTTATTTGCATAGAACACGGGAAGACTTTGCTGAAATTATAGAGGAAAAAGGAAGAATACGAATGGTAAAAGGTGCTTTTGAAACAGCAGAAGGGCTTTCTATGCCAAGAGGTGAAAAGCTCGATGAAATTTACCTGAATTATGTTGATCAATTACTGGCAAGGCAACATAAATGTGCAATTGCTACACACGACCAAAAAATACAGTCAGCAGCGAAATTACTTGTTCAGCAATATCAGCCTTCAAAAGATTTTTATGAGTTTGAAAGTCTTTTTGGTATTTGCAACGATCAGCTCTTTCAGTTAAAGGAAGAAGGTTATCAGACAAAGCTTTATTTTGTTTATGGAAAAGAATGGTACCTCTATCTATGTAACAGAATAGCTGAATATCCGATGAACATTTTTCAGGCGCTGAATGATGTAGTCTCTTAAATTTACTGTTCAATATCAAAATAGGTGTTAGCTTCAAGAGTATGCTACTGAAGATCATATCTTGCTATTTTATAGAAATCAATCAAATGATAAATACAAGAGGAATTAGCTTTGCGTCTTTATTCATTTCCTGCCTTTGCTTTCTTTTTAATTATTATTTCAAAAAGTGTTGGATAATTAAAGACTAATTCTTGCTCATCAATTTTATATGTTCGCTTTAAAATTTTTTTCATAAAAATTTAAGCCAGTTTAAAGTCTGATATAAATTTTTCCTTAACGGGTTTAATTTCTTTGCTGAGAATGTCGTTAGGCGATTTCTAGCAAAATACAAAACGGTAAAGTTAGAGTATGAAGGGAAAATAACTGTTTTGGAGGCAAAATTATTAGACGTTGAAAGTCCCAAGGTCAATATTAAAACTCAATTAATTACAGTAGTTAATATACTTCTATGGCTTAATTTACTACATAAAGATGGAGAAGTTGCCTAAAAAGAGAAAGATTCTTGTTTAGATCTTTCCAGAAAAATTGAGTTTTGGCGGAGAGTAAAATCGAACGACTCGTGTAAACGAAGGTGTATCAATTGTCTGTATGATCTCCAGCTAGTTAGATAGCAAAAAAAAAGTGGGCAAACATCGTCGAAACGTGTTTACCCACTAGGGTGGGCCCACCTGGGCTCGAACCAGGGACCAAAAGATTATGAGTCTTCTACTCTAACCAGCTGAGCTATAGGCCCCGAAAAAAAACAGTTGTTTTTTTGCGAGTGCAATGTTACTAATTTGCATCCAATTTTGAAAACTTTTTAGTAAAAATTTGCGTAAATCTGCCATCGACCTTATTTTCAGGTTAATGTATTTTTATAATTAGGTAGGTGTTTAAAGAATGTAGCACCATTTATTTAAGTAATGTTAAAAAATATTGGAATTTATGATTGTATAATCAATAAGTCAAAATTTAGCCCAACTACTTAAAGCCTAAATTTTATTCAAAATAAGTGTAGTTTTATATCCGTTATTACCGTAAATTTTTAGCTTTAAACGATCAAAGAATTGCTTCAGCGTTTCATAAAGAAAGATCATATCACACACTATGCCCACAGACTATAAACAATTGCAACACGAGGTAGAAAAATACGTTGGCAATTACTTCCGCACGCATCACGATCCGCGGTTGGTTTACCATAACCTCGAACACACCCAGGAAGTGGTAAATGCTGCACAGCAAATCGCCAACCACTACCAATTAAATGAGCAAGACTTTTTCACCATCACCGTTGCTGCTTATTTTCACGATACGGGTTATTTTGAAGAAGCATTAAAGCATGAAGAAAAAGGAGCAGAACTGGCAGATCAGTTTTTAAGTGAACACCAGGTAGGAGCTGAGGTGAGAGACAGTGTGAAAAGTGCCATCTTAGCCACGAAGATTCCACAGAGCCCGAAAAATCAGCTCGACAAAATTTTATGTGATGCCGATTTGTTCCATTTAGGATTGCCAGATTTTCGCCAGAAAGGCAAACTGATGCACAAAGAAGTGGAACTAATCTATCAACAAAAGATCAGTAAACAAGATTGGCGCAAGCGTGATATTCAGTTTATGGAATCTCATCGCTATCAAACCGACTATGTTGTGCTGCTGCTGAACGATCAGAAACAAGCCAACATCAGTAAGCTTAAGAGCAAACTAACTGCACAGGAAGAAATTAAAATAGAACAGGAAGAACCTAAAAACTTTGCCCCAAGCTTAGTGCCTGAAAATAATAAGAAGAAAGGTAAAGATGAACGTCCGGATAAAGGGATAGAAACCATGTTCAGGATTACCTCAGCCAATAATCAGCGTTTAAGCGATATGGCCGATAATAAAGCGCATATCCTGATCACCGTAAATTCCATCATGCTCTCTTTAATTGTGAGTTTACTTTTAAGGAGACTGGAAGATCATGGCAACCTGATTATCCCCACCTTCATTTTATTAATTGTGAGTTTAACCTGTGTGGTGGTATCCATCTTATCAACCCGTCCATCTATTCCTAAAGGCGAATTTACCCAGGAAGATATGGACAACAAAAAAGTGAACCTGTTGTTTTTTGGTAACTTCTATAAAATGAGTTTACCCAGCTATACCGAAGGGATGATCCAAGTGATGAATGATAAAGACTTTCTTTATGGCACACTCATTACAGATGTTTATTCTCAGGGTGTTGTGCTCGGCCGCAAATATAAACTTATCCGTTTGGCATACAATATTTTCATGTTTGGATTAATAGCCGCGGTATTTGCCTTCGTTATTGCCTACGCAGCTTACGGAAAACTTTAATGGAACAGATGATTGAAACAGCCTTATTTAACAGAGATTTAAGCTGGTTAAAGTTTAACGAACGCATTCTTACCGAAGCTGGCCGGAATACCGTTCCTTTACTGGAACGCATTAAATTTCTTTCGATTTTTTCTTCCAATCTTGATGAGTTCTATCGTGTACGGATGCCCGTATTACTCGCGCTGGAGAAATTGAGCAACAAAGAGAATAACGATATTCACCTGGAAGAAGATTTACTTCAAAGTGCGAATGAACTGATTTCCCGCCAACAACAACAATATGGCAGGGTGTTGCAACTGGAAGTTATTCCACAACTTAAAGCGCATCAGATTAACCTGCTTTACGGTCAGCCGTTTCCACAACAGATTCAAAAAACATTAACGCGTTACTTTCTGAGTCAGGTGATGGCGTTTTTGCAGCCGGTTTATATTGATGATAAAACTGATTTTTTTCCATCAAACAATGAGTTGTACTTCCTCATTACGTTAAAAAATGGAAGTGATACCAAAGCCGTAATCTTAAATATTCCATCAAATGAATTGCCGAGATTTTATAAGGTAGAAAATGCTGGTGAAACGTTTGTTGTCTTTCTGGATGATCTTGTTCGCTTTCACCTGAATCGTGTATTTCCTAACGACGAAGTTTTAGGTTGCTTTAGCTTTAAAATTACCAGAGATGCCGAAATTGATTTAAAGGATGAATATTCCGGGAGTTTATCCGATCAGCTGGAGAAGCAACTGATGAAACGTGATTTGGGTTTAGCCACCCGCTTCCTTCATCAGCCAGGCATTCCGGCCAATGTTTTCGAGGTGGTTAAAAAACTTTTCAATCTCAAAAAAGCAAATATGGTAGAGGGTGGTCAATACCATAATTTGAAAGACTTGATGGGCTTTCCGGTAAAAAATGATCAGCTTTCGAATCAATCATGGGGAAAAATTTGCAATACCGACTTTGCAGAAGGTACACTTACCGAGGCTATTGTAGAAACAGATATCATTATCCATACCCCGTATCAAAGCTACGAAAGTGTGCTCCGGTTCTTCAATGAGGCCGCAATAGATGAAACGGTGAAAGAAATCTACATCACACTTTACCGCGTAGCGAGCGATTCTAAAATTGTTAATGCCCTGATTAGTGCCGCAAAAAATGGAAAGAAAGTAACTGTTTTGGTGGAACTGAAAGCCCGGTTTGATGAAGCGAATAACATTAAATGGGCTAAAAAAATGAAATCGGCCGGTGTGGAGATTATCTATAGCGTTACGGCACTTAAAGTTCATGCAAAGGTGGCCTTAGTGAAACGGAAAATTGAAGGCAGAATGCACTATGTAGGTTTATTTGCTACGGGCAACTTTAATGAAACTACAGCTTCATTTTACACCGATCATATCTTAATGACCGCGCATAAGGAAATGCTACGGGAAGTGGAATTGTTGTTTATTTTTCTTGCCAAACGTGTTAAACCAAGTTCAGCAGATCTGATTCCTTTTAAACATTTGCTGGTGGCACAGTTTAATTTGCAGCAAACCTTTCTGCATTTAATTGATCGGGAAATTGAACATGCTACTCAAGGTAAACCAGCAGGCATTACCATTAAAATGAATAACCTGGAGGAAAAAGTTTTGATAAATAAACTTTACGAGGCTTCAAATTCCGGGGTGAAAATAGAAATGATCGTGAGGGGGATTTGCAGGTTGATTCCAGGTGTAAATGGAATGAGCGAAAATATAAAAGTAACAAGAATTGTAGATCGTTATCTGGAGCATGGCCGAATTTTTGTTTTCCATAACCTGGGCAAACAAGATCTGTATTTAGGATCTGCAGATTGGATGAATAGAAATATCTATCGTAGAATAGAAGTATGTTTTCCAATTTACGATGAAAAAATCAAAAAAGAAATTCTGGATCTTATCGAAATCCAGAAACAAGATAACGTACAAGCTGTGCTGATTGATGAAAAGATGGATAATATCCCCGTTCAGACAGATGAAACTGCCCTTTCTTCACAGCAAGGGATCTATCAATATTTAAAAGACAAGTATTAAATTTTAGGTTATGAATAAGAATAAAACAAAATTAGCATCCATAGTAATTGCATTTGCAATCGCCTTTATCGGCGTTTCCTGTGTGAATGAAAAACATGATGATCAAGCTAAAGATAAATCAAAAGCAAATACCGAAAATACAGCAGCTAGTGCTAAAAAAACTGATTTTTCTTACGATCTGACCAATCCGGTAAAGTACAATATGCCTCAAAACTTATTCGAAATTTCTGGTATTACCTTTCATAACGGCGACCCAAAACAAGTTTTCGCCATTCAGGATGAAGATGGCGATTTGTTCCACCTTGGTTTGGAAGATAAACAAGCAAAATACACCAAATTTGGAGGGAAAGGCGATTATGAAGACCTCGCCATATTAAAAGATCAGGTGATCATTTTAAAAAGTAATGGCGAATTGCATACTTTTCCGCTATCAAAAATTAATGCTCCAGAAGTAACAGATGTAATTAAAACCAAAGATCTGGTACCGAAAGCAGAATATGAAGGCCTGGCTGCAGATGAAAAAGCCGCTACGGTTTATGTGCTCACCAAGGAAGTGAAGAAGGGTAAAAAAGGAGAGACTGAAATCTTCGCATTTAAATTTGATCAGGGAAGCTATACACCAGCCGGAAATTTTTCGTTGGCGCACGATAAGATTGCTGAAGTAGCTGGCGCATCAAAAATGAATTTCCGCCCTTCTGCCTTGGCTAAAAACCCTAAAACAGGAGAGTGGTATGTGCTTTCTTCTATGAATAAGTTGTTGGTTATTACAGATGAAAACTTTAAAATTAAATCAACACAGGCCTTAAAGGGAAATGCTTTTAACCAACCAGAGGGGATTGCTTTTGATAAAGATAATAACTTATATATTTCAAATGAAGGCGGAACGCTATCTGCCGGAAATATTTTAATGTTCAAGTCGAAGTAGAATATCGAAATTCCTTATCTTTATCAGCAATAACCTACAAACATGATAAAAACGTTTACCCTTATTGCTGCATTCTTTTTTTTTCTTTGTTTCAGTTCTTTTGGCCAGGATGATGTGAAATACCGTGTAATCCTTTTTGGCGATGCCGGAGAGATGAATCAGGGGCAAATGCAGGACCTTAAAAACGCGGCCAAACAAATTATTCCAAAGAAAACGACCGTAGTTTATCTAGGCGATAACATCTATCCAACAGGCATGGGTTTGCCCGGAAGTGCGAATGAAGAAGAAACCAGAAAAATTTTACGTTCACAATTCGAACCGATGCGCAAAATGGGTGCCTCGGTTTATTTTGTGCCTGGAAACCACGATTGGGATAAATCAGGCCCGAATGGCCTGGCTAAAATTAAAGCTCAGGATGATTATTTAAGGGCACAGAATGATCCGCTGTTAAAATTACTTCCCGCTAATGGATGCCCTGATCCTGTAGCGATAAACTTAACAGATAAATTAACCATTATTGCTTATGATAGCGAATGGTGGTTATTTCCATACAACAAATCCAATCCGGACGGAGAGTGCGATTGCCGCACTAAAGATGATGTTTTGGTGAAAATGGAAGAGTTGCTGGAGCAAAATAAAAATAAGGTTATTCTGTTGGCATCACACCATCCATTTCAAAGTTATGGTCCGCATGGCGGATATTTTAACCTCAGAAATCACCTTTTTCCTCTTACTTCATTAAAGAAGAACCTGTATATCCCTATGCCCGTTTTAGGCTCAGTTTATCCCTTTCTGAGGTCTACATTTTTAAGTCCGGAAGATTTGAATCATCCAGCATATAAAGATATGATCAGGTCGGTAAATGGTGTTTTTGGAGATTATCCAAACGTTACCTATGTGGCTGGTCATGAACATGGTTTACAGTTAATTAAAAGCAAACAGTTACAGATTATCAGTGGTTCAGGCTCGAAGATTTCCCCAAATAAAAAGGGGAAAAATTCTTTGTTTCAGGAAATGCAACAAGGCTATGTGGTTGCAGATCAGCTGATGAACAATGATATGCGTTATGAATATTATATCTATTCGGATACCAGTGTTAAAAAGGTTTACAGCTACGTTAAAAAGTTTGAGCAAATTCCTTCCATTGTAAAAAACAGAGATAAACCGCTCACTGCTGATAGTATTTTCGTTCGCATTAAGCCAGAATACGACAGCGTTGGCCGCTTCCATCGTTATGTTTTTGGTGAAAATTACCGCAAGGAATATGCAGAAAGAACAAAGGTTCCGGTGTTGCATATGTCAAAAATGATGGGTGGTTTAAAAGCAACCCAACGTGGCGGTGGTAACCAGTCGCGTTCGTTAAGATTAGAAGATAAAGATGGTAAAGAGTATGTATTGCGCAGTATAGAAAAGTTTCCGGAAGTATTGCTACCCGAAGCATTGCGAAATACTTTTGCAAAAGACATTATTAAAGATAACATGTCTGCGCAACATCCATTTTCCGCTTTGGTTGTTCCAGAACTTGCAAAAGCAGCTAAAATTCCACACACCAGTCCGATTATAGGCTGGGTTTCGCCAGACGATGGATTGGGTGAATTTGAATCTGCTTTCGCCAACACGTTGTGTTTATTCGAAGAAAGAGAGCCTGTTGGCGAATCAGACAGTTCTCCTAAAATGGATAAAAAATTAACAGATGATAATGATAACAAATTAGATGGTCCGGCCTGGGTAAGAGCTAGATCGTTAGATGTACTTTTAGGCGATTGGGACAGGCATGAAGATCAATGGCGTTGGAAAGAAACTAAAACCGATGATTGGTCGAAATACGCACCAGTTCCCCGAGATCGTGATCAGGTATTTTTTAGAGCCGATGGTGCCTTGCAGCGTTTTACACAAGCATCTTCATTGCTTCCAATGATGCAGGGCTACGAACGTCCGTTAAAGAATATTAATTGGTTTTTGTGGGAAGGTAGGGAAATCAGCAGCCGCTGGACCGCCAACATAGAAGAAGAACAATTTGATCAGATTGTAAAAGACTTCTGCGCAAACTACAATGATGAAGTTTTTGAAAGAGCACTCCGTAAACTTCCCGAGCCCAGCTATTCATTACACCATGATGAATTTCTGAAAACCCTTCGCGAGCGGATTGCCAACTTACCTAAACTGATGAATGATTACTATCACTTCTTCAACCGGATTGTAGATATTGAAGTAACTAACAAAAATGAATTCATTAGCATAAGTGATTCTAAAAATAATGGTTTACGGGTAAAAATCAATAAAATATCTAAAGAAGGGAACATTAAGGATGAATTGTTTAATCGGGAGTTTGATCCGAAAGTGACTAAAGAACTTCGTTTTTATCTGCATAATGGAAATGACAGCTTAATTCTTGATAATAAAAACGCGGCCATCAAGATTAGAATTATAGGCGGTAAAGGAAGTAAATATTATAATTTCGAGAATAGCAACGCTAAGGTAAAGTTGTACGGCAGAACAGATCATGCCACATATACTGGAGCGGATCAAGATAAAATAAGAAAAATCATTTCAAACGATACTTCAAACTTTACTCATATTCCTAAAGATTTGTATATAAGAAGGTCTTATAATTTAAATGCAGGTTTTAATAATGATGATGGCATCTTACTGGGATTGGTTTTCAGACAGACAAATCCAGGTTTCAGGAAGCAACCATGGGGAAATTCGCAAACCATTTCATTTTTGCACTCATTCTCTACCAGGGCATTTCGTTTCAATTATAAAGGCGAGTGGTTAAAGGCTTTAGGAAAAGGCGATTTTATATTAAAGGCAGATGCCAATGCTCCGAACAATACCCAGAACTTTTTTGGATTAGGGAATGATACCCGGTTTGATGAGCATGGAGATGAAATCAGGTATTACAGGGCCAGGTTTAATTTATATCATATTGATGCAGCCATCAGGTGGCGGAGGCCAAAATCAACGCTTTCAATCGGTCCATCGTTCCAGTATTATAAGTTTAACCAGGAAGATAATGAAGGGCGATTTATCTTAAATTCGGGTCAGCTGCGATCTGCTGATAGCTTAACCGTTCGTAATGAAAAAATGTTTGCAGGTGCAATTGTCAATTTCACAAATAACACGCGTGATAATGACTTACTCCCTACACTTGGTAGTTTTGTTGATTTTAAACTGTTGGGTTATAAAGGCGTTAACAAATATTCGAATTCGTATGGGCAGTTTTTAGCAAGCATCGCCTTATATAAAAATCTTGATGGTAGAAAAAACTTTATCCTGGCAGATCGTTTTGGTGGAGGGGTAACTGTAGGGAAACCTGCTTTCTACCAGTCTATGTTTTTAGGAGGGCAGGGGAATTTGCTCGGCTATCGCCAGTTCAGGTTTGCCGGAGAACATGCGCTTTACAATAACTTAGAATTAAGGGCAAAATTGGGAGACTTGGTCAGCTACGTATTACCCGGACAAATTGGCTTATTGGGCTTTTATGATGTAGGCAGGGTTTGGAAACGCAACGAAGTATCTAATACATGGCATCACGGCGTTGGAGGTGGGGTTTATTTTGCTCCCGCATCACTCACAGTTGTTCGATTAGTAGTTGGTCACTCCTCAGATGGCTGGTATCCATACATTTCTTTAAACTTTAGGTACTAAATTTGCGTAACTTTAGTATAACCAAGTGATCAAAGTATTACGTTTTAAAGACCAGTTATAGAAAAACGGCTAATATCTTTGTAGTGAACAAGATAGCGGTAAGTTACACCACAGAAAGGAAATACAACATGAATACCAATGTAATACAAATACATAAAAACGAATGTGTAAATGCTCAGGTAGAATCATATCTATCTTTTCGTCCACTTGTGGAGTATTTGAAGCGAAGACTGAAAACGGAGAAATCTGTAAAGTCTGAATTTTACAGGTTTTTATTAGAAAAGATTCAGAAAGATGAGGTGCTTTTAAGCAGTATCAGTGCGAATGAATTGGTAAAATATAAAGATACTTTAGAATTAATTTTTACCATTCTTACACCTTTAATGGATAATGAGGATGACTTTTTCTGGGCATTGAGTACACCAATACCAGATGAAATTTTCTTCAGTACAAATGCATTTTATAATTTTTTTAAAGATCACGATCCAAAAAATAAAGTCTCAAAGGATACAGACCCTGTAGAAAAAAAACAGCTTAAGTTTGTTTATAACATCATTCTGGATCGCTTTTATAATTTCACTTCTGTGCTTAAGAATGAAATTATTTATGGGCATATTAATGAAGAAACCAAGCTAACGCAATACTACAACATTCAAACAGATGCTAAATTTGTTGATATTAAGCATAAAAATGCGCTCCCGGAACTTAATTTTGAAGAATTAGGAAAGGCTTTCCAGGAAGATAGAGAGCTGGAGTATTTATTTAATCGTTTACCACTTACAGATTTTGTATTTGAAGGTTTTAGTATTATTTCGATTACTGATGTAACCTTACAGCATTCTATTGATGGGATTCGCGATGCTTTGGTGAATCATAATTATCAGACTGAAGCCTACAGCCACGTAATCCAGGCATTAAAAAGTTTAAGCGGAAATGGAAACCTGGAATTTGGTTTAATGCCCTTTTTAACGGTTAATAATAAACTCGTTTTTGATAATAAGGAATTCTCCCAGAGTAAATTAATTAATTCGGCAAAAGCTTCTTATTTAGAGGAAGAGGTATTTTATGCGCTGGTTGATAAATACAAAGAGAATCCAAGAGCTATTTTTGTATCTGCTATTAATGATGATCAGATTTCAAAAGATCCGTTCCTGAAAGTGCTTAAGGAGGCAGGAGTTTGCTCTTACTCTGTATTGCCGATTTATTACAATACGCAGTTAGCAGGAGTTTTAGAGGTTTATTCTGATCATGAAATTATAATTGATGATAAATTATTATCGAGGTTACGTCCGGCAATGCCCCTGATTGGTCAGCTTTTTCAATATAATATTGAGGATTTTGATGCAAAGATGGATGAAGTGCTAATGGATAAATTCACTGCCTTACAGCCTTCTGTTCAATGGAAATTTAATGAAGCCATCTGGCGTTTTCTGCAGAAAAATAACGGTAAGACTAAGATCACTGAAATAGAAACCGTTACATTCAAACATATGTATCCGTTATTTGGAGCCATTGATATTCGTAACTCCACTATTGAGCGAAATAAGGCGTTAAAGGATGACTTAACCGTGCTTTTAAATAACTTGATGCAGGCACTTAAAGCCATTAAGAAAACAGTTTCGCTAGAGATTACAGATAAAATTCTGTTCAATTGTAAAGACTGGATAAAAAGAATAGGGCAGCTGGCTTCTTCTAATGAAGAAAACCAGCTTACTGAATTTTTAACTGTGGAAGTATATCCATTTCTCTCGATCATTAAAGCCAACTACCCTCAAACTGCAGAAATTGTTGAAGAATATTTTCAGTCCATTGTTCCTGAAACAGGTGCAGCTTTTGCCAATCGCAGACAGTTGGAGGTTTCTATGCAAATGATCAACACTGAAGTAAGTCAGTTCCTGGAGAAATCTCAGGCAAACCTGCAAGCCTCTTATCCTTGTTATTTCGCTAAATTCAGAACAGATGGGGTAGAGTATGATATTTATATTGGTCAGGACATTGCGCCTGAGAAACCTTTCGATTTATTGTATCTGAAAAACATTCGTTTGTGGCAGTTAACCTCTATGGTTGAAATTGCAAGATTATCTAAAGCACTGATTGTCGAAATGCCTCGTCCTTTAGAAACAACACAGCTTATCTTTATCCACTCAAATGCAATTGATATCAGTTTTAGAAATGATGAAAGAAGGTTTGATGTGGAGGGCGCATATAACATTCGCTACGAAGTGGTTAAGAAAAGGATTGATAAAGTTCAGATAAAGGGCAAGAATGAGCGCTTAACGCAACCCCATAAAATAGCCATGGTTTATTTTAATCCCGATGAGGCGAAAGAATACATGGAATATGTGAAGTACATGCAGGTTCAGGGTTATTTTAATGATGATTTGGAACAACTTGAACTGGATGAATTACAAGGCGTTTCTGGATTAAAAGCATTACGTGTTGGTGTTAAATATACTGAAAGCAAAAAAGAAACAAATAAAAAATTAAAACCAAAAGAGTTGGAATCAATTGAAAAAGAGATTGCCTCTATGATGCAGAATTAATTGACCTTATTTAAAGGCTGTATCACATTTATTAATTTATATTAAGATTTATTATGTTGAGGGATAATTTTGAATGATCAATTATCGAATGACATCCCTCCAAGGTTGCCGCAATTAAATTTTATCTTGTCCTGGCCGGACGGGCTTATTTTCTTTTGACACCAAAAGAAACAAAAGTGCCGGCTCGCAATTTTTCTATCCAAGTCAATAGGTAGGCTTATACAGTGCCATCCCGAAAAATTGACTATGCCGGTGTAAGAGCCGAACGAAGAAACAGTGGTTTGGCTTTGCAGGGCTTTTACAGCGATCGTACCTGTAAGCATGTGGTTAAATATCTATCGGTCTTGTGTCCCACCGACCGAAATAAAATACAGCCCCTATCCGCCTGGCGGCATCTTTCCCCCGATGGGAAAGGGTCTGTAATAAGAATTTTTCGCACCTAACGATTGAAAAAAATAATATCAAAACATAGGTCCTGAATCAAGTTCAGGATGACGGCCGCTTTAACCCACCGTTCATACCATGCCCTAAAAACCCATATTCACATTAAGAAACCTCACAGATCTAATGAAGCACCATGCTATTTCCCCCCTGCTCTCCGGCCTAGGAAATGATGGAAGGAGAAGCCGTTGAAATTTTTGCACCAACGTTCAAATACCCCAATACCAAGGTAGCGCGAACGGCTCCTAAAACAAATCTCTATTAAAAAGTAAATCGAGCCCTTGTGCTACCGCTCTTCAAAAATTTCGACGAGCTAATCCGACATCAGGTCCAAGCCTTGACTTTTGCTTCTTTTTGTTAAGAAAAAGAAGATAGCCCTTCGGCGGCAAGCCGAGGTAAGCTAGTGCTGAAAAGCCCATATCCACCTAGCGGCACCTATCCCCGGATGGGAAAGGGTCTATAATAAGCTTCTTTCAATTTCCCTACAACTTCAACTTTCCTTCCTTAAATAAATCAAACGCAGTTTGATAGTTCGCAATGCCTTCATCTACTAATTTTTTTGGGAGGTTAAAAGGCTTCTGCTCATTTTTAGCTTTGTTATATAAATAGGTATCTACCTTTTTATGTGGACTCAACAGTAATAAACTATCGCCTTTAAGGTAAGCAAGCTTTTGATAGGTACCAAGAAACACCCGTGGTTGATAGGTTTTGTCTAAAACGTTTTGGCCGTAAAATTCACTGCTATAATTCCAACCCAATAGAGACCACAGGGTTGGAAATAAATCGATTTGGGAAGTCATTGTTGAGATATTCATCCTTGGCTGATTTTTTAAATTTAAAATCATGCAGGGAATTTGATATTTTGAGATATCAATTTCATTTTTCCCGGCACTGCTGGCACAGTGATCTGCCACGATAATTACAACAGTGTTTGCGTAATAAGGCTTAGTTTTAAGCTTATCAATAAACTTTCCGATGGCATAATCTGTATATCTTACCGCGCCTTCTCTTGTTCCTGATGGAATATTGATTTTATTTGTAGGAAAAGTATAAGGCCTGTGATTAGAAGTAGTCATGATAAAATCGTTGAACAGTTGATGATGTTTATATTTCTCATCTGCATCTTTCAACGAGACATTAAAAATATCTTCATCACAAATACCCCAGGCATTTTCAAAAGTTACCTGCTGATCGGTAATTAAAGTTCTGCTTCCGTTATAAGTTTCGTTGAGTAGTTTCCGGCCTCTGTCTACAATGTTGTAACCGTTAGTGCCGAAGAAATGGTTCATGTTGTCGAAATAACCATCTCCACCATAAAAAAAAGTATTTACATAGCCTTTAGCCTTAAAAACATGGCCGGTAGTAAAAAGATTTTCATTATCGGTACGCCTTACAATGCTACTTCCCGGTGTTGGTGGAATAGATAAACTCAGGGCCTCCATACCGCGAACGGTTCTGGTGCCAGTTGCATACATATCACTAAAGAAAATGCTGTGGTTTGCAAGGGTGTCTAATCGTGGCGTAAGTTGTTCTTTATTTCCGTAATGCGCTAAAAACTCAGCACTCAAACTTTCTACGGTAATTAGAATCACGTTAGGCCGGTAACTGGAATCTGTACCTTTAATGTCGCGTAAAATAGTGAAACCCTTTCTAAAGGTCACATCTTTTTGCTTGAGCTGATTTCTGACAATCTCAAATGCTTTTTTTCCATCAATTAGCTTATAAAATTCATGGTAGTTTAATTCGTTATTTTTAAATGCTGCAAAGAAAGAATAAATTCCAGCTTTACTCAGCTCATTGGCATAACGGTTATTGCCTTGTTCGGCACTGCTGTTTTTAATAAAAATAGAAAATAAAAATGCTGCTGTAATTAAGGAACAGGAAATGATCAGGCGATTTTTAGGAAGTGTTTCTCCCTCAAAGTTTAATTTAAATACTTTCAACCGGAAAAAAATGTATGTCACCGCAAATGCGATTAGCAGCATGCCAGAAATGAGATAGGGAAGTGGGTAAGATTCATTGATGTTATGGATAACCTCATAAGTGTAAATCAGGTAATCTACGGCAATGAAGTTAAATCTACTTTCGAATTCCTGCCAAAACGTAATCTCTGCGAAGAATGCAAAAAGTGTAATCAGCAAAAATAGAACGAAAACTAAAAAAGTAAATATCCGATTCCATTTTTTCTGGTATAAACGATTAGGAATAATCAGTAAATATAAGGCATAAAAAGAAGTGATAATTAAAGCCGTTCCGAGGTCAAAAAAGAGGCCTACGGAATAACATTTGATGATTTCAAATAGGCTAAAGTCAGCATGTTTTGTAGAAGAGATGAAAAGAATAGTACGGATGATAAAAGAAAAAGATATGAAATAAGCGATAAATCCAAACAGAATGGAATACCTGCTCTTGCGTATATTGGTCATTTTTATGATTAATTTGTGCAAGATAGATGTCGATTCTGAAGAAATACTGAAGTTAAAAAATGTGTAAAAAATAAAAGGCCTTCTGTTTATCAGAAAGCCTTAACCATTTGTGTGTGTTAATAATTAGTTATTCGATGCAATCTCTTTTTCTACTGCTTTAATTTCAACCGAACTCATGCTTGTTTTTAAAGCGGCAAATTTATCCATTGTTAATTTTTGATCTTTCCCCATTACCAAAGTGTGGCTATCAGTAGAACCGCTTAATTTTAGGTCTGCCTGATCTTCAATCACTGTGTATAAACCTTCTGTTGTAGTATTGATTTCTGCATGTGCATTTCCTTTTAAAAAGATTTGAAGATATTGAGAGATTAATTTTCCTTCAGTTTTAACAATAGAATTTTCGGTTGCCTGAATTCTGTAAATATTGTCTACGTAAACAATTACCTTGGCTGTTGTTCCGTTGGTAGTTGTAATGCGAAGCATATCACCTTCTTGTGTAATTTTTGCAGTTCCAACATTATCTTCTGTATAAGCAACGCCGGTTGCAGATCTTTGAATCAAAGTAACTTCAACGTTTCCGCTTACTGATACCTTTTTGAAGCCTCTAACAGCGGAGATTGCTAACGGATTAACTGAAGCTGCAGAAGCACTTGTAGCAAATACACCTGTAGATAAAATGATTGCTGTTAATGAAGTTGCGATTAGGGTTTTGATGGAAGTTTTCATGATTTTTTATTTAATAACTGAATGTTAACTAATTGTTATTTAATTGTTTATGTCTTTTTTTGTTGTTCTGTAGATAAGACGTAACTACTTGGAAAATGTTGCAAGCAGTATCATCTTTTTATACCATTTACTTAAAATGTTCGACCAACGGGCATTAATTGAAGACGAAAGCATGAAACCTTTTTTGAACCCAATGTAAAATCTTTTCAATTCGGCTATTGAATTATTCTTTTTCTTATCTTTAAACCATAATATTCTAAATACTGATATGAAGAAAAAGGTTGTGCTAGTTCAGGACAATAAAGAAATCCTGGAAATAATGGACCAGGTATTGGAAGAAGAAGGTTTTGATGTTACGGCATCGTTAACAACTGATCCGGTAGATCGGATTGATGAGATTGAGCCAGATGTGGTTATCGTAGATGATCACATTAAAGGGGATAAAAGAGGATCAGAAGTAATTAAAGAATTAAAATCTGATCCTGAAACGGAAGACGTATCTGCTGTATTAACTTCTACATCTAATAAATTGCCTCAGCAAGCTGAAGAGTGCAAGGCAGATGACTATATCGAAAAACCATTTGACATTGATCATATGATTAATGTGGTGAAGAAAAACAGTTAATTATCTGTTTAAAGTAGGTTCATAAGTATCAGTATTTACAACCGCCTTCAGTTCATGTAAAATTTGATACAAACCAAAATTTGTACGGTTTACATAAATAAAATGTTTAACCCCTCTGGCTTGCTTAAATTCGGGCATTTTTGAAATTTTCTCTCCATAGATATAGAGTTGTTCAAAAAATTCAGTTTTGCTAAAGTCAAAAACCTTGCTGATATAGGGTTTAGCAAAAAGGCTGATCATTTCCCTGTAAGCTTTATAATAAAATTCAACCTGATCTTCTGTATCATCGTGATGAATCATATCAAGCTTTCTGAAAGCATCAATGGTTTTGCTCTTATCATTAATCACATCGGTAGAGATTAGGGAGAAGAAAGGATAATAAAAATCGTTTGGTAACTCTTTAATACAACCAAAATCAATCACGCCTAAATCTTCATTTGGCGTAATCATAAAGTTTCCAGGATGAGGATCTGCATGAACAGCCCTTAGCTCATGTTGCTGAAAATTATAAAAATCCCAGAGTGCCTGGCCGATTTTGTTTCTTAATTCCTGAGACGGGTTAGTTTTTAAAAATTCTTTTAAGTGTAATCCATCCAGCCAATCCATCGTAATGATCCGTTTTCCAGATAAGTCCGGATAGTATTTTGGAAAAACGACATGATCAAGATTCTTACAGTCTTCAGAAAACTGTATCGATCTTTTCACCTCCAACTCATAATCTGTTTCTTCCAATAATCGTTCTTCAACTTCCTTGATATAGATATTGAGTTCTCTTTCAGACATCCCCAGTAATCGGAATGCAAATGGCTTTACCAGTTTTAAATCTGATGAAATGCTATCGCCTACGCCTGGATATTGAATTTTAATGGCAAGCTTTTTACCTTTAAGCGTAGCCTGATGTACTTGCCCGATTGAGGCCGCGTTACTGGAAGAAAGATTAAAGGTATCATAAATCTGTTCTGGCGTTTTACCAAAATTCTTGGTAAACGTACGTACAATTAATGGTCCGGAAAGGGGAGGTGCATTGTATTGCGATTGTGTAAACTTATCTACATAAGATTTTGGCAGGATGTTCTTATCCATGCTCAACATCTGCGCAATTTTTAAAGCACTACCTTTAAGCTCACTTAATGATTTATAAATATCAGTAGCATTATCTTCATTCAACTGATCTCTATCCATACCCGGATTAAAGAGTTTTTTAGAATAATGCTTAATGTAATTGCCCCCGATCTGAAAACCTGTTTTAACAAATTTTGCGGAGCGCTCTACTTTAGTGGTTGGAATACTCTGTTGTGTCTTCATTAATAATTAAAGCCCCATATTTTCTTTAAACTTCCCGTTTCTTGATAAAAACTTTCCGTAATCTATCAGGTTATCAATTGGCGAATGCTGAAAAAGATCGAAGGTTACGTTAATTCCTTTTTCGATGGCTTCATCACTTTTTTCAAATCCATCGCTATCATCGTTGATCCAGAAGTTAACAATAAATGCAAACTGAATCCAAAGGGCATCTTTATACCGTTTGGTTAAAAACTTACGTTCTGCCAGTTCACCGCTCTCCAGGCCGTCATCGATAATTTCTTGAGCAAAATTTTCGAAAATTGGCTTAACACCAGAAAGAACATCGGGCGTAGAGAATTTGCCACGGTAATTTTTTAAACTATAGATCACAAAACTGCGCTCATTCTTTAAATTTTCTAAATAGCTGTAAAAGAAGGAAAGCATTTTTTCTCTCGAAGTATATTGAAGCCATACTTCCTGTTCCTTTATTCTGCTAATGGTTTCGAAAGTAAGCTCAAACCAGATGGCTTTCTCAATGCTTTCAAAAGAAGAATGAAATTGATAAAAATCTGCTTCTGTTATTTTTAGTTTTTTCACAAAACTATACACCGTTTTCGGTTTTTCATTATTGGTTAAAACATAATCTATATATGCTTTTCTAATTTGCTGAGCGGTTGCCATATGCGTGTTTATTTACAATGATAACGTTTTATTGATTCGCTTGTTTTTAAGGAGCCGTAATTGTAAATCATAAATTTGTAATAAATGCTTTCAAAATATTTGAAAGTTAGTTTTTAGCTAACTTATTTAGTTAAATGTGGTGCATTTTTGAAATCTATTTTAGTTATTTAACTAAAAATATTAGTATAATTGTGGGCTTCTTTTAATTCGCAATGATATGATTCAGCTAGACGATTTTTTATATGGTAAAATGGAATTTCCGGAAGTATTCGCCGCGCTACTGGAAACTGATGCCTTGAAACGTTTAGGCGGCATTCACCAAAGCGGAGCAATTTTTTTGGTTAATCCGGATATTTGCCATTCGCGTTTAGAACATGCTATTGGAGTGGCTATGCTAATCAAAAAATTAGGAGGATCAGTATTGGAGCAGATTGCAGGCTTACTACATGATGTTTCGCATACCGCTTTTTCTCATGTTGGCGATTACGTGTTTGATCATGTAGAGGAAGATTATCATGAAAAGGTTTTTGCAGAGATTATTTATAACTCGCAGATTCCTGATGTTTTACTAAAATACGGTTTTAACATCAGTGAGATTATTCATGGTACTTTTAATATTTTAGAGCAACCCATGCCATTACTCTGTGCCGATAGATTAGATTATACCTTACGGGATGGTATTCATGGTAGGGTAATCTCCAGGCAACGTGCCAAACAGTTCTTAAATTCGGTAGTGTTGAGCGATGGAAAAATTGCAGTTAATCAAGACCTTGAGGCCACCTGGATTAATGAGACATTCGAAAAATTAATCAATGAGGTGTTCAAACGCCCTGTTCATTTATATGCCAATGGAAAAATGGCTGAATTAATAAAACGTTTTTTAAGTAAGGGATTGCTGATTGAAAGTGATATGTTTAAAACAGATACATTGTTGCTAAATAAAATCAGAACAAACTTTGAGGGTTACGAAGCAATTAAATCGATCAAACAATTGCGCGGATTTAATGAATATATCCGCCACGGCAAAGTCCCCCAAATAAAAAACAGGACATTAAAGGTTCTTTCGATTTAAGTTAATTTACGTTTGGAAAACATTATCTTCTATTTTAACGTATATTGTAAAAAAGTAACTTATGTCGGCTATAGAGATCATTTTAATCGGAGTGGTAATTTTACTAATATTTGGAGGCAAGAAACTGCCAGAGTTGATGCGTGGAATTGGAAGAAGTGTTAAGGAATTTAAAGAAGCAAAAGACGAGACTGCTAAGAAATAACTTTCATATAAAACCTTTCCATTCTTTGGGCTGTTTTCTTTTTAAATCAATATAAAATGGAAAATCAAAAACAAGGTCAGGAAAAAACTAAATCAGCATTTGTAGAGCAAGCTCAAAATGATCCTGCCAAAGGATTAAATGACTGGAACGATCGTTTGGATGAAAATTTAGAGCCGCAAAAACAAGGCGACACTGATGCTGATGAACGTGCGAAAGATTTTTCAGATCAGGTAGGCAGTGGTGATCAGTCTGATCAGACCAGCGACTGAATATTCTTATTTTAGTTTATATTTAAAATTACCTTATACTCACTTAAAGCAGAATATCAAATCTGTTCGTTTGGTATTTTCTATCGTTTGGTATTTCACTAACCGAAAAAAACTCTACAGGCGCAATTATCATTAGAGTTAGTAACTTTTTACTGGTTTTTATCTTATCCAATTCCTATCGGTTGGTGTCTCACCAACGAAAAACTTATTCCTATAAATTCACTTTTGGTTGAGGTATCTGATACATTTTCTCGAATTTTGTTAAATTTTGCGAACTTACTTTCGTTGTGCCTGATAAATAGTATATTGCATTTCTATTAACCAGCAAATGTACAGCGATTCTCAATTATTTAACAGGCATGAATAAGGGTTTTATATTGGCTGTTATTCTAATATTGTCTATTTCCTTTTTTGCTAAATCTCAGAACGTTTCCAATGAAGGAACAGATTTCTGGGCTGTTTTTCCAACCCATGTGCAAAGTGGAAATGAAGTTGCGAATTTAAATGTTTTCGTCACTTCTAAATATGATACGGAAGTTACCGTTACATGCGGCAGTTTTAGTTCTGGTGTTATTGCTATTCCTGCCAACACTTCTGTCGAAATTCCGGTGGATCGGGCAGCTTCTTATGTAGATGTTACTGATACCAAATTAATTAATAGGGGAATACATATCGTAGTTACTCCAGGAAAGCCAAAAGTTTCTGCTTATGCACACATTTACGCCGGAAATCGCTCTGCAGCTTCCTTAATTTTGCCTTTCGTAGCATTAGGGCAGAAATACTTTTCGGTAAACTTTACACAAAGTACAGACAATTCCAACAATTCGGGACAAAATTATTTAGCCATAGTTGCAGTATCCGACAATACAAAATTGAAGCTTCGAAAAAAAGACGATACGGAAATAGACCTGCCTGAATTGAATGCCGGAGATGTATACGAATATACTTCCGGCGGAAGTGATTTAACTGGCGTATCCGTTTATGTAGATCCTTCATCTGCAGCGTCATGTAACCGCTTTGCTGCCTTTTCGGGTTCGTCTAATGTCAGTATTGCAGATTGTTCCGTGCGAATGACAAGTTCCGATCCACTCTATCAGCAACTTTATCCGCTATCAAGTTTAGGCAAATCATACGGTATAGTTCCTTTTTCCGGGCAGTCTTATTTATATCGGGCGATAGCAGTGGAGTCAAATACGAAAATCTATCAGGATGGAGTTTTAGTAGCAACGTTGCTAAATGCTGGCGATTTTTATTCTTCAATAAGGATGAATAATGCAGCGTTTATTACTGCTGACAAGAACATCATGCTAAGTCAATATATGTTTAGTGTAGGATGTGCATCAAGCGCTGGCGGAGCAGCAGAATTTGGAGATCCGGATATGGTATTGTTAAATCCTGTTGAGTTCATCGTAAACAACATCACCATTTTTTCTGCCGATAAACGACGGATTAATCAGCGATTTCTAAATATTTTAATCAAAACAAATAAGACTTCTTCCTTTAAAATTAACGGAACTGCCCCTTCTGTTACCTGGACACCTTTAACAGGAAACCCGCTGTATTCTTTTGCACAAATCCCGATTTCTGCTAATAGCTTATCCTTGTCCTTATCCGCAGACGAAGGATTCAATGCTATTGCCTATGGTTATGGCATCACGGAGTCGTACGCTTATTCAGCCGGCACTAATCTGGCCGCTAATAATTTTTTAACTGTTGTAAATAGTAATAACAATAATGAAAGTGCTAATGGTTGCGTTGGTGTATTATCTAAGTTTAAAATTACATTGCCGTATCAGCCCAATGCCATTGTCTGGAGCTTAGACAGTGCAACGCCAGTATCACACCTGGAGCTGTTAGAAGAAAAGCAGTTGGCTGATGGAACTTTTCAGTATGTATATAATTCACCTTTTGAACTGGCTTATGCTACCAGTGGAACGCATACCATTGATTTGCAGGCAAATCCTGCTACAAGCACTGCCTGCACCATCATAGACCCTAATCTTACCTACATTTTTAATGTTCTCAATCTACCTATCGCTGATTTTGAGATAAATACCATGGCAACATGTGCTAATGATGATCTTAATTTTACAAGTAAAGCAGATCCAAGTGGTGTAGTGATTTCCAATTGGATATGGGATTTTGGCGATGGTACTGCGACCGTAGATGAAAAAAATCCTAAACATCAATATGCTGCAGAAGGGGATTATGCAGTTAAACTACTGGTAAAATCAGTTGATGGCTGTTGGTCTGACGTGGCTGCGATAAAAACAGTTCATGTAAATCCTTTGCCCGTTGCAGCATTTACGATATCGCGTAATATCAGTTGTGTAAATACCGATATTTTATTTACAGATCAATCGACCATTAGCCGCTCATCAACGGCCTCATCACAAATTGTGAAGTGGGAATGGGATTTTGGTGATGGTTCAACTCCCGAAGTGCGTTTATCAAGTGCCCCCTTTATACATCAGTTCTCGCAGGTAGGAACGTTTTCAGTTAAGCTAACCACAACTTCTGATCTTGGGTGCGCAACAACATCAGCTATTGAATCAATTACCATTAATGCCTTACCAATAGCAGACTTTCTTTTGCCTGCGGTGTGTTTTGATGATCGGGTAGCAACATTTATCAACCAATCCAGAAACCTGGATAATACAGCGAATGGCCTGAGCTATGAATGGAATTTTGGTGATAACATTTCGGCTAATAATATTTCTTCCGCTGTAAACGGAGCACATTCGTATTCTACTCCTGGTGTTTATCAGGTAACCTTGAAAATTAGAAATCAGGATGGTTGTGAAGTTTCAATAACACAGTCTTTCACCTTGAACGGGCAAGTACAAACGGCAGATTTTGCCATTCAAAATCAAGGTATGCTTTGCAACGGATCAGATGTAATCATTAATAATTTATCTACTGCATTTAGTGGCCAGATCACTAAAATAGAGGTTTATAAAAATGTTGTTAATGAGCCCACTAATAAAATCACCATAGATCACCCAACTGCTGATGACATTATTTTAAATTACAATGGCTTAGATGTTTCAGTTGATAATGAAGTTACAATTAAACTCATTGCTTATTCGGGTATAGTATGTTTTAAAGAGGTCTCTAAAATAATTACTTTAAAAGCTGCACCGATATTAACAGTTGATGCAATTGCACCAGTTTGTGAGAACGATGGAAATGTAAATTTTAACCAGTTTCATGAGACTTCAGGAATTGCCGGCGATGGCGGCATTTATTCGAGTAATGGAAACTGGCTGAGTGCTAACGGAACTTTTAATCCCAAATTAGCAGGAGTGGGTTCGCACAACATCACTTATACCTTTGTGGCAGATAATGGTTGTTCATCATCCATTACAAGCAGCATTATGGTTAGTGAATCACCCGATGCTAATGCTGAATCGACAGTTTTTATGTTGGCAGGAGGGGAGATAAAGCTTCCTGCTGTTGCGAACGGTGAAAATTTAACCTATCGATGGAGTCCGGCATTGGCCTTAAATAATGATAAAATTCTAAATCCAGTGGCAAGCCCTAATGAAGATACTGAATATACTTTAACCGTTATTGCAAATCCAAGTGGTTGCGAAGCAAGAACAAAAGTATTGGTTAAAGTATTACAGGTGCTAATACCACCAAATTCCTTTACCCCGAATGGAGATAATGTAAATGATGTTTGGAATATTAAATACATAGAAAGCTATCCTAAGGCAACAGTAACAGTATTTAATAGAAATGGAAATAAGGTTTTCTCCAGTAATGGCTATCAGAATCCGTTTGATGGCAATTTCCAGAATGAGCCGCTACCTGTTGGCGTTTACTACTATATTATAAATCCTGGGAATGGAAGAAAAACAATTACCGGACCGCTCACTATAATCAGATAAGCCAATTGAAAAAGTATTTACTTGTTTTCGTTTTACTTATGTCAGGTCAGGTATTTGCACAGCAAAAGCCGCAATACACGCAATATATTTTTAACCAGTATTTACTAAACCCCGCACTTTCCGGGATAGAAAACTATGTTGATTTTAAAGGAGGTTACCGGAAGCAGTGGTCGGGGATAGCAGATGCGCCACAAACATCCTTCGTTTCTGCAAACTGGGCTTTAGGTGATCGTCAGTTATGGAGTAATGCGCTAACTTCTTTTCCGGAGCAAACGGGGAATCCGATGGATCGGAATTATATGCAAAATTATATGTCTTCTCCATCGCATCATGGTATGGGTGTTACAGCCGTATTAGATAAAACTGGCCCGTTAAAGCGGTTGGATGCCAATTTAACTTACGCTTATCATATACAACTTAGTAATAATTTCAATTTATCTGCTGGCGTTGCTGCTGGTATTTCAAGTATTTCTCTGGATGTTAATGCTTTATCTTTTGATACGCCATATGATCCTGCACTTTCCAGAGCCTTGGTTAATCAAATAAAACCTGATTTAAGTCTTGGGCTGTGGCTTTATGGAGCAAGGCTATTCGCAGGTTTATCAGCGCAACAGATCTTGCCCCAAAAGTTAAGCTTTTCTGCAGATAATCAATATAATCAAGGGAAGGAAGTTCCCCATTTTTTTGCAACAGCGGGTTATAAATTTTTTGTTGATGAAGAGATTGCCGTGATTCCATCGGTGATGGTAAAGTATGTTAAACCATCGCCCACTGCTCTTGATTTAAATATTAAACTGGCATTTAAAGATAAGCTCTGGCTTGGTGGCAGTTATAGAAAAAATGATTCCTTTTCTGCTTTGGCAGGATTTAATGTTGGCAAAATGGTTAACCTCACTTATTCATATGATTTTACAACATCCGAACTTAATCAGGTGAGTAATGGAAGCCATGAAATTGTGCTGGGGATATTACTGAATAATATCTACAAAGTTCCATCATACATTAAAATGTGGTGATGTTGGTTGTTTGGGAAATGGGTTTTTGGTTGTTTGGGAATAGGTTTTTGGTTGTTTGAGAAACTATTTTTTACTAAGCAACTAACCAACCAACCAAAAAACCAACCAACTAACTAACTAACCAACCACCTACAATTCTTTTCTCAACCTCGCAACCGGAATATTCATTTGCTCACGGTATTTGGCTACTGTTCTTCTGGCAATATTGTAACCACGTTCTTTTAAAATTTCAGTCAGTTTTTCATCAGCTAAAGGTTTACGTTTATCTTCATTTCCAATACAATCTTCAAGAATCTTTTTAACTTCTTTATTGGATACTTCTTCGCCATTTTCAGTTTGGATGGCTTCAGAGAAGAATGATTTAAGTAAATAGGTACCGAACTCCGTTTGCACGTATTTTGAGTTAGCCACCCTGGATACCGTAGAGATATCCATATCAATTTTATCGGCAATATCCTTAAGAATCATCGGACGCATTTTGCGTTCATCAGCCGTTAAAAAATATTCGTACTGATAGTGCATAATGGCATTCATTGTTTTAAGCAAAGTTTGTTGCCGTTGCTTAATCGCATCGATAAACCATTTGGCGGAATCTAATTTCTGCTTTACAAACTGAACAGCTTCTTTAAGTTTTTTATCTCTCGAAGATGCTTTATCATAATGCTCAAACATTTCCTGGTAAGAGCGACTTACCTTAAGTTCAGGTGCATTTTTAGAATTTAAGGTTAAAATCAGAACGCCATCATTATTGCTGATGTGAAAATCAGGAATAATTTGCATCTGTTTGGTGGTTACCTGATTGGCATCACCTGGTTTAGGATTTAAACGAAGAATCTCGTTCACTACTTCCTTTAATTCTTCACTATCTAAACCAAGACTTTTTTCGAGTTTATCGTAATGTTTGCGTGTAAATTCATCCAGATAGTTCTCTACAACGTTCATTGCTTTAACAATAATCGGATTATTAGAGTCTTTCCTTTTAAGTTGAATGAGCAAGCATTCTTTTAAATCTCTGGCACCTATGCCCGGAGGGTCAAAACTTTGAATTAGCTTCAACATCTCCAAAACGTCTTCCTCTTCCACCATCACATTTTGCGAGAAGGCCAGATCATCAATCATAGAGCCGAGCGGGCGACGTAAATAGCCGTCATCATCTAAACTTCCAATAATTTGCTTGCCTATAATAAAATCCTGATCCGATAGCGGAACCAGATCTAACTGTTCCTGAAGGCTTTCGAAAAAAGTACTTTCAATGGCAATGGGAGTTTCTTTTTTCTCTTCATCATCATCACTATTATTATAATTGGTACTGTAATCGTTGGTGCTATCATCTTGCAGGTAGTCATCAACGTTAAACTCGTCCATACTGTTATCTTCAGCTGGTCCTTCAAATTCTTCAGGTCCGTCGTTCAGATCGTCATATTCTCCCTTTGGTTCTTCCTGAGTCATTAAGCTAGGATCTTCCAATGCAGGGTTTTCTTCGAGTTCTTCTTTAATTCTGGTATCTAAAGCAACAGTTGGCACTTGCAACAATTTGATGAATTGAATTTGTTGGGGTGATAACTTCTGTAGTAATTTTTGTTGTAGGTGTTGCTTTAGCATATTATATAATAGAATGGGCGACAAAAATAAACAAATCCTTTCAGATATTTTATGGAATTACTTCCAAATGCCTTCGATTGCTTATTTAATTATCGCTAATCGTTTGTATTGAGTTTAATGTTTGTTACTTTAGTGATTAAATAACTAAAACAAACTTTATGGCCTTTGTAAAAGAATTCAAAGATTTTGCAGTTAAGGGAAATGTTCTCGATTTAGCTGTCGGTGTAATTATTGGTGCTGCATTCGGGAAGATTGTAAGCTCCTTAGTTGAAGATATTATTACTCCGGCTGTATTAGGTCCGGCATTAAAAGCGGCTGGTCTCGAAGATTTAAGTAAGCTGACCATCGCCGGTACGGCAATTAAATATGGTAATTTTTTGTCGCAAGTGATCACATTTATTATCGTTGCATTGGTTTTATTCCTGATTATTAAGGGAGCAAATAACTTAAAGAAAAAAGAAGCCGTTGCTGCTGCTGCACCACCAGTTCCAACTAAAGAAGAAATTCTTTTAGCAGAAATCAGAGATTTGTTAAAGGCAAAAGCATAATTTTTTTTACCCGCTCTTTGTCGCTGGGGCATGGTACTTTGGATCGCCAAAGTACCCAAAGCGCTTTGTCAATTCGGCAAGGGGCCTTTTACATCACCCCATACGCATCAAAAAAACAGTGACATTTTGTTTTACGTTCAATACACTTTAAAGCTTTGAATCTGCTTCTATGAACACAAAACCACTGCGTTTAAGGTTTGTTAGTGCGATGTGTTCTATTGTGCAAGTGTTTTTTTGATTTTCCCGGCCCTTGGGATTGACGGTGCTCTTCGGTGAAACCTGTACTTTATTAAAGTTAGTTAGCAAGATGCATAAAAAACTATGTACAGAAGATCGGTTTTACGGAATAGTCAAAAGGAGGGGATGGGCGATCGTAATTCTCCTCTTTCAGAGAGGTGGTCGCAGACCGGGGTGAAAAAAAAGTAAATAATAATTGAAACCGAGTTAATAGCTTCTTTTAGCAGTTGGATCTGTGATGATAATATAATCACCTAAGCCGGAAAACTTATTCCATTCCGGTTTTTCAAAACCTTCATCAGCAAAAGCTGAAATATTCAGGATTTTTAGTTGAGGTGAATATTGCCTAAGCTTGGCAATCGTACCGAGTTTTTCGTCGCTGTGAAACCTGCCATTCAAATGAAAAATCTTTATGCCCTTATTTACCTGGTTAAATTTCGAAATGGACCATGCCATGGTTGCATCCCAGAAATTTTGAGTTTGATAGACTTTCATTGTTCCCATTCCATGGCCGCCGAGTAAGCCAGTAAATTTTTCATAATACCTGCCTGTAGCTGTATCAATGGATAAAGGTGGTAAAAAATTTGATGATGTTTTTGGGAAATTATTTAGCACAGCCAAGCCATTTTTAGTCACCGCATTGCTGTATCGTGCTGCTGCATTTGCCGCAATAACTTGTAATTTATTGGTTTTGGCATATTCAACCAAAGGCTTGTAATCATTGTAATTCTCCCAGGCTCTTCCTTCTTTTATAAAGTTCTTCTCCGAGATTACATCAGCTAAATATTCGTTTACCACCGGCTGAATATCAGTATGAAACATTTCCATACTGAGTGCTACCCGTTCCGGATAGGCATGATTTAGTTTTTTGAAGATTTCCGTTTCCAGAGAATGGCCAATGGAATCATTATGTTCTTCACCGAAAAATAATACATCTGCATTTTTCATCTCTGCAACGATGTCATCAACAGTGATTAGCTTTTGTTTCTTAACATCATAAATTTTATACCGATTACCAGTGTCTTGTGCATTTAAGCCAATGGCAAGAGTCATCGCTATCACGAGCAGGAAATATTTCATGGGGCTTAAATTAGGAAATATTTTTCACCGATAAAATTCAGCCATTCACCGCTGTTTTGCGAGTTTTGATAGAATAGACCTATATAAGCGTATAATTTGTAAACATCTTTACTTATTAAAATACGGCAAACACATGGATAACATCAATCATAACGAAAATAATCAAATTAAAAACTCAGGAAAGGCATTGGGTGGTTTGGTTATCGTCATCATCGGGCTCGCTTTTTTATTAGACAACATGGGGCTTGATATCCCAAACTGGATCTTTAGCTTTTGGAGCCTGCTTATTGTATTGGGGATTTTTATAGGCGTTCGCCGGAATTTCAAAGGCATAAGTTGGCTAATTCTGATATTGATCGGGAGTTATAATACCATAGATCGAATGGGCTTCGATTTGGATTTATCTAAATATGCACTTGGGTTAGGCCTGGTCATTATTGGAGGTTTTTTGATTTTCAGGTCGAATGGCGGCAATGGCATCAAAATGAAGAAAAAAATGAAAGATCGGTTTAAGGATCAACTGTCAACCAATGCTGAGGGAGTTGAATTTAAAGCAGCTGATAAAGGTACATTTGAAAATGACATTATCGATGTTGTGGCAATTTTCGGTGGTAACACTCAGACTGTTTATTCTAAAAATTTCAGAGGCGGAGATATTTCTGCTGTATTTGGTGGTGCCGATATAATCATGACACAAGCCGATTTCGCTGAAACAGCCAGTCTGGAAGTTACTGCAGTTTTTGGAGGCGTTAAGTTGATTGTTCCGCATCATTGGGCTATAAAATCTAACGTAACCGCAATGTTTGGCAGTGTAGAAGATAAACGATCACATTTAACGCCTGGCGAAATTCAAAAAACCTTAATTTTAAATGGAACTGCAATGTTTGGCGGAATTGAAATTAAGAGCTTTTAAACACAGATTAATTACAGCTAAAAGCTACTGGCTGATAATAAATCTATAAATAATTAACAGCATACGGGTTAAAGATGAAAGCCAATTCATCTTAACCCGTATGCTGATTGAACAACACAAACTCATACCTAAACTAAACTACTTTGACAACCAGACCACTCTCTATCCCGCAGATACAAAGGATCTCGCTCAGCTTTGCTGTTGCCTGGATAATACTGTGCGCCATAGGGTTGCATTTTGTGATTAATTTCTCCTGGATGATTTCCTTCGCTGATAGTCTTGTAAACAATGTTTTACTGGCTGCAGCATGCATAGGAATCAGCAATATGCTGGGCTATTACCAGCCTAAAAACGAACGGATTTTGTATGTTCTGATCGTTACCCTGGCATTAACATTTGTTATTATTTACATCGCTAAATATGCAATGTTATATGTTTTTGCCGATTTTAAAGAGTATCAGGATTTTTATAATTTTTCTTTTGCTTTTAGAGGGCTAATCTCCTTTATGTGCCTTGGATGGTGTGCATTAGCCAATATATTATGGTATAGGCTGGAGGAACAAACCGAAACACATGAACGCCTTTCTGCAGCTAAGGGCTTAGCAAAAGAGGCTGAATTAAATAAATTAAGGCACCAGTTGCAGCCACACTTTCTCTTTAATAGTTTAAATTCTGTGTTTGCGCTCACCATGATTAACCCAAAGGAAGCCGGTGTAATGATCACCAAATTGGCTTCATTTTTACGGGGTACGTTAAAAAGAGATGACGAATTATGGGTGACTGTAGAAGAAGAAATGGAATACATTCAACTGTATCTGGATATTGAAAAGGTACGATTCAGTCACAGGTTAAATATTGAGGTAAATATTGCAGAAGACACATTAAAGCTCTGTTTGCCTGGTACTTTGCTACAACCAATAGTAGAAAATGCCATTAAATTTGGTCTTTATAATACATCTGCAGGGATTACCATAAAGGTTGATGTAACATTTGAACATAATTTGCTCCTATTGAGGGTAGAAAATCCTTTCGATCCGGAAATGAAAGCTGCCGGTGGAACAGGTTTCGGATTGGGCGCAATAAAGCGCAGGCTTTACCTGTTATTTGCTAATCCACATTTGTTGCAGACAGAAATTGAGGCAAATAATTTATATATTACGACCTTAAAAATTCCACAAAAAAATGATCAGAACGATACTCATTGATGATGAACCTTTAGCCAGAGATATTGTTAAATTTTATCTGAACGATCATCCTGAAATAGAAGTTGTTGCCGAATGTTGTGATGGTTTTGAGGGGTTAAAAGCCATTTCTTTACACAAGCCGGATCTTATTTTTCTTGATATTCAAATGCCTAAAATAAGTGGTTTTGAAATGCTGGAATTGGTAGATGATAAACCCGGTGTGATTTTCACTACCGCTTTTGATGAATATGCCATTAAGGCTTTTGAGGTTAACGCCGTAGATTATTTACTTAAACCTATTGATAAAGCTAGGTTTGACGCCGCTATTAAAAAGCTTCCTGGCAGATTAAATCAGCAAGGGAATACAGAAGCTGTATTGGATGCAGCGGCATTAAGTCCGGCGCAAAACAATAGGGTAGTGGTAAAAAAGGATGGTGTAATTAAAATTATCCCAACGGGCGATATCAATTACCTGGAAGCTGATGATGATTATGTAAAGTTGAACACTTTAGATGGCGTTTTCTATAAGAATAAAACGATGGCCTATTTTGAGCAAACCTTAGATCCAACTCAATTTATCCGTATTCATCGTTCTTATATTATCAATCTGGCACAAGTAACTAAAATCGAATTGAAAGAGAAAGACAGCTATATTGTATTATTAAAATCAGATATATGGTTGCCGGTAAGCAAAACTGGCTACATTAAACTGAAGGCTGCATTGGGGCTGTAAGAACATAATTCAGTGTTTATTGTCTTATTTAATTTAATCGGATTCATAAAAAGAAATATTATTCCACCCAAATAATCACGAGAAGTTTGCAGCTAGGAATAGAAAATGTATGATTACTGCTGATTTTAAGTAGAATTATTATATTTGCATACTAATAAAAAATAAAAAGTAAACACTCTTGCATTTGTAGAGAAATCACTTTATATTTGCACCTCTTAATTTTGAAATTAATAAGATAATATACAGTCATGAAAAGAACATACCAACCTTCGCAAAGAAAGAGAAGAAACAAACACGGCTTCCGCGAAAGAATGGCAACAGCTAACGGCAGACGAGTATTAGCATCACGTCGTGCTAAAGGAAGAAAAAGATTAACAGTTTCTGACGAACGCAAGCATAAAGCATAATTTTTGATTGCTTTTCCGGAATCGGAATCGGCAGAGCAAATCTGCAATTATCAATCAAAAATATATGTACACATTCAGGAAAGAAGAACGGTTATGCAGCAGAAAACATTTAGATCTGCTGTTTAAAAACGGTTCTTCTTTTTTATTATACCCATTTCGCATCTCTTATCTATTTATTGACGAGCTTGCAAGCGTTCCAGCTCAGGTGGTGATCAATGTTCCTAAGAAAAGATATAAACGGGCAGTAGATCGTAATCTGCTTAAGCGCCGCATTCGCGAGGCTTATCGCTTAAATAAACAAGCAGAATTTTATAATCAACTCTCAACCGATAAAGGTTTGTTGCTTTTCTCTATCCAGTTTGTGGGGAAGAAGAAATATGAATTTACTTTTATCCAGAAAAAGTTAGTCGCTACATTTAAGCGTTTCCAAACCTTAATTCAGCCCAATGAAATTCATCAATAAGTTTTTCGGCTGGTTTTTTCTCGGTCTGATCAGGATTTATCAATATGCCATTTCTCCAATGCTTGGGGCCAATTGCAGGTTTACGCCAACTTGTTCGCAATATGGAATAGAAGCAATTCGTAAACATGGCCCGTTTAAAGGTGGTTGGATGGCTTTGAAAAGAATTGGTCGCTGTCATCCCTGGGGGAAACATGGACATGATCCGGTGCCTTAGGGTTTATTAGTCATTGGTCATTAGTTAATTGGTTCATAGACTCCGAACTATCGACTTCGGACTAATTATAAATTAATATGTTTTTCGTAGTTAATTGATTAATCATTGGTTCATATACTTCGGACTACTGACTTCGGACTCCCAACTCCCAACCATAATCCCCTTTTCCCTTTTACATTTTTTAATACCTTTGCCTCATGGCTAAAATACTTCAAATAGAAACTGCTACGCAGGTTTGTTCTGTTGCTTTATCAATTGATGGGAAAACTGTTATTGTAAAAGAGGAGAGTGGTCAGAATATTCATGCCAGTAATGTTACGCTTTTTATTGATGAGGTGGTTAAAGCTGCTGGATTAACTTATCAAGACATAGATGCGGTTGCCGTGAGCAAAGGCCCGGGATCTTATACAGGCTTACGAATTGGTGTTTCTACGGCTAAAGGTTTATGTTACGCCTTAGAAAAACCATTAATTGCCATTGAGACACTGGAAATGATGGCGGCCGGATTTCTAATTGAAAACCCGGAATATAACGGTTTAATTTGCCCGATGATTGATGCGAGAAGGATGGAGGTTTATACTTCCGTATTTAATTCATCATTAGAAATTATCGAGCCAACGTCTGCCAAAATTATTGATGAAACCAGTTTCGCTGATTTACTTTTGCAAAACAAAATTACCTTTTTAGGAGATGGTGCAGCGAAATGTGCGGAAACCCTTCATCACCCTAATGCTGGTTTTAGTGATCAAAATTTCAATGCTGCACGTAATATGTCTGTATTAGCCAATAATGCTTTTAATCATGGTCATTTCGAGGATGTAGCTTATTTCGAACCCTTCTATTTGAAGGATTTTGTAGTTACCCAACCCAAAAAGAAAGTCTGATTACTTTCTCTTAAAGATAGAAAACAGATTTTTAAAGAAACTTCTTTCTTGCTGATCATTAATCCCAGGCATGGTATCGCTAAATTGAGGATGGTTAACAATGTTACCAAATTTAATCCCGATCCCCATATAAAATGATGCGCCATTCGGGCCGCTTCCTTTATCGGAGGTGCCATTGTAAAGCCCTCGTGCATAGCTGATACTCGAAAGCATATTATCCGTACCACCGAAGATTTCAAAATTCGGGGTTTGATACTTTCCTTGTAAACCAACCATGAAAATATTATTGAGGTTATAAAGTGGTGTTACGCTTGCAGCCAGGTTTCTGTAAATAAAAGTATTTACAAAGGCAATATCACCACCCTTGTAAAACAGGTTTTTTGAAGCCACTAAGCCAGGTTTATAAAAACCGTACTGCTTGGAAGCATAAACGTCAATTTTTGCGTTTGTGGCCGCTAAAAATTTCCCACCAGGTCCGGCCAAAAATATATCTCTGATCTCTTTATTGTTATTGGAAGATTCATCATTAATATCTGAAAGTATTGTTTGTTTGTCGATGGAATTATTTATGGTGTTGCTTCTCCACCAGATAAATCCTAAATCCTTAACATTGGCCATTAAGAATAAGCCTTTTTTAGTAGTGTAATTGGTTCCGAAACTGAACGATAAACCAGGGTTTTTAAAATTTGGGAAAAAAGTGTTTTTATTAATCTCGTCTGTGTCAGAAAAATTGCTGGCATAATTGCCATTAATCTCTATTGCCAACGCATTTAAGTTAGGATCGATGTAGAGACTTGAATTTCTGATATCCAGTTTATTGTATAAAATACCACTCAATAAACTTGCTTTTAAACCAAAGGCTAATCTTTTATTGTAATTCTCTCTATAAGTGAAACTGAATTGATGATAAGATTGCTGATAACCTTTCGTATTCAGAATTCCCTTCAGTTCTTGAACTTGTGGAAATCTGTCATAGCTATCAAATATAGCGAGTGTTTCGTTGGTATAGTCAATATGCAAATCTGCCCTAACTTGCCAGGCTAAACCCATTTCTTTTTGATATTTGTAAGATTTGAAAAGGCGGAATGTAGCCACATAAACGTTACTATTCAGGTAAAAATGGTTAATTGCACCTGTGCCAATCGGCAGCCCTCTTGTATCATTGATTCCTTCCTGACTTAGTTTTCGGATTACAGACTCTGCATCGCCAATATTGGCCGCATTTGCACCAAAATTAGGAAGGAAAAAATTGGAGGAAAATTTTCGTGAAGAATCCAGTGTGAAAGATTTTTGAGAAACGTTTTCAAAGGCATCAAACATGGTCCTGGTTCCAAATAGTGCATATTGTTGCGCCTTTGCGAAATAGCAACTACTCAATAAGAATACGGTAAGTAAGAGTTTCTTCATTTAATTTAGTTTTCTGCCCTGTTTTTTATTTAACGGTTACTTGATGAGTCTGGTACTTGCGGCTTTAAATATTTGTTTAAAAGCATGTTAGTAAGAAATTTGCTTTGATCTGCACTCATTTGATAGTAAAAAGTATCGAAAGTTTTTAAGCCGCTGTCTGCCTGTAAATGTTTGTAATATTGTGGTCGCATCTGACTTCTGAAAATGTTGTTCGATCGCTTTAAATTGATATAATACCCAATATTTGAAGTACTAGAAAGCTGGTTCATGGCATCCAGGTATTCAGGTTCCTGAATCAGCAGTTTATTGTTACGGTACCGACTCAAAAAAGACTGGATGGTACTCGCATTATTGGCCGCAATCAGGTAATTATCAATGATGGTATAATATGGCCTGACAAAATTCTTCATGGGTTCGCCCAGGTAAGAAAACAAGATATCAGAAGATTTGAAGTGTTTAATTTCATCGCTGTAATCTTCACTAACATCGAATAAAAGCTGTTTAACCTTTTCGCCATTACTTAAAGATATTGCCGTTAATTTCTCACCTGTATTTAATTGAAAAGTTACAAATTGATTTTTTAAATAGACCGAAAAAATTGCATTTAAATCTGTTCGGTATTCACTTCTAATGTGTTTAATGAGTGATGTTGTTTTATCAGTTAGTTTCTTTTGCGCTTGCCAGCTCATTAATTTTTTCTGCCACGATTGATAATTATCGTAAGCGTAAATGGTATAATTGGCAGTTTGATCTGGCAAAACGTTTTGGATTTCTATATTTTGAACCGGTATATTTTCGAAAAGTTTTAAATAATTATCAGCCGCCTTAATTTCAGTGTTGCCATTAAATAAAATCTTCTCCTTGCTAAAATTATAGTTTAAGGTAGCGAAGCTATTCTGTGCATTAAACACCGCAAGTTCGCCATTAATGTTTTCCGAAATAATATTTTTTAGTAAAAGCGGTGCCTGATTGTAGTTAATGTATAATTGTGCCAGAACATTTTTATTCTGCAATCTTGATTCTTTGATGTAAGCTGTAAAAGGATTTTCTTTTAATCTGATGCCCGCATCTTTGATCAATTTTAAAGAAGTTGATAAGGTTAACACCTGATGTTGAACGCCAACAAAAATATTCAGGCTATCGTTCACTTTAGCACTGTAAATATTCTTTTCCTGTGCTATGGGCGTGAGAAAGGGTTTAAGTTGGTTTTGAAAGTTCAGCGCAGTCTGATTTGGTTTAACCTGAATAGTAATTAGAAAGTTAAGCGTTTTATTGCTGTCGGGCAGTAAACTAAGGTAGATTTCCTGATCTAGAATCAGGCTGTTAATGGTCTTATTATTAACGAAACTTTCCTTGAGCTGTTTAAGCAAATCAGTTTTTTCCTTTCCAATGGCCTGCTGTAAGAGGTTTTGTCCTTCAATAATCTCATAAAACCCTTTGTCGTTCTGAAATGAAAAAAGAAGGGCAGCATTATTGGTTGCTGACTGAAGCGCCAGATCCTTCGCATCGTTTTCAATCCCCAATTTAGAAAAGTATAAATAGGACATTAATGCTACGCCTAATAATAAAACGCTTACTAAAATTATGATTTTTCTCATCTGCTGTGCAACAAATTTAATTTATTACATTGATTAGTGAGAAGTTCTTTGTCAATTTATTAATTTAGCGATTGCTTCTGGCAAAATGTACATATGAATAAACGAATAATACTTACTGCGTCTTTTTTCGGATTTGTTGCTGTTTTATTAGGCGCTTTCGGCGCACATGCCTTAAAAGCATTGGTAGATGGACCTTCACTCGAAATTTGGCAGAAAGGTGTTGATTACCAGTTTTATCATACCTTCGCACTTTTATATTTATCTACGTTTGCCCGCTATAGAAACAAGCTGATTAATATTGCTTACATCTGCTTCACCTTTGGGATTATCCTTTTTTCGGGTTCGCTCTATTTATTGGCCACCCGCAGTATTTTGCATTTAGAATTCGTAAATTTAATCGGTCCCTTAACGCCAATTGGCGGATTATTATTTGTTTTAGGTTGGATCATGCTGTTTTTCGCTGCATTTAAAGATAAATAATGGAAACTTTTGAAAATGATTTTTTTGCAGAAAGAGAAACACTTTTTGTAGAAGTGATCTTGCCTTTATCTTTGGCCAAGAACTATACTTATAGAATTCCTTTTGATTTAAATGATGAGGTTGCTATCGGCAAAAGGGTAGTAGTTCAGTTTGGAAAACATAAAATTTATGCGGCCCTGATTAGTGGCATTTCAAAGAATCCACCCACAGCTTACGAAGCAAAGTATATTATAGATGTTATCGATTCTGAGCCTGTTGTAACGCCCATGCAACTGAAATTCTGGACCTGGATGACGAATTATTACATGTGTAATGAAGGTGATGTGATGACTGCTGCACTGCCAGCAAGTTTAAAATTAGCTAGCGAAACCATCCTCATGCTTAGCGAAGACTTCAGCGATGAAATTGTACTTACAGAAAAAGAACAGATTATTATCACAACCCTTAAAAAGCAAGAAAAGTTAACTGTTAATGATGTTTCTAAACTTTTAGGACAAAAAACCATTTATCCCATTATTAATCATTTATTAGCAAAAGACTTAATTTTAGTGGCTGAAGAGGTGGTGCAGAAATATAAGCCACTGTTAAAATCCTTCATCCTGCTTAATGATTTTTATACAGATCAAGAGAATTTAAAGCAGCTTTTTAATGTTTTAGAACGCGCACCAAAACAGTTGGATGTATTGCTGGCTTATCTGAAACTTCAAAAATCAAATCTGCCGATTTCAAAGGAACAGTTGCTGGAAGAAAGCAATAGCAATCAGGCAGCTTTAAAAGCACTTACCGATAAAGATATTTTTGTTGTAACGAAACGTCCGGTGAGTCGTTTGGCTGCAAATGATGAAGAATTTAGTATTAATTTCAAACTTAACGAGCACCAGGAAAAGGCGCTTGCAAAAATTAATGATCACTTTAAAGAAAAAGATGTGGTCTTGTTACATGGCGTTACCGCTTCTGGCAAAACGCAGGTGTACATTAAACTGATTGAGGAAATTATTCAAAACGCAGATGGCCAGGTGTTATTTCTATTGCCAGAAATTGCACTGACTACGCAAATTGTGGAGCGGATTAAGCGTTATTTTGGAAATTCAATTGGTGTTTATCATTCTAAATTTAACAATAGCGAAAGGGTAGAAATCTGGAATAAAGTTCGTACCGGCGATTTTAAAGTAATTTTAGGCGCCCGGTCGGCGGTTTTTCTTCCGTTTCAGAATTTAAAATTAATTGTTGTTGATGAAGAGCATGAGCCTTCTTACAAGCAATACGACCCCGCACCGAGGTATCAGGCCAGAGATGCTTCGATTTATTTAGCACATCTTCACCAGGCGAAAGTGATTCTGGGCTCTGCTACACCATCTTTAGAAAGCTATTATAATGCCTTGCAGGGTAAATATGGCCTTGTAGAAATGAAGGAAAGATTTGGTGGTGTTCAGTTACCCAATCAACAGGTAGTGAGTATTTCTGAAGAAACCAAAAGGAAAACAATGGTTTCTTATTTCTCCAGTGTACTGATTAAAGGTATCGACCTGGCACTTTCTAAAAAGGAGCAGATTGTACTTTTTCAAAACAGGCGTGGTTACGCCACTATCTTAATTTGCGCCACTTGTGGTTATACGCCAAAATGTGTGAATTGCGACGTGAGTTTAACCTATCACAAAAGCAGTGGGAAGTTGCATTGCCATTATTGCGGTTATCAGCAAAGCAGTGTAAATATTTGTCCGGCGTGTGGTTCTGTGCATGTAGAACAAAAAGGTTTTGGCACGGAACGGATTGAAGAGGAGTTGAAATTACTCTATCCGGATGTTTCCATCGCCCGCCTGGATATGGATAGCACGAGAACAAAAAATGGACTGCAGCAGATTTTAAACGATTTCCAGGAGAAGAAAACGGATATTTTGATTGGTACCCAAATGGTTGCGAAAGGATTAGATTTTGATAACCTCAATCTGATCGGCGTAATTAATGCTGATACGCTTTTGGGTTATCCAGACTTTAGGGCTTACGAAAGAAGCTATCAGTTATTGGCACAGGTTGCAGGCAGGGCAGGTAGAAGGGCAGATCAAGGTAGCGTGTGTATTCAAACCTACGATGCCGGAAACCGGATTATTAAACAAGTGGTGGAGAATGATTATGAGGGCATGTATAACGATGAAATTGCGGAACGGGAAAAGTTTCTGTACCCACCGTTTTCACGAATGATATTCCTTTACATCAAACATAAAGATTCACATATATTAGATCATGCGGCGCTAACCTTAGCCAATATTTTGAAGGCTAAATTCGGCAAACGTGTACTCGGCCCAGAGCAGCCTTTAGTAAGCCGGGTGCGGAATCTTTATATCAAACAGATTATCATTAAAGCCGATAAACATACGGCTATACAGAAGGTTAAAGATGCTTTGCGTGAGACACTTACCCAGTTTAATGCAACCAAAGAGTTTAAAGGGGTGTTTATGCAGATCGACGTAGATCCTTATTAATTTTTCCCGTTTAAACTGAATTGTAATCCCGCTGAAATTGGGTTGAGTAAAAACTCCCATTTCTTGTAAGTGGTAACTGTTCTGGCTACGCCACCAGTTTCGGTGATGTCTTGTTTTTCGTAAGAATAATAGAAATCCAGGTTGCTCTCTGCGTAGAAGTTTAATTGAGGAAGAATATTTACTTTTAAGCCAATTAAAGGCGTTAATACCAAACCATTTTTACTGGCATCGGCAGTTTGCGTTACGTTGCTGGCCATCGGATTGCGTTGCGCAATGGTACCTGTGAAACGATTGGAGCGGTAGCCTAAGTCGAAGCCAAAGTAAGGTTGAATTTTTGAGTAGTTGAAATTTTTCTCAAAACCAATTTTGAAAGAGTAATCCGTTACTTTTCCATTCGCAATCTCACAGGTAGCACAGGTATTATCAAACTGGATATCATCTCTGTAATAAGCACCGCTAATGCGATAGCTGATCTGGTTGTCATTAAATTTAAGCATGGCGCCATTGGCGAATGCTTTAGTATAATCCTGGGTATTGGTTTGGTTTAATATTTTTGGCAATTGCATTAAACTAAAGGCACGAAAACCTATGGTATAATTGTAATCGGCTCCGGTTTGGGCAAATGAGGTTAAAGATATACACAGTGTGAATAGACTTAGTAAGATTTTCTTCATATATAGTGGTACTGATTTTCTTTAAAATTTATTGATTCCAAAAGTAGAAATAATTCCTCACTTCAGTATTATGATTATCTCAAACTTTATTAATAGCATATTTTGCTTTTGATATTCTGCAACTTAAGTCAATGTGGATTTCTTTATCTTGCATCACCACATAAAAAAGCTAATTTTGAGACTTTATGGCCTATAAATTTGTTGATAATTACCGGGAGCGTGGTGCGAGAAAGAAACTGGTAGAACTGTTAAGATCTCGCGGAATTGAAGATGAGCAAGTATTAAAAGCAATTGGAAAAGTTCCGCGTCATTTCTTTTTTGATGAAACTTTCTGGAATCAGGCCTATAAAGATATTGCCTTTCCTATTGGCGATGGTCAAACCATTTCGCAGCCCTATACCGTGGCATATCAAAGCGAATTGTTACACATTAAAAATAGCGATAAAGTTTTGGAAATCGGAACTGGTTCAGGTTATCAGACTTGCGTTTTGATGGAACTTGGGGCTAAAGTTGTGACGATTGAAAGGCAACAGAATATCTATAACAGAACCGTTCAGGTTTTACCCGGAATGGGTTATAAGCCTGTTTTCTGCTGTGGCGATGGATCAAAAGGAGTTGCAGAACATGCCCCCTACGATAAAATTATTGTAACGGCTGGCGCACCACTGGTTCCTGAGATATTGTTGAAACAACTTAAAATCGGAGGGATTCTTGTCATTCCGGTTGGCGATGAAAAAACGCAGAAAATGGTCACTGTAATTAGGGTAAGTGATACGGATTATGAGAAAATTGTATTGGATACTTTCAGGTTTGTGCCTTTAGTAGGGGATCAGGCGTGGTAAAAAGGGAGTCAGAAGTCTTTAGTCCAAAGTCTATAGTAGCGAGTATCAAATCCAAAGTTACCGTTCAAGTTTTAAATAGCTAGTGATTAGTCCAGGTCTTAAGTAGGTAGAATCGGGTATCAAGTCTGGCGTAATAAGCAGGAAGTCTATAGTCCACAGTTTAAAGTAGTATTATTATACTCCCAACTCTGGACTCCAGACTTATGACTCCCGACTAAAGACTCCAAACTACCTTTTCATCGCCCGATCCAGTTCACGTTTTGTGTCTCTGTCTTTAATGCTATCGCGTTTATCAAATTCTTTTTTACCCTGTGCTAATGCGATTTCAATTTTGGCAAATCCACGTTCATTTACAAAAATGCGCAATGGAACGATCGTATAGCCTTTTTCTTCTCCCTTTAATTTCAGTTTTCTAATTTCCTTTTTTTGCAAAAGCAAAGCCCGGTCTCTTTTAATGTCGTGATGGTAGAAAGAACTGTGGCTATATTCAGAAACATGCAGGTTTCTCACATAGAGGTTTCCGCCAATAAACATGCAGAAGGCATCGGTCATATTCGCTTTTCCTTGTCTGATGGCTTTTATTTCTGTTCCCAGAAGGGCAATTCCGGCTACGTATTTATCAAGTAAATTGTAATCAAAGTAGGCCCGTTTATTTTTTATGTTGATGTCGTTTTTCAAAGCTTGTATTGTTATTAATTGGTGTAGCAAAACTTGCTACAACTTACCGGTTCGAATCGCCGGGCTGCAAATATCTTAAAAATTGATGTGATATTCCAGTTTTATTCAATTTCATCAATGGCTAACTTAACAAACAGAAAGTTCATCTGTTTGTAAAAGCTAAAAAGAATATGATTATCTTCCCAATAAAATCAATTAAGTTTGGAATTTAAACATCGAAAATGAAATTTAAAAACCTTTTTTTAGTTCTTCTATTAGCCGTTACTTTTCAGGTTAAGGCACAACAGCCTACTTTATTGCCACAATTTACCTTTTTTAAATTAGATGGAAAGGCATTCTCCAACAAAGACCTAAAACAGGGTAAGAAAAACTTATTCATTCTTTTCGATTGTACCTGTGAGCATTGCCAGCGTGAAATGAAGAGCTTAAGTACAAATTATGCTCAATTTCAGAAGGCTAACATTTATCTGATTACTTTGGATGAAGCTTATATTATTCCACAGTTTTTCAATACCTACGCAAAGGGCTTAAATACCAAATCTAACGTTACGGTTCTACAAGATAAAAATCACATGTTTATTCCTGCATTTCTCCCGTCTATGTACCCGGCAATGTATTTATATTCAACGGCTAACAAATTGTTAGTATACAATTCTGGTGATGGTGGAATAAAAAAAATTATGAAGGTGATTAATAAATAACGGTTAACGAATAATCAGTACGGGGATATTTACCTTGTGCCTGACAGAATCAACTGTTGTTCCAAAAATCAGATCTTTTAAGCCTTTGTGTCCATGAGCGCCCATTACTAAAAGTTCCAATTTATTGCTATTACTGATATTTGCTATGGCTTTTGCGGTGCTACCGAAGCCGATATATGGCGTAGAATCATATCCCAAATCTTCGAGGTTTATTCTATATTTCTCCAGATTTTTCGCATCGCTTTCTGTTTCATGATCCATTACCTCCTGACCATGATATCTTGCAGCTGCCGTTTCTACCACATGAATTAAATAATAATGCGCATCTTTTCCACCCTGAATGAGCGCATGTCTGATGGTATTTCGATCGTTCTTTGAGAAATCAACAGCGATACCTATTCTATTATAACTGATTCGTTCTATTTTGCCAATGTCGAGCGCATTTCCATGAGGCACCATTTGCCTTTCGAGATTTTTTTTCTCAATGAGTGGATGGAAGAAAACGTATAAAAGCAGAAATACTATAAATATTAAGGCCGGTGCCACGATTACATAGATCCACCAGTTATTTGCCGCTGATGCCCAGCCGCTTATCTCTTCGATCACTAATTTTACATTTAATGCAATAATAGCGAAGGCACTTGCCCATGCCAAAACCTTTACCCAGGTTTTAATGGCAAAGTCTTTCATCAGTTTTTTGTCTGAATTGAAATGTATTAATGGGATTACGGCAAAACCCAATTGTAAGCTTAATATTACCTGACTTAAAACTAATAATCCGCCTAAAGCATCATCTCCATAGTGAAGGATGGTAAAAAATGCTGGTATGATGGCTAGTAAACGTGTAATTAGTCTCCGTAACCAAGGTTGAATCCGAAGGTTGATATGGCCTTCCATAATAATCTGGCCAGCTAATGTCCCGGTAACGGTCGAACTTTGTCCGGCGGCAATTAAAGCGATAGCAAAAAGGGTAGGTGCTACGTTACCAAAGATATTGGAAAGTAATTTATGGGCATCCTGTATCTCTGCCACTTCATGCAATCCGTTTTTATAAAATGCAGCAGCAGCTAAGATTAAGATTGCCGCATTCACAAAGAAAGCGAGATTGAGTGCAACCGTAGTATCAATCAGGTTAAACTTTAAAGCTTCTTTAATTCCCTTATTTGTGCGCTCAATCTTTCTGGTTTGAACAAGAGAAGAATGTAAGTAGAGATTATGCGGCATTACCGTGGCGCCAATAATCCCGATGGCAATATAAAGTGCATCGCCATTTAATATAGATGGTTCGAATCCCTTCGCGATCTCTTTAAGTGAAGGTTCTACAATGAACATTTCCACTAAAAACGAGATTCCAACAATAAATACCATCGATACAATGAAACCTTCCATGGCTCTCATGCCTCTGTTTAACAGAAAAAGCAGGAGGATAGTATCGAAGATGGTAATTGAAATTCCCCAGATGAGTGGCAAACCGAAGAGCAATTGTAAACCAATGGCCATACCAATAATTTCTGCTAAATCGCAGGCAATGATGGCGGTTTGCGCCAAGCCAAATAAGGGGATATTAGCCCAGCGGGGATAAGCATGTTTGGAAGCCTGTGCTAAATCTAATCCTCGTACAATACCTAACCTGGCACTAAGTGATTGTAATAACAAGGCAATCAGATTAGACATTAACAATACCCAAATCAATTGGTAGCCGAATTTACTTCCCCCGGCAAGATCGGTTGCCCAGTTACCAGGATCCATGTAGCCAACACTGATCAGGTAGGCAGGGCCGATAAATGATAAAATTCTTCGCCAGCCTTTTCTTTTACTGGTATTTACGCTTTGGTGTACTTCGCTAAGCGATTCAGTTTTTGCCATTACTGCTTATTAAAATGTGTTTTGCAACTTCTCTGCTAATATTAATTTGTTTCCCTGCAACCAGAATTTCTACTGAACCATCGAAATCGGTAACATCATTAATTTCGATTTGTTTGCCAAGTGTTAATCCGAGTTTTTCTAAATGCTTTAAAAAAGCAGAACTGTGCTGACTAACGCCCGTAATGGTACCACTATCTCCAATTTTTAGATCGATAAGCTTGGTAAACTGTGTTTTCGCAAATCGCCCATTTTTATCTGGAATAGGATCTCCATGTGGATCTGATTTAGGAAAACCCAGAAACTCATCCAGTCGTTCAATCAGTGCAGTAGATTTAATATGTTCGAGTTCCTCAGCTACATCATGTACTTCATCCCATTTAAAATTGAGTTTATCAACCAGGAAGACTTCCCATAAGCGGTGTTTCCGCACAATATCTATCGCCGCATTTCGGCCTTTATCTGTTAGGGTAACGCCCTGGTATTTGATGTAATCTACGAAACCCTTTTCAGCCAGTTTCTTAATCATGTCTGTTACCGATGCAGGTTTGGTTTGCATTTGCTCGGCAATGGCATTGGTTTGAACGCTATTGGTATTTTCTGCTAAGTGGTAAATGATCTTAAGATAATTCTCCTCGGTGAAACTTTGCATTTATGTTTATCTAATTTTATTTTTAGGTAAATCTAAAAATTATTTTCTAAAATTTATTAGATAAATTATGTTAAAATTTAGAATATAATTTGGTTATGTTTGTGTTCTCAATACCTTTGAATTTATATGGCATCAGAATTAGATAAAATTGATTTTAAAATTTTAAGAATTTTACAAGAAAACGGTCGCATCACGAACTTGCTTTTATCACAGGAAATCGGACTATCTCCGGCGCCAACTTTAGAACGTGTTCGTAAACTTGAAATGGCCGGGTTTATCAAAAGCTATCATGCCCTGGTTGATGAAGAAAAATTAGGTTTGGGCATTAAAACCTTTATTCAGATTCAACTGGATTTTCATAAAAACAATACGATTCAGATCTTTTTAGACGAGGTAAATCAAATTAAAGAGATTACAGAATGCCACCATGTAACAGGTCAGGCAGATTTTCTCTTGAAGGTTTATGTTAAGGATATTAAATCGTATGAACGTTTGATTATGGAGAAAATTAGTAAAATTTCTGTAGTTAAAACTTTTCAAACGATGATGATCATGTCAACCACTAAAAAAGAGCCGATTGTGCCATTGGAGTATTAAACCCCAAACCCCTGAAGGGGCTTTTTCTAACGATCGCCCATGTGGCCATAAAGAATCGTCCTCCTGAACTTGATTCAGGATCTTAACTAGAAAGGTACTGAACTAAATTCAGTATGACGATTTGGTTAAGAAATCTTCAAATGGTTGTCGTCTTGAACTTGGTTAAAAATATCTTGATACTAATTTATCGATAAGTTCAGAAATCTCCTTCGCATTCTGATAAACCATAAAATGTGTTCCATTTTGAATCAGAAAATCTGGCTTAGCCGTTTTTGAATACAGAATTTTATCGTTAGTGCCGTGAATATGATATAAACGATCAGGTGTGATCGTATTTCTCCATCCTAAAATGCTTCCGATTGCCCACTTCAAAAACTTAGGATCAGTATCGGTTATGATTTTGCTGAGTAACGTTTTTTCTTCAATAGATTTGGTGCCGAAAAAGAAGTTTTGACTAAACCTGTTAGACAATTTAATAAGACCGGACGGAATTAATTTTATCAAACGCAGTGTACCCGCAAAGCGATAAAGAACTGGTAATTCATAGCTTAATATCGTACTTGATATCGCTATCGTTAGCAAAGGCTTTAAAATTTTTGAAATTTCAACAGCAATCATTCCTCCAAAAGAAACACCGACTAAAACATAAGGTTTATCAACATCTATGATTTCACTTAACCTTTTTGCATAACTGGACAACGATTCATTTTTAAGGGGAGGAATCCAGTTAATATGAATCACTTTAATAGACTGATCAAGCTTGATCTTTGAAAAAATTCGTTTGTCGGCACCCAAGCCACTTATAAAATAGGCATTCATTATGCTGGTAAATTCCAGTCAATTGGTTTTAAATTATTTTGAATCAGCAATTGGTTGGCTTTCGAAAAATGCCTCGATCCGAAGAAGCCATTATAAGCAGAGAAAGGAGAGGGGTGGGCGGCGGTAAGTACGTAATGTTTTTTTTGATCAATTAATGCTGCTTTTTGCTGAGCGTATTTTCCCCAAAGTAAAAATACAATGTGTTCACTTTTTTCTGAAAGCGATTTGATAATCTCATCAGTAAAAATCTCCCATCCACGATTTTGGTGCGAACCCGCCTCTGCCGCCCGAACGGTTAAGGTTGCATTTAGTAGCAATACGCCTTGTTCTGCCCAGTGTGTTAAATTTCCGTGAGGTGGCGTTTTAAAACCATCAATATCGGTCTCTAACTCTTTATAGATGTTCTTGAGTGATGGCGGAACAGTCATGCCGCGTTGCACTGAAAAAGATAACCCATGCGCCTGACCTGTACCATGATAGGGATCCTGACCCAAAATAACCACCTTAACCTGATCAAAGGGTGTGGTATTTAATGCGTTAAAAATATCCTGCCCTCTTGGATAAACGGTTGCGCCACGTTCTTTTTCTTCCTTTAAAAAAGATTTAAGATTTTTCATATAATCTTTTTCGAATTCCTGATCTAAAACGGCTAACCAGCCAGGTTCTAATGCTGCAGACATAATTGATAATTGTGACGGTATTTTAAAATGTTATAAAAGGTAATCATTGTTTAAACGAAATCGAATACCAATAGTTTATGATTTTTTCTGATAAATGGCTAACAAGTCTCCTTCGAGTGTTGTTTTCGGACCTTCAATGATTCGGCCTAGTTCCTTTCCATTTTGATCATAGATAATAAAGGTAGGTACCATTTTGATATCCAGGCCATCAATAATTCCATTTTCTGCTTTCTTATTTCCGTCTACAGCAATAAGCTCTACGTTCTTTTCTTTGAAATGGAGCGCATCTAAAATTTTGAAGAAATTAGGAACGTTAACTTTACTATCACCACACCAGGTACCAAAAACAATTTTGATTTTTTCCTTTTTTACCAGCTTTTTAAGTTCGATCAGGGTCGCAGCATCTGGTGTATAGGCTGCATAAAGTGGATCATACATTTCCTTGAATTCAGGAAGTGTGGTTAATCCCTCACGTGTGCAGGCATTAATTAGAATATCTTTATTGTGAACCTGATCGTGTATTTTTTTATTGATTTCCTGTGCAGAAACGTTCATTGCGATGATGATTAAGGTAATGGATAAGATTATTTTCATGTTAACCTGGCGGATTGTTGTATCAGTGAAATTTTTAATGAAATTATTGTTTTAAAATCTAATATCTGCCATTTAAAAACGATATTTGCAAAAAAAAATAATTAGAATAAATTTTATGCCAAATTTTATCAGATTAATTGCGGGGTTTGCTTTACTGGGTGGCGCAGTAGCTTTATTTATTTTCGGCTTTTGGCCGTGGGGCATTTTTGCCATCTTATTAGGCCTTATTGTATTGGTTACTTACTTCTTTAATGAAAACATGCTTTTAGCACAATGGTTTTTAAGAAAGGACAATATGCCGAAAGCAAAAATGTTTTTAGACCGGATTACTAACTATGAAAGTCAGTTAATTAAGGTACAACATGGTTACTATAATTTATTGATTGGTTTAATTGAGAGCAGAACTGCACCGATGAAGTCAGAAAAATATTTTAAAACGGCATTAAGTTTAGGGATGCAAATGGATCATAACATTGCATTGGCCAAATTAAGTTTAGCCGGAATAGCAATGGCAAAAAGAAATAAACGTGAAGCTACGATGTATTTAGCTGAAGCTAAAAAAGCTGATAAGGGCAAATTGCTGGCAGATCAAATTAAGCAAATGAAAGATCAAATGGGCATGATGGACAAGCAACAGCAAGTTCGTTATCGCTAACTAAGTTATCATATTAAGATTAAGAGCCAGATTTATCTGGCTTTTTTTGTTTTAATACTTCGTTGAATAAAGTCATAATCTAAAAAATATTTTAGACTAGTCGAAATTTTTTGATATTTTGGGATTTTCACCGATCCTTTTTAATATTTATGGAATTATACTACTCCTTCTCTGTACTCATTGTTTTAGCATCTTTTTTCTCCTATCTTAATCTACGGTACCTCAAACTTCCATCCACCATAGGAATCATGATTATCGCGATGTTAAGCTCTATCGTGCTGGTGTTGACAGGTAGTTTATTTCCAAAAACGTTCGATCACTTTTCCACCTTGCTTCAGGATGTCGATTTTACAGAGGTGCTGATGGGCGCAATGCTGAACTTTCTGCTATTTGCCGGGGCTATTCATATCAACTTGGTTGATTTGAGAGAGCAACGTGCACCAGTGATTATTTTCTCAACGGTAAGTGTAGTCATCTCTACTTTTGCGGTAGGTGCGCTGGTATATTACATTGCGCCACTTTTAGGCTTTCAAATTCCTTTTATATACGCATTATTATTTGGATCGCTTATTTCACCAACAGATCCGATCGCGGTGATGGGGGTTTTGAAAGATGCTAACGTAAGGAAATCCCTGGAGACTAAAGTTGCAGGTGAATCGCTCTTTAACGATGGTGTTGCTGTGGTGATATTCGCTGTAATTCTGCAGCTGGCTCAGGGAAGTGACATCGATATAAGCTTCACCAACATCTCCTGGTTGTTAATTAAAGAAGCATTAGGTGGATTTGCTTTGGGAACGATCTTGGGCTTAGGTGCCTCAAATGCAATGAGAAAGATAGATGATTATAAAGTATCGGTACTCATCACTTTATCTGTAGTAATGGGCGGATATCTGATTGCGCATTCCATTCATATCTCCGGCCCACTAACCATGGTTGCTGCCGGAATAGTAATTGGTAATTATGGTAAACGTACAGCCATGTCTACCATTACTAAAGATTACCTGAATAAATTTTGGGAACTTATTGATGAGATTTTAAACGCAATCCTATTTCTTTTCATCGGCTTTGAATTATTAATCATTCATAACATTACAGATTACTGGTTGATTGGTATTTGCTGCATTATCATTGTACTTTTCTCCAGGTTCCTATCTATTTATATTCCGGTGGTATTAATTCCCTTTAAAAATAAATTTAGTAGCGGCACTATTAAGGTTTTAGTTTGGGGAGGTCTGCGTGGAGGGGTTTCCATCGCGCTGGTGTTATCAATGGATGAAGGGCCTTATAAACCTTTGCTGGTTGGGATTACCTATTTTGTGGTGGTATTCTCGATTATTGTTCAAGGTTTAACGGTTGGTAAATTGGCTAAGCGAGTGCTGTCTGTAGAAGAGGTTTAGTAGATGATTTATTATATATTCTTCTGAATATTTAATGATATGTAACAATTATTTGAAGTATTTTATGCCATTTCCGCCATTGCGAAGCACGAATCAATCTTAAAGCGATCGCTATCTAACTTCGGTCGTAGCGAGACGCTACAACCAGATTTTGGCACAACACTAACACACTCGTCATTGCGAAAAACGGTTTTTCACCGTTTTGCGGCAATCTCCTTGCTGCTAATGGTTCAGCAAGGAGGAGATTGCCACGAACATTACCGATGAAGGATCGGAAAATGTTCTCGCAAGGACGCTCGATGCGGGAGGAGCAACAAATACGCTATCCTGCCCCTCTCGTCATTGCCGGACGGGCTCTCTTCTTTGGGCAACCAAAGAAGCAAAGTTGCCGGCTCGCAATTATTCATATAGTTTATATCTTTTTATTTGCATTCATGAAGGCTGCGCCATTTTTCTATTAAAGTCAGTAGTTAGGCTTGGTCAGTGCCATCCTGAAAAATTGACCATGCCAGTCTAAGAGCAGAACGAAGAAACAGTGGTTTGGCCTTGTATGGGTTTTTATAGCAATCGTTCTATGCACTATGCTAAACAAACTTTCATAAAATCACTATCCTTACCCATTACGCCATCCGGCCTAGCAGGATTTCGCCGAAGAGCACATTGAAATTCTTGCACAAATTTACCTACCCGAATGGCCAAGGAAATATGCAGTGAGGGTGGGTTTAAGTAAGGGCTAAGCCTCATATTGCCGCTTTAAGAATTTCGATGCTGCTATTCAAGAAAGGATGCAAGCCTTGATTTTTGTTTCTTTTTATCAAGAAAAAGAAAGATGCCTGTCTGGCTAAGACAAAGAAAATGTTATTAATTTGATAATGGAGACTATATCTAGTCCTGGGCGGACGGGCTCTCTTCTTTGGGCAACCAAAGACCAGTGAAGCTAGCTTGAACACAAAATAAATAATAAACACAAGTGAAAACTTAAAGTTGCCAGCTCGCAATTATTCATATAGTTTATATGTTTTTATTTGCATTCATGAGGGCTGCGCAATTTTTCTATTAAAGTCAGTAGGTGGTCTTGGTTAGTGCTATCCCGAAGAATTGACCATGCCGCTCTAAAAGCAGAACGAAGAAATAGTAGTTTCGCCTTGTTCTGTGGCTATGGAGATCGCTATAACTTACGTTCATCATACAAAATCAACCCACAACTTATTACTCCCATTTCTGAAATAGTTAAAACCAAATCTGAAAAATTTTTGTAGTCTATAGAAAATATATACCTATGGCAACATCACAAGAAGGAAGTACTAATAATACTCAGGAAGAAGATAACATTCAGGATTTAGGCGGAAATGAAGCCGTTGAAAAACTCAGAAACCTTGCAGAAAAAGCAGAGAGTTGTTTTTTCTGTACGAATATCAAAACTGGCATACCTTTATCGGTAAGGCCGATGGCAATTCAGCAAGTAGATGATGAAGGCAATATCTGGTTTATGAGCCTCAAAGACAGCCATAAAAATGATGAGATTTCATCAGATCCATTTACACATCTTTTGTTTCAGGCTGGAGCGCACTCTGGCTTTGTAAATATTTATGGAATTTCGGAAATCAGCAGAGACCAGGCAAAGATAGATGAACTCTGGACGCCTTTGCTTAAGACTTGGTTTCAGGGTGGGAAAGATGATCCAAATATTACTTTGATTAAAGTAATTCCTTCAGAAGGCTATTATTGGGATACTAAAAATGGAACTGCAGTTGCTTTTCTAAAAATGGCAGCATCTGTAATTACCGGAAAAACAATGGATGATTCTGTTGAAGGTACTTTAAATATAGACTAAAACAGTTGAAAGTTAATGGTTAAAAGGTTCAAGTTTAGGTTTAAAGTTTTTTGCGATTTAACCCATAACTTGTAACCCGAGACCTTTAACTTATTTATCATCCAAATTATCGTAACCCTCAAATTCTTCTCTTTGAGATCTTTTACTAAGGATATCATCCTCATCTGTTTGAGTTCTTGAAAAAAATAGGGCTTCAGCCTGAATCCTTTTAATTAATTGGCGTACCAGTGTTAAATCAAAAGCATCTTTACTTAATTTGATGCAGTATTCACTTTCGTTGATTTCTAAACTTGAAATATTCATAAGGCAATGATTTTAATTATCGATTGCTGTAAATATAGAAAAGGCTTGCTAAACAACTGTTAGCAAGCCTTTTAATTTTATGTTATGTTTTTGTTAACTGAGATGACTGACATAGTCATCAAATGTTAGGTTAACTATTTGTGTGACAAAAATAAACCTTCGTCTGTCTTCGCTACTTTTAAAATGTTTTTACCGGTTAAAGCTTTTAAAGTGGTATCCCATTTCTTGTTGCTCCAGTCTGCCAGTTTAGCTTTCACATCAGTTAAAAGGTATTGTTCTCCTTCATTTACCAAGGCGAATAATTCTGTTTCCTCAGCTGTCAGCTCGATTTTCTTCTTTTCTGGACGCATTTGCGGGAAGAATAAAACCTCTTGAATGGTGCTTTGATTAGTCATTAACATCACAATTCTATCAATACCAAAACCTAAACCTGAAGTTGGTGGCATACCGTATTCTAAAGCACGAACAAAATCATCATCCATTGCCATTGCTTCAGCATCGCCCCGGTCAGCAAGCTTTAACTGATCTTCGAAACGTTCTTTTTGGTCAATCGGATCATTCAATTCTGAATAAGCATTTCCAATTTCTTTACCATTTACAAATATTTCAAAACGCTCTACCAAACCTTCTGATGAACGGTGCTTTTTAGCCAATGGTGTCATTTCGATTGGATAATCGGTAATAAAAGTTGGCTGAATTAAGTTCGCTTCAACTTTCTCACTAAAAATTTCATCTACTAATTTACCACGTCCCATGGTAGAATCTGTTTCAATACCTAATTCTTTACAAGTTTGCAAAAGCTCCGCCTCGATCATTGCAGAAACATCAATTCCTGTATACTTCTGGATAGATTCATACATGGTTAATTTTTCGTAAGGACCTTCGAAATTAATTTCGTTTTCTCCAACTTTAACCACTGCAGAACCATTGGTAGCCACAGCAACTTTCTCCAGACATTCTTCAACCATAGCCATCATCCAGATATAATCCTTATAGGCTACATAGATTTCCATTGAAGTATATTCCGGGTTGTGGGTACGGTCCATTCCTTCATTCCGGAACATTTTACCGAACTCATAAACGCCATCAAAACCCGCAACAATTAATCTCTTCAAATACAGCTCGTTTGCAATGCGCAAATAGAGCGGCATATCTAAAGTGTTGTGGTGTGTAGCAAAAGGGCGGGCAGCTGCACCACCATGAATTGGCTGCAGGATTGGTGTTTCCACTTCCATCCAACCTTGATTATCGAAATAATTACGCATAGTGTTGATCACCTTGCTGCGTTTGATGAAAATTTGTTTGTAGTCTGGGTTTACCGTTAAATCTACATAACGCATGCGGTAACGTAACTCAGGGTTGGTAAAACCATCGTAAACGTTTCCTTCGTCATCACGTTTCACAATTGGAAGCGGACGTAAAGATTTAGCTAAAACCTTAAATTCAGTAACATGGATAGAGATTTCTCCGGTTTGGGTAGTAAAAACGTACCCATTTACGCCGATAAAATCGCCAATATCTAATAATTTTTTAAATACCGTATTGTATAAGGTTTTATCATCGCCAGGGCAAAGTTCATCTCTTTTTAAGTAAACCTGAATCCTGCCAGTAGAATCTTGTAATTCTGCAAAAGATGCCGCCCCCATAATGTTACGGCCCATAATACGGCCTGCCAGCGAAACATTCTGATAGGCAGTTTTATCATTTTCATAGTTGGCTAAAATATCAGCAGCAGTTGCACTAACCTCGTAAGCTTCTGCAGGATAAGGCTCTATGCCTAATTGACGGAGTTGTTTTAACGACTCACGTCGTAATATTTCTTGTTCGGATAATCCTATACTCATTTCGGGTATTTTTTGCAAAAGTAATGATTTTGAAAATATAATTGCATCACTTCATAATATTTGTCATGGCTTAAAAAAATACAGAATAGGCTTAAGTAATCTGCAAAACGTATTTTTATTTCAAAACTGGCTTTTCCTGAAGATAGAAAGTCAAATTTCCTCCACTTGCCAGTTGATGATGTGTGATTTGATTTTTGGTTAATATTTTTCCATTTAAAATAATCTTTGAAATATAGATGGAGTTTTTGGTTGGTCTGATCGTTTTAATATTCAGTTTAAAGCCTTTTTTAAGAGAAATTGTAGTCTGGTTAAATGACGGACTCGTAATTTGATAAATCCCGGAAACGGGGTCTACCGGATAAAAACCGAGTGATGCAAAAACATACCATGCCGACATTTGCCCTGCATCATCATTACCACTCAAGCCTCCTGCACCTTCATCGTACTCTTCAGCTAAAATTTGCGCAACTTGTTTTTGGGTTTTCCAGGGCGCAGCGGTAAAATTGTATAAAAACGGGATCTGATGCCCGGGTTCATTCCCATGCCAGTATTCTTTTTTGCTAAAGATCGAATCAAGTTCATTTTCCAGACTCTTTCTTCCGCCCATCAGCGAAATCAATCCCGGCATATCATGTGGCACGTAAAAAGTGTATTGTCTTGGCGTTCCTTCGGTAATGTACGGTTCGCGGTGATCGGGAAGATAGGGGCTATACCAGTTCCCATTAATATATTTTCCCCTCACCATACCAACTGCTGCATCGAATACGTTTTTATAATTTAACGCCCTTTTAGATAGTGTATTATAGTCATTTTTCTTACCTAAATCTTTTGCTATTGTAGCAAGTGCATAATCATCATAAGCATATTCTAAAGTTCTGCTCACTTGTTCTTTTTTATGAAAGGCGTTTGGAATGCTATCTTCCATTGGGATATAGCCATATTTCAAATAACTATTAATCCCGCGTCTGCCTTTACCATTTAAATAATCAGCAGAATCTGGCATTTCAAAGGCATTCTGCCTCATCAGCCTGTAGGCTTCATTAATATCATAATCCCGAATACCTTTATTATATGCCGAGGCCAGAAAAGCAGTACTGTGGTCGCCGATCATGGCCGCCGTGTAACTGTTCCAGCATGGGAAAATGGGTAGCCATCCACCTTGTGTACCTTTAATAATCAAAGAATTGGCAAATGAGTTGGCCAGATTTGGTTGCAATAATTCAACCAAAGGCAGCTGTGCACGATAAATATCCCACATCGAAAAATCATCATAATAGTTTCCCTTGGATATCTTTTTGGTTTGATAATTTCCTGCGAATTGAGGATAACTGCCATCTACATCATTAAAGAGCCTCGGATGTTGCTGCGCATGGTACATCGCAGTATAGAATATTTTTTTCTTCCTTTCATCATGGTCTGCAATATTAATCTGTGATAGCGATTCTTCCCAAACAGCTTTCGTCTTAGCTCGGATTACATCGAAATCAACTGTATTGATTTCTTTTTCCAGGTTAAGTTTTGCTGCTGCGACACTGGTAAAAGAAGTGCCAGAAGTAATAATTAATTGCTCGCCTTTTTCCAGTTTAAATCCTGCAAACACGCCAATATCTTTTTTATTGGTAATGGAGGATTGGTTTGTAATTGTTCCTTCGGTAAAAGAGCCACTTATTTTAAATGCTTTTTGAATCCGGATGAAAAAGTAACCACTGAAACCTGCCGCTTGCCCCCAACCTTGATAAATGCGATGAACCGGATTGTAACCAGAAATTTCTCCTTTCTCCTCGTCAATTTTGATGAAGCCTTTATCTTGATCGCTGTTCGGACTGATTAATATATAAACGCTATCTGCTTTCAAAGCGGTAACCCTCATAATCCCGCTTCGTAACGTTGCCGTAATTTCTGTTTGGAGTTGATAATTTGGCAAATTAACCTTGTAATAATCAGGACTTGCAATTTCCTCATCATGGCGATAATCATCAGCGATTTCTGCCCATTTGGTTTTTAGTTTGCCCGAAATTGGCATGATGGTGAAGCTTCCGTAGTCTTGTGTACAAGATCCGCTAATCCAATGGGTAGCCCTGAATCCGTAGATTTTTTTATTGTTATAATAGTAGGGTGCCAGGCACTTCGTTTCGCTAAGTTGGGTTTGCGGTGTCCACTGGGTCATGGCAAATGGTGGTGCCACAGCAGGAATGGTATTTGCCAATCGCTCCGTTTTATCTTCGATATGTTGACTGGACATGGTTGTGCTGGCCGAAGTACCGGAAAAAGGTTGAACATATTTTACGAAAGAAGCCTGCTGACCGAATGCCAGGTTTTGTAACGTAATAAATTGTAAAAACAGAAATGAACAAATCATTCCCCACCTGAATTTGTTTTTATGTTGATAGCTTCTGCTTTTGCTTTGTGCTGGAATAGGCATATTTGGTTCAATTTGCTTGTAAACTACGAAAGTATTTTCATAATTCTTTTTTGATCAAAATGTAATTTAACCCAGTAGGTTGAAGATGTTGTTTTATAATGCTTTATGTGGTATTTTCAATAAATGTGCTTTACCGATGATCGTCCGGTATTTAGCATACATTTCAACTGATGTGTTAACTGGGTTTCCTATTGGATTAACCGTATAATCTTTTCTTTGATTCACCCACTTCCATTCCCATTCACTTACTTCTTCGTTGAATTTATTAATATCTAAAGTTGTTTTTTGGTTGATCGCAGATTCAGCACGATTAAAAAACAATTCCCATCTGGGTTTATAGAAATCGTTTAACAAACCACTCCATTGCCTGCATGCATATTCATTCAGCGGACTTTTCTTATCACCCCAAAGGGTAATCAAGTCTTTTGCATTAAACTCATATAATGCCTTTTCTTCTGCGTTCGTACCCCATTTTCTGGCATCACTTACCCAAGGGCCAAGCAGAAAATCTTTTCTTGTAGCCAGTAGTTTATCCATGTCACTAATAAGCTGAATGAATTTTTGACTTTCTACTTTGAAATTTTTCTGATCCTCTTTTTGATAAGCGGTAACTACATTTCGCTGAATAGAAAGGGCATAGTTAGCCATAACTTGTCTGGTAATATCAACTATATCATATTGAAAACCATCGCTTTGCTTACAAATTGGTGCAGCTTTTATTAAGGCATCCCACGCAGGCAGAAGATCTTTTGCTTCATAGTTGAGTGTTGTCTTGGCCCAGCGGGTGAGGGAATCTAAAGTTGGTCTGGCCTGAATAATCGATTCGGCACCATCCCTGATGTATTTATTTTCAGGAACGGTGTATACAGTTTTCCTTAAAATTTCCCAGGCTTTTAACGCATTGGCATTTTTGCTTCCATATCTATTAAAAACAAATTTTGGAAGCCAGGTATTTAAATCAATAGGAGTAGATTGCCAGGTGTTTTCCATCATTAATTCATACAACACCGGATTTTGCTCTATACCTTCCATAGTAAGACCAATTCCGCTCATTTTCCCACTTTTTGGATCTTTCAAAGCAGCGGCAGGGGCAGTCGCTACTACATCCATCCGACCGAATAAATTGGTGTTGCCTCCAAAATTATGGAGCATGTTCCATATCCATGGTTTCCCATAAAAACCTTCAGTACGCTTCCAAACCGGTTCAATTTCGGTTGCTAGATCGAGCAAGATCATTTTGTCATCCGGTACAGCTTTTAGCAATGCTTCTGTTTGAGGTTCTTTCCAGAATTTCCGGTCACTATAGAAAAGCCAGCCCTGCATTACCCAAATGGCTTTCGGATCTGCTGCAGACATGCCATCATAAATTCTGGCGCTTAGCTTAGTCAAAAATTCCGGCTCAGCAGACGGGGGCTCATTTTCATTAAAGGTATCTGCAGAGTAGAGGTGATCTGTACCTAAAATTTCTGTTTGTTTTTGAAGGAATTTTTTCCCAATCATGGCAAACATAGGGTCTTCAGCATCCAGAATGTAAGTATCGGCAAAGCCGTTAGTCCAGTTGGTTGCCTTTAACTTTGCATTAGGGAATTTACTTTTAAAAGCTGCTGGTACGTGCCCTGTAAAAGCAGGCAATACTGGTTTCATGCCTAAAGCGCGTTGCCTGGTTAAAATTTTCCTTTGCAGTTCAAAGTGACTTTTCATCCAGGTTACTGGTAGCGGACCGCCCCAACCATCAATGTTACCCATCCAGAACCAGGAGAAATAAGCTGGACCAGTGAAAAAGCCCTTCAGTTCCTCATCAGAAAAGCCCATTTCTTTATACAGCAGATACCAGGTATATTCTTCACCAGTAATGGCCAGTGGCATATTAATCCCGTGAAGTGCCATCCAGTCAATCTCTTTTTCCCATCTTTCCCAATCCCACCAACTCATGCTGTAATTAAAAGTACAATAGTTCAGATAATACCGGTATTCGTAAGGCGTTTCCTTTCTCACCTTTTGCACTACCTTCGGAAGTATTTTTGGCGTATTGAGGTTTGTACCGTTCCAGGTGATCTGGCAATGTGCATATTCAGTGAGGTAATGATAAAAAGCCGATGCCAGTGAGACTCCGCTGCTGCCTCTTAAAATAATTTTATTGTTCCTGCTTTCAATTTCGAAAACATCCATACCATTTTTAGCAGCGATACTTTCAGTAAGGAAAGCATTATGTTGTTTCGGCAGCACTCTTTCAATAAGTTGATTGGAAGATGCAAGGTAATCCTGTGACCAGATTTTGCTGGAAATTAAGAGGAGGAATGTGGTAGATAATATTATTTTAAATTTCATCTGTTTATAATTTTGTTTTTTGTTGTCAGATGGACGGTTTGCATTAAATTTTTAAGAACCACTTTTTATCGTAGAAAAACCTGAGCAGAAACAACTGCACAATTAAAATACCTGTCCATAAGGCCGCTTGTTGCCAGATCATTGGAATAAAATTGATGATTCCTCCGAATAGAAATTGTGCGGTGGATTCAAAATTGAAAAGACCGTGTGCACAAACATAAATCAAAATAGAGTTGGTACCCATCCAAACGAATGGAACACTCCATTTTTTAATGGATTTTACATCAATGATATAATAGAAAATGGCGAAGATGATGATGCTCCAGCCTCCTGCAAAAAATACAAAGGAACTGGTCCACATGGTTTTGTTAATCGGGAAAAACAGACCCCAAAGAAAACCGATCAATAAACTTACTATACCTGCAATTAATAGCATTGACACTTTTTTCTGTGGATTAAAAAGGGGAGAAGCTGACTTGATGAAGGTACCAACGAAAATGCCCATCATGACCGAACAGATTGCCGGAATGGTACTGAGCAATCCTTCGGGATCATATATTATTCGGTGTAGTTTCCCCGGTAAAAATAATCGGTCGATATAAGCAGAAAGATTGCCTTCCGGTGTTAAACTTCCTGCACCAAAGTTCGGCACAGGTACGGTGATCATTAACAAATAATAGCCGATTAGAATAGCAAAGAACCAGATCATTTGTTTTGGCAATGAAAAATTTAAATAAATTAAGGCTGCAAAAAATGTCGATAGTCCGATTCTGGAGAGTACGCTTGCAAAACGAGTGTGTTCGTAGCCGTTCCATTGAAAGAGGCCGTTGACGATAATGCCCAGTAAGATCAGAATCAAAGTCCTTTTTGTTAAAGCAAAGTAAATGGCTTTTGAAGTGTCAATACCATTCTTTTTATTGTCGAAGTGCTTCTGATAGGAAAAAGGCATTGAGACTCCGGAAATGAAGATGAAAAGTGGAAAGATTAAATCGTAAAAAGTAAAGCCATTCCAGGGTGAATGATGCAACTGATTGCTGATGCCAACCAATATCCGCTCAAAAATCGAAAGATGCTCATTCGTAGCAATTCTCCAGTCAATAGGATTTTGAATCAGGCCGTGCTTTTCTTTGATTCCACTAGCCAATCCATGAAAAATTCCTTCGCCACTCACAATCCAGAACATATCAAAACCCCTTAACGCATCAAGTGAGATAAGTCGTTTGCTTTTAACGGCGGGGGGTATGTTTTTTTGGTTTTCTTCCGTGTTCATTTTAGTGCCTTGCAAAACTAAGCTGATGTGGCATTTGATAATAAAGGCTATTTTTTAATCAATGTGCTATAGATGATATATCCTTCATCATTAAGTACTTGTACACGTAATTGGTTATTGCTTACTGAAAATAGCATGAAACCATATTCTGAAGCCACCATTTGTGCATCAGGAATGAGTTTCACAGGTGTTTTTTCTGAAGCTGCTCCAGAAATAAAATGATGGGTTTTACCTTCTGGTTTAAGGTATTGCAAACTATGCTCATGGCCGGTGAGGTAAACATCTACGTCATAACGGTCTAAAATTGGTTTCAATGAACTTCTTATGGCTTTTGTATCATAACCATCTGTTCTGCTTCCGCCTGTATACATGGGATGATGACCAACCACTATTTTCCATTTAACAGACGGATCTTTATCATCCAGCGTTTTAACCAACCAGCGCTTTTGTGCAGTTGTATCCTGCCCTTTAACATTAGGGCCATATTCCGCATTCTTATAAAATTCAGGAATTAAAGGATTCGTATCAATAAAAGCAATCAGGACTTGATTATTAAGGTCGCCATTGATAGGGAATTTCTTTGCGAAATAACGCGCTGGCATTTTCCACCTTCTGCTGATTTTGGAGTATGCTACCTGTGCATCCGGATTGGATTTGTAATCGTGATTACCTAAAACTACATACCAATCCCATTGAAGAGAAAAATCAGTATAAATATCTTCGTATGAATATTTAAAGGAGGGATCTTGTGGACTAATTACACCACTAGGGTAGAAATTATCGCCTGTTGAAATGATAAACTGTGCCTTTACTTCAGTAGCCGTAAGCCCCATCTGTTTAGCCACTTGTTTCTGATGATCAGCACCATTTCGGCCCCAGTCGCCCATGGCAATAAAGTTTAAAGCAGTGGGTTCTTTTGTGAGCGTTTTAGAGACCGTTGAATTTTCTGATGGTGCTTTTGTTAATACTTGTGCATATAAAGAACCGGCAGTAAGGAGTGGAAATAAAAATAGTAATCGTTTAATCATAGAGATGAATTTGAGTAATTTTTCTGGGATAAGCTTTAATGAAAAAGAAATTTCTCCAAATAATTGTGAAGAAATTTCTTTTTTATAGGAATCGATATTAATTATAACCTGGATTTTGCTTCAACTTTGGATTAAGTAAAGATGCCGTAGCGGGGATGGGGAACAAACGGTGGAAAGTTTGCGCATCTGTTTTAAAGCCCCATTTGTCCTCAAATTTACCAAAGCGGATCATATCATTTCTGTGCCAGGTTTCCCATGCCATTTCCCGGCAACGTTCTTTATAAAGGTCTTCTAAGGTAACTGAAGTCCATGCTGGAGAAGTGGTACGAACAGCACGCAATTGATTAACCAATGATAAGGCTGTTTGTCCTAAAGTTGGGGTTGCACCACGAAGGATAGCTTCAGCTTTCATTAATAAAATATCTGAATATCTGAAAACAGGTAAGTCATTGTTCTGATTTCTATTTGATGAAGTACTATCACAGTAAAATTTATTATTGCGATAACCCATGTTCCATGCAATTTCATCATTTCCCGCGTCGAATGGTCTTGAAGCATCTCGCAAAGTAACATTAGGGGTAATGTTTACCTGATAGGTTAAAGATGCTGCACCATCTGATCCGGTGTAAAACTGATCATAACCTTTTTTAGTTGTGGTTACGGTAACCGGTGTGCCATCAAATTTAAACTGAGGTCCGGTAATCCATTGTGCGTTACGCTTATCGTTAGGATCATTAAAGTTGGCATAATATTCTGGTAGTGTACTCATAGGTGCACTCGGCGTATGTTTCAAGCTGTATTTTGCCTGTAATGAACGAGGTAATGAATACCGGGCGTAGAACATATAACCGCTACTAAATGAAGCATCATAAGGAATAGCAAAAATGAATTCTTTCGTTTGAGGACCATTATCAATGAAAAACATTTTACGATAATCTGATTCTAAACTAAAAGGTGTTCCTGTACCAGAGATGATTGCATCACACATCGCAACAGCATCATTATAGCGATTGGTACCGATGTAAACCTCTGCGTTGATAAACATTTTTGCCAAAAGTGCATAGGCCGAATATTTGGTTGGTCTGCCATAAGTAGAAACTCCAACTACAGCACTCAAATCAGGTATAGATTCCTTAACTTCTTTCTCAATAAAAGCAAATACTTCTGCTCTGGGTTTCGTATCAGGAGGCGTAATATCTCCAAATTGAGTTACAATAGGTACATTTCCCCATAAATCCATCATCATGTAAAGTGCTAATGCACGCATGGTGCGCATTTCAGCTGTTGCTGTTTTTTTAGCAGCAGTTTCTGGAGCATCCTTAATTAGAAATAGACTTTGATTTGCTTTACTAATAGTGGTTGATAAAAAATTCCAAACACCACCAATGTGCGCATTGTCTTTATCCCAGGTGTGTTTGGAGTGTTGCTCGTAACGACCGCCATCGTACCAGTTGCCTCCTCTCGCAGGCATAATGGCCTCATCTGTACTTAAGCTCTGCAGAAAGAAATATTCTACACTGATTCCCCTTAATTGGGCATATACTTGTCCTGTGAGTTGAATGTAATGTTGATCTGTTTGCGGAAATGTTTCTGGCGTAAGTTGTGTTTTTACATCCAGGTCTACTTTTTGGCAGGAAGAAAAAGTTGCCATAGCCAGTAAGGTTCCTGCTGCTATATTGATAAGATTTTTCATCTACTTATGATTAATTAAATGATACGTTTAAACCGAATAGAAAGGTTCTGGTTTTTGGATAAAAGTTATTGGTATCAACCCCTGGCGCAATACCACCCTGGTTAATCTCCGGATCAATACCTTTGTAACCAGTGATTACAAATAAGTTGTTTGCAGTTGTATACAAGCGTAGAGATTTAACACCTGGAATGCCTTTTTTAAAGGTATAACCTAAAGTTGCATTGTCCAGGCGCAGGTAACTTCCATTTTCAACAAAACGAGATGAATATCGGTAAGAGTTAAAATCGGCAGGAGATTCATCAGCCACTTCAACGGGTATATTGGTAAATTGTGCGGTATTCGGGCGGAAAAGATCTGCTCGGGTGATGTTCATAATCTTATTACCCAATACGGCTCTCATAAAAATACTTAAATCGAAATTACGGTAACTGAAATTATTGGTCCAGCCGATTAACGCTTTTGGTTGCGCATTGCCAACTGCATAATAATCTGTTCTGTTTGATGGTGTGGTTGTTAAATTTCCGGCAGCATCATAGTATTGTGATACACCAGCAGCATTCTTACCCGCATATTTAAACGTGTAGAACGTTCCGATAGGTAAGCCTGGTTCTAAAAGTTGTACGGTAGCACCAGTTTGGCCACCACCATCAGGTTGTACGGTATACACTTTAGCTAAAGCTAATCTGCTATCTGATAAGCTAACAATTTTATTTACGTTTCTGGCAAGGTTTATACCTGTTGTCCAGAAAAAATCTTTCCCGGCAACTGGAGTCGCATTTAATACAAATTCTAACCCTTTGTTGGTCATTTTACCCACGTTAGCTGTTAATTGCCCAGCTGGATAAACGTTAGGGTCTACATCATAGGTGAAAATCAAATCGCTGGTTTTTTTGTTGTACCAATCAAATGATCCTGTCAATCTACCTTTAAATAAGCTAAAATCTGTTCCTAAGTTGGTAGTAGCTGTTTTTTCCCAACGCAAATCGAGATTTTCATTTTGAATGGCCCCCAGTGCAGATTCGTTAACACCGTTATAATAGAACTGGCCTACATTGCCATAGATTAATTTCGTACTCAATGGGTTAAAGCCTAAAGAATTACCCGCTACACCATAACTTGCTCTTAACTTTAACGAAGTTAATAAAGTTTGATTTTTCATGAAGTTTTCCTGATCGATATTCCAGGCACCACCTACAGAAGGGAAGTAACCCCATTGTTCATTTTTTCCAAATACCGATGAGCCGTCTTTTCTAATCGAACCCTGGATAACATATTTATTTTTGTAGTTATAATTTACCCTTGCAAAATCAGAAATCATTAAAATGTCTTGATACGTATTGCCTCCGTAATCCACCCGGAAATCTCTCACTGCATATGGATTTCCTAAACTAAGGTTATAGTATCCTACCTGATTTATCGGGAAGTTAGTGGCCGATGCTTGTACACCATCACCATTAACTGAACTCTGGTAAGAGTATCCTACCACCGCATTAATAGAGTGGTCTCCAAATTTACGATCCCAGGTTAAGTAGGTTTCGATAATCTTATTGGTGTTTTGATAGGCGTTTCTTACTGCCACACCATTTTGTCCAATCAAAGAAACTATTGTTGGGTTAGCTGGTGGATCTGGTGTATTCCGAACGTTATTATACCTGGAAGTATAAATATTATTATAGAAGGCGCCATAAACCGTTTGATTGTTTTGATAAGACGCTGCTATATCGTAAGAAAATCCAAAAGGCAACTTTAAATTTACTGTAAAACTGGCTAACAGATTTTTATATTTTGAATTTTCCTGTGCGTTTTCAAGCATCGAAACCGGATTATAATAATTGGATTGAAGCAAATTGTCGAAATATGACCCATCTGCATTTTTAACTGGTGCAGTTGGTAAATAAGTTAACATCTGCGAAAGAATCGTATTGCGGTAAGGCACCAAATTCGAATTACTTACAGAATTGCTTAAACTAAAACCCAATTTTAATTTGTCGTTAATGGCTTTTTGTTCTACACCAACACGACCGATAAAACGATCTAAATCACTTGTTTTGATAATTCCTTGTTGTTTGAAATAATTTAAACTGGCATTGTATGTGGTCTTCTCAGTACCTCCGCTAAAAGAGATATTGTGGTTTTGAGAGATCGCATTGCTACGTTGTACTTCGTTTTGCCAGTTGGTATTGGCCCCCCTGTCATTTGCCGGAGTAAGCGAAGATCCGCTTCTGGCTAAGAAGGCTTTCAATTGATCAGCATCCATCATTTCATATTGATTGGAAACATTTTCTACACCAAAATATCCATTATAAGATAATTGTGTTTGTCCGGCTGTTCCTTTTTTGGTTGTAACCATAATTACGCCGTTGGCCGCTCTGTTACCATAAATTGCAGCAGCAGCGGCATCTTTCAATACATCTATTGAAGCGATATCATCTGGTGCAAGAATGGAAATGTCAGCTCCAACAACACCATCAATCACAAATAATGGCGATTGTGCACCCTCACGAAGTGTAGAAGCACCACGCATGATAATGGCTGCAGAGCGATTCGGATCACCACTTCTGGTGATGTTTAATCCTGGAACTTTACCCTGTAACATCTGTCCGACATCACTGATTGCACCTTTATTCAAGTCATCACCTTTTACGGTTGAAATAGAACTGGTTAATGCTTTCCTGGTGCTTTTACCATAACCTACCACTACAACATCTGTAAGTGATGAGCTGGCCTCGGCGATGATTACCTGATAAGTAGATGTTGCACCCACTGTAAGTTCTTTTGTTTCATAGCCCAAAAAGCTGAAAACAATTTTATCGCCTGTTTTTGCAGAAATATTAAATGATCCGCCACTACCCGTAGAAGTAACCTTGGTAGTGCCTTTAACGGCAACAGAAGCGCCAATTATAGGTTGGTTGGTATTATCCAGTAAATTACCTGATATTTTTCGCTCCGTTTGGGCATAGGCTGTGTTGAAAGATTGGCCGAGAATCAGAAGCATTAATACAATGAAGCTAGACTTAAAATTAGTAAAGTTAAATCCCATAAGTCTGTAGAGTTAAGTTCATAATGGTTTGTTTGGTTATGTAGTTATTAAAATTAAAATTTGATGGTAGGTGGAAGGTATTTTGCCACTAATGCCTGGTAATAAGGCTGCAATTCTTCCCAACTTTTTTGATTAGGGTTTTTAGAGTATAAATCATAAGGATTAAATAATCTTACCCATTTAAACATTTCATGGTCTTTTTCGCTCATCAAATGGTCGTAGGCATTTTCTCTATGTTGTGAATAAAATGAGTGATAGCGTAACATATATAATCCAGATTCAGGCAGGTAAGGCTTCATCATGTGATATACATATTCATCATGGCCCCAAGACATATCCACAGCATCTAAACCACAGTTTTGTGTGTATACGCCAAGCTTTGTCTGATAAAGTGGGTTATTAAAATCTGGATTTGCACTGAAAAATTCGGGATAGACTATTTTATCAGAATAGGCACATCCAACAGGGAAGGTATCTCCTACAACTGCCCATTGTGGCTCGCCATACAAGCAAAGCACTTTCCCCATGTCATGGATTAATCCAACTAATACCATCCAATCCGGGTGGCCATCGTTGCGAATGGCTTCTGAGGTTTGAAGCAAGTGTTGCATTTGGTCTAAATCCGTATCCGGGTCTGAATCATCAACAAGTTTGTTCAGGAAATCAAATGCACTCCAAATGGGCATTTCTTCCTTATCGAATTTTAAATATTGTGCTTTTTTCTGCTGAACAAAATCGTAAGTCTGATAGGTATGATTCAGGCGATAAAATTCTTTTACACCATCTTTTTCAGTCTCTTCATAGTTCCTGAACTGGTCTTCTTTTTTATCAGCATTTATACTGGTTGGATCAGGGTAACGGACTAATAAATCCTCTTCCCATTGATCAAGATTTTTCAAAGGATTTTGATCGTCCTGTGAAACTATGTTTTCGTTTCTCATAAGATTAGAAATAATTTGGTTGAAAAATGTCTTATTGGTTTCATAAAGTTGAGTTTTTGAAAGCCTAAAATTTTATGTTTTGCATTTTTTATTTACGTAAACGATTACGTAAAATTCAATTTTAATCCATTTTAAGAATGAGTAATGTTTTGATAAAAGAAATAATCGGGTGGTTAAATGGTTCATTAACAGTGTTTTTGTGAATGGATCATTCAATATGTTCTGGTTCATATTATATCATGATTATTTTATATTTTCGTAACGAGGATTTTAGAACCAACAATTTTAATACTCCTTATGATAACCAAATGGATCAACCGATCTGGTTTCGTAGTATAAACAACAAAACACAAGCAACATATAGGGATGTCTGGAGAAGTTAATATTAAGCGATTGGCGCAAGAACTCAATATTTCTATTGCAACAGTTTCTAAGGCACTAAATGATAGCTATGAAATCAGCCTGAAAACAAAAAACAGGGTCTGGGATCTGGCAAAAGCACTCAACTATACACCAAATCCTGCTGCGAGTAATTTAAGAAGCAATAAAACCAAAACCATTGCGGTAATTATTCCTTTCGTGGCCAATAATTTCTTTTCGCTTGCCATTAAAGGAATAGAAGAAATTGCCCGTAAATACGGTCACCATGTGCTTATCTATCAAACCCATGAAGATATTGAAATGGAAATGTCGTTCACCAATAGTCTTCTAAACGGCAGGGTAGATGGAATTCTAACTTCAGTATCGAGCAGTGAATACAATGGCGATTATTACAAAAACTTAGTAAAGAAAATACCACTGGTGTTTTTTGACCGGGTTTACAAAGACCTTGATGCCTATAACGTAGCCACAGATGATTATAATATTTCATTTGAAGCCACCATTCATTTAATAGAGTGTGGCTGTAAAAAAATAGCTTATCTCTATGGTCTAGAAAATCTTCCAGCAGGTAAGGCAAGGTTTGCTGGCTTTAAAGATGCCATGGAGGCGAACGGACTAACGATGAATGATGAGTTGGTGATTAAATATTGCGAGGATGAAGAAAAAAATCTGGAACAAATCAGACAGTTACTTATTCAGCATCAACCAGATGCACTTTTTTCGTCGATAGAAGAATTTGTTATTCCCAGCTATACTGCTTGTAGGGCACTCAATTTTCAGATTCCGGGTGATATTAAAATCATTAGTTTTTCCAATCAGGCTACAGCCCACTTGCTTAACCCATCTTTAACTACAATTACCCAGCCCGCCCTCGAGATTGGCCGTGAAGCCGCTACCTGTTTGTTTAAAATGTTAAATAAAAAAGGCCAGGGTGATGACCATGATATCATCATGAAGTCTACACTGATCAAACGAGAATCTACAGGTTGCTAAATGCATTTTGAATAAATCTAATTTATTACGTACCGAAAACGTTTACGTAATTAAATAAAAGTAGAAAGCAGCGAAGGTTCATTTTTTTTCTGATTTTTAGAAAAACCAAGTATATACAACCTGATATGAATCATCTCTCTGCACTAGATTGTGCCGTTTTCTTTATATATTTTATAATCGTATCTGCTTATGGCTATTGGGTTTATAGAAGCAAGAAGAAAAAACAAACCGATACTAAAGATTATTTCCTTGCAGAAGGCTCCTTAACCTGGTGGGCAATCGGCGCTTCGATTATTGCTTCCAACATCTCTGCAGAACATTTTATTGGGATGTCTGGTTCGGGTTTTGCCATGGGACTCGCAATTGCAAGTTATGAATGGATGGCTGCAGCAACATTAATTATCGTTGCTATATTTTTTCTTCCGATTTACCTGAAGAATAAAATTTACACCATGCCACAATTTCTTTCTCAGCGATATAATAATACCGTAAGTACCTTAATGGCTGTTTTCTGGCTTTTGGTTTATGTATTTGTTAATTTGACCTCTATCTTTTTTCTCGGTGCCATTGCCATCGAAACCATCACCGGAATTCCATTTAGCACCTGTATCATATTTCTAGCCATCTTTTCGGCAATCATCACTTTAGGAGGAATGAAAGTGATCGGCTATACAGATGTTATTCAGGTAATTGTACTAGTAGTGGGTGGATTAATTACCTGTTATATGGCGCTGAAACTGGTCTCCGAAAAACTAGATACACAAACGGTGCTGGGAGCGCTTCCACTATTGCGATCAGAAGCATCAGATCACTTTCATATGATTTTTTCAAAAGGGGATAAGTTCTACAATGAATTGCCAGGCATTGCCGTGTTAGTGGGTGGACTCTGGATTAATAACTTAAACTATTGGGGCTGTAACCAGTATATTGTACAACGGGCATTGGGTGCTGATTTAAAAACTGGCAGAAGCGGATTAATTTTTGCCGCATTTTTAAAACTCTTAATTCCGGTGATTGTAGTGATTCCAGGTATCGCCGCTTTTGTACTGTATCAACGTGGATATTTTCAGCAAGAAATGCTTGATGTCAGCGGTGTGGTTAAACCAGATCATGCTTACCCGGTGTTGATGAATTTACTTCCGGTTGGGATCAAAGGCATGGCTTTTGCCGCCTTAACAGCAGCCATTGTAGCCTCCCTCGCAGGAAAATCCAATAGCATAGCCACTATCTTCACTCTTGATATTTATAAAAAGTTTATCAAACCAGAAGCATCAGAAAGAAGATTAGTTGCTGTTGGACGATGGTCTGTGGTGGTCGCTTCCTTAATTGCAATCGTAGTCGCGCCAGCCTTGCGAAGCTTCGATCAGGTTTACCAGTTTATTCAGGAGTATGTGGGTTTCATTTCTCCTGGCGTATTTGCCATTTTCCTGCTCGGCTTTTTTTGGAAAAGAACTACATCAAGGGCTGCACTTTCAGCGGCACTGCTTACCATTCCACTTTCTATGCTGTTTAAGTTTTTACCAGTAATATCTGGCGGATGGATCGCCGCCATTCCTTTCCTAAATAGAATGTCGTGGGTATTTGTGATCATTATTATCCTAATGATTTTGATAACACTGACTGATCCCAAAAGCAAAAATAATCCACAAGGTCTCGAAATCGATCGCAGCATGTTTAAGGTAACACCTGCATTTACCGTTGCTGCAGTAATCATCTGCGGTATTTTGGCCGCACTTTACACTGTATTTTGGTAGGATGTAGTTTGAAGATTATATTTAACCATTAAAAATGAACCAACTTTATAAAATGAAATTTAAGATCCTCATTGTTTTTTCGCTGCTGTTTTCTTTTCATGCAATTGCCCAACAAAAGTTTAACATTCAAAATTATGGTGCCATTGGCGATGGGAAAACCAATGATGCAAATGCCATTCAAAAAGCCATTGATGCCTGTTCTGCTGCGGGCGGTGGACAAGTGTTGGTGCCAGCTGGCCATGTGTTTATGTCTGGTCCGTTTGATTTAAAGTCTTTTGTTGAACTGAGAATTGAAGGAGGCGCAAAAATTCTAGCCAGTCCGGATGAAAAATTATACACCAAAAGTGCGTTCAGGGAAAATAAAGGTGAAGGAACCATCTGGATTGGTGGCGAAAAACTGGAACAGGTAAGTATCACCGGAACCGGGATTTTGGATGGAAACGGAATTTCTTTTATGGGCGAGGAACTGGGTGATTCATATGTGCTAAAGCCCTTTAATGTCGTAGATCCAAGGCCACATCTATTAACGCTTATTGGCTGTAAGAAGCTAAACATTGATGGTGTAACTTTTCAGAATTCTGCCTACTGGACAGTTCACCTGATTGGCTGTAATGATGTTTCAATATCCAATATCACCCTGCTGAATAGTATAAAAATCAGAAACAGTGATGGAATAGACCTGGATCACAGTAAAAATGTGAGAATAACCAATTGTTATATCGAATCAGGTGATGATTGTATTTGTCTTAAAAATCGCCGTGAGTTTGAAGAATACGGTGCTTGCGAAAATATTGTGATCAGCAATTGTACCATGACTTCCAGTTCTTGCGCCATTAAAATTGGTTCTGAAAATATGGATCGGATCAGTAAGGTATTAATCAATAACTGTAATATTGTTAACAGTAATCGCGGTATCGGAATCCAGAATAGAGATGAAGGAACGGTGAGCGATGTTATTTTTTCTAATCTTTTAATAGAAGCTAAACTATTTTCGGATGTATGGTGGGGGAAATCAGAACCCATTTACATTACGGCTTACCCTAGGGCAACTGCTAATAATAAGGATGCTGGCTGGCGTTTACCTAAAGGACAAACTAAAGGAAATGTAGGTGCAGTGAGCGATATTTATTTTAGTAATATTCGTTGTACAGGTGAAAGTGGTGTGTATATCAGTGGCGAAAGTCAGGATAAAATTTCTAATATTCATTTCGATCAGGTAAGCGTTAAATTGAACAAAACCACTAAACAACCGGGTGGAATTTATGATCGCAGACCAAGCAATGTAGAAGGCCTTGTAAAAAGTGCCATTGCAGGTTTTTATTTTGAAAATACAGGTAACATCAGTCTTAATAACAGCGAAGTAATTTGGGGTCCAAATAAACCTGCTTATGCCGGAAAGGCTTTAGAACAGAAAAATGTAAAGAAGATTAGCGTTATGAATTTTCAGGAAAATGCCACTCATGAATAAATAAGATATAAATCTTTCCTATACAATTATCTGGTAATTAGCACTATTTAGAATAAAGGCTTAAGCTTCAGTTAACCAATTATGATCTCTATTTTTGATCAGATTGTTAGGTTAATTAGTTGATTAATAGTGTAGGGGTAGTGGTTCACCCCTCCTTATTTTAAACTTTTAACAAGCAGCTTCTTACATATTATTTAATGAGACTACTTATTAAGACATAGGAGAACAGATTTCAATTAGAAACCCATTAATATCCTGAACATAAGCTACTTCCTGCCCCCAAGGTTTTACTTTTATTTTTTCTAAGGGAGTGGCACCCATTTTCACTGCATGGTTAAAAACTAGTTCTACATTTTCTGTTGTGAATCCCAGTTCTATACCAAAAGGTTTTTCGCCTTTTACACTTACTTTAAAGCCATTTGATAGGTTTGAGCTGGCAAGTTGTATATCCGCGAATGAAATAGTGGTATCACCACTTGTTATTTCTCCATAATTATTTTCTGGGGTAATAAATTTTCTTTCAAAACCAAATGCCTTTTCATAAAATTCAATTGATTCGGATACATTTTTAACGTAGAGTATTGTATAGCTAAATTTCACCATGATTTTGATTTATATTTCATCAAATATACTGCGTATACCAAGTCTTGACTTTGTAAAAACGCGACAAAATCTATAGCTGTGAAGGAACCGATCCGGTAAATTTTTTGATTTCTTTTGTAAAGTGGGCATGATCATAGTAACCAGATTCGAATGCGAGTTCGGCTAAACATTTGCCTGAAGTATTGTTTTTGATTTTTGCGCTGGCAAACTGATAGCGTACAAGGCCGATAAAGTCTTTTGGACTTACACCAACCGAATTTTTAAAATGTCTTTCTAATTGCCTCGATGTGGTAAAGTGTTTCTTCGCAAGATCACTTACTCTTAATTGGCCATTTTGTTGCTGTATATCCTTAATTATGGGGATAATCGAATATTTAGGCTGAGATAATTTATGAATAAAAAAGTGATCAAGATAAGCTGATGTATATTCGTCAATATGATGAATTACAGGGAGCTCAATATTTTTAAGCTCAATGCTTTGATCTGTAAATTCGTGTAATGAAGAAAGTTTAAAAAAATAAGAAAATGCTCCGGGTTTAAACCGAACCCCTAATAGTTTGGCTTTACCAATCGTTTGATATTCTTTAAAGCACATCATTGTACCAATAAGGTAAATGGCTTCGCTTTTCATTAATACAGTACCTGCTTCGGTCCGGTAGTCATCCTCAATGTTAAAGATAATGTCTACACAGCCATCGGGTAGTATTTTGGTTTTATTAAGTACATCGCTAGTAATTTCAGAAATCCAATAGGCATCGATATAGGATTGCAAAGCGGGATGAGGCTGTATTTCTAAATAGGCCAATGAGATAAAATATTATAAAGTTTAATATACTAGAATGGGGTATGTGAGTTGGAAAGATTATTTTAGTCCTCGAATAAAAATTCCAATAGCTCGGCTTTTAAAATGAAAAACATTTGTGCTTTCTAACGCTTGGTTATAATCATTTTTAATCTTTAGCTGGCTTAACATTCATAAGGCTAAATTATAGTATTGCCGAATTTATTATATTCTGCATGAGTGCTTATAAATTTATTATGATTCAACCTCAATACCTTCTTCGTACATTTCGTTTATAGCATCCGTATATTTTTTCTCTACCACGCGGCGTTTAACTTTCATGGTTGGAGTAATTTCGCCTTCATCTATATTAAATGGATTGCGTTTAATTTTGAAGTTCTTAATTCGTTCGAACTTTGCCAACTCATTGGAGATCTTTTTAATGTCCAGCTCCATCCAGTCGATGATTTCTTTTTCGCTAATAAAAACCTCTGGCTGTTCAAAAAACTCAGGTTTAAGTTTAAATGTTTCTTCAAGTGTTTCCCTGTTTGGAATGATAATCGCGGTGATGAATTCGCGTTTATCCCCAATTAAAAATAGCTGATCAATTTTCGGACTTTTTAGATAAATATTTTCTACAGGAGTTGGGTAAACATTTTTTCCATAAGCATTAACAATCATATTTTTTAAACGATCGGTAATTTGGAGATTACCTTTATAGAAACGGCCAATATCGCCAGTATGAAACCACATTTCTTTATCAATAGCTTCAGCAGTTTCGGCAGGTTTGTTGAAATAACCTTTCATTACACAATGGCCACGAACAATTACTTCACCTTCTTCGCATTCAAAATCTTCATCGAAAGTATCGTGTGTTTGAATATTCAGGATCTTTTTTGTTTCCACATCCTGAATACCAACCTCAATACCCGGAATTACACGCCCTACTGTACCATAAACTTGTCGGTGATATTCGGTAACCGACATTACGGGAGAGGTCTCCGTTAAACCGAAACCTTCCAGAATTTTGATGCCTAAATCTCCAAAAAACTCACCTACATTTTTAGGCAGGGCAGCACCACCAGAAATCATAAACTTTAAGCGACCGCCGGTTTTCTCTTTTATTTTACTGAATACTAATTTCTCTGCTATGGCTTTTTTCCCGGAAAGGATTAAACCCGGGTTTTTCCCAGCCTCTTTAATCACCCTGTAATTTTTTCCTGTCTCCAATGCCCAGGTAAATATCTTTGCTTTCGTACCACCAGCAGCTGTTCCTGATTTAATGGCTTTATCATGAATTCGCTCCAGCAATCTGGGTACGCAGCTCATTACTGTTGGACGAACCTCACCCATGTTTTTAGCCAATAATTCTAAACTTTGAGCGAAAGCAATTTTACAGCCTTGTGCGCAACATACATGATAAGTTGCAGTACGCTCAAATACATGAGATAATGGCAGGAATGAAAGGAAAGTCTCGGTTTTATCAATCACCGGAATCTGTTGCAAACAAACCTCTACATTTTTAACAAAGTTGTAATGAGTGAGCATTACACCTTTTGGGGTTCCGGTAGTGCCTGAAGTATATATTAACGAAGAAATGTCATTTGGTTCAACTAAATTTCTGCATTGTTCAATCTCCGCTTTTTCTGCTGCGGTAACCTGATGTTTAAGTGCCAGAATATCAGAAAAAGCAATGACTTCGACATTTACATCAGCCGGAATGATCACTTTTTCATAATCATTAAACGCAGGAATGATGTATTTTAAATTCTTGCAGTTCGCAGCAACCTTCAACACCTTTTTATATAAAAAATTATTCCCTACCAGAATGCCTTTTATTCCCGAATCATTAATAATATAAGCTACTTCCTGTTCGGAAAGCGTTGGATAGATAGAAACATTAATTACACCTATTTGCTGAATGCCCTGGTCGTAATATACATACTCTGGCGAATTTTCAATCATTAAACCTAAGCAATCACCTTTTTTTATGCCCTTTTCTAGAAAGTATGCAGATACTGCATCTGCTCTTTTAAGAGTATCCTCATATGAAATTTCAACCCATTCGGTTCCCTGTTTATGGATTAAAAAAGTATCCTTAGGTTTATGAATGTTTTTTACAACATTTCTCAACAGGGTAGGGACTGTCGAAAATTCATTAATTAATGGCATTGCTCGTTATTTGGTGTTCGTTATAATTAACAATAATAATGCTTTTTGATTTAAAAATGCAAATTGACTCAGATTTTAAGTGCGTTTGAATGTGCTTAGACTATTAAAACATTTTTGATAAATGAATTTAAACGCAAAAAAGGTTCCATAATTTATGGAACCTTTTTAATATGAGTTGATTTAACTACACGGAGAAACTTTCGCCACAACCACAAGTGCGGCTGGCATTTGGATTTACAAAGTTAAAACCTTTTCCATTCAAGCCATCGGTAAAATCTAATTCAGTTCCGGCCAGATAAAGGAATGATTTCATATCCAATGCGATTTTGATTCCTCTATCTTCAAAAAACTGATCGCCTTTTTGTTCTTCGTTATCAAAATCTAAATTATACGATAATCCAGAACATCCACCGCCTTTTACAGAAACACGTAAAAAATAATCAGAACCCATTTCAGAATCCTGCATGAGGTGATCAATTTTGTCTTTTGCTTTATCGGTTATTGTGATCATGGTATTAAGATTTGAGTATCAAGATTTGAGTATCAGGTATCAAGATTAAAAATTATAGTCTTGATACTTGATACTATTGTCTTGATACTATTAATGGTGTGATTTTTCTAAAACAATTGCCTCTAAACCATTTTTAACGCGGTAATCGTTAATGGCAGATTTAATTGCATCTTCTGCAAGTACTGAGCAGTGAATTTTAACTGGAGGTAAAGCCAATTCTTCAACGATATCCATATTGTCGATAGATAAAGCCTCATCAATTGTTTTTCCTTTTAACCATTCTGTAGCTAAAGAAGAAGAAGCAATTGCCGAACCGCAACCAAATGTTTTGAATTTAGCATCAGTAATTACGTTGTCTTCACTTACTTCGATTTGCAAACGCATTACATCGCCGCACTCAGGTGCACCAACTAATCCTGTTCCAACAAATTTACTGTCTTTATTTAATGTACCTACGTTACGTGGGTTATTGTAATGGTCAATTACTTTTTCTGAATATGCCATGATATTTTTGATTTTTGATTTACGATTTTAGATTTCCCCTCTATCGTAAATTATTAAATTTTTAATTTTTATTGGATTGAGATTTGAAATCGTAATTAGTCAATCCGCAATCGTAAATTAGTCTAATGTTCCGCCCATTCAATCTTACTCAAATCGATTCCTTCTTTAAACATTTCCCATAGTGGAGAAAGTTCTCTCAAGTGGTTGACCGCTTTTTCAGTAATTGCAATTGCGTGGTCAATATCTTCTTCAGTAGTAAAACGTCCTAAACCGTAGCGGATAGAAGAGTGTGCTAAATCATCAGATAAACCTAAACTTTTCAATACATATGATGGCTCTAATGAAGCTGATGTACAGGCAGAACCTGAAGATACCGCTAAATCACTCATCGCCATCATTAAACCTTCACCCTCTACATATTTAAAAGAAATATTAGCTACGTGAGGTAAACGGTATTGTGTATTACCATTAACATAACTTTCTTCCATTTTGTTTAAAGTAGACTCTAAACGATCACGTAAGCCTGATAAACGGATAGCTTCGCTTTCCATTTCCAAACGACAAAGTTCGCAAGCTTTACCTAAACCAACAATACCCGGAACGTTTAAGGTACCTGAACGCATACCACGCTCATGGCCGCCGCCATCCATTTGTGAAGTAACTTTAACTCTTGGGTTTTTTCTGCGAACGTAAAGTGCACCTACTCCTTTCGGACCATACATTTTATGTGCAGAGAAAGCCATTAAATCAATTCCATCTGCATTTACATCAACAGGAATTTTACCTACTGCCTGTGTGGCATCTGTCATGAATAAAGCGCCGAACTTGTGTGCAATAGCAGAAATTTCTTTAACCGGTTGAATTACACCAATTTCATTATTGCCATACATGATAGAAACCAAAATGGTTTCTGGAGTCATTGCTGCTTCTAATTGAGCTAAATCAATTAAACCATCTTCTTTAACACCTAAATAAGTTACCCTTGCACCATGTTTTTCCAGGTGTTTACAAGTATCCAATACGGCTTTATGCTCAGTAACCGCAGTAATGATGTGGTTACCTTTTTCCTTATACATTTCGAACACACCTTTAATAGCTAAATTATCAGCTTCAGTTGCGCCCGATGTAAAAATAACTTCTTTTTCTGTACAGCCGATTAATTTGGCTACCTGCTCACGAGCATAATCCACTCCCTCTTCAGCCACCCATCCAAAAGCGTGATTACGGCTTGCGGCATTTCCAAATTTCTCAGTAAAGTAGGGTAGCATCGCTTCCAACACTCTTGGATCTAAAGGTGTTGTTGCGTTATTATCTAAATATATCGGCTGTTTCATCTCTATTCTGTTAATTATAATACAAAGATACGAAAAAAGTTTCCTAAGAATTATAAAGAATAACTATGAGGATATAGAGAAAATCTGCATTTTTACATTCAACCAACCTTTTTAAACGATGAATAAGATAGAACATATCGGAATAGCTGTAAATAACCTTTCTAAGTCTGTTCCACTTTACGAACTTCTGCTAAATACTTCTTGCTATAAAACTGAAATAATCGCTTCAGAACATGTAAATACAGCATTTTTTAAAACCGGAGAGAATAAAATAGAATTGTTGGAAGCAACAGATGAAGATAGTGCAATTGCAAAATTTTTGGAGAAAAATGGAGAGGGGATTCATCATGTCGCCTTTGCTGTAGATAATATTCTTGAAGAAATGGAAAGATTAAAGGCCAATGGTTTTGAACTCCTCAACGACGTGCCTAAAAAAGGAGCAGATAATAAGATGGTTTGTTTTGTTCATCCCAAAAGTACCAACGGTGTTTTAATCGAACTTTGTCAGGAAATTAAATGGATTTAAGAGAATAAAGATTAAGGAATAAAGAATAAAGATTAAGGAGCAAAGAGCAGGGAACAACGCTAAGCGAACCAAAAAACGAAAAACGACGGACGAAAAACGATAAACTAAAATTTAAGAAAAAAATATGTCCTTGATAAAAATCATCAGCAAAGATTTCGATATCAGAGAAGATCTTTCTGAAAATCGGCTTCGCGATGCCATGATTGATGCCTTTGCCTATCTGATTGATAATGATTTTCCTAAGCTGATTCAGATTTTGTACAAGACAGATGTAGATCAATACGAATTAAAAAAACTGCTGGAAACGGTAGAGGGGTTGAGTTCTGCGGAGGTTATCGCCGATGCCTATATTGCTCGCCAGATGGCAAAAGTAGAAACCTGGAAAAAATACAGTCGGTAGAATGATCAGTTGTAAATTTACTCCTGTACCGGATTAAATCGATTGTACATATCCATATCAAAAAATGAAATGGAGTTAATCTTATCGGCCTTAAGCACAAGATCAGTTTTCAGTTCATTAGTGTTGGCAACAGAGCCATCTTCAATATAACTGGCGTAGACGGTTAAATACTGCGTAGTAAAAACCAGTTCCTTATCATTATTTCGATAACCACTGAAAGCAGGCGTAATGCGGATGTAACTGGTGGTAAATGGTTTCGGCAATTCCTTCACCCAGCCAATGTAGAACTTTCCGCTATCCATGGTAAACTGTAGAAGATGGGCGTCAAAGAAAGAGGAACTAAGTAAAAGTTCAAATTCATTTCCAGAGGTAGATATAGCTCTTTTTATTGCTTTGAGTCGGTTAATAAATAGATTGGCAAACTCTGTTGCAGCAACCGCTACAAATAATGAAAGGCTTGTGGTGCCAAAATAAGGAGTGCGAATGGGAAGTAATCCGCTTAGATAAGCAACGGTTTCTGGAAAAATAGCGATTAATAATGCTCTTAACAAAAAGCAGACACCCAAAAGCATGATGCCAGCGAAGGCAGAGTTTAATAATACACGTTGGTTTTCGAGTCGATATTGAACATATCGGAGATATCTGAACCTGATCAGTATATAATAGCCACCCACAAGAGGAAATAAAAGCAAGTTAAATGGCATCTATAGGCTATTTCTTGTTCTTGTCTTTTTCGATTTTTTTAAAAATACTCGATTCCATTAATGCGCCAACCATTTCTCTTATTCTTGGCTGTGCAAAAAAATCTGGACTTTTAATATAAAGCTTTCCGTTGCTGCTCGCATGGATAATACCATCAAATGCGCCGTCTTTTCTCATAACCCAAATTTAGTGATATTTTTTAAATATCTGATAAACAATATTAAATTCAAAAAAGTTTAAATTTGTCTGCTGATTAATCGATGATTAAGAAGTTTGATGCAACCTTAAAGGCAGACAATTTTCAGGTCACCGTTGCGAAAAAAGCTAATAATTTAAAATTCTTAATTTAGGCTTGTAAATCAAAAATAAAATTAGGATATTTGCATCCTCTAAAATAGAAGTAGAAAGATTAATAGAAATTGTCATAAGCGTTGTTGCCAGCAAATTGCAAAAATGTTCTTGATGCTTTCACACAAATAACTTAAAATAATATTCAAATGAAACCATCGAAGCATTAGCGAGATAGCTTCATCACAATTAAAAGAAAATAAAAAACACGATGAAAAAAGATTTGCACCCAACAAGCTACAGACCAGTTGTTTTTAAAGACATGTCTAACGAATATGCTTTCTTAACAAAATCTTGCGTAGATACTAAAGAAACGATTAAATGGGAAGATGGTAATGAGTATCCTCTTTATAAATTAGAGATTTCTCACACTTCACACCCTTTCTATACTGGTAAAATGAAATTGGTTGATACAGCAGGACGTATCGATAAATTCAAAAACCGTTACGCTAAGAAATAATTTTAGCAACAAAAAGCATTTTTTGAAGTCCCTTTGCCAAAAGCATCGGGACTTTTTTTATTTTTGTTGCTTATGACAATCAATTTATTTGATGATGCCAGCTGGATGTCTCTACGTCCGCTTACTTTTACCCGGCCCGTAGCCGATTTACGAATTGGTATTTTAACCATTGCAGAAAAATGGGGGAAATATTTACAAGCCGATTTTGGTTTTATCACACAAGATTATTTAAGTACTAAATATGCTTCTGCTGAAGCTTCTTTATACATCAATGGCGCCGTATGTCCGGATGATGATTTGCTTATTGCCTTATCGGCACTTACAACTGGTGAAGTTCTTTTAGCTGGCGATATCGTTCTGGCGTTTAATTCCAGTGATGTGTTAACTTATCAGGAAGCCAAACAACAGTTAAAACCGATTCAGTTTGGTTTGAAGTTTTTAAAAATTACCTATCCTGAACAGATCTTTGCAAATAATCCTGCTGAAATCAGAAAAGATTTTGAGTTGTTAACCAAAGGCCGGAGCTCAGCAGCAATAAGCAATACTAACCAATTAATTGGCAATGATATCTTTTTCGAAGATGGAGCTAAAGCAGAATGTAGCGTGCTGAATAGTACTTATGGCCCAATTTACGTTGGTAAAAATGCCGAAATTTGGGAAGGGAGTCTTATTCGCGGATCTTTCGCACTTTGTGAAAATTCATCCATCAAAATGGGCGCAAAAATCTATTCAGGTACAACCATTGGGCCTAATAGCCGTGCAGGTGGCGAAATTAATAATTCTGTGATCTGGGGCAATTCGGCTAAGGGCCATGAAGGCTATCTGGGTAATTCTGTTTTGGGCGAATGGTGCAATATTGGCGCCGATACCAATAATTCCAATCTAAAAAATAATTACGCAGAAGTAAAGCTTTACGATTATGAAAGCAATTCTATGCGCAATACGCAGCTGCAATTTTGCGGTTTAATCATGGCAGATCATTCTAAATGTGGCATCAATACGATGTTTAATACAGGGAGTGTAGTTGGCGTGAGTGCCAATGTTTTTGGTGCAGGTCTTCCTCCTAACCATATTCCTGATTTTAGTTGGGGAGGTGGCGATTGCTTCGAGCCTTATCAATTAAATAAAATGTTCGAGACAGCAGAGAAGGTGTTTGCAAGGAAGGCATTGCCCTTTGATCACGTAGAAAAAGATATTTTAACAAAAGTTTTTGAATTAACATCCGCTCACAGAAACTATTAATATGAACATGATCTTTTTGTTGAAGATCATTAAACCAATAAAATAAATACAATGAGAAAACAAATAGTAGCCGGTAACTGGAAAATGAATTTAGACTATAATGAAGGTGTTTCATTATTTAGTGAAATCGTAAATATGGTTAAAGATGAGCGTAAAGGCAATCAGATCGCGATCATATGCTCCCCTTTTATTCATTTAAACAGCCTGGCAAAAATGGGTGGAAGCGATGTTAAAATTGGTGCTCAAAATATCAGCGATAAAGAAAGCGGCGCTTATACTGGCGAAACTTCAGCAAAGATGGTTAAATCTGTTGGTGCAGAATATGTAATTCTAGGTCACTCAGAGCGTAGACAATATTTTGCTGAAAGCGATGCATTATTAGCCGAAAAAACAAAGATTGCCTTAGCCAATGGCTTAACTCCGATTTTTTGTATTGGAGAAACTTTAGATGAGCGTAACAACGGAAGTTATTATGAAGTATTGAAAAAGCAATTGGCAGAAGGGATCTTCAGTTTAAGCGATGCTGATTTTGCTAAAATTGTTATTGCTTATGAACCAGTTTGGGCAATTGGAACAGGTTTAACGGCCTCTCCAGAACAAGCACAGGATATTCATGCATTTATTCGCTCTGAAATCGAAGCAAATTACAGTTTCAACATTGCTGATGATACTACAATTCTTTATGGCGGAAGTTGCAACCCAGGTAATGCGGCAAGCTTATTCTCTCAAAAAGATATTGATGGTGGATTAATAGGTGGTGCATCATTAAAATCACGCGATTTTACAGATATTATTAAAGCATTAAACAGCTAGATGCAATATATTAAAGCAATATTTAACTTTAACAGTATTGAAGAATTTCAGCAAGATCTACTTATAAGTGATCTTGCTGATTTAGGTTTTGATACTTTTGAAGATAGTGAAGGCGGTTTTACGGCTTTCGTAATTAATGATAACTTCAACGAGCAAGCAATGAAAGATTTGCTAAACACTTATGCTGATGATTTTGCGGCTACCTATGTTTTAGAAGATGTGGCAGATGAGAATTGGAATTCAGAATGGGAAAAAAACTTTAGTCCGCTGATTATTGATGATGTTTGCTATGTAAGGGCAACTTTCCATGAACCAAAACCTTCCTATCCATACGAAATTATAATCGATCCGAAAATGGCCTTTGGTACGGGCCATCATCAAACCACAACCATGATGATGCAGTATATTCTATCTGCAGATTTACTGAACAAGAATATCCTGGATATGGGTTGCGGAACAGGAATCTTAGCTATTCTTGCCGGAAAATTGGGTGCTAAAAGTTTAATGGCTATTGATTACGACGATATTTGCTACGAGAGTACTATCGAAAATGCCACGTTAAATAATATTATCAATCTTAAAGCGCTTTGCGGGAGTAAGGAAGTGATTCCTGATGAAGAATATGAGGTTATTTTTGCAAACATTAACAGAAACATCCTGCTAGATCAAATCCATCGCTATGCGGAAGTGCTGAAACCGGAAGGCAAAATCTTCTTCAGTGGCTTTTATCTCGAACCAGATTTGAGCATGATTACTGCAGAATGTGCTAAATATGGTATTAAATATCTCGACCATAAACAAAATGGCGATTGGGTGGCTGCTCAGTTTGAGAAAAAATAATGATTGAATTTTGAATGAGTGAGTTTTAACACAATACACATTCTCTCATTCAGTACTTCTCTCATTCAAAATTAATTAATATGCGTATACATTTTATAGCGATTGGTGGAAGTGCTATGCACAACCTGGCCATCGCCTTACATAAAAAAGGGTATCAGATTTCAGGTTCGGATGATGTAATTTTTGAACCGGCAAAATCGCGTCTGGATAAATATGGTTTATTGCCTTCCGAAATGGGTTGGGATGAAAATCGCATTTCGACAGATTTAGATGCGGTAATTTTGGGAATGCACGCCAGAATTGATAATCCAGAGTTGTTAAAGGCTCAGGAACTTGGTGTAAAAATCTACTCTTACCCGGAATACATTTACGAGCAAAGCAAAGATAAATTGCGTGTTGTTATTGGTGGTAGCCATGGTAAAACCACTATTACCAGTATGATTTTACATGTGCTGAATTATTACAATCGTGATTTCGATTATCTGGTTGGTGCGCAACTTGCTGGTTTCGAAACGATGGTGAAAGTAACTGAAGAGGCACCTGTAATGATTATTGAAGGAGATGAATATTTATCTTCTCCGATAGACAGAAGACCAAAATTTCATCTTTACAAAGCAAATGTTGCGGTAATCAGCGGGATTGCCTGGGATCATATCAATGTGTTCCCTACTTATGCTGATTATACTTTACAATTTGAGAAATTTATCGATACCATTGAAGAAAACGGCACTTTAATTTACTGCGAAGCTGATGCCGATCTTAATAAAATGGTTGGGCAATCTAAAGCGAGGGTTAATAAAATCGGCTACGCTATTCCTGCGCATCAAATTGAGAACGGTGTAACTTATTTATTGCCACAGAAAACCGCACTAAAGGTTTTCGGAGATCACAATCTGATGAATTTAAACGCAGCGAAAGAGGTTTGTAAAGCGTTGAACATAGGCGCAGCAGAGTTTGATGCGGCAATCTCATCTTTTACAGGTGCGGCCAAGCGACTAGAAGTGATTTCTGCTGATGAATCTACCAATGTTTATAAAGATTTTGCACATTCCCCGTCAAAACTTAAAGCTACAATTGATGCTGTTAAAGCTCAGTTTGAAAACAGGAATTTGGTGGCCTGCATCGAATTACATACTTTTAGCAGTTTGAATAAAGATTTTCTGAAAGAATACGCTGGTGCGATGAACCAGGCAGATGAAGCAATTGTCTTCATTGATTTGAAGAGTTTTGAGCAAAAAAGAATGAAGCCTTTTTCTGAAGAGGATGTGCAGCAAGCTTTTGCTAACCTAAAACTTAAATTCTTTAATGATGCCGCAAAGCTGAAATCGTATTTGTTAAGTTTGAATTATAAAGACACCAATTTATTGATGATGAGCTCCGGTAATTATGCTGGTTTCGATCTACCAGAATTGGCTGGCGCATTAGAAAAATAGATAATGAGAAGAGAGATTTCTATCAAATCAAATTTCTCTCCTCACAAATCTATTGTCTCACATCTAACTTGAACAAATGAAAAGCATTGGAGATCACATTAAGAAGAGTAGGTTAGCTCTTGGTTTAAGTCAGGCTGATGCCGCGAAACAGCTTAATATCTCTACTCCGGCCTTTTGCAAAATGGAGACGGGGCAAACCGATCTTAATATCTCCAGATTGTTACAGATCGCCAAAACGTTTAAAGTGCCTGTAATAAGGTTAGTGACAGGTGAAGATGCAGATCAGGCTTCATCTGTAGAATCAAATGAATTACGCCAACAATTGGCAGAAAAAGAAGAAGAGATTAATAAACTTCGTAAAAAAGTAATTGATCTTTATGATAAGCTGGGGATGTAGTAAGTTGAGGATTAAGGAGCAAAGAACAAGGAATAAATATATTATGCCATGATTGCTCGATCTTTGTTCCTTGCTCAAATTCCATGGTTGGTAGCTCACTAACCTAAGGGTTGTGTTAGCCGCAATGAGGTTGCCACAGCCAATGAAGAATTGGCTTCGCAATGACGAGCGTTTTTGTACGGTGTACATTTTATCTAATTTCATGGTTGGTAGCTCATCAAATATTTTAGTGCTAACCATTAAAAGTTTATGCTTGTAGGTTGGTGGGTCACCAACCTAGGGTTTGTTGATTGGCGATTTACTCAAAAATTCCATGGTTGGTGGCTCACCAAACATTTTTAGTGCCAACCATTAAAAGTTTTTGCGGGTAGGTTGGTGAGTCACCAACCTAGGGTTTGTTGATTGGCGATTTACTCAAAAATTCCATGGTTGGTGGCTCACCAAACATTTTTAGTGCCAACCATTTAAGATTTTTTGCATGTAGGTTGGTGAGTCACCAACCTAGGGTTTGATCTTTGTTCCTTGCTCCTTAATCCTTTTGTCTTTGCTCCTTAATCCTTGTTGTCCTAAAAAACCTTTCTCATGGTCAGGTGTTTTTTTCCAAAAGTAGCGCCAGTGGCTTTATGGATCGCGATCATTTGTTCATTAAAATCACCAACCCAGCTTAATTCCAGCTCTTTGTATTGATTTTTTGGAAGTACATATTCACCTAGTCTGATAAAAAGAACAGATTCCAAACCATGTTTTTGAAATTTAGGTTTAGTACCCATCACAATTGCCCTCATCCTCGTCACGCCAACCCATCTGCGGTAAGCAAATTTTAATTTTTCAATGATTCCAAGCTTACCATTAAAACCTTTAATCATTTGATTTGCATCAGGTATCAAAACCACAAAAGAAGCAGGCTCACCATTAAAATAAGCAAACTGAATCAAATGTTCATCCATTATCGGTTCCATACTTTTAAAACTTTCCTGTAATGTTTCCTTTTTTATCGGAACGAAGTTTTCAAAATCCTGCCAGCCATCGTTATAGATTTCCATTAAATCGTTAATGTACTTTTCTGTATTATTTTTACTGAAGTACTCAAAAGTATAACCCGGTTTGTTCCTTACCCAGTTAGCAATTTTGGTAAACCTTTCTGGAAAGGGAATGGTTAAATTGATATGATTGGTAAGTTGTTCATATTCGGTAACAAAACCATAAGCATCAAAAAACTTTTTATAGTAAGGGAAATTATAATTCATTCCGAAAGATGGCGGTGTAAAACCTTCTACCAGTAATCCCCAAAATGAATCATTTTCTCCAAAATTAATCGGGCCATCCATGGCTTTCATACCATTTTCAACCAACCATGCTTTTGCTGTATCAAATAAAAGAAAAGCAGCATTTTCGTCATTAATAGATTCAAAAAAACCCATACCACCAGTAGGCTGATCATATTGAAAAGCTTTTTTCTCATTAATAAATGCTGCAACGCGACCGATGAGCTTTCCAGATTCATCTTTTAAAACCCATCTGGTACATTTTCCATGGTCAAAAAAGTTGTTTTTTGTGGGATCAAAAACATTTTCCACCTCAGAATCTAGTGGGCAAATCCAATTATGATCATTCTTGTAAAGAATTTTTGGAACACTTAAGAAATCTTGTTTGAGCGCTGAATGGGTAACTGCTATAACTTGCATGAAAAGATTTTAAAATTAAAAAGCATCCAACCAAGCGGTAGGATGCTTTTTCAAATATATAATTTTTAAATATTAATAATCGTCGTCTTCGTCATCAAAGTTGTCAAAATTATCCAAGTCATCTAGTGGAACATCAAAATCATCTTCATCATCGTCCTGAGATTTCGTTTTCGTTTGAATATCGTCATCTTCAAGATCATCATCTTCATCTACCTGTTTCTTTGTAGTTGGCTTGGTTGGGAGTTTCTTTGGCGCTTTCATAACATAAAAATAAAAATTGCTTTTATAATTTAAAAATACAAAAAAAACTTATTTTAATAACAACCTGTAGGCAAAGAAATTAATTTATTTTACTCTGCATTTTCACCTACAGTATTTTCTTCTTTTGCAATATCTTTCAACTGTGGAAGTTGATTCAAATGGTTTAAACCGAAATAATCCATAAACAATGGACTGGTGCTATAAAGAATCGGGCGGCCGGGCGTTTCAGCTTTACCTTCGATACTGATGAGTTCTTTTTCCAATAATCGCTGGACAGAATAATCGGAGTTGACGCCCCTTATTTGCTCAATCTCTAACTTGGTAATCGGCTGGCGATAAGCGATAATGGCCAGGGTTTCCATAGCGGCCTGACTCAGCTTTTTCTTAGAACGATGCAACTGAAGTTGATTAACCGTTTCGTGGAAATCTTTCTTGGTTAAAAACTGATAACCTTTGTTGAGATTTACCAATTCGATAGCAAAATCATCTTTGTTATATTTTGCAGAGATGAGATCTAAACTTTCAAAAATCTGGCTTTCTAAAATTTCCTCTTCAAATACAGCATTTAAAGCAAGTATAATCTCCTGGACGCTAATGCTTTGCACGGAAGAAAAAATAAGGGCTTCGACATGTTTAGTGATATCTTTTTGAGGCATATGCAAAAATATAATTTTTGGGCACAAAAAAAGCGGTCTCGCTTTTAAAAAACAAGACCGCTTTCAACACACAAATGAAACCTGAATTAAGATATAGCTTTAGGTTAGGTTATTAAATATCTATATCAATTCTATAAGAACGTCTTTGATAAACACTATCGTTTATTTCTAACACAAGTTTAAGGCTAAACCGTGTTCTTCTAAAGTTCTATTTAGTGAGTGGTATTAATAATTGAGTAAACGGTAAAATCGCTATTTTAATGGGATGGATATGGACACCGTTGTACCATTTATACCATTTTGACTAACGTTTAAGTGTATAGGTTTTGCTCCAATCTGGCTTAAAAGATTTAATCTTTCCTTCGTAAGCTGCATGCCTTTGCTAATATGGGTATCCCTTTTATCTTTTAATGAGTTTTCAATTCCTACACCGTCGTCAATAATTTCAATATTAAGATAGGATGAGTCTAGTAATTTAATATTGATCTGAATTTGACCATCAGTCTCCTTCGGCATAATTCCATGCCAGATGGCGTTCTCTACATAAGGTTGTAATAACATTGAAGGAATAAAGGTTTCTTCCTCATCTATTTCAGGAGCAATAGAAAAGGTGTACTGTAGTTTATCGCCAAAGCGATTTTTTTCCAGTTTCAGATAAAGATTTAGATATTCCAGCTCTTCTTCCAGTGAGATATAACTCTTTGTACAAATTTCCAGATTTTTCCTGATCAGGCGGGCAAAGCCGGTGAGTACCTTATTGGCCGATGCCGTATTCTGCGTGTTGATATAATGTTGAATGGAATTCATCACATTAAATACAAAATGTGGATTCATCATTGCTTGTAGTGCTTGTTGCTCCAACATCAGCACTTTATTTTTTAGCAGCAATTGAGCCTGTTCTTTATCTTTCTGCTTGCGGGTAATGTAAACGGCAACCTTGTAGAAAATATATGCAACGAGCAAAATTAGAATGGAAAGAAACCACAGGCTTTGCCAGAAATGCTTATTTATGGTAAATGAAATCTTTGCCGATGGCCCCCAATTTCCATTCTGGCTTTTTGCGCAAACTTCGAAAACATAATCTCCAGGTTGTAGCGATGAAAAATCTAACCTTCTGGTACGGGTTTCTAACCAGGCAGAGTTTTCATTTAACCGATAACGATAGGTGATGTCGCTTGTGGTAAAATCTACCGCACTAAAAGTAAATAATATGGTACTGTTGCCAGTTTCGAAAGTGAAATTTTCCTGGTCGATAGGTAAACGTTCATTGTCTTTTACAATTGAGGTAACATAAACCTTCGGCAGATTTTTGCTGATGTTTTTGTTATTGTATTTGAATAAGATTAAACCTTTGTTTGTCGCGAAATAAGCTGTGCTATCATCAATAAACAAGCTGTTGATATCATCACTCAGTAAATCTTTTCCATAATCGAAATTGGCTACAGCTGGCGCTTTAGGGTAGTTGGTAATCTTATTTACGCCTTTATTAGTCAACACCCAAATTTCATTGTTTTTAATAAAAAGTTTGGTGCAAATGTTATTGGTTAATCCATCTTCTTGTGTAATCTGCTTAGTTATCCTTCCTTCATAATAAAAAATTAAGCCATAACCATCTGTTGCTAAAATGAGCGTACCATCTGCAAGTTGCTGGATATCGTTAATGCGCTTGGTTAATAATGGCTGCTTTTCGAAATGTTTGATCAACTTTCCATTCGAAAACTCAGACAAACCATTGATGTTCGAAAACCATAGATTACCGGCTTTATCGTAGAAAACATGATAAGATCTATCTTTAAAGAAATCTTCCTTTTCCCTGTATTTTAGTGAGTTAAATTCGAACTTATTTAATTTATCTGAAAGGAAAACAACGCCAGATGATAGAGACAAAGCCAAATGGTTGTTATTTCCACTCAAACTAAAGTGTTTGATTACAAACATAGAATTATTTGCCTCTTTCAGGTAACTCACATCATCAGTGTTTTTATAGATATTTTTAAAAACACCCATTCCATAGTCTGATGCGAAATAAATGGATTCATTTTTAGCATCAAAAGCAAGTTGTTTAACCGTTTTATATTTTTTAAAATCATCTAAACCCACCTCTCGAATTTGAAAATTATTGATGTCTAAAATGTCAATCACTGCATCGTCAGTACCTAGCCATAAGCGATTTTTACTATCTTTTGTAATGCTTTTGATCACATTACTACTCAAGCCAGATTCAGCATCAATGATGGAAAGCCGGTTATTTACGTTTGGCAGCATATAAATTCCGGTAGTGGTAGCAAACCACATGTTCTGGTTGCTGTCTTTCATTACCTGATTTACTGAAATATCCTGGAGGTATTGAATGGTTTTTCCACTTTTATTCAATGCAAACGTACCATTTGCATTTGCCAGCCAAACTTCCTTAAGTGTCTGATCATAATAGAAGTAGCCAGACATGTTTTTGATCAGGTTCTGCGGAATAGAAATCAGGTTATTGATTTTACCAGATTTTAATTTTTTCAAACCTTCGCCATCCAGGTAAAGCAGCGATTTATCTGGCAGATTGGTAGCCGTCATATAAGAAATCGGTCGCACTTTCGATTTAACAATTGAAAATGTTTTTCCGTTAAAACGTTGAACACTTAAATCGCTATAAGCCAGGATATTTCCTTGCTTATCTTCATGTATGAAAGCGTTAATGAATTTATCTTCCTGATTTGGTGAAACATACTTCCTGATCATTTTACCATCCCAGCAAACTATCAAATTAGAATTTGTACCCAGCCAGATTCTGCCAGATTTATCAATCAGAAAAGAAACAATTACAGTATTGAAATTTAGCTTTTTAAGTAACTGATCATTGTCTTTATTGTAGAATTTACCATCCTTTAGGTAGCTCAATTGACCATTGAGCGCAAAGAACCAAAGCCGACCACTTTTATCTTCCTTTATTTGAAGAATTTGTGTGTCTGGTAAGCCATCTTCAATGGTAAAATTCTGGAAATTTGTACCATCGAACCGGCTTAAACCATTATCGGTAGCAATCCAGATAAAGCCCTTTTTATCTTGTAAAATGTAATAACAGTTATTGCTGGCCAGGCCATTTTTTGAAGTATAATGGGGGAGATAGGTGGTTTGAGAAAAGGAATTAAATGGCAGCAGGCATATCGATGAGACCAGCGCCAACGCAAAAATGAAAAAGCGTTTGAATAGCTTTCTTCCAGCCGTTTGAACTGTATTTATCCCTATTTTTTCAAAATTAATGATCACTGCCTGCTTTGATAAAAAGTTTAATTTTTTCAAAGAAATCACTTGCTCTTCTTCTTGATATATTGATGCTTTCACCATTTTTTAAAAACACCTGCAAACCGTTTTTAGAGTTGTATTCTTTTAAATGGTTAAGATTAATAATACTCGATTTATGGATGCGCACAAATTGATCGGTGGGTAGAAGTTCTTCAAACTCCCTCAAAACCTTCGAAACTGTAATTTTATCCTGATTGGCAAAGTGAACTACAGAATAATTACTATCTGCCTCGATATAAATAATATCATCAACATCTACCATTTTAAAACCTTGTCCGTAGGGGAGGGTTAACTTTCTGATTTCCGATTTTGAACCTAGGCTGGAGGCCAGATTGGCAATGCGTTCATCATTTTCATGCTGATTCTGGAAGAGCCTAATGTGCTGAGAAACCTTATCTACCGCGATTTTTAACTCTTCAATATCTATTGGTTTTAACAGATAATCCAGTGCGTTTGCCTTGATGGCTTTAAGTGCATATTGATCGTATGCTGTGGTAAAAATTACAGCTGCCTGGTGTTTTTGCGCATCAGGAATAAGTTCGAAACCATTGCCGCCAGGCATTGCGATATCCAGAAAGATTAAATTGATGGAATGATGGGCTAAAATTTCTTTCGCTTCTGCCACAGACTTTGCAATACCGGTAATTTCTACCTGCGGACAATTTTGTTGCAATAAAAAAAATAGCGATGAACGTGCAAACTCTTCATCATCAACAATAATGGCTTTTAGTGTAGTCATATCTATAGGTTTGTGAATGTATCAAAATCGCTTAATAAAAAAAAATGTAAAAAGAAAAAACCAGTCGATTAATTGTCACGTATGTATCATCAAACGAATTCAAAAAACCTAAAAACTTAGATTACTATGAAAAACAATGAACTAGAAACAAAAAGTAAACTTCAAGACGAAAGTTTATTTAACAGCTCACTTGGAAGAAGATCTTTCCTTCAATATGCTGGAGCAAGCGCTGCAGGTATTGCCTTAGTAGCCGCAGGTTGTAAAAAAGATCGTGGCGTAGAAAACGTAATGACTGGCGCAACTCTTGATTTTAAAGATGATTTCGGTGTTTTAAACTATGCTTACGCATTAGAGCAATTAGAAGCTGCATTTTATGTTAAGGTTGCATCTGCACCACCATCATCATTTACAACTGCTCAAAAAGCTTATTTTCAAGATATTCAATTCCACGAAATTGCACACAGAGAGTTTTTGAAAAATGCGTTGAGTACAGCAGCAATAGGTAGTTTGGAGGTAGATTTTTCTTCTATTGATTTTACCAGTTCTACAAGTGTTTTAGCAGCAGCAATGGCTTTTGAAGATTTAGGCGTTGCAGCTTACAATGGTGCTGGTGTTCGTATCAAAACAGATATTTATTTGGTTTTAGCTGGTAAAATTGTTTCTGTAGAAGCACGTCACGCTGCTTATATCAGAGATATTATTTCTAATGGCTCATTCGCAGATCTAAATTCAATGACAGCTTTAGGTGCCAACAATGCGGCGGGATTAGATGGTGCTTTAACACCAGATAAAGTGTTAGCGATTGCCGGAAAATTTGTAAAAACTAAAATTAACGTAATTAATCTTTAATCTTTAAACTCAGCAATCATGAATATCTTAAATATATTAGACCAAATAGAAAAAGTGGATGGAGAGATCTATGAAAGATTAAGTCCGCGACGCAGTGCAATGAAAGATTTTTTCAATGTTGGAAAGAAAATTTCTTTAGCTGCATTACCATTAGCAATGGGCTCGATGTTTCAAAAAGCTTACGGTCAAACCAACCCTGCATCAGTTAATGATGTTTTAGGTTTCGCTTTAGCATTAGAATACTTAGAGTATAACTATTACAACAATGCTTTAACGCTTGCAAATTCTACATACATTCCTGATGGCCCAGCAAGACAAGCCATTACCACTATTCGTATCCACGAACGTGCACATGTTGATTTATTGAAAGGTGCATTAAACATTACTGGTGCAGATCAATATGTTTTTGCCGATTTTGATTTTACAGCAGGTGGTGGATTTGCTGATGTTAATACTAACTATCAAACATTTTTAAAAGTAGCATTAGCTTTCGAAGATACAGGCGTTAGGGCTTATAAAGGCCAGGCACCAATTTTAAAAGGTATGCCAGTATTAACTACAGCTTTACAAATTCACTCTGTAGAAGCACGCCACGCAGCACATATTCGCCAAATGGTTGCTGCAAACGTAACAGGTGCATCTGGCTTAAAACCTTGGATTGCTTACACTGCAAATGGTAATGATACCGGTGTTGCAGCAGTAGATGCAGTTTATGCAGGAGAGCAAAATACCACTCAGGCTGGTGTTCAAATTACAGGTATCAACGGTACAGCAGTAACTCAATCTCATGCAGCAGAATGTTTCGATGAATTCTTAACAGGTTCTGATGTGAAGAAAATAGCGAACTTATTTATCAGAACTGGTAAAAAATTAGCGTAATACAACATTAACATTATTGATTAGGTAATGTTTAGTTTAAGGTAGGGAGGCAGAACGGGGTTCTGTTTCCCTTTTTTTGCGACAAGGATTTTTTGACAGGATTTGCATGATTTTAGGATTAGCAAGATTGGTTGTTTTAACTTTGCAGTAGGCTATTAGAACTTTGCAGATGATAACCTCAACTATGCGGATGGTAACCTCAGCTATGTTTTAATTCGTTTGTCATTGACGAACTCTAGGTGCGAAGAATGTTTTTTTCTTGCGCCCTTTCCCTCCCGGGAAAGGTGTTTTTAGGCGGGATAGGTCCTTTTTTTCCGTTGCGCTGGCTTGCCTCGGCTAGCCGCCGAAGGGCTTTTACTTTTTTGCTTGATCAAAAAAGTAACAAAAAAATCAAGGCTTGGATCTGATGTCGGATTAGCTCGTCGAAATTTAAATGGCGGTAGCGCAAGGGCTCGATTTGGTTGTAATAAAGATTTGTTTTAGGAGCCGTTCGCGCTACCTTGGGGTTGGGGTATTTGAACGTTAGTGCAAAAATTTCAACGGCTTCTCCTTCCATCATCTCCTATGCCGGAGAGCAGGGTGGAAATAGCAGGATTGTCATCCGGGGCGTAGCGAAGGATCCCTGCGTTTTATCTACTGACTTCGTTCAGCACCGAACCTTTTTTCGCATTTGCATGAATGGTGGGTTAAAACGGTCGTCATCCTGAACTTGATTCAGGACCTTAAGAAAAACCGTCATTGTAGGGGCTTCATCTGCTGAAGCATTCTCCATTGAAGAATCTTCAAAATAGATTGCTTCGTGGTACCTCTTCGCAATTGACGATTTTGCTAGTAGATTCGTCCTCCAGCATAATGCAAAGGTAGGTCCCGCAGATCTAAATGATTACCGCAGATTTTTGCCGCTCGCTTCTGCGGAAATCTTCTTAATCTGCGGGAAAATTATTTAAGCTAGCAGGGCGGCAATAGCAAGGCGCCGATCGCGAGGTGTGATGAATATTTTTTTCTTGCGCCCTTTCCCCTCCCGGGGAAAGGTGCCGCCAGGCGGATAGGGGCGGCGGTAGGTTTCACAAATTTTGCTGTTGACCCTTACAGGTTTCTGGAATATTGATTAATAAGTAATTACCTGTTCTTCTAAATGTTCGGGCAAATCTCTGTAATTATATTTTTGTCCGCGTAATTGTGGTTCAAAGCCTGCGGCTTTAATAGATTGTTGAATGCCATTTGCCGTGAAACGGTGAGGCGCACCTGCTGCAGAAACTACATTCTCTTCAATCATAATCGAACCAAAATCATTTGCTCCTGCGTGCAAACAAAGTTGAGCGGTTGTTTTACCAACGGTTAACCAACTGGCTTGAATGTTTTTTACGTTTGGCAACATAATTCTGCTCAAAGCAATCATGCGGATATATTCATCGGCAGTAACATTATTGCTAATGCCACGCAATCTCTTTAGTAAAGTTCCATCATCCTGAAAAGGCCATGGAATAAAGGCCAAGAAACCATTTGCATCTGCTGGCTTTTCGCTTTGTACCTGGCGAATCCATACCAAATGTTCGAAACGTTCTTCGATGGTTTCTACATGGCCAAACATCATCGTTGCAGAGGTGGTAATGTCTAACTGATGACAAGCCCTCATTACATCCAACCATTCTTGTCCACCGCATTTACCTTTTGATATTAACCGGCGAACACGATCGTTTAGAATTTCTGCACCTGCACCAGGCAGAGAATCCATACCTGCTTCTTTTAAAGCTTTTAAAACTTCGGTATGGCTAATTCCCTCCAGTTTAGCCACGTGGGCAATTTCTGGCGGACCTAAAGCATGAAGTTTTAAATCTGGATATAATTCTTTCAGTTTTTTAAATAGATCAGCGTAGAATGCTAAACCTAAATCTGGATGGTGACCACCCTGGAGTAACAATTGATCTCCTCCTAAACGAAAAGTTTCTTCAATTTTTACTTTATAGGTTTCAATATCTGTGATGTAACTCTCATCATGACCAGGTCTTCTGAAAAAGTTACAGAATTTACAGTTTGCAATACAAACATTCGTGGTGTTTACATTTCTATCAATCTGCCAGGTTACTTTACCACTAGGAACCTGAATTTTTCTTAATTCATTTGCCACAAACATCAATGATGGAGTATCGGCATGGTGATATAAGTGTACACCTTCCTCTTGCGTTAAAAAATCAAAATGTAGCGCCCGTTGCAGTAAATCGGCTGTATTCATAGCACAAAGATAAAGAATTGGTTTGTTGGTTTGTTGGTGTTTTGGTTTTTTAGATGTCAAATCTGATTGTAAGTTTGACTTTTGCATTATGTGCAATGTCGCGGGTAATCTAAAAACAAATTAATGAGGACTGAATTGACTCAAAAAAACAGTAAGTATTGCTTCCAAAAAACAAACCACCTAAAAAACAAACCATCTAAAATAATATCTTTACGGTTCTAAAAATAAATATGGTAGATTTTAATCGTTTTACACTAGCCAATGGATTAAAAGTTTTGGTTCATGAAGATCCAACAACTCCAATGGCGGTTTTAAATATTTTATATGATGTGGGTGCTCGTGATGAAGACCCTGAAAAGACTGGTTTTGCACACTTATTTGAGCACTTAATGTTTGGCGGATCGGTTAATATTCCAAACTATGATGAGCCTTTGCAAAGGGTAGGCGGAGAAAACAATGCCTTCACCAGTAACGACATCACTAATTATTACATCACTTTGCCATCTGAGAATATAGAGACGGCTTTTTGGTTAGAAAGTGATCGGATGTTAAGTTTAGCATTCTCTGAGAAAAGTTTAGACACCCAGAGAAATGTGGTGAGCGAAGAATTTAAACAACGCTACCTGAACCAACCTTATGGTGATGTTTGGTTAAAATTGCGTCCGCTGGCTTACAAAAAGCATTCTTATCGCTGGGCTACCATTGGGAAAGAACTTTCACACATCGAAAACGCAACAATGGACGATGTTAAAGCCTTTTTCAAAAAACATTATACACCACAAAATGCGATTTTAGTAGTTGGCGGAAATGTAAAAACCGAAGAGGTTAAAAAGCTTGCAGAAAAATGGTTTGAGCCAATCCCCGCTGGAGATAAGTATGAAAGAAACCTGATTCAGGAAGATGTTCAAACTGAAGCCAGAACAGAAACAGTAAAAGCAAATGTGCCATTAAATGCGATCTATGTATCTTTTAAAATGCCAGGAAGATTGAATGCTGATTATTATGCATTTGATTTGCTATCGGATATCTTATCGCGGGGACAATCATCCCGCCTTTACAACAGCCTGTTAAAAGAGCAAAAATTATTTAGTGATATTAACGCTTACATTTCTAGCAGTCTGGATGCTGGATTATTCATTGTTGAAGGTAAACTGGTAGAAGGCGTATCAGTAGAAACTGCCGAAAAAGCCATTTGGGCCGAACTGGATAAATTAAAAGCCGAAGTGGTTTCTGCAGATGAGTTAACGAAGGTTAAAAATAAGGTAGAATCTGTATTGGTGTTTTCTGAAATGAGTTTGCTGGATAAAGCCATGAATCTTGCTTATTATGAATTATTGGGTGATGCAGATTTGCTAAATCAGGAAACTGAAGAATTTTTAAAAGTAACTGCAGAAGACATTAAAAGAATCTCGAACGAAACTTTTGGAAGAGAACAATCATCTACTTTATATTATTTAACCGAAGAACATGCTTAACAGACAAATAGCACCTGATTTTAAGCAGGTATCTACCATAAATTTCATTCAGCCTATCCATAAAACGTTAGATAATAATGTTCCGGTTTATACCATTTATTCTGGTGAACAGGATTTGGTTAGAATTGAATTTATATTTAATAATGTAAAATGGAATGTAGAGAAACCATTGCAGGCGATTGCCGTTAGTGCTTTGCTAAACAATGGAACCAGTACACTTTCATCAAAAGAAATTGCTCAAAAAATAGATTTCTATGGTGCATTTTTTCAAACTGAATACGTACAGGATCATTCATCAGTTACAATTTATACGTTGAATAAACACCTGGCAGCAGTTTTGCCTATTGTGAGGGATGTGCTTACGGATAGCCAGTTTCCACAGCAGGAAATTGATATTTATGTTCAGAATCAAAAGCAAAAATTACAGGTTAACCTGAAGAAAAATGATATTCTGGCACGCAAGGAATTTGCACATGCACTTTTCGGCGACACGGCTTACGGTGTTGATATTCAGGCCAGGCACTATGATGAACTGCATCGCGAAGATTTAACGGGTTATTTTAAGGCCGCTTATGCGCCAGATAACTGTACAATTATTGTTTCAGGTAAGTTTGAAGAAGCTAGCTTCGAATTGCTGAATAGTGAGTTTGGTCAGAACTGGGAGCCAGGCCATGCCACAAAAAATAATTTTAGTTTCAGCATTGCGCCGAGAGCAGTCATTTACAAAGAGCGTGCTGATGCGATACAATCTGCAATCAGAATAGGGAAGTTAGCGGTGAATCGTGCTCATGAAGATTTTCCTGGGTTACAAATCTTAAATACCGTTTTAGGCGGATATTTTGGTTCTCGCTTAATGACTAATATTCGCGAAGATAAGGGCTATACTTACGGTATTGGCTCCGGAATATCTTCATTGCAAGATGCAGGATATCTTTTCATTGCTACAGAAGTTGGCGCTGAAGTTTGTGCTGCTGCCTTAGTAGAAATTTACAAAGAGATTGAAAAACTCAAAAATGAGCTGGTTGGAGAAGAAGAATTAACATTGGTGAAAAATTACATGCTGGGATCGATGTTGGGTAGCCTTGAAAATGTCTTCTCTCATGCAGATAAATTCAAAAACATTCATTTTTTTGGCTTAGGCTATGATTATTATGAAAACTACATTGCCAAAGTAAAAGCCATTACTGCTGAAGATATTAAACTATTGGCAAATAAATATTTAAATAAAGAAGACTTTACAGAAGTGGTGGTAGGGAAGAAGTAGTCAGTTTAAACTCAAATATAAAATGGGCAGAAAAATCTTTTTTCTGCCCATTTGTATTTTAGCGGTATTGGCAAAGATAAGCTGTTTGTACATCAGTTTTTACTTTGAAAGAAGCGTTCGCCGGAACCTCAAAATGGCTACCTGTTTTAAAAAGTTGCCAGTCTGTTTGCTCGGGAAGTAATGCCAATAACTCTCCCTCTATAATGTGCATAATTTCTTGATCAGCTGTTCCAAATTCATATTCACCTGGGTTGATGATTCCTATAGTTGATTTACCTTCTTTGGTTGTGTAACCTAATGATTTGACATTTCCATCAAAATATTCGTTTTCAGTGATCATATTCTTTTCTTGGTAAAACTATAAAACTTTGTTTAAAACTGCTTTCTGTTTATCTGCCTGGTATATTTTTTTATAAAAATCTACATACGCATTGTATTTTTCTGGTGGATATTTTTTGTTGGTCATACTTTGCGTACGTACATAAGTAATTGCATTATCTTTTGTGGTAAACTTGGCCGTGTAAGTTCCAAATTCTGAAACGATTTGAATATCCTTAGGAAGAAATTCTACAGTGTAGCCTTTCGGAAGTGTGAAATTGATTTCATCCTCATCACTGTAACCATAAGGAACAGCAAAATAAGTTTTTCTATTTTCTACCTTTGGTGGAACACTTTCTTTACGATTAATTTGATTGATGGTTAGAAAGATCTTATCGCCAGATTTAGTGTAGAGCTGACCGCTTTTAAAATTTAATTCTTCATTAATAACGGGTTTGGTTTTGTCTGGTTGCTTATAACTAAAACTTGTTAGCTCCGCAACTGGAACCTTAGTGCCGCCAATAATTTGTTTCCGTTGCTCGCTGGGTTCAAGTAGCATCATACCTAGATTTTCTTCAAATTGAGCATTTGCATAGGTAGACTTTAGCGATAAAAGTGCAGTGCCATCATCAGCAAGATTAATGGTTGCTTTTCTGATTTGGTAGTTATCTTTAGGACTATATACAGGTGTGCGGATTATTTTTCCACCATGATCAGTTACCATTAATACGTTTCGGTCTGCATTGCTGTATCCAATAAATCCCATTGGGTCATATTGACTGGTACATTCTAAAAAGGTGGTATCCTTTTCTAGTGGCACACATAAAATCATGTGATTCGCTTGCCCCATGCTTGAATAATTAGCATTAAGGCTCGGCATTCCATTTCCAATTACGATCAGATTAGACGAAATTCCAGCTTCATTGAGCAGCGCTTTCATGTAATTGGAAAGTGCTTTGCAATCGCCATAGTTCACCTGGGCAACTTTCTCTGCTAAAATAGGTCTAAAGCCTCCGATTCCTAACTGAACACTTACATAGCGTGTGTTTTGTTGTAAATGATCATAAAGAATCCTGATTTTATCTTTTGGTGTTTTAGCATCTTTAATCAGTTGCTGAACAATTGCCTTTGCTGTTTCTGGCAACTTATTTCCACCTTCGTTTAATCCATACATCCAGGCTCCGAAAGTTTTCCAGTTATTGAAATTTCCTTTCGAGCCATCATACTCAAAATCATTTGGCGATGCTTTTACCCAGCTGGCTACATTATCAATCCCAGTGCTTAATGGCTCGCTTACCAACGCGGGAACATTTTGGCTTTTCCATTTATACTGAATTTTGTCTCCGATAGCAATTGAATCTGTTTTAAGATTTACGCTCGTGAGGTAGCGAAGCTGATAGGATTTGTTTTTTTGAATGGTGTAACTCGATTTTTCAACTGAAATACCAAAACCCATTAAATCCCGCCAGGAGGGAAAGTATAGCAGGCCTTTAAATTCTTTAGTGAAACTGTATTCTATAGTGTAAGGGTAGCTCAGTGAAACGAAGTTTATCGATTTCATTCTATTCTCTTCATAAATAGAGGAATTGGATGTTAAGCTTTGATCTTTAATATCGGATGATTTGTAATCTTTAATTTTCTTTCCGGTCGCATCGTAAATAGTAGCCTTAATATTTGAAATGATCATGAACTTATCATAAATTTCGTTCATTTCGGCAAGTTCATCACCTGCTTTATTCAAAATAGTGATGGCTACTTTATAGTCATATTGGGCACTGCCAATGGTTTTAATATCGAAAAACTGCTCCTCGTTACGCACTACAGCGATTGCATCCTTTTTTAAATCGTCTGGTATTTTGGCAACATCATATACGCCTTGGGCAAAAACTTTGCTAAAACATGCGCCAAATAAAAATATGGTGAATAGGTATTTCATTACGATTTCCTTTTAAATACAATTTGTTCAGCCTGTTTTTCTACAATAGTTTTGAATAATTCTTTTAGATCAAAGTATTCATCAGAGGTGTAGAGCGATTTATTTACGGTAATGATACTTCTAACCATTAGCGTTTTCCCTTCTGTAAGGTAGGTAATTAAGAAACTTCCTTTTTCATCTGGCAGTTTATAGTTGCCGCCTTTTGGCAATTTATCAACCTCATATTCTTCAGGGAAGTTTAGTGTTATCCGATAAGTTTCCTTAAACGGGAAAGCAAAATCTACAGGGAATTTTCGCTCTTCATGCTTAAACAAATTCTCTTTGGTGCGTTCAAATAAGAGAGGAGTGAAGTAAATCAGGTTGCCTGCTTCTTCTACATTATCTTCGATGGCAACATCCATAGATTCTGTTAGCAGTCCGCCCAAATCATCCAGGTTTTGGATTTTATAGTTTTTAACTTCTAAACCTGTTTTGTCTTTTTTAAAGTTTTTTACAAATTCTGAATCATTATTTGTGCTGCGATACTTTTCGCGAAGACTAAGTGCAACATAACCTTTAGAATATTGATTTATTTGACCTGATAGTTTATTTTCTTTGTCTAAATTTAAGCTGTAGGCATATACTTTTTCATTTAGAGAAGTTGGTTCAGTCGAAATCCAGTTCCCTGTCAGTTTTTTTAAATTTACATAGAAGCCCTGGTGGTTGAGATTCTCATCACTTAACATACCAACAGGCAAATCTTTGTTTATGGCATCGAGGAAGTAAACTGTACTATCGATTTGGGTAACCAAAACCACATTATTGAAACTGGAAATTACGGGGTAACCAGGATGTTCGCCATTATCTCGCGTGCTAATCAATACGGGGTAAGCGGTAATCTTCGCTTCCTTAAGTAAACTTAATAAGGATAAATTAATATCTGCAGACGACCCGGTTTTTTTCTCGAAAACACTTTTAGGACTTAGTTGAGAGGTATAAACTGAATGTTCTTTATTCCATTTGATGTTGTTTTTTACATAGGTAAAAATGGAATTGATGATCGCTAATGTATCCTTTTCTGTTTTCAGAATTCCTGGTAGAACTGATTTTGCATAACTGTTTTTATTGATGAAAAAGCCGAAGTTTTCATCTTCATTTAAACCAGTAATAATTTTATCCCATGAGCCATTATAATCCCGGTAAACATCTTGTGGGAAGTTTGTTCCCCTTAATTCGAAAGCAATTTTTGGAATATAGTCGTCCATTGTGGTTACGAAAGGCTCATCTTTCAATGCAGGTGCATTTTCAACAACATATTTGTCGTAAGTGGCTGAAGAGGGTAAACCAGCTACATAATTTGCATTTATCGATTGGTGTAACGTATGACTGATCTTATAATAGCCGCTGGTATTGTGTTTATAGTTAAAGTATTCTGGTATTTTAACATTGTATTCTGACCATAGTGTAGGGATATCACTCTGAAATTTCCAGCCACGAAGAGTGAAAATAAAATCAGATTTTATTTTGTATTTGAATTCGATGATTGATCCTTCTTTTACATTTGGCAATGCAAATTTTTTGATGAGGTAATTTTTATCAAGCTCTTCTGTAAACTTAGCGTCTTTGTTTAATTTACTGACGACCATTTTACCATCAACCATATTATAAGTTGCGGCATCCATATAATTTAAATCTTCTTTTGCCTGACTGCTTTGTCTATATAATCGAACATGATAATTCGCAAGATCGTAGCCGCTTTTATTTAAAATTTTATAACGAATGTGCCTTTCATAAACATAATTGAAGCCGCTTCCGGTTGGACTATATTCGAAATAACAATCGCCAACATCGAATAATTTTATTGCAGAAGCGGAGGAGTCTCTTCCTGTTGCTTTCGTTTCGAATTCTGCCGGGCTGATTTTGCCGAACTTAAATTCTCTTTTTACTGTTGGTGTAGTTTGCGCATAAATAGTCGAAACCCCAATGCACAGCACGAGGGTCAGAAATTTGAGGGCGATTTTCTGCATTTATTTTTTTTGTTTGGTATTACAATTATAAAACTATCTATTCAATATTTATAAATTTTGTAATATTTATTATATCGAAATCAAGATTTTTTTTGCTGATGAAGAATGATGTTTAAATAGGGAGATTGATTCATTCTTTGAACTCAACCATCTCTTTCAATATCTTCTAGGGTATTGCGTTGTGATTTGCTTGAATGCTGCCGAACTACTGATATTTACAACAATGCCCTGGCGCTGGTTGTAAGTCGATGCCCAGTTGTGATTTGCTTTCATTCTTTGAACTACTAATATTTACAACAACTACTCCTAAGCAGTCTGTAGATGGTAAATGGTTGTGATTTGCTTTCATTCTTTGAACTACTGATATTTACAACAACGCTGGCAATCAAAGCATTCACAACCTTTTTGTTGTGATTTGCTTTCATTCTTTGAACTACTGATATTTACAACAACTGATTAAGTACGGCGTTAACGGTGTGCTGGGTTGTGATTTGCTTTCATTCTTTGAACTACTGATATTTACAACAACACGGCGGCCGATTTCTTCGATAAGGCCAACGTTGTGATTTGCTTTCATTCTTTGAACTACTGATATTTACAACAACAAGGTATTTGGATTTTGGTAATGTTTGAGAGTTGTGATTTGCTTTCATTCTTTGAACTACTGATATTTACAACAACGTCTGGTGCTGGTGCCGATCCTTGACCGCCGTTGTGATTTGCTTTCATTCTTTGAACTACTGATATTTACAACAACACCGAGCCGGGGCGGTTCCCTCGGAAAATAGTTGTGATTTGCTTTCATTCTTTGAACTACTGATATTTACAACAACGCCAGGTTCGACGCGTTAAAACAGTTAGAAGTTGTGATTTGCTTTCATTCTTTGAACTACTGATATTTACAACAACATTGCTTCCCGTACTCATTTTACCGGTATAGTTGTGATTTGCTTTCATTCTTTGAACTACTGATATTTACAACAACATTGGTACTTAGGGTTGCAAGAAATTACTGGTTGTGATTTGCTTTCATTCTTTGAACTACTGATATTTACAACAACAGCTAGACGAGAAAGATGTTTTGTTAATGGTTGTGATTTGCTTTCATTCTTTGAACTACTGATATTTACAACAACTATTTTTTTACCTCCGCTTTGCCCTCCGTCGTTGTGATTTGCTTTCATTCTTTGAACTACTGATATTTACAACAACGTTTGGGTAAACGCCTGGAGATCCTACATAGTTGTGATTTGCTTTCATTCTTTGAACTACTGATATTTACAACAACGTCAACAAATTACGCTATTATAGGAAACGGGTTGTGATTTGCTTTCATTCTTTGAACTACTGATATTTACAACAACCAGCCTGCTCCAATGTGATCTTTTCACCGCGTTGTGATTTGCTTTCATTCTTTGAACTACTGATATTTACAACAACTTCGTACAACGACTACAACTACGATAACTCGTTGTGATTTGCTTTCATTCTTTGAACTACTGATATTTACAACAACGTTGATGTTGATGAACCTTTTATCGTTCAAGTTGTGATTTGCTTTCATTCTTTGAACTACTGATATTTACAACAACGCAAAAGTTACCAAATACTACCCTTGGTTGTTGTGATTTGCTTTCATTCTTTGAACTACTGATATTTACAACAACATAGCAATGTATAACGAGCCGAGAGAGCAAGTTGTGATTTGCTTTCATTCTTTGAACTACTGATATTTACAACAACTAACTATGATTGTTTTGTCGGCATCGAAAGGTTGTGATTTGCTTTCATTCTTTGAACTACTGATATTTACAACAACAAACGAGCCGCGAGTCGGGTCTGAATCGCCGTTGTGATTTGCTTTCATTCTTTGAACTACTGATATTTACAACAACGCGTTTTGCATAACCGTAATATCGGTTTGTGTTGTGATTTGCTTTCATTCTTTGAACTACTGATATTTACAACAACAGACGCAACTGTTTTACATTCAAGCACCGCGTTGTGATTTGCTTTCATTCTTTGAACTACTGATATTTACAACAACCTTTCCTGGCTATCAATCTTTTAAAACTGCGTTGTGATTTGCTTTCATTCTTTGAACTACTGATATTTACAACAACTTAATCTCATGGCGAACCTTATTCGCTGTAGTTGTGATTTGCTTTCATTCTTTGAACTACTGATATTTACAACAACATTTTACCGATCATGATCAATTCGGCTTCGGTTGTGATTTGCTTTCATTCTTTGAACTACTGATATTTACAACAACGAACAGATGTATAGCTTCATCAACCATCCGTTGTGATTTGCTTTCATTCTTTGAACTACTGATATTTACAACAACCTTGAATCCCATAATCCACCCTGATTGGTGGTTGTGATTTGCTTTCATTCTTTGAACTACTGATATTTACAACAACCGTTGATTGTTTTTCCTCTATACCTTTTCCGTTGTGATTTGCTTTCATTCTTTGAACTACTGATATTTACAACAACAAGTAAGTAAATTCAATGGAGCAGGATCTGTTGTGATTTGCTTTCATTCTTTGAACTACTGATATTTACAACAACAAATTCCGATACCCGTGTTCACTCCTGGATGTTGTGATTTGCTTTCATTCTTTGAACTACTGATATTTACAACAACTTGCAAAAGGTTTTTATAAAAACGTCTATGGTTGTGATTTGCTTTCATTCTTTGAACTACTGATATTTACAACAACTGCATCAACCTTAGCTTGAGCACCTTCAGCGTTGTGATTTGCTTTCATTCTTTGAACTACTGATATTTACAACAACAATTCTTGCATCATTGATAGTTACTTGACCGTTGTGATTTGCTTTCATTCTTTGAACTACTGATATTTACAACAACATTTAATTTGAAATCATACACTCTTCGTTCGTTGTGATTTGCTTTCATTCTTTGAACTACTGATATTTACAACAACGAAGTAGGCAAAGAAATCATATACGGAATCGTTGTGATTTGCTTTCATTCTTTGAACTACTGATATTTACAACAACACCAGCGGGCGGCTGCACTGGAAGCGGATAGTTGTGATTTGCTTTCATTCTTTGAACTACTGATATTTACAACAACTTTCTGGAATCTAACATTAACGATTTCCCTGTTGTGATTTGCTTTCATTCTTTGAACTACTGATATTTACAACAACCCTCGTTTTAAAAAGTTCGATAAGCAAACTGTTGTGATTTGCTTTCATTCTTTGAACTACTGATATTTACAACAACTGGTGCCAACCTCACCCGTTGGGCCTACTCGTTGTGATTTGCTTTCATTCTTTGAACTACTGATATTTACAACAACCGATTCTTAACAATATCCCCATCTTTCCGGGTTGTGATTTGCTTTCATTCTTTGAACTACTGATATTTACAACAACGAAACGCTTTATCAACAGCAGCTTGCAGAGTTGTGATTTGCTTTCATTCTTTGAACTACTGATATTTACAACAACTTTGTTTTCAAGATGATCACCAACTGAAGGGTTGTGATTTGCTTTCATTCTTTGAACTACTGATATTTACAACAACTTTTACCTGCTAATGAAAATGATTGACATGGTTGTGATTTGCTTTCATTCTTTGAACTACTGATATTTACAACAACTTTACTGGTGATCACCGGCTTTTTTAAATAGTTGTGATTTGCTTTCATTCTTTGAACTACTGATATTTACAACAACCGACAATTTGAACATTACCTGCATTAGGGTGTTGTGATTTGCTTTCATTCTTTGAACTACTGATATTTACAACAACCTTTTTAAACTGATCAAGGTTCAGCGTATGGTTGTGATTTGCTTTCATTCTTTGAACTACTGATATTTACAACAACTTACACTTGGTAAAGTTTCGCCGCCTTGAGGTTGTGATTTGCTTTCATTCTTTGAACTACTGATATTTACAACAACGAAGGATTTGTGCAAGCAACAGGCTCGCTCAGTTGTGATTTGCTTTCATTCTTTGAACTACTGATATTTACAACAACTAAGGCAATTATCAAACCATAGTTAAGGTGTTGTGATTTGCTTTCATTCTTTGAACTACTGATATTTACAACAACTGGTTTAGATAACAAAATGAACGATGATGGGTTGTGATTTGCTTTCATTCTTTGAACTACTGATATTTACAACAACCTGGTGTTTACTTAGAATATCTGTGTATCCGTTGTGATTTGCTTTCATTCTTTGAACTACTGATATTTACAACAACGTGACTCATTAATAAAGTTATAGCTCTTTGGTTGTGATTTGCTTTCATTCTTTGAACTACTGATATTTACAACAACTACTGGTATAAAACCCGTACGTCCCGGGTGTTGTGATTTGCTTTCATTCTTTGAACTACTGATATTTACAACAACGGCGACGATTTAATAAACTTATACGGCTCGGTTGTGATTTGCTTTCATTCTTTGAACTACTGATATTTACAACAACCGTTGGCCTCTATCTCGTTCTTAACTCTTTGTTGTGATTTGCTTTCATTCTTTGAACTACTGATATTTACAACAACCTACTTGTTCTCTTACATTTATAGCGAGATGTTGTGATTTGCTTTCATTCTTTGAACTACTGATATTTACAACAACATCAAACTCTAATTCATTCAATAGATCCATGTTGTGATTTGCTTTCATTCTTTGAACTACTGATATTTACAACAACCTTATTGAGTTTATTGTATTGATTTGCTTCGTTGTGATTTGCTTTCATTCTTTGAACTACTGATATTTACAACAACAAAATAACAGCGAACAAAACTACTTACTTAGTTGTGATTTGCTTTCATTCTTTGAACTACTGATATTTACAACAACTAACGGCATTACACAACTTATTGGGAAACGGTTGTGATTTGCTTTCATTCTTTGAACTACTGATATTTACAACAACTGGGGGTTCTAAGGTATGCAATTCCTGTGTGTTGTGATTTGCTTTCATTCTTTGAACTACTGATATTTACAACAACGCTCCATTCTTTTTGAGCGTCCAATGGATTGTTGTGATTTGCTTTCATTCTTTGAACTACTGATATTTACAACAACCCCAGCCTTTAAACGTTCCGCTGTGGCTTTGTTGTGATTTGCTTTCATTCTTTGAACTACTGATATTTACAACAACATACCGGAACAAATAAAACGTTGTATTCTTGTTGTGATTTGCTTTCATTCTTTGAACTACTGATATTTACAACAACATAACGTTGGCTCTCTCTCCTCCAACTTTGGTTGTGATTTGCTTTCATTCTTTGAACTACTGATATTTACAACAACAAAAAACTGTCTGAAAACGAACAACTCACAGTTGTGATTTGCTTTCATTCTTTGAACTACTGATATTTACAACAACCTTAAGGAAATGACGGTTTTAAACTTTGGAGTTGTGATTTGCTTTCATTCTTTGAACTACTGATATTTACAACAACATTTTTAGAGTATGTTAGCTTTGCAGATGGGTTGTGATTTGCTTTCATTCTTTGAACTACTGATATTTACAACAACTTTGCCGAACGTTGCTAAAGTTAGGATTGTGTTGTGATTTGCTTTCATTCTTTGAACTACTGATATTTACAACAACTTAATGTAATGACAAAAGAGGAGGTAATTAGTTGTGATTTGCTTTCATTCTTTGAACTACTGATATTTACAACAACAAGCCAAAGGAGACAGAAGTGGTACAATTGTTGTGATTTGCTTTCATTCTTTGAACTACTGATATTTACAACAACCTGGCCGTGTCAAATATCTTCCTGGAAGGCGTTGTGATTTGCTTTCATTCTTTGAACTACTGATATTTACAACAACTCAATCATGCAAACTAATGGGAACAGGTATGTTGTGATTTGCTTTCATTCTTTGAACTACTGATATTTACAACAACTTTTCATCTTTCAAAGATGCGATCAGAACTGTTGTGATTTGCTTTCATTCTTTGAACTACTGATATTTACAACAACAATCATGGGGCAATGGAAAATAGCAGATGGGTTGTGATTTGCTTTCATTCTTTGAACTACTGATATTTACAACAACGAAATATGGAAAATGATAGACATAGACGAGTTGTGATTTGCTTTCATTCTTTGAACTACTGATATTTACAACAACAGAGAACTCGAGTTTCTCTACAGAAAAGGTGTTGTGATTTGCTTTCATTCTTTGAACTACTGATATTTACAACAACCGTACAAGAGCGCAGGGAAACAAACATCATGTTGTGATTTGCTTTCATTCTTTGAACTACTGATATTTACAACAACGCCGAATTATGAAAGAAGTACGCACGACTTGTTGTGATTTGCTTTCATTCTTTGAACTACTGATATTTACAACAACTACGACAGTCTGGAACGCGACTACTGTTTAGTTGTGATTTGCTTTCATTCTTTGAACTACTGATATTTACAACAACGGAGATAAGTTTGATAAAAGCAGAGCAACTGTTGTGATTTGCTTTCATTCTTTGAACTACTGATATTTACAACAACAATCTTATCTATAACGTATGTAGCCAGTGTGTTGTGATTTGCTTTCATTCTTTGAACTACTGATATTTACAACAACTCATGGTATTAATAGTATGCAAAGATATTTGTTGTGATTTGCTTTCATTCTTTGAACTACTGATATTTACAACAACTAAACCGTACTTTATAAAACCCGCTTGTAGGTTGTGATTTGCTTTCATTCTTTGAACTACTGATATTTACAACAACTTCCTTACTACCGATTTAGAGAGTGATTTAGTTGTGATTTGCTTTCATTCTTTGAACTACTGATATTTACAACAACTAGCCCGCAGACTTAACGGCCAAGCGGGTAGTTGTGATTTGCTTTCATTCTTTGAACTACTGATATTTACAACAACTTAAATTCAATGAAGACCTTGAGTTCAATCGTTGTGATTTGCTTTCATTCTTTGAACTACTGATATTTACAACAACTGCTCGTTCAAAATTACTGGCACTTCTTTGGTTGTGATTTGCTTTCATTCTTTGAACTACTGATATTTACAACAACGAACCTGATGATGATGTCGACTGGTACTTAGTTGTGATTTGCTTTCATTCTTTGAACTACTGATATTTACAACAACTCTTAGTAATCAATATCCGGAACTAACAACGTTGTGATTTGCTTTCATTCTTTGAACTACTGATATTTACAACAACCTTTAGTTGGTGTCGGTGGTACCGGTTCACGTTGTGATTTGCTTTCATTCTTTGAACTACTGATATTTACAACAACTTAATTTTATTCGTTAGTCTTTAATTGTCGGTTGTGATTTGCTTTCATTCTTTGAACTACTGATATTTACAACAACTTTTGACTGCATATAAAGCATCATCAAATGTTGTGATTTGCTTTCATTCTTTGAACTACTGATATTTACAACAACCTGTTCACAGGCTCTAGCTTCAAGGTCGGTGTTGTGATTTGCTTTCATTCTTTGAACTACTGATATTTACAACAACATACCTTAGTTCAATTAACTATCCGTCAGTAGGTTAGTTCAAAAATTAGAATTAAAAAAATCCTGATGTAATTGCATCAGGATTTTTATTCTAAGTATTTCTATTATCCTAAATTGTTATTTTTAGAATAATTCGAGCTGTTGTGGGGTATCAGGTAACTCTTTTTCTTTCTTTCCATAAAATAACTCCATCATACCAAATTGTTTATCGGTAACCGTCATTATACCAACGTGGCCTTTTTCTGGAAGTAATTTTTTAACTCTTTTAATGTGTACATCAGCATTTTCTCTACTATTGCAATGCCTCAAATAAATCGAAAACTGAAACATAGCAAATCCATCACGCATAATATCCTTGCGAAATCTGCTGGCTACACTACGTTCTTTTTTGGTTTCGGTAGGTAAATCGAAAAAAACTAATATCCACAAAATTCGATACTCATTTAAACGCATGATTTAAAAAGGCAACTCTTCCGTTGTTTCTGTACTATTGTAAATAGGAGGATCTTCCGCAACCATTTTAGGCTGTTCACTAGAAAAACCATAAGCAACTGAGCGCTTGCCTTCAAAGTTTTTCATTAAAGGATAATTAATTCTCCTGGCTGTACCTTCATAACATTTGGCTAAAGATGAAGTGGTGCTTTGTAGGCCAACCATTAGCGGACTTCTATTTTTATCGAAATGTACATCAACAGTAGCAATGCCTAAAAGTTGTGTTTTGATAGAACTTCCCAACTCCAAAAAGTTTTCGCCACGATCTATAATGCCCAATACAATTTCATCAACATAAGGTCGGTAGGGCTCCATAATGTCATCGGCTAGACAGTAAGCATTGTATTTGTTTCGATGATGAATGCCGAGGGTAGGGAGCAGACCAGAACAAACCAATCCACGAGCAACAATGGCCCTTAAAATTGCATAGCCGTAATTAAGCAGATTATTGGGTGGATCGCCCTCCCGGCCACGAAAGAAATCTAACTTTTTTGGAAATACATTTTTCCAGTAATAGGCTGCGGCCCTGCCTTCATAATTGTCAGGATCTCCAGAACGGACTGATTTGGCCCAATGCACCATGTTATCGCATGCAATGCCTCTATAAAAAAGTACAGCAGCCTGATTTAAAATTTTAGCTTGTGTAGTTTGTTGCCACAATTGTTTTTTTAAGGGTTGCGAAGCATCTATTTGATAACGGAAACGCTCGCTTTGCGTATTGTGGCCATCAATAGGTAACATCATACCGGTAGGTAATCGACTTTGGTTACAAGTGATAATGGCCACATTGTTTTCTAATAAGGCACCAATACAGCCGTGGGTAATGGTTATTTGTTGGTTATCTAAAATAACAATGCCAATATCTTCAATCGGAATTGATTTTTTAGATTCCTTTTCACCTAAAGATTTTAGATGCGGTAAATCAATCGCCAACTGGTTTTTCTGTAAACTTAAGTATGCCGGATTGCTAAAGTGGAGTGTTCTTTTAATCATTTTATAGCTCCTTTATCAATTCAATCGCTTTATTTATACTGAAAGCGCCTTCAATTTGGTTTTGTTCAAAGACCATAAAGTAGTTAAATTTTTCACCAGCCAATTCTGCCCATTTATTTCCTAACCTGCATTTAGATTGACTATCAGAATTATCTCTATCATCGCCTTTTGTTTCCAGCAGGATAATTCTTTCAGATTTGGTATATAAAATAAAGTCAGGATAGTGGTTTGATTTAAAACCATTGATATTAAAACCTTTTCCTCTACTTAAATTGCGATGCCAGAAAACAATATTCTGCAATGCAGAAACTGCAGATATTACAGTAGTCTCAAAACCATTCATTGTTCCTTCATCAGCATTGAAGGTATAGTGTTTATTTAAAACTTTGAAAGGTACATCATGATGGTGATTGATAACCTTTTCTTTTCCGATCCAGTGTAGTGAGGGCATGAGCGTTGGGGTTTAATGTTTTAAATTAAAAACCTAGAAAGAGGTGGCCCTTTGCTTAAGCATACGACAGATGGTACCGCGAAGAACCGAGCGCATTCAAAAGCATAGGAAACACCTGTTTCCAGGTGCAACCATTCTGATTAAGTCTTCCCTCGTCGAAATTCGCGGTTTTTCTGTGGAAGAAGTTTTAGGAGTGGTTTGTTTATTTATATTTTAATTATGTTCTGATGTGTTCAATGATTAATATTCTCCTATTTTAACAATTTGGCCAATGTGATTAATTCGAACTTTGATAATGTTAATCAAAGGCGGTGTACTTCTTACACTTACAAAAGCTATATTAGCCAATTCTTTCCTTTCTTCTACCGTTGTCTCCAGATGGTGGCGAAACATATAATTTTTAGTTGCAATCTTCTGAATCCTAAATAAATTCGGACTAATTAGTTTATTGTTTTTTTGATTTAGTAAATCAATTTCATTAGGATTGAAACCAGTTTGTTCGTTCGGAAAAATAAAATATTCATTCTGTTTCATCGTAAATAAAAACTCCCAACCCATATAAGTGTTTAATGTTTTATCAACGATTGGCAAATTTTGGTTAACACGTTCTACGGCTTCATAAAGCGAAACTACTCTTTCCTGTAAATTGCCCTTTTCGTCTTTGTAAATTGCTACATGATGATTATTACCAGTACTTACAAAGTCAACAGGTATTGGTTTGTTATTCTCATCTAAAATCTCATTACCTAAATGATCTTTTTTATAATGTAAAGCTTCTGCATTGTTAACTCCACTAATCTTAACCTTTTTAATTGAAATACCCTTTTCCTTATTCAGCCAAATTGGATTTTTATCTAAATCAGAAAAAGCATCTTTCGGGTTATTATTGTATTCTGCTAATCTTTGTTTTAAAATGCGCTTTACACCATCATCTAAAATTTTTTCAATAACTTTAGTATCCTTGAAATTATCAGGAGTGATGTCTTTTCTTATTGAATAATCATCTTCTAACCAAATTAGCTTTACAGTTTCGGGTAAGATTTCCGTTTTATTATTGTCTAAATAAATAGGGTTTTTGACTAATGTATTTTTTCCAGTAAAAGCCTTTTTAGGATCATTACCATATTCTGCTAAACGCTGTAATAGAAGCTTTTTATAAGTCGGGTTTGACACTTTATTAAGTGTTTTTTCATCAAATTTTATACCTACTTTTTCTTCTTTGCTAACATAGTATTGATACTTTCCATAAACCGTTTCTTTATGTAGTTGCCCTCTTGGTGTTAATTCAATTTTTGTTTTTTCGCCTTTGGCAGATTTAGTTTTATTCTTGTTTTTGGTAACAACCTTGTTTTTTGCCTTGTGAGAAACTAATATGTTTTCTAAATGCTTTTTGGCTTCTTCTCTAAAATTGGATAGTGGTAACTTAAATATGCGTTTCTTGTTTCCATCATCATCGTATTTCCAAGTAGTTTCTTTATCTTCAATACCAATAATGGCGTTATGTTCGTTGTGATTTTCGTTTTTTCTGGCATTTAAAAAATTAAGGTATTGAATGTGGCTTTGTTTAGTAAAAGCAATAGTTAGAGCATCCATGGCATGGTGCCGATGGTCGTTGCGTTTACTCCAATCAATAATACGTTCTTTAAAACTGCCATCTTTTTTTTCAACCAGTTCAGTTAAACCCAATTTCTTAAATTTATCGAAATTGAGTTCTTGCATAATATTGATTAAATCCCAGTCTGAGCGAAGTTTATCAGTTATACTTCCGGTTGTAGGCGTAACAATTCTACAAATTTCATAAAGCATGTTTCTTGCTTTCTTTGCAATGTACTGGCTATCTCTTAAGTCACGTTCAATAAATCCATCACCAATTTCGGCTTCTTGTTTTAGCAGTTTTTGATATTTTGCTTTAGAAATTCCTTCTTCTTTGTTTTTCTTTCCTTGCTCAAAAAGAAATTCTATTCTCTGTTCAAAATCAGTTAGTTTTTCTTTGCCGAATTTGCTGTTGATAAAATCGTAAGCTGTTTTATTTCCTTTATCTAAATTGTCTTTTCTAAATACAACAGTTTTGTTAGAAAAACTATCATCAAATACTTTAGATTGGGGAATAATATGTTCAATGTCTACTTGTTTGCTAAATAATATCTCTCTTGCGATATATGTATTTGTATATAGATCTTTATACCCATTATTTTTTAATTCTTCATAAAGCTTATATCGAATAATATCATTTCTAGTTGGGTTTTTTACGCCAAATTCTGTTTGTAATAGTTTAAAGATTTTCTCGTGATTAATTTTTGCCGAATTGATATTTGTGGTCATTTCTGCCCGCTCTTTTGCATTTTTCTTTAAATCTCTAGCCAGCTCAATTCTTATTTCATCAAATTTGAAGTGTTTAATAATTTTACCATCTGCATCTTTTTCACTGTTCGTTTCAATTAAAGTATTTACTACATTAACTACCTGATTAAGGATTTTCTCTACAACAGGATTACGTAAGCTATTTTTTTTTAGTAAATCTAACCTGTCTTTTAATGGTCGATTGGCAATTTCTTCTTTAGTTAATGATGATGCAGAATGTTTATATCCGGCTTGAAAGCAAGCCTTATCATAATGTAATTCTTTTATATGTGGATAGATTTTTCGTATCGCTTTAGCACTTAAGTTTCCATAATCATCAGATAAACTTACATTAGCTAAAATTTGAGCATGCTCTCTTTTAAAACCATACTTCTGCTCAAGTAATTCGTGCAATTTATCATTGCCGCTTGCAGAATTATCTCCCTCATAAGCATATAGTAAGTGCCACAACTGATAAGATGCTTGTTTTTCAAAATCTTTGCCATCTAACTCTGCATCGAATTCTAAAATATTTTGGTCGATTTCTAAAACTTCAAAAATACGCTTAACCATATCTTTAATTTCTGCAACAGGTGTGCTTAATTCGGTAATATTGATTTCATCTTTGTCAGATAGTTTTAATAAATCTTCATTATAGCCTTCTGTTTCCAGTATTTTAAAATATGCCTCATATAAAGCTTTATTGGTTCGATTACCTTCAATCTCAGTATAATTGATTTCCCATTCTTTGGCCTCTCGGCCTAGTAATTCGATAATCTTATTGGCTTTTAAATTTCCTTTGATGTTTAATTCATTAAACAAAGCCTGTTTATCTTCTAAGCTTAGGCTAAAAATTTCTTCTTGATTAGCATCTTTTAGTACACGTTTTTTACTACCTTTTTTTCTGATCAGCACATTGTTTAATACCTGCCAAATCTTAAATTCTTGAAATAGGGGGGAAGATTTCGGCGCAACTTTTAAACCAATAGTTTTTTTAACTTTTTGTCCATTTCTATCAATCTCAATCTCTTTATTTTCAAATTCACAAAAACTTATTAGGCCTTTCTGTGATTTTAATTTTCGTTGATAAAAAATAATAATGTCCCGAATTTCTTTTTTTAATTCTTCCGTTAACTCAGGATGAAACTTTGATTGTGTTTCCCAAATGGTTTCAAACTCATCGAAATAATCCTGGCGGTAGAAAACTTGATTTTTCAATCTTGCATGTGGATTATCCTGAATTTGTTTATAGAGATACTGACCAACAGTCTGTTTATTAAAATATAATTCTTTACTTCTGTCGCTAATTGCACCAAGATAGCCGCTTGAATTATTTAAATTATTGTTGATCTCCGTAATTACATACGCAACTTCTTCTTTATTTAGTTGTTGGCTAATTGCATCGTTTCGCCACTCATAAGCTTTTATCTTCTTTTCTTCTCGGGTCCCTTTAATTTCTGCAGTATTAAAACCATATGTTTTCCAAAAGATAGCAGATGTTGCTCTTTGCCCTTTTCCAGCTAATTCTTTTTTAAACCCATCAGTTAAAATTTCAGGATGAAATGGCTTTTGAAATTCCCAGACTTGATCAAATTCAGCTTGTAAATCAGAGCGATAAAAATCTGGCATTTGTTTCTTTCCTTCTTTCAGTAATTGATAGGAGAGTTGACCAGGAGTTAAATTTTCATCATATAGTTTCTTGGCAATTAACATTCCGTCAATTGCCTGTCCCTCATCTTCATTATTAGCCTTCCGACTACTTTTATAACCTCTTTTTTTGTTAATAGCTAACAGTATTCTGGCAAATTCATCTTTTTCTACTTTCTCAATAGCAGATTTTGCTCTTAGTGCAAAAGTAGAATGGGTTGTGTTTTTTCCATCTTCAGCCAAGATGGTATTATTAGTAATTATATTGGCTTTAGCTAAAGCATCAATTAAATTTGAACGCCTAAGTTGATAGCGGTCTAATGTTCTTCTTGCTCCGCGTTTTAAAGTTCTATCTGCATTGATTGTAATAGGCTTGCCTTTTTCAAAATTGGTTTGCTCATCAGTAGTTAAAGGGTTTACACGTACACCAATTTTTTCTATTGATGAACTTTTGAAATCATCGCTTTCATTTATATATGCAAATCCAATAGATGTGGTTCCTAAATCAAGTCCTAATATTTTCTTCATGAGCGTTATTTTAATATTTTAACAATATCTGGTTTAATTTTTTCAATCCCAACAAACCGACATCGTTAATATTATATTCAAACTTAAATTCATTTATTTTTAATTCATTACGGTTTCCCGTATGCTGTATATTAAAATAAATTATACCTTTGACTTGAAAGCAAATCACAATAAGGATTATTCCGTTGTGAAAACATTTAAGGCGGGGCAACTCGCCTTCCTTTTTTAAAACTATTTACATCCAAACCAAAAACGTGTATCCTTATTTATTTAACACTATCTCAAGCAATTAAAAAGTCAAACAATAAACAAGCTAATTTACTTGAGGTACCACTGGGGGGCATTGGAGTCTTAAGACATGATAGTGGCATTTTAAGGCATCATAAAAAATATTGCAAAAAACTCAGGTACTGATAAAATCAGCAAAGCATAGAAGAATGTTCTGATATTAGTTTTGTTTCCAGTAAGCAGAAGAGGAATAAGGTCGGTTTCACCCCTTAATTTTCAATGCAAAAGAATATCAGGTTATCCCCGGGTTCTATTGGGGTTCCATTGGAGTCCTAAGGCATGATAGTTGCATTTTAAGGCATCTTTAAAAATAGGACAAACAGCTGGGATTGTTAAAAAAGTCAGTTAGGCAAAATTATGTTTACCATTTGTAGTTATCCTTTTCATCCAGAGTTGACTTATCCATTATTTGAAAACCTAACCTTAAATAGCATTCAAAACTATTTACATCCAAACCACATATTTTTTTAAAAATCAGGTAAGTTTTCTTATCTTTGCCTGGCAAATAATAAATCGTAATTTATTTGCTATGCAACTCGACTCCACAAAATTTATTGCAACAGGTTTAACATATGACGACGTACTTTTAGTACCCGCTTATTCTGAAATTCTGCCCCGCGATGTAAATACAGCCACTTTCTTAACAAAAAAAATCAAGCTTAACGTTCCATTGATTTCTGCAGCGATGGATACCGTAACCGAAGCCGAACTTGCCATTGCCATTGCGCAAAATGGGGGTATTGGGATGTTGCACAAAAACATGACGATCGAAAGACAAGCCGAAGAAGTTCGTAAAGTTAAACGTTCAGAAAGCGGAATGATTCAGGATCCGGTTACTTTGTTGGAAACTGCAGTCGTTGCCGATGCTTTCAAAATCATGAAAGAGCATAAAATTGGTGGCATCCCGGTAGTGAGCAGCGATAATAAACTGGTTGGGATTATCACCAATCGCGATTTGCGTTTCCAGAAAAACATGGCCAGGCCAATTGCTGAAGTCATGACAAAAGAAAATCTAATTACTGCGCCAGAGGGAACAAACCTGGTTCAGGCAGAAGAAATTCTTCAGAATTATAAAATTGAAAAATTACCAGTCGTTTCTAAAGATGGTTATTTAAGTGGTTTAATCACTTTTAAAGATATTTCAAAAGTTAAAAATTATCCTGCTGCTTGTAAAGATGAACGTGGACGCTTACGTGTAGGTGCCGCAGTTGGCGTAACTGCCGATACCCTACAGCGTGTTGATGCTTTAGTTCATGCAGGTGTTGATGTAATTACCATCGATACCGCTCACGGACATTCGAAAGGGGTAGTTGATAAACTAAAAGAAGTAAAGGCGAAATATCCTGATCTACAGGTAATTGTTGGTAATATCGCCACTGGTGCAGCCGCTAAATTTTTAGCAGATGCAGGTGCTGATGCGGTTAAAGTGGGTATTGGTCCGGGTTCTATTTGTACAACCAGAATTATTGCTGGTGTTGGTGTTCCTCAATTATATGCGGTTTACGAATGTGCTAAAGCATTAAAAGGTACAGGTGTTCCGGTTATTGCTGATGGTGGTATTAAACACACAGGCGACATTGCAAAGGCAATCGCATCTGGAGCAAATACGGTAATGGCGGGTTCATTATTTGCCGGAGTAGAAGAATCACCAGGTGAAACGATCATCTACGAAGGACGTAAATTTAAATCTTACCGCGGAATGGGATCTATCGAAGCGATGGAGCAAGGTTCTAAAGACCGTTATTTCCAGGATGTTGAAGATGATATCAAGAAATTAGTTCCTGAAGGAATTGTTGGTCGCGTTCCTTTTAAAGGCACTTTAGCCGAAGTAATGTACCAATACATTGGCGGACTTCGTGCCAGTATGGGCTACTGTGGTGCCGCTACTATTGAGGCTTTACAAGAAGCGCAGTTTGTTCAAATTACGGCTGCTGGTATGCGTGAAAGTCATCCACACGATATTACCATTACTAAAGAAGCACCAAATTATACGAGATAGGGTTAAAGGCGAAAGCTAAAAGACTAAAGCTAAAAGGTGAAAGCTTTCCAGTCAGTTGACCATTGGAGATGCTTCTAAAAAAAAATAATGTTACAATGTGGGGCGTCCTAAGGGTAGCCCCACTTTTTTTATACTTATTTCTACTACCTTAATAAGTTATAAAATTTGCAAAGGTTTCTTCTTTTTTGAAAATGAGACAACCGATCTGAAATCTGCGAATCTGCGGCCAAAAAAGCGCTATCAATCCCATGTTACTTTGTGTTTCCGTGGCAAGAAAATTGTTCATTGGTTCAATGGTCATTAGTTCATTTGTTTGGGTGCAAAATCGATCCGTCTTGCTTTGTGTTTCCGTGGTAACAAAATTGTTTATTGGTTCAATGGTCATTAGTGCATTTGTTTGGGTGCAAATCGATCCGTGTAACTTTGTGTTTCCGTAGCAACAAAATTGTTTATTGGTTCAATGGTCATTAGCGTATTTGTTTGGGTGTAAATCGATTCGTGTTGCTCTGTGTCTCCGTGGCAAAAAAAATTGTTCATTAGTTCATGGTCATTAGTGCATTTGTTGGGTGTAAATCGATCCGTGTTACTCTGTGTTTCCGTGGCAAGTAAATTGTTCATTGGTTCAATGGTCATTAGTGCATTTGTTTGGGTGCAAATCGATCTGTGTTGCTCTGTGTCTCCGTGGCAAAAAAAATTGTTCATTAGTTCATGGTCATTAGTGTATTTGTTGGGTGTAAATCGATCCGTGTTACTCTGTGTTTCCGTGGCAAGTAAATTGTTCATTGGTTCAATGGTCATTAGTGTATTTGTTTGGCTGCAAATCGATCTGTGTTGCTTTGTATCTCCATGGCGAACATTTCAAATCCTCAGATAATAATTATCACAAAATAAAATTTGGCAAATACTTTTTTTTAATATATTTGTCGACTAAATCTATAGATTTAATATAATTAACATGAAGCCAATTAATCAAAATTTAAAACTGTGTTGCTGTTCTGCGCTAAATGCTCAAACAAAACATTTCCGAAAGGATCAATAATCACTATATCTAAACCAAACACATTAATGTAATTATGAAACAAAGTTTACTTATTTTATTTGCTATCATATTATCTGCAACTGCCGCATTCGCTCAAAATACGGTAAAAGGAATAGTGAAAGGTACCAATGGCATAACTATTCCTGGCGCAACCATTACGGTAAGAGGCACAAAAATTGCAACTATCACCGATGTTGATGGTGCCTTTACCATCGATGCCAAACAACAACCTCCATTTTATATCCGGGTGAGTTATGTTGGATATAAACCTCAGGATTTTCAAATTTTGCGACTTCAGGAGGCTCCAATTGAATTGGTTTTAGTAGAAGACACCCAACTTGATGAAATTGTAGTAACCTCAAGAAGACGTTCGGAAGTTTTACAGGATGTACCGATTCCAATCACAGTTATCGGCGGTCAGGCGGCAGAAAATGCAGGTGCTTTTAATGTTAACCGTTTAAAAGAACTGGTTCCTTCAGTTCAGTTGTATGCTTCAAACGCCAGAAATACCACCCTAAACATCAGGGGATTAGGGTCTACTTTTGGATTAACCAATGATGGAATTGATCCTGGCGTAGGTTTTTACGTGGATGGCGTTTATCATGCACGCCCGGCCGCTACCTCTACCGATTTTTTAGATATAGAACAAATCGAAGTCATCCGCGGACCGCAAGGAACGTTATTCGGTAAAAATACAACAGCAGGTGCATTTAACATTACCACAACCAAACCTACACAAACGCCAACAGCAAAAGTTGAAATGAGTGTTGGTAATTACAACTTCATTCAGGCTAAAACATCAGTTTCTGGTGGCGTTGCAAAAAATCTTGCAGCAAAAATCTCAATATCTGGTACACAACGTGATGGTACCATTTACAATACCAGAGAGGAGCGAAGATATAGCGGTCAGAACAATTTAGGTTTCAAGGGTCAGTTATATTTTACACCATCAGATAAATTAAAAATCTTATTAAGCGGAGATGTGAGCATTCAACATCCGGCAGGTTATCCTTTAGTCATTGCAGGTGTTACCACAACCGAAAGAAGTGCCTATCGTCAATATGCCCGAATTGTTTCCGATTTAGGATACCAACAACCCAAAATTGATCCATTTTCAAGAGAAATCAATACCAATACGCCCTGGAGACATAATCAATCAATTGGTGGTATTTCACTAAATGTAGATTATAAAATTGGCAACGGAACATTAACTTCTACCACGGCTTGGAGGTTCTGGAATTGGGATCCAACAAATGATAGAGATTTTTCCGAATTATCAGCACTTACTAAATCACAAGGTAATTCCCGCCATGATCAATACTCACAAGAGATTAGATATGCAGGCGACATTACCGAAAAGTTAAGTGGTGTTTTCGGTGTATTTTTTCTCGGTCAAAACCTGCAGGGTTTGGGTCAAACAGAAGAGGTGGGCAAAGATCAATGGAGATTTGTGCAAACCGCTAATACCGGTGCACAAGCGCTATACTCCACGCCAGGTTTGTTAGATGGATTTGGAATTAAAACCAATTCAACTATCAAATCATTAAGTGCTGCAGTATTTGGACAAATCGACTGGGAAGTAATTGAGCACTTACACGTGCTGCCAGGTTTAAGATTTACCTATGATAAAAAAGATGTAAATTACGATAGAAACACCTATGGCGGTTTGCAAACTACTGATCCTGCGTTATTGGCACTTAAAGCAGCAGTTTATGCGAATCAACAGTTTGCTACTAAAGTTGATAATAATAATTTATCTGGAAATATCACTGTTTCCTATCGTCCAACGCCGAAGGTAAATGCTTATGCAACTTTTTCTACAGCCTACAAACCAGTTGGGGTTAACGTAGGTGGTTTACCAACTACATCAAACGGACAGGCAGATTTAACATTAGCAGTTGTGAAGCCCGAGTATGTAGAACATTATGAACTTGGCGTTAAAACAAAACCTTTTAAAGGAGCGATATTAAATGTAACGGCGTTCAATACCGATATTAAAGATTATCAAACCAATGTACAGTCGCCTCAATTAGGTGTAAACAGGGGCTATCTTGCCAATGCCGAAAAAGTTCAGGTTAAAGGATTGGAGGTTGATGGAACCTATCAGTTGGAACGTTTCTTAACCTTAAATGCAGCTTTGGCCTATCTGGATGGGAAATATGTAACCTTCACCAATGCGCCACTTCCGTTAGAAGAAACCGGCCATACCGAACTGGTAAATGGTGTGGCAACGCAAGTAGCATTTAAAGATGCATCGGGTGGCAGATTACCAGGGATCTCAAAATGGAATGTTTCTGGCGGTGCAGAATTTAGCACGCCGGGTAATTTAGCTACTAAACCAGGTCGTTACTTTATCGCCGGCGATGCCAGTTACCGTTCTACATACTCATCAAATCCAACTCCATCGAGCATTTTAAATGTTCAGGGATATTCGCTGTTGAATGCGAGACTTGGATTTAAGTCTGATAAGTTCTCCGTATTTGTATGGAGCAGAAACCTAACCAATAAAAATTATTACGAGCAATTACAGGCAGCAGCAGGTAATTCAGGTTTATATGCAGGTGTGCTTGGAGATCCGAGAACTTATGGCGCTACTTTCCGTTACAGTTTCTAAAATTTTTTAACAGCACCTTAAGAGTCTTAAAAGCTGTTAAGATTTTTTATACTTTTCTCTTTATTTGGGTTAGAAGCGTCGATTAGTCGGCGCTTTTTATTTAACATCCGAATCGTTTCAGAGGAAGCTAATTATTTTAAAACTTCAATATATTTGGAATTAGGAGTAATAACTTATAAAATACACTGCTGAAAAAGTATTTTAAATCACAAAAACATTAAAGTAACAGCTTTGTGCAGAATAAAATTTATAGCAAACGGATAAAATCTTAACTTCGCTAAATTTTTAAATTGGATGAATAAGCTAAGAGCGGTTTGTGTTTATTGTGGCTCAAACTTTAATGGAGATCCACAGTTGCGTAAAGCCATTAAACAGTTGGCAGATACACTAGTCAGGGAAGAGATCAGTTTAGTTTACGGCGGAGGAAGCGTAGGCGTGATGGGCGTGCTGGCGAATGATATTTTAGAAGCTGGTGGTTTGGTTACCGGCGTGATTCCGCAGTTTCTGATGGATAAGGAGGTAGGCCATAAAGGTGTTACCGAAATGATTTTAACCGAAAACATGCATCAGCGCAAACAGAAAATGGCTGATTTAAGCGATGGTTTCGTGATTCTTCCTGGCGGTTTTGGTACTTTGGAAGAATTTTTTGAAGTGCTTACCTGGTTGCAATTAGGTCTGCATCATAAACCGATAGGAGTTTTAAACGTAGGTGGATTTTATGATCCGCTATTCGCACAGATGGAAATGATGGTTCAAAGCAAATTTTTAAAGCCTGCCAATCGCGATTTGGTTTTCAATGAAACTGATGCTGAAATATTAATTGAAAAAATGGATAATTATTCGGCTGTGCCGGATGAGGTTTGGTTTAAGGAAAAAGATTTAATCTAAGCAATCGTAAACATCAAAAGTTTTTAGGATTGCTATCACTATAAAAGATTCATAAAAATGCAAATTATTACATCTCACGCAGAATTTGAACAACATTTAGGTAAAGAACTTGGTGTTTCTTCGTGGCATACCATCACACAAGAACAGATTAACAAGTTTGCAGATGCTACGCTGGATTATCAGTGGATTCATACTGATGAAGAAAAGGCAAAAAATGAAGGGCCTTTCGGTTCTACCATTGCCCATGGATACTTAACACTTTCGCTTATTCCTTATCTTTGGAAAGAGATTGTTGATATTCAAAAGCTTAAAATGGAGATTAATTATGGTATCGAAAGCTTAAGATTTGCGCAACCAGTGTTGGTAAATGCTAAAATCAGACTCAAAGCGAAATTGGCCTCCATTGTTAACTTACGTGGCGTAACCAAGGTTCACATGGCAATAGAGATGGAAATTGAGGATCAAAAGAAACCTGCCTTTACTGGTGAGGTGGTTTTTCTTTACCATTTTATAACTCCTTAAGGTTATTCATTGTAGCATTTTTACTGCGACACTCGTTTTGGTTAGAAAAAATTACTACGCTCATGAAAAAAACTTGCCAGGGTGCCAGCTTAATTTTAATGCTATTCTTTTTATTTTTTACAGGCTGTAAAGAAAAAATGATGGAGCTAAAAGCAAACGATTCTTTTTTGCCGATGCAAATCGGTAATTTATGGTTCATTAATAGTGCTAACTATACCGAGATTACAGATACGGTTAGCATAAATAAGAAACTTTTCTATAAATTTTATTCTTTAGTGGGTGGCGATGCCATTAGCATTTCGTATTTAAGAATCGACGAACAAAATAGATTAATAGAAGGCTACCCAACGGCTCCGCTAAAAACATATTTAAAAGCCGATTTTAATGCCAATAAAGGGGATAAATTTTTTACAACAGGCCAAAAGGATTACAACGACAATGAAGTTACTGTTGTTCAAAAGACAGATACAGAAATGACTTTTGATTTCGATATGGTTTACCATCCAAACTTAAAGGGACATCCTTATTCTGTAAAATATATAAAAGGAAAAGGCTTTCCCGGTAAATGGAAAAAATTAAAGATTAATAATATTGTTTTACAAAATTAATCTCTGTTGAATTTCTTTTTGATGAATCCACTTAATGATTCATCGTCTAAATCTTCTAAAGTACTCAATTCTAATTCTAGCGCTTTCGTGCTGAGTTGAATTTCTATCAGTGAAATAATCAGCGAAATCATAAAAAATATTAAACTCAATGCAAAGAGCATTTCGGCTATTATGTTCCATTCAAGGTAAATAAAAAACATGCAAAACAAACAACTGGCGAAACTCAGCACACCGAAAGCCTGCATGTTTTTGATCAGTCTTAACCGATAGCGGAGGTTTTTGATTTGATTTTGTAAACCAATATTTTTCTCGCCCTCTTCATATTTAGATTTTAAACTTCTAACTAATGTTGCCAGAGCCAAAAAACGATTGGTGTAAGCCAGCATGATTAAACTAATGGCTGGAAATAGTAAGGCAGGAATATTTATGGTTAGCTCCATTTAATGAGATTTCTTCAAAAGTATCGTTTTAAAATGATTTGTGGTGGTTAACCGCAAAGTGAAGGGAAGTTTTTCGCGAAGAGCGCAAAGCTGGTTGTTCAGATTTTATCACTAAGTGCCACAGGTTAGATAATCTCTGTGACTTCTTTGTGCTTTTTTCTCTGTATGCTCTGTGGTTATTTTTTATTTCTAATTGCAAAGCTGAGTGTTTAGATTTTACCACCGAGGGCATGGAGGTTGCACAGAGAACATAGAGTTTAAGAATCGATTACATAATCTCTGTGACTTCTTTGTGCTTTTTTCTCTGTTTGCTCTGTGGTTACTTTTTATTTCTAATTGCAAAGCTGAGTGTTCAGATTTTACCACCGAGGGCACAAAGTTTACACAGAGAACAAAGTGAGGAAGTCAAATCTGGTATTCTGTGGTTACATTTTAAACACCAGCTTGGCGTTCTTTGCGCTTTTATCTCCGCATCCTTTGCGGTTAAAATCACTCCCATATTCTGTGGTTTAATATTTCGAACACAAGCTTGGCGTTCTTTGCGCTGTCCTCTCTGCGTTCTTTGCGGTTAAAAACCAGCGTAGACCAGAAACCAATTTGGTCGCCATGCTTTATTCCAAAATAAGATTTAAATTGCCAACATGGATATCGAATTCAACAAGAACGAAGACGTGAACAAACAATTGGTTTACGAGCTAAGAACCAAACTTAAAAAGATTTACCTCGGTGGTGGCGAAAAAAATGCGGACAAACAAAAGGAGAAAGGTAAGTTGTTGGCTCGCGAACGGATTGATTACCTAATCGATAAAGACACGGAATTTCTGGAAGTTGGTGCTTTCACTGCCGATGGCATGTATGCAGAACAAGGTGGTTGTCCGTCTGCAGGCGTAGTTTGTGGAATTGGATATGTGAGTGGCAGGCAATGCATGATTATTGCCAATGATGCAACGGTGAAAGCTGGCGCCTGGTTTCCTATGACGGCCAAGAAAAATCTCCGTGCGCAGGAAATCGCTATGGAAAACCGACTTCCTGTGATTTACCTGGTTGATAGTGCAGGTGTTTATTTACCGATGCAAGACGAAATTTTTCCAGATAAAGAACATTTCGGAAGAATGTTCCGCAATAACGCGATGATGTCGGCAGATGGAATTGTACAAATTTCGGCGATTATGGGGGCATGCGTAGCTGGTGGTGCCTATCTTCCCATCATGAGTGATGAAGCCATGATTGTTGATAAAACCGGGTCGGTGTTTTTAGCAGGTTCCTATCTGGTAAAATCTGCAATAGGAGAGGATGTTGATAATGAAACTTTGGGAGGAGCCACTACGCACTGTGAAATCTCCGGTGTTACTGATTATAAACATCCAAATGATCAAGCTTGTCTGGATAGTATCCGGAATATCATGAGTATGTTAGGAGCGCCTCAAAATGCTGGCTTTGATCGGATTAAATCGGCTAAACCAAAAGAAAGCGAAGAAGAATTGTATGGGATCATTCCGGAAAACAGAGATAAACAATACGAAATTTTAGACATTATCAACCGTTTGGTTGACAATTCTGAATTTGAAGAATATAAGAAAGGATATGGCCAAAGTATCGTTTGTGGTTTAGGTCGTATCGACGGTTGGGCAGTAGGCATTGTGGCTAATCAACGCAAAGTCGTTAAATCTAAAAAAGGGGAAATGCAATTTGGCGGTGTGATTTATTCCGATAGTGCAGATAAAGCTACCCGGTTCATTATGAACTGCAACCAAAAGAAAATCCCGCTGGTATTTTTACAGGATGTTACCGGCTTTATGGTTGGAAGCAGGTCTGAACATGGTGGCATTATTAAAGACGGGGCAAAAATGGTGAATGCGGTTGCCAATTCCGTAGTGCCAAAATTTACGATTGTGATTGGGAATTCTTATGGCGCAGGTAATTATGCCATGTGTGGGAAAGCTTATGATCCAAGGTTAATTTACGCCTGGCCAACTGCTAAAATTGCGGTAATGGGTGGCGCTCAGGCAGCTAAAACCTTATTGCAGATTCAAGAAGCATCATTAAAGGCAAAGGGTGAAGTGATTACGCCAGAAAGAGAAGCGGAACTATTGAAAGAAATTACCGATAAATATGATAGCCAGACTACACCTTACTATGCTGCTTCAAGACTTTGGGTAGATGGTATTATTGATCCGCTGGAAACCAGGAAAGTAATTTCTATGGGTATCGAGGCCGCGAATCAATCACCAATAACCAGAAAATTTAATGTGGGGATCATTCAAACATAGAGTTTAAGATACAAAGAATAAATACTTATGTTTTGGTTTTAAATCTTAAGATGAACACATTAAGAAGATTCTTTAGGTAGGAATCTGATCGGTTGATTATATAAAATAGACACTAGTATAACGATTTTCTCGATATAAAATATTTTGTATCTTTAACCAATATTTTAATGAAACATATCAAAGATGAATTACGAAATATCATTATCGGCGATGGATCAGTTGGCGAGACAAGCCCACTCAAAAAAACACAAAATTTCCTTAGAAGAAATGAGAAAGCAAGCATCGGATCTGAAAAACAAAAGTATCTCAAAACTGAAGAAACAATCTGTTTAATAGATTTTTTGGTTTATCAATACCATTTCTTTTAAATATAGATTTTTACTCCTGATTTAAGTTTCTTTATCGAAATTGTATTTCTGTCTCAGCAAAAATAGCATGCGCTTTGCGTAACACTGTTAATAAGTAAACTATGTTGACAATGAATACTTGCCAACAATTGTTTAAAGCATTAAATTTGTGCTACAGTTTAAGAATTTCAAACACACACTATAATGTCACAAGAAAACGAACACGTTCAGTGTTTAATCATTGGTTCTGGTCCTGCAGGTTATACTGCAGCAATATACGCTGCCAGAGCTGATTTAAAACCAATCATGTATACCGGCATGCAAGCTGGCGGTCAGTTAACGCAAACTACAGATGTAGAAAATTTTCCTGGTTATCCGTTAGGAATTATGGGCCCGGAAATGATGGAAGATTTCCGCAAGCAAGCTGAACGTTTTGGTACAGATATCCGTTTTGGCTACATCAGTTCAGTAGATTTCTCATCAACCCCACACAAGGTTGTGGTTGATGAAATTAAAACCATCACTGCCGATACCGTGATTATCGCTACCGGTGCAACTGCAAAATGGTTAGGCTTACCAAGTGAACAACAATATAATGGTTTCGGCGTATCTGCTTGTGCAGTGTGCGATGGTTTCTTCTTTAAAGGACAGGATGTTGCCATTGTTGGTGCCGGAGATACAGCAGCTGAAGAAGCAACTTATTTAGCCAAACTTTGTAAAACAGTACATCTATTAGTTAGAAGAGACGAATTCAGAGCATCAAAGGCAATGGTAAGTCGCGTTTTAGCAACACCAAATATTGTAGTACACTACAATACTGAAACGCAGGAAATTTTAGGTAATGGTAAAAATGTAAAAGCGGTTAAAGTACTTAATAATCAATCTAACGAGGTTTCTGAGATTGCTATTGAAGGTTTCTTCGTAGCCATTGGGCACAAACCAAATACCGATATTTTTAAAGGTCAGTTGGAGATGGATGAAACAGGTTATTTAACTACTATACCGGGTTCTACTTTAACCAATATTGAAGGTGTTTTCGCTTGTGGGGATGTTCAGGATATGTATTACAGACAAGCGGTTACGGCAGCAGGTTCTGGTTGTATGGCTGCTTTAGATGCAGAAAGATATTTATCAGCGAAGGAACACCCGGTTGAAGCATAAGATTATTAATTCCATTTTGAAAAGAGAAGCCCATCAGGTTTCTCTTTTTTTTTGTTCGTAACAAAAAAGTGTGATTAAGAATCTTGCCTTAATTTCTATCTTAGATGGATTTTACTGAAATTAACCTAAAACAAACCAAATTATGAAGAGAGCATTATCCATTTTTATTGGTGTATTGATAAGTGCAGGTGCATTTGCACAAAGCGATCCAAACCTCGGAATTATTCCTGCACCAGTGTCAATCACCAGGGCCAATGGGAATTTCGTTTTAGATAAAACGACTATTTTAATTAATCAAAGCATAGATGGCGCTAAAATAAGTGATCTGTTAAATGCATTTATGGTAACCAAAGCGGGTTTTTCCCTCAGAGAAGCCAAGGTTACACAGCCAAATCTGAAAAGCATTCTGTTAACTTCAAGTGGTGCAGATAAATTGCCTGCCGAAGGTTATACCATCAAAGTAACTCCAAATCAGATGATTATTACCGGAAACGGGGCCGGATTATTTTATGCCGTTCAATCTGTAATGCAAATGATGCCAGAGAAAGTAGCCGATAAAATCTCAATTCCTGCGGTAACGATTAACGATTATCCGCGTTTTAGCTACCGTGGAACAATGCTGGATGTATCTCGCCATTTCTTCCCGATTTCGTTTATCAAAAAATATCTAGATCAGCTTGCTTATTATAAAATCAATACTTTTCACTGGCATTTAACTGATGACCAGGGATGGAGACTGGAAATTAAAAAATATCCGAAATTAACGACAGTAGGATCTGTGAGAAATGGTTCTACCATCGGACGTTATCCGGGAACAGGAAATTATTTAACAGAGGTAAAAGGTTTTTATACACAAAACGAAGCCAAAGAAATAGTTAAATATGCAGCTGAACGATACATCACTGTAATCCCGGAAATAGAATTACCAGGCCATGCATCTGCAGCTATTGCGGCTTATCCGGCTTTAAGTGCTTTTCCAGACCGCGATACTTTTGTAAGTGATAAAACGGCTTGGGCAGGATCGAGAAAAGGAAAGCAAGTACAACAAACATGGGGTGTTTTCGACGATATTTTTGTTCCTTCTGAAAATACCTTTACCGTATTGAATGATGTTTTAGATGAGGTGATTGCTATTTTTCCATCCAAATATATCCACATTGGTGGAGATGAGGCACCTAAAAACTATTGGAAAGAATCGCCGTTTTGTCAGGCATTGATGAAAGAAAAAGGTTTAAAAGATGAACATGAGTTACAAAGCTATTTCATCCAAAGGATAGAAAAGCATGTAAATGGAAAAGGCCGTTCTATTATTGGTTGGGATGAAATTCTGGAAGGTGGTTTGGCGCCAAATGCAACGGTAATGAGTTGGAGAGGGGAGGAAGGAGGAATTGCTGCCGCACAACAAAATCACGATGTAATTATGACTCCAGGTTCTATGGGTTTATACATCGATCACCAGCAGTCTGAATCGCCTGATGAACCAACCACCATTGGTGGTTTAGCGCCTTATCAAAAGATTTATGCCTATGATCCCATTCCAAAGGTTTTAACAGCTGATCAAAGAAAGTACATTAAAGGTGTTCAGGCCAACATGTGGACAGAATACATTAAAACAACAAACAAGATTGAAAACCATGCTTTCCCCCGTTTGATGGCATTATCTGAAATTGCCTGGAGTCAGGTTGATCGGAAAGATCTGAAAAATTTTACGGAAGATCGTTTACCTGTTCACCTGGCTCGCCTCGATAAAATGGGTGTTAACTATTGGGTACCTACACCAATAGGACAAAGTAATAAACCACTAAATGGTGGTGAGTTTACTATTGATTTGAAAGTACCGGTAATTGATGGGAAAATTTACTATTCTTTAGATTCATCAAGACCATCTGAAAATGCATTTTTATATACTGCACCGATAAAAGTTATTATTCCAAAGGGTGAGAAAAGAGTGCTTAAAACAATTGTCATTGCGCCAAGCGGCAAAAGAAGCGTAACTACTGAAACGCTTTTGAACAATGGTGCACCGGAAGTAAAAGCCGAGGCTAAGAAATAAAATTCGTTTGTTTTAAAAAGCTAAATTCTTTAATTTGGGGAAACCAAAATGCACCCAGGTAAATGAAAATACAAAAATATACTTTGCAGCATCTCTTGTTCATTACAGGGATGCTGTTTTGTTTTGCATGCACAGAAGAGCAATCTGTTGAGGTGAAGGTTGAGACACCTAAAGTGGAGAAAAATCCTTTCCGCTTTTATAAAAATATAGAAGTGAAACCGGGATTAACCTTTGAGTTGCTTAGCTGGGGTAAAGGAGTAGATTCTATTGGTGGCTATCAGATTTTAATGTCAGATTCGGTGCGAAATAATTATAAATCTCAGGCGGTTGAACGCAATGGTATTTTAACCGATGCCTGGAATATGGATTTAGATCACGATGGCAATCCAGAGATTTATGTACAATTGCAAAGCAAAAAGAATGTTCTGGATTTAAATGTGTTTGAGTATGCCCGTGGAGATTTCAATAAGATTAGTTTTCCATCGTTGTCTTCCGATCAGAAAAAAGGATATCATGGAAACGATAAGTTTTTTATGAAAGACGGTGATTTGTTCAGGTCGTTTCCTGCAAAAGATGCTAACGATTCTACTAAAATTTTGACTAAAACTTATTTATACAAATTAAGCAGAAACAGCTTTTCAACCAGTGAAGTGCTATAGTAAGTTTTAGCTGAAACATTAAGGCGTTATTGCTGTAAATGTAAATCATTAAGAGTATCCAATTCCGCGAGCGTCCTCCTAAACCTAATTCAGGATCCGCCCTGTACGTCTTCCTGAACTTGATTCAGGATCTGTTTCATACTTAATTTATTCTAAAACATTAAATGCGGTACAGGTAATCATTCATAGTATCCAATTCCGTGAGCGTCCTCCTGAACTTGATTCAGGATCTATTCCATAATAAATGCTATTCAAGACATCAAAGTATAAAAATCGTACCTTTAATTTCCAATGGAAGAAAAAAAGAAATTTTCTATTATCGATAGAATGAGAAGCTTCAAATATGCTTTTAATGGTTTGAAACTATTTTTTATAAATGATCACAACGGAAGAGTGCACCTGTTTGCAGCCATAATTGCAATAGTATTTTCTTGGTTATTACACATTTCGGAGTTGGAATGGGTAGCTATTTTTTTGGTGATTACTGCAGTCATCGTAACTGAAATCATCAATGCTTCAATTGAAAAATTAGCAGATGTCGTTTCTCCAACCTATCACCCTAAAATTAAAATCGTAAAGGATTTAGCTGCCGGAGCTGTATTAATGACCGCTTTTTTAGCCTTGGCTGTCGGCGGAATTATATTTATTCCGAAGTTACTTGCCTGCATCAGCTAATGTTGCCGCTTTAGATTCTTCTGTTTTATCCTGGATAATCTGATCCCAACGGGCCTGCATTTTATGGTTACTTCCATGCTCGGTTTCTTCATCATAATTACGCTGCATGGTGTCGAAATAGGTGCTCAGTTCATTTGCCAATTGCGAAATCTGCGCTTTATAGTTCGTTACAGAATAAGTTCTGTTTTTTAAAACCCTTTCGGCCTCAGAAAGCAGAATATATTGAATGTTTACATGACCTTGCTCGTGGTGGAGCAGGTCTGCACTTATCTGTGGGTTTTTTATTCTATCCCATTTAACCCATGAACGATCTTTGTCAATCATCACTTCATTCTTTAACTTAATCGTTACCCGGTTTCTGTTAACCACAGATTGATAACTATACTGCCAGGTCAATGCGGTTAAGGCAAAAAAAGGAGAATTCATGTCGGCTTTGCCTTTAAAATGCGTTTCCCAATTCAAGTGAACAGGTTCAGTAGTGTCTTGTTTAAATGCAAATGTACAGGGCAAAGTCAGCAAAAAGAGGAAGAGGATAAGCAGTTTTTTCATTTCAATTTTTCATTGAAAAAACCGTGCCTAAAATTTTTCCGGAGCAGAAATCTGGGCACTAATCCGTTCGAATTTCTCAATTAATAGCGCAATTCTTTCCTTTTCTCTTTTGATTACAGCTTTACGTAGAATAGTGGAGCAAAATAAAATCCAAAGAAAAGTTAAACCTATTGCAATCACTCTCTGGATCAGGTTAAAGCGACCAAGAATTTCAATAAAGTAAAAAATTATACCTGTAGAAAGGGCTACTGTATAGAACCAATAGAGAGAATTGTAAAGCTTATAACGATTTAATTGATAGGTCTTTAAGTTGTTTAAGTATTCTTTTGGATGTGCCGTAAAATCTGTTTTAGCGATTAGCCTGTAATCTCTGTAAAGAATCAACGTATAAACACCAATGGTGATAATAGTGATGCTGATGCCCACATGCGTAGTCCACGAATCGAAGTGAAAAAATACCCATAAAGCTGCAATGGCTATGAACGAAGCCGCCATTCCTATAATATTAAGCGCAGATTTGAACTTCAAACCATTTACTTCTTTTTTTGCCTGTTGCAGCATTTCATCAGCAGAAAACTTAACTTCTACCTCGTGCTTTTGCCACAACTCTTGTATTTGATCAAACGCTTGCATATTGGTTGTATAGTTCTGTTAATTTTTGTTTAATGCGATGAATTTTTACCCTTAAGTTGCCTTCGCTGATGCCGGAAATATCGGCTATTTCATGGTAAGGCAATTCATCGAGTACCATAGTAATGATCAAACGATCGTTTTCTTCCAGTTTGGAAATACATTGATATAATAACGCTACCTGTTCATTTTTCTCAGAGAATTCTTCAATTTTATTTTCGATGATATTTTCTGTCAGTTCGTCTTTTGCCTGCCTTTTTTCCGATCTTAAATAAGTTAAGCAGGTGTTAACGGCAATTCTGTAGATCCATGTAGAGATTAAAGATTTGTTTCTGAACTTATCCAGATTTTGCCATACCTTTAAAAAAGTTTCCTGTAAAAGGTCATTAGCGGCATCGGTATCTCCTGTATAACCATAACATAAATGGAATATCTTTTTGGAATTTGAATCAAAAATTTCTTTAAATAATTTGTCTTTTTGTTCCATTTAAGGGCGTTATAGTTCGTTTTAGATGTTAATTTGAGATCATTGTTACAGCGAAAGTAATAATTAAAGTGATTTTTATCTGTACATAAAATCATAATTTGTTACACCACCTAAATATCGTAGTTTTACCAAATTAATAAAGCCACCAACTTTTTTATTCATGAAGAAAAACAAACTCACGCTTTTCATTTTCATAGCGCTGATTGCGGGTATTGCATTGGGCTATATTCTGAATGTCAATTCTATTGATGTTTATAATCAGAAAATTCTCACTGCCGATGCGAAAGTTAAAAGTATAGAAGTTGCGATTAAGAAAACGCCAGATACCACAAGCGCCATTTTTACGCAGCTAAAAGCAGAGCGGAAGCTTAATGCAGGTATCAAGAAAGAAAACGAAGAGATCCGCGAAAAGAAACTAGAATATTTCACCCTGTTAAGTGATATTTTCCTTCGCCTGATTAAAATGATTGTAGCACCGCTTGTATTTACCACCTTGGTTGTTGGGGTTGCAAAAGTTGGTGATATTAAAGCCGTTGGCCGGATTGGTGGTAAAACCTTAGGCTGGTTTATGGCAATGTCGCTCATGTCGCTGGTGCTGGGTTTAATTCTGGTAAATCTATTCGAGCCAGGGAAACACATGCAATTAACTTTGCCCGATCAATTGGTAAACACCGGAATTCAAAAGGCTTCTATGAGTGTGAAGGATTTCATTGCGCACGTATTTCCAAAAAGTATCGCCGAATCTATGGCAACCAACGAAATTTTGCAGATTGTTGTCTTCTCCTTGTTTTTTGGTGTGGCTACTGCAGCTATTGGAGATTTAGGTCAGGTGGTGATTAAAGCCTTCGATGCCATTGCTCATGTAATTCTTAAAATGACTGGCTATGTAATGAATTTTGCACCTTTAGCGGTTTTCGGCGCCATGACAGCAATTGTAGCTAAGCAGGGGCTGAATGTTTTAAATACCTATGCTATATTTATTGGAGAGTTCTATTTAGGCTTAGCCATTTTATGGTCAATGCTCATTTTTATCGGCTTTCTAATCCTTAAGAAAAGAGTATTTAAGCTGGTAAGTGATATGAGAGAGCCTGCTATTCTGGCTTTTAGTACCGCAAGCAGTGAAGCCGCATATCCTAAAACGATGATGCTTTTAGAACGTTTTGGTTGTAAAGATAAAATTGTAAGTTTTGTGTTGCCGCTGGGTTATTCGTTCAATTTAGATGGCTCTATGATGTACATGACTTTTGCGTCTTTGTTTATTGCGCAGGCTTATGGCATCCATTTAGGCTTTGAACAACAAATTTCCATGTTGCTTATTTTAATGTTAACGAGTAAGGGAATCGCTGGCGTACCTCGTGCATCACTTGTGGTTATTGCTGGTACAATTGCAAGTTTCAATATTCCCGAAGCTGGCCTGGCATTGTTAATTGGTATCGATCCGCTATTGGATATGGGCCGTTCTGCAACCAATGTAGTGGGTAACTCTATTGCAACAGCAGTGGTGAGCAAGTGGGAAGGGGAGTTAAAAGAGTCTTGAGTAGAAAGTCATTAATCTGGAGTCTATTTTCTATCTCTTAATAATGATTAAATGATTTTGGAATGAGAAGATCTTTCAGAAAAAAAATGCAAACTTTGCAGCGTTTTGGAACCACCTATTAATTCACTCAATCATTCATAATTTACTCACTCAACAATTCATTCATTCTATAATTCATTTATTCAATAATTCAAATCGTGTCAAGTAGAGGAAAAAAAATATTCTTAGCCATTACCATCATCGTGCCGATGATTATTTATTGTTACATTTATTATAAACCAATTATTCAGAATGCACCTTTCCGCAAGGATGATTTTGTGTCTATGCAGTTTAGCTATGGCTTAAAAGATACTTTGGAAAATTCTTATGATTCGAAAACGGGTGTTTACCAATACGTAAATAATAAGGATTCTGTGGTGACTAAAAAATTCTTTTTAAAGAGTGATGATGTGTTATACATGCATAGAAAGGCAAATGAAATCGGCCTTTGGAATTTTCCAGATACCATTGGGAAGAAAAGCGATAAATCCAGGTTGGTTCCACGTTATGATATTACTTTCAATTATAAAGAAAAATCAAAGCACGTAACTGTTTATGGCGATTTTGATGGCAATCCGAAATTATTGGATGCAGCAGTTCAAATGAGAAAGATCATTCAGGAAACCTTATTACAAGCCGAAAAAAGATCAGGTAAGTAATTTGGCTTCATAAAGTTTTAATAGCCTTTAGCATAACCGAATGGTTTGTTAAAGGCTATTTGTTTTATAAGGTGTTTTTATGATTTGGAAATGAACGGGGGAGAAGCATTTGGCGGGCATCAGTCCCGCTTTCCGTTCTAAGCACCGCTGAAGAAGCGGAGGCTTCCACTGCAATCGGGTTTAAGAATGAGAAGATTGGTTTTCATAGCAAAGAGATCGGCACGAAAATGTTATGAAATTTGAGGGGAGCTGACGTGGTTTGAAATGCCAGCCCGGGGTTAAATAAACCTGATGGCAATGGAAAGCCGGAGTACAGCGAGGACTTGTAATGAACAGCAGGGCAGGAGGAAGCCAAGTATTGCCTAACATTGCTTTACAAAACCCACCTCAAATGCTGATAAATATCGATCTTAAAATCCTTAAATCCTCCAAATCCTGATCACGAAGATTTATAGTGAAAAATATTTTCGATATGTGTTTGTGTGTTAGTTGAATTTATTCTATATTTGCACCTCGTTAAATAAAAATTAAAAAACTAATATTTAAACAATGTACGCAATAGTAAATATAGCAGGGCAGCAATTTAAAGTTGCTAAAGACCAGCACCTTTTTGTACACAGATTGCAAGGAGATGAAGGCGCTAGTATTGAATTTGATAATGTATTGTTGGTTGATAATGGTGGTGCAATCACTGTAGGGGCTCCTGCAGTTAAAGGTGCTAAAGTTTCAGCTAAGATCGTATCTCATTTAAAAGGTGATAAAGTAATTATTTTCCACAAAAAACGTAGAAAAGGTTACAAAAAGAAAAACGGTCACCGCCAGTTTTTCACTAAGATCCAGATCTCTGACATCACGTTATAATTAATTGTTAACCCAATAATTCGCTTTTAGCGAGTTACAAAATATAAAATCATGGCACACAAAAAAGGAGCCGGTAGTTCGAAAAACGGACGTGAATCGCATAGTAAGCGTTTAGGTATTAAAATTTTCGGTGGTCAGTTAGCTATCGCTGGAAACATTTTAGTCCGTCAACGTGGTACAAAACACCATCCAGATAAAAATGTTGGTTTAGGAAAAGATCATACATTATTCGCTTTGATTGATGGTACAGTAGTTTTCAGAAAGAAACAAGATAACAAATCTTATGTATCTGTTCTTCCTATCACTGATGCTGAAATCGAAGAAGCATTAGCGAAAAAACCAGCTGTTAAAAAAGAAGCTGAAGCTAAAGAAGTTGTTGCTGAAGCACCAGTGAAAAAAGCAGCAGCTAAAAAAGCTGTTAAAACAGACGAAGCTACTGAAGAAGCTGCCGTTGCAGAATAATTAGTATCAACCAATATTTAAAATCCTTCAATGAAAATTGAGGGATTTTTTTTATCCCTGATTTTTGGTCACAAAAAAGCTGATCATTTTTTAAAATCATCAGCTCCGTTTTCTTGTTTTATTCTGGTCTAATATTCCCTTGCCATTAACTGATTCGTTAAGGTTAACAGATTTGACTTTTGCTCATCATTAACGTTGATCTGGGCAAACACATTCAATGCCTGATCCAGATATTTATTCATGCTCTCTTTAGCAATATTCTGAACATCTAAAGTATCGTAAACTGATTTTACTGTTTCTACTTTTTCCTTAATGTCAAAATCCTTATAGCTGGTCCAAACATCTAATGATTCTTTAATATCTCCATCAGCCAGTTCGAACGCTTTTAATAATAAGAAGGTTTTCTTATTGGCAATAATATCTCCGCCCACTTGTTTGCCGAACTTTTCAGGGTCTGCATAAACATCCAAAATATCATCCTGTAACTGAAAGGCAATGCCGATGTTTTCTCCAAACTGATAAATCAGATCAGCGTCTTTTTCTGATGCTCCTGCAATAATAGCACCTAGTTTCAAGGCGCCACCCAATAGAACAGCAGTTTTCAATCTGATCATATTGATGTATTCTTCAATACTCACATCATCGCGACTTTCAAATTCCATATCCAGTTGCTGGCCTTCGCAAACGCCCTGAGCAGTTGCATTAAAAGTATCTAAAACATCTTTTAAGAAAATCGGATTAACCTTTGCAAGGTTTTTATTAGCCTCAACCATCATTACATCTCCACTGAGTATAGCGGTGTTGATACTCCATTTCTCATGCACAGTTGGCTTTCCTCTACGTAAAGGCGCATTGTCCATGATGTCATCATGGACCAGTGTAAAATTGTGGAAGACCTCGATGGCCATTGCGGCATGGATGGCATCATGTGCATCTTTACCGAATAATTCGGTACCCATTAAAACTAATAATGGGCGAATGCGTTTGCCACCAAGATTTATGATATAAGTAATGGGATCGTAAAGCTGTTTAGGCTGATCTGGAAACCTTAAGTTTTGTATTGCTGTATTTAAAATTTGTTGTAATTGCTCCGTTGTATGCATTGCACTAGTTTATTATTAAGGCCGTCTCCAAGGTTTTTTGACCTCTTTTCTCTTCGTTTTTTTTGTATTGGATTAGAATCCCAAAAATCAGCATTATAAACCATATTTTCTGTTGTTTTTACGTCATTGGTTTAGTTGAATAGTGCTTTAAGTCTTAAAATGACGAAAAATATTCCATAGGTTAGACCCTAATCAGCAATAAGCGTAAAATCAATCTGACGTTTAGCTAAATCTACTTTTTTCACACGGATCATCACTTCATCTCCCAATTGATATTTTTTCTTCTTTCTTTGACCTACGATGCAGTAATTTTTCTCATCCAAAACATAAAAATCATCAGAAATATCACGCAAGCGAATCATACCCTCACATTTATTTTCTTCAATTTCTACATACATTCCCCATTCGGTTACGCCAGAAATAATTCCTTTATATTCGGTGCCGATGTTATTTTCCAGGTATTCTGCTTGCTTGTACTTAATAGATGCACGTTCAGCATCGGCAGCACGTTTTTCCATGGCGGAAGAATGCACGCAGGCTACTTCATAAAATTCTGCATCGGCAGATTTTCCGCCATCCAGATAAGTTTGCAACAGTCTGTGCGACATCACGTCAGGATAACGACGGATAGGAGAAGTGAAATGCGTATAATATTCAAATGCCAGACCATAATGGCTTGTTTTTTTAGTCGAGTAAATCGCTTTTGCCATGGAGCGGATGGCCAGAGAAGTCAGGATGTTTTGTTCCTTTTTGCCTTCCACATCGGCCATTAAATGATTAAGTGACTTGGCGATTTCTTTATCAGATTTGGTATTAATTTTATAACCAAAACGCGAAGCAAATGTGGCGAAAGTATTTAAGGTTTCCATATTCGGAGAATCGTGCACACGGTAAACGAATGTCAGTTTTTTTTCTCCTTTTTGTTTCTTAGCTACGTATTCAGCCACTTTTCTATTGGCCAGGAGCATATAATCTTCAATTAGTTTATGCGCATCCTTACGCTCTTTAACATAAACGCCGATAGGTTTTCCAGATTCATCCAGTTTAAATTTGACCTCCGTACTCTCGAAGCTAATGGCGCCATTTTTAAATTTGCGATCGCGTAAGATGTAAGCGAGTTCATTAAGTTTAAGAATTTCTTCGGCGTGATCGCCAGCCTTATTCTCAATCACTTCCTGTGCTTCTTCGTAACTGAATCGTCTGTCAGAATGAATCACTGTTCTGCCATACCACTCATTTTGAATGTTCGCTTGTTCGTCTAATTCAAACACGGCAGCAAAACACAATTTATCTTCATTCGGGCGAAGTGAACACACGCCATTACTCAAACGTTCAGGTAACATCGGAATCACACGGTCTACCAGATAAACAGATGTAGCCCGACTATAAGCTTCTTTATCTAAATCAGTTCCCTGAATTACATAATGTGAAACATCAGCAATGTGGACACCAATTTCATAATTGCCATTTGGCAATTTCTGGTAAGATATGGCATCATCAAAATCTTTGGCATCAGCCGGATCGATGGTGAATGTTAATACGTTTCTAAAGTCTTTACGTTTTGCAATCTCGGCTTCCGGAATTTCTTCAGGAATGGCATTGGCTTCTTTTTCTACCTGTGGAGGAAACTCCAGTGGAAAACCATATTGTGCTAAAATGGCATTCATTTCTGTATTGTTTTCCCCTTGATTACCTAAAACATGCTTTACAATGCCGATTGGGTTTTTAGCACTTTCAGGCCAGTCTGATAAAGTTACCAGAACCCGCTGACCATTTTTGGCTTCGAGTGTATCTGCTAGCGGTACGAAAATATCATGCATCATTTTTTTATCATCTGCAATAACAAAAGCAAAACGATCGGAGATTTTAATTACTCCGGTAAAATCAGATTTAGCACGTTTGATAATCTCTATAACCTCGCCATCATTTTTACGGACACTTTTTTTAGCGAAAACATAAGCTTTCACCGTATCGCCATGTAAAGCATTTTTAAGCTTTTTAGGTGCTACAAAAATGTCTTTTTCAAATTCATCCTGAGGAACAATATATGCAGAACCATCGGCGGTCATATCAACCGTGCCAATAATAAAGTTTTGAAGATCTTTAAGCCTGTACTTCCCTTTTTCAGGCTCCAGGTAGATGCCTGCGCCTTTTCCTTCTTTTAGTATTTCTAAAATGGTCTCTTTAGATTCCAGATCGTTAAGGTTTAACTTGGCGGAAACTTGTTTATAATTGAGTAACTGATTATTGTTCTTTTCAAAAACATCGCTAACCAATTGATTCAGAACCAATTTTATATTTGCTGATTTTTTTTTTGCCATAATTAAAAAACTGAATTTATCGAAGATACAGAAAAGATGTAAAGGATGGAAAGATGGGGGATGGAAAATGGTGGAAAGGTAAGAGGGAAAAGTGGAAATGAAGGAGGTTTAAAGGTAAAATGTAAAAGGGAAGGTGGGGTAGAGGAAATTGGGTTGAGAAGTAAGATGTAAAAGGGGTAATAGGAAATGGATGAGGAGGTTGAAAGGTAAGATGTAAAAGGGAAGGTGGGAAATGGATAAGGAGGTTGAAAGGTAAGATGTAAAATGGGTAATTGGAAATGGATAAGGAAGTTGAAATGTAAAAGGGTAAATGGATTAGATAGTTTCCTTAGTTCAATAATTTAAGTTTTACATATTTTATTCTTTTGCGCTCAGCGGTATAGCTTAAATGTACATTTCCTCTTTCATCCTGAATAATCGCCGGGTAGCTATATTCGCCCTTTTCATGATTTTCTAAGGTATAAATGTCCTTCCACGTTTTGCCATCTTTAGAGATTGCCAGTTTAAGCACAGATCGGCCTTCCCACCAATTTTTGCCTGCGGTTAAAGGATTGTAAATGAGTAACTGGCGCCCATCTTTTAAGGTAACGGCGTCGCTCCCGGAGTTTGGGTTTGGTAAACTGGTTGCGGCTAATTTAGACCAATGTTTACCACCATCAGCCGACCAACTTTCTACAATTACATTTTGTCTGCTTCTACAAAGTAATTGCAGTTTTCCATTCGGGTAGGTAAGAATTGATGGCTGGATCACGCCAAATGTATCACAATCGATTTCTATCTTTTCCCAATTGTTATTTTTGTTGTCGGATTTTTCTAAGTGGATGCTCCAGGTTTTTTCATCTAAACTTTCTGTGCTTGATGGATAAAGGATGATGTCTTTAGTTAATTGAACTGGCTTATTTTTGATCGGACCGAGATAACCATCTGGCAATTTAACAGCATCAGACCATGTTTCTCCATCATCTTTTGATGTTTTGTATACTGCCCACCATGCTCTCGGATTTGGACCTATTTTGTAATGTAGGGTCAGCGTTCCATCTATTGCTTTGAAGAGAACCGGGTTCCAACAAGCAAATCTGGTCGAATCGTTGACAATTCCATCGGCCACAGGTTTTGGTGCACTCCATCTTTTTCCGGTTTTTAGGGATGTCCAGATAACTACACTTTTATCGCCTTCTTGTTTCCCGCCAAACCAGGCTGCCATTATCTTTCCCTTACCAAGATCTACAAGGGTAGAAGCGTGGCAAGCAGCAAATGGCGCATTTTCAAAAACATAGTCAGACTCAATAATTTTAACATTTTGCGCTTTGGCTGATGTAATAATTATGCACAGTAAGATAAAAAAGTAACGTAACATTTTATTTATTTAACTTCCGGGTATGGCTTTAATTAACTTCTTAGTGTATTCAGCTTTAGGTTCATAGAAAATCTGCTCAGGAAAGCCTTCTTCTTCAATTTTTCCCTTGTTCATCACCAGGATGCGATCAGAGATGTGTTTTACTACGGCCAGATCATGAGAAATGAAAATATAGGTTAAGCCGAATTCGCATTGTAAATCTTTAATTAAATTCAATACCTGCGCTTGTACAGAAACATCTAGTGCAGAAACAGATTCATCGCAGATGATAAACCTGGGTTCTAAAGCCAATGCCCTTGCAATGACTACCCGCTGGCGTTGACCACCACTGAATTCATGTGGATAACGGTTAAAATGCTCTTCTTTTAATCCAACTTTATGAAGTAACTCTAATACTTTTTGCTTTCTCACTGCATCATTTTTAAGCAATCGATGAACTTGTAAAGGTTCCAGAATGGATTGACCGATGCTTAATTTAGGGTTTAGCGAGGCATAGGGATCCTGAAAAACAATTTGCATATCTTTTCTAAGTTTCCTTAATGCGGTGCTATTGATGTTGGTTATGTCCTGGTCATTGAAAATGATACTGCCTGATGTAGGTTGAATCAACCTTAAAATGGTTCTTCCAAGCGTAGTTTTACCACAGCCTGATTCGCCAACTAAACCGAGTGTTTCTCCAGGGAACACATCAAAACTAATCTGATCAACGGCTTTAACATAATCTTTAGTCTTGCCAAAAATTCCATTATGAATGGGGTACCAGGTACAGAGATCTTTGATTTGGAGGATCGGCTTTTGCTTATATAGGAATTCCCTGCGGGCGGAGATTTCCTCATTGGTTAACTGATTGGATGCCTGCAAATGCGCATTGGCATCATCAATTTTTCCGGTTAGGAAATCAGCAACTACAGGAAGTTTTTTTAATTGTAGCAAAGGTGAGGGGCGGCAAGCCAGCAAACCTTTTGTATAAGGATGCTGTGGATTTTCGAATATGGATTTGGCTGTACCTTGCTCCACAATTTCGCCTTTATACATTACGGCAACTTCATCAGCAATTTCATTCACCACACCCAAATCATGGGAAATGAAAATCATTGCCATATTGCGTTCTTCTTTTAGCTTTAAAAGCAATTGAAGAATTGTTTTTTGAACAGTGACATCTAAGGCCGTTGTAGGTTCATCCGCGATTAATAGTTTTGGATTGCAGCTTAGTGCCATGGCAATCATTACCCTTTGTTTTTGTCCGCCTGAGATTTGGTGTGGATAGCTATCAAATATTTTTTCAGGTCGTGGAAGTTGCACTTCGTTAAACAGTTCAATTGTTTTTTGTTTAGCGGTTTGCTTGTCGATTTTTTGGTGCAAGATAATCGTTTCAGCAACTTGTTCTCCGCAGGTGAATACAGGATTCAGGGAAGTCATTGGCTCCTGGAAAATCATGGAGATTTGATTTCCTCTGATCTGACGGATTTCGTTTGCACTTAAACGCAGTAAACTGATGTTTTCAAAGTCGATTTCGCCAGTAATTTTTGCCGATCTTTCATCATGCAAGCGCATAATAGAAAAAGAAGTTACTGATTTGCCCGAACCCGATTCACCAACAATACCTAAAACAGTTCCTTTTTTTACATTAAAACTGATCTGTTTTACTGCTTTAAACCAGGTTTTTTCATCCTGGTTATAGAAATCGATGTTTAAATTTTCTACGTTTAACATTAGATTTTAGTAATCACAAGTTCTTTTGATTCAGTTTCTAAGCTATTATATTCATCGAAGTGACAGTGATGACCGACTGGAGTTTCATCTTGTGCTAAAAAGAGTAAGTGTTTTGCAAGGGAGATCAATCCTTCTTTGTTAGCGGCAATAACAATTTGATCTTCAACTATATCAGTTTCTATGGTAAACCCATCCTCCCAGCTATAAATTATACCTCTTTCTTTAGAATATTTTGGGATATTTAGTTTTAACTCTACCATCATTTAGGTTACAATGGTAATGTTTTCTGCCGAAATTACATCCATTCCTTTAAATTTTAATAACACCTGAGCGGTAGTAATCACATCTTTTTGACAATAAGTTACAATCCGATCTAGATTTTTTTCTTCGTAATAAACCTGTCTTACCTGGCTGCCGTTTATATCATCTTTTGGTGTCGGAATATTCAGGATAGCGGCAAGTAAATTCAAGGAGGTATAGTGTTTATAGTCTCCGAACTTCCACATTTCCATGGTATCTAAGTGATTCACTTCCCATGGTTTTTTGCCAGAAATATCTAATGGTGGCGGAATTTCTAAGCCATTTACCAAAAGTCGCCTACAGAGGTAAGGATAGTCGAATTCCTTTCCATTATGTGCGCAGAACATTAATGTTGCAGCTTGCTTTTCAATCAGCATAGAAAATTGCTTAAGGATTTCCCGTTCATTATCGCCCGCAAACGATTTTAGTCGCAAGGAATATGATTTGTGCTGATAACTAAAAATCCCAAGGCTAATGCAGATGACCTTTCCAAACTCTGCCAAAATACCTGCACGTTCATAAAACTCCTCTGCACTTTGATCTGGCTTGCGCTGATGACTGGTTTTAATTTCCCAAAGTTCCTGCAGGTTTGGAGGAACATCGTTATAAGATTGGTATTGCGGAACAGTTTCAATATCAAGTACTATCACCTGACTTAAATCGAGTGTTTTTAGCATGGAGTTTAATGTTGAATAATTGGATCTTGACAACAGGTCGGTTCTTCGGCCATTACAATTTACAATTATCATTCAATAAATCAGCAATATTATTTAAGTTTGAGCATGGCACAAAATAAATTCGAGCAATCTCTGGCAGAAGGGGCTCATCAAAAACTTCAAAGTTTAGTTGGTAATTGGTCAGGAAGCACAAAAACATGGTTTGAAAAGGATGTTTTGGTTGATGAGTCTACCTCAACAGCAGAAATCACATCAATTTTAGATGGCCGTTTCATTGTTTATGATTATGAAAGCAGTTTGGAAGGAAAACCTTTAGTGGGTAAAATGATTATTGGTTTCGATATCCCTTATCAGAAATTTACCTTTAGCTGGATAGATAGTTTTCACATGGGTACGCAAATGATGCAGGCTACAGGCGAGCCTACAGAAAATGGATTTTCAATTTTAGGTACTTATGGAAATCCGGAATATGGTGATCAACTATTTGGCTGGCGTACCGAACTTGAAATTATTAATGATGACGAAATCATTTTTTCAGCTTACAATATCATGCCAGGAGAGGAAGAAACGAAAGCGATTGAAGCGGTTTATAAGCGTACATAACCCTCGCATTTTTGGAAAAAAATGCAAGGGTTTTAAAATCTAGAATAGTGAAGGCGAGATTTGATTAGCCATTACCGGAATTTTCAAATCGATTCCTAGTGCCTTATTTAATTTTTCTGTGAAGTAGGCAGAGAATAATGGCGAGGATAGTTCTACATTTTGGTGAACAAAGAAGTAGAGGTTTTCCAATCCTTGTTTTTTCCATTCTACTATTCTTTCCACCCAGTCATCCAAACGTTTTTTATCTATTTCATCTACATTCGCGCCCACAAATCTGATAAATGCCGTTGGTGTGGTTAAACGCATGTGCAGCATATCTCTGCGACCGGCGGTGTCTACAATGATGTTCGTGATGCCATTATCTTCAAATAATTTAGCAAATTCTGTTGCTATGGCAGCGTTTGAGAACCACTCCTGGTTTCTCACTTCCACGCCTAAAGGAATCACTTTGGGAAATTCATTCACAACGATTTTTAATCTTTCAAAATCTTTTGGTTTGAAATTGTCGTGCAACTGTAGAAAAGCCATTCCCAATTTATCCTCGAAATTACTAATGGCATCGCAAAATTGCTCCACAGGCTCTTTAACGTTTATAAGTCTTTTGAAATGACTTACGGTATTGGTAAGCTTCGGGAAAAACTTAAAATCTGCCGGTGTTTTTTCTGTCCAGGTGATGACTTGTTCACTTGAAGGCATACCATAAAAAGTGGCATTAAGTTCTATGGAGTTGAATTGAGTAGAATAATAAGTGAGTTCATCTTTTGTACCTTTTGGATAAAAGCCCTTCAAATCGGCCTTATTCCATTTTGCGCAACCAACATAAGCCTGAAAAGATTTTTTGGCTTTGTTTGCTTTCAAAACTGCTACTGTTCCGTGAGCATCAGCGGGGAGGGTATAATCTATAATGGATGGATCTTCTACTTTACCGAATTGCATATGATATTGTTTAACTTAACCGCTAAGTTAGCAAAGAAAATTGCGCAAAGAAAAACAAAGAAAATATTTTGCGCCATCACATCATTGAGGCACTAAGCAATCTATTTAGCAAGGAGATTGCTTCGGCGGCTGAAAAACCGACTCGCAATAACGAAACCTATAAAAAAGCGCTAAGTAAATACTTAGCGCTCTTAGTTTTTTTTGGCGCATGGAACTCAAAACTCCAAACGCTCAACCTCAAACTGATTAATAACCCAGAATCTTCAATACCTGTTTACTATTCTGTTCCTCTCCAAAAACCTCAAAATTAAAGCTTTCATCACGGTTTCTACGGATCAATACATGTTTCGGGCTCGGTAATAAACAGTGATGAATACCGCCATAGCCACTTAATACTTCCTGGTAAGCACCGGTGTGGAAGAAACCTAAATACTGTACCTTACGCGTTTTAGGCATAAATACACTATTCATGTGTGCCTCCTGGTTATAGTAATCCTGCCCATCGCAGGTAATTCCACCAAGGTTTACACGCTCGTATTCTGCATCCCAGTTGTTAATTGGCAATAAAATGTATTTCTGGTTTAATGCCCAAACATCAGGTAAGTTAGTGATGAAAGAACCATCTAACATTAACCAACGCTCACGGTCATTTTGTTGTTTACGACCGAGTACTTTGTAAAGAATACCAGAGGCCTCAGCCACCGTATATTTTCCAAATTCAGTAATAATATCCGGTTCCATAACATCATGTATGGCACAGATTTCTTTAATCCTTTTTACAATTTCGTTTACCATGTATTCGTAATCGAAATCGAAAACCAATGAATCTTTAAATGGCATTCCGCCACCAATATCAAGGGTATCTAAATCAGGATTGATTTTTTTGAACTTGCAATAAAGCGTTACATATTTCTCTAACTCATTCCAGTAATAAGGTGAATCTGTAATTCCGGAGTTAATAAAGAAGTGTAATAATTTTACGCGGAAGTTCGGGTTGTGAACGATTTTATTATTGTAGAAATCGATAATGTCTTCCATACGCACACCTAAGCGTGAGGTATAGAATTGTGAATCCGGTTGCTCTTCAGCTGCAATCCTGATCCCTAAATTACAAGGCGTATCAATGTCAACCTCATCATCAAAAAGATTAAATTCCTCTTTATTATCTAGTACCGGAATGATGTTCGTATAACCATCATGCAACATATCAATGATATATTGCTTGTACTGATAAGTTTTAAAGCCGTTACAAATAATGGTGGTATCCTTGGTTAAATGTCCTTTTTTTTCTAAGGCATCAACCATTGGCATATCAAAAGCAGAAGAAGTTTCCAGGTGGATATTGTTCTTCAGCGCCTCTTCTACAATGTGTTTAAAGTGGGAGCTTTTTGTGCAATAGCAGTATTTATAATCACCACGATAATTGTTTTTTAAAATGGCAGTCTGGAAAAGAATCTTCGCCTGTTGAATCTTCTTACTTACCAGCGGTAAATAGGTGAAACGTAGGGGAGTACCATAAGTTTCAATCATTTCCATCAGGTTTAAATCCTGAAAATATAATTCATCATCTATTACATCAAAGCCTTCTTGTGGAAAGCCAACGCTTAGATCGAGAAATTCTGAGTAACTCTGCATTTAATCTTAAATAATTTTTGCAAAAATGTAATTTTAAATCGAGAATTAATCTTTATTAAAAATATTTTTACTGTAGAGAAACGCATTAGTTTTACACAGGATATGCTCACATCAAGTTTTTAAACGTGAATAGGCAGCATGAGTGTAGTTTAATATTTATTTAAGCGGATATTTCCTGCAACTATCTTAAATTTTAGTTGATCGTAATATGCTATCTGAGTAAATCATTTAGATCAGCAGGAAAATATTTTGTTAGGTTTGGAAAGCAAAACCTGTATTTCAATTAAATGTTAGTCCTGCTCTCCGTTTTACTCCTCCCGATTGAAAAAATCGGGATTCGTGCTCATTACGATCAGGTTTAGATTAATCAGGTTCGTGCTACTATTGAGGTTTGAATAGCGAATCTTATATTTTTATTAACGAAATATTAGATAATTCATTAAATTAATGAGCTATTAATCAGTATTTAATATCTTATTTTAAATTTTTTAAAGTAATTTTATGTTTAGATCGTCTACTCTTTTAGGTAACTAATTAACATTAAGGAATACTTATTTGTAATCATCCCAATTATGATCTCGATCTTTAAAACAAATATTCAATCAGGAGTTGAATTGAATAACATTTCGCAGCATTTAAATACATTGCTTTCTGGCGCTACATGGAGTGTAGATTTATCCGATTCCGACAGGATTTTGAGAATCGACTCTAGCCTGGATAAAATCAGTGACGCTGTTTCATTGATCACGAAGTTTGGATATAATTGCGAGAATTTGCAAAACTTCTACGCACCACCGGTGTGGTAAATTAATAAGAGATTGCCACGAATATTATCGATGAAGGATTGGTGAATATTCTCAAGGACGTTCAGGGAGACAGAGAAACTACGGTTTTAAACTGACGAAGTTTTCCTTCGCCGCAGGCCAACTAAACTTCGTAAGTTGATTTATCGTCATTGCTCAGCGTTTAAAGAGCAGAAAACTAGGACGCCAAACTAACACTGTCGTCATTGCAATGACGAATTTGCTTGAAGAATCGTCCTGCTGAACTTGATTCAGGATCTTACCTAAATAGGTGCTGAACTAAATTTACTGCGTAGCTTTCCGCTGCGCTACAGGTCAGCATGACGAATCAATTAGTGTATTGCTTGAAGAAATCCCTTTTGCAAAAAAAAAAATCGTCTTCCTGAACTTGATTCAGGACCTTACCTGTATAGTTGCTGAACTAAATTCAGGAGGACGAATTGGATAGTGCATATTACTCTATAAGTATTTATTAAGAAGAGTTACTTTCTCCCTGCTTTAGGAGCCAGTGTAAGGAACATTCTCTTTCCTTCCAGTTTCGGTAGTAATTCTACTTTGCCTACATCTTCTAATCCTTGGGCAAACTTCAATAATAAAATCTCTCCCTGGTCTTTGTAAACAATCGATCTTCCCTTAAAATGAACAAAGGCACGAACCTTTTCGCCGCTTTCCAGAAATGATATGGCGTGTTTCAATTTGAACTGAAAATCGTGATCATCTGTATTCGGACCGAACCTGATATCTTTAATGATGGTTTGTTTTGCCTTAGATTTGATTTCCTTCTGTTTCTTCTTCTGTTCGTAAAGAAACTTACTGTAGTCGACGATGCGACAAACCGGAGGAACGGCATTCGGTGAGATTTCGACAAGATCAAGGCCTTGTTCGTCTGCTAATCTTAATGCCTCAGCGATGGGGTAGATTGCTGTTTCTACATTATCTCCTGTCAGTCTTACCTCTGTTGCGGTAATTAACTGATTAATTTTATGTTCTGCTTCTTTCTTTCTGAAGGGTAAGCGTGGCCCTCTGTTGAATCCTGCTTTTTTTAATGCCAAATTGCTATAGTTTTAATGAATAATATTTACGCGAGAAGCGTGAATTGACTGTTTCGATAATATACAACTTTCTGCCGAACTACGCAAATCTAGTTTTGCATCATGACTTTGCGCTGAAGATGATACGAAAATTTAAACAGAAAGTAGGGTAAGAGATAAATTGTCAATCTTGGGCTTGTCGAAAGGAACTCAAACACTTTAAGTCATTTCGACAAGCGCAATGTTGACAATCTTAGGGATTGATCGCTAAAGAAAAGACAATCGTTTTTATATTATTCTATTGCTGTTGTTGCAGCTGCTGCTGCTTAAGCTTTAATGAGTCTTTTGCTCTTTTCTTAAAGAAGCCACGAAGTAGGAAATTACTTTGTAATGCTTCGAGATCTTCATCCAACTTTTTGCTGCTTTTTTCCAGATTGATCATAATCGATTTCACTTGTTGCGCAGTCGCTGCATCATTTAATAATAATCCGGCAGCGTTATCAGAAGTTTTTAATTTCCCCGAGGCAGTTTCTAAGTTAGCAGCCATTACTGATGCAGATTGTGTTAGTTTTTGTAAACTTTGAGTAGATCTTTCCAGCCTTGCAAAAACTGCTGTATCCGTCATCATCTTATTTACCAATCCATTTTTATTATTCAATGTTTGTCCGAAGGTGTTCAGCTCAGAAGCCATTTTTGAAGTGGCTAAAGAAGTTTTATTTAGGTTCGCAACCATCGCTTTAAAATTTTGTGCCAGTTGCTCGTCTGATAGGAGGGCACCTGCTGCACCTTTGCCATCAATCAGGTTACGGGAAAGAACTTTAAAATCAGAAGTGATATCAACCAGATTTTTATTGTTCACCTGAAGTGTTTTCATGATATCATCTGTTGATAATGAAGTGTTCACTTTTAACATATCTCCGTCCTCAACAAATGGAAATTTTGGGTTTCCGCCTGTGAGCACCACAATTTTATTACCAATTAAACCATCTGCACCGATACTGGCACCAGCATCTTTATGAATGTATTTATGCACATCTTCTTCTATACTCAATGCTACCTTCACCTGCGAGGTTCCGAAAAAATCGATTTTTTTAATTGTTCCGATTTTAACGCCTGAAAACCAAACGTTATTTCCTTTTTTAAGCCCCTGAATATCATTAAAAACTACATTAAGGGTAAAGCTTTTTACGAAGGTTTTTTTCTGACTTCCTAAAGTGAAGATGGCCAGTACAAATATCAGTATGCCTAAGGCAATGAAAATGCCTACTGTTATTTTCTTTTTATTGTCGTTCATGGTTATTGTATAAAATTATAATCAAAAAATGGTTGAGCCAGTTTATCTCCAGAATTAAATATTTCCTCAAAACTGCCTTGACGTTCAAAACGGCGTTCCATTAACATCGCTACCCGGTTGCCAACTTCCTTTGCACAAGTTAAATCGTGGGTAATAACAATGGCACTGGTATGGTATCGCTCCTGAACATCGTTAATCAGCTTGTTAATTTCTTTGGATGTGATGGGATCAAGTCCGGCGGTTGGTTCATCATAAAGCATAATCTCTGGCTTTAAAATTAACGTTCTGGCAATTCCTATCCGTTTTCGTTGTCCGCCAGAAAGTTCCGATGGCATTTGATTAATCGTCTGAGATAATCCAACAGCATCCAGCATCTCTTCAATCAGCGAATTTACTTCAGCTTTCGTCAGGTCTTTTCGGTTTCTAACCAACGGGAATTCCAAATTATCCCGAACAGTCATACTATCATATAAAGCACTATTCTGAAATGAAAAGCCAACCCTTAGTCGCAGATCAAGTAATTCCTGATAAGAAAGTGCATCCACTTTTTGACCAAGGACGTTCACCAATCCGCTATCTGGCAAAAGCAGGCCGACAATAATTTTAATCAGAACAGATTTACCTGTTCCGCTTTTGCCCAACACCACCAGGTTTTCACCTTTGTAAACATCAAGGTTGGCATCTTCCAAAACCTTATAAGTTCCGAATGCCTTATCTAGCGATTTAATCTCAATAACTTTTTCCGAATTAAAATCGGTCATATTTTTTGATACCATATCTCAGTTTAAGTATTAAAAAGGCTGAAAATTTGTACACAAACTACTTCTTCAACAAAAATAAGGAACATGGCAGTTACTACAGCCGAATTTGCAGCCTTTCCTACGCCCTCTGTTCCTTTAGAAGAATGATATCCCTGGTAACAACCAACAATAGCGATGGTAAATCCGAAAATGATCGCCTTTGTGGTACTGGCAATAATATCTAAATAAGTAATATTTTCTAAAGCACTTTGAAAAAAAGTAGTGGCGCTGGTACCCTCATTTACAGAAACGTTCAGCAGTGCACCAAGCATCCCTACCATTGCCGTATAGAAGGTAAGAATTGGCATGGTAATCGTAGCCGCCAAAACCCGCGTTACTACCAGAAACTTAAATGGGTTGGTTGCACTCACTTCCATGGCATCAATTTGTTCACTTACCTTCATCGAGCCTAATTCTGCACCTATACTGGAGCCTACTTTCCCTGCTGCAATAAGTCCGGTGAGTAAAGGAGCTAACGTTCTTAATAAGGCAATACCAACTAAAGAAGGTAACCATGATGTTGCGCCAAATTCTGATAATGATGGTCTGGATTGTTTAGTAAAAACCAATCCGGTAATAAAGCCGGTTGTAGAAATAAGTAGCGCAGAACGATAACCAATTTCATAACATTGCCTCATTAGTTCTTTAAATTCGTAAGGCGGAATAAAGGCTTCGCGGAAAAATCTTCCAATAAATTTAAATACATTATAAAGGGTGATAAACAAATTTCCGAATTTACTTACGGGCTTCGGTGTATCAGCCGGGGTCTCTTTCTCTATTCCCATTTTTGAGTTTTTGCTTTTTTTGTGGAGTCTTGTGGAAGCTCTTTTTCCTTAATCAAACGGTGTTCGGAAACGGAAAGTGTATCAGCAGGAGAGAGACTGCCATACAACACTTTATATGTTGCCATTAAACTCTTATTCCTTTTCTGAAAATCTGCTTCACTCATCTTTCCCTGATTCAATTGTTGTTTTAGCGCAACTGATTGATCTATAATAGCCTTTGCAGAATCTACAATGCCAGAACTGGAAAGTGTAATTTGTTTATCTACCTTTTTCCCTCCAGAGCCTCGCTCCGGATTGGTATTGTGGCAAGCAATCCCTAAAAGGACAATAGGTAACATAAATTTTATTCTCATGGTAACAATACAGATTAAGTTGCCAATTGTTTTTGGCGAAGTAGATTATTTGTATCCATCTTTTTGATTGATTAAATGAGTTTAAACGATACTCTGATAAGTACATCTGGATTTTGAATGCCAGTGCAAATCAGAATATTCTGCCTGTCAAATATAATCTATAAATGCCATACTTATAGTTTTAATCCCCCTGATGATTCAATTTCAGATAGACAATTTTCCTTAAAATCCTTAAGAAGTAACTTGTTCTTTAGCTAAATGATAAAGTCTTTAGCAGATTTTTTTTGTTATATGGTGGGATTTATTAGTTTTGTGGGCCCTACAAGGGGATTACATTAATTTATAGATGGATTTATTCATCTTAATTATTCATAACTATGGAAAAATTCAAACAGGTACAAGAAGTTATCGCTTCAGTTGAAGCCGATATTGCTAAATTCTATGATGGTGGAAATGCTGCAGCTGGAACGCGTGTTCGTAAAGCAATGCAAGACCTTAAAGTATTAGCTCAGGAAATCAGAGCTGAGGTTACAGAGAAAAAAAACGGTGCAAAATAGGCACCTGTAGCAATGATAAAATGCCTTTAGGACACTTCCTGAGGGCATTTTTGTTTAACAGCTAATCCGTATATTGTATTACGAAATCGAATATACTAACGAGCTGTTTGTTTAATCAAGACGTCATGGGCGGATTCGAACCGCCGTAAAAGGTTTTGCAGACCTGTACCTAAACCACTCGGCCACATGACTATTTAATTCATTTGCTGGTCAATCAGAAATTAATTACACTGCAAATGTAAAATTATTTATATAATATCTATAGGTTTTGTAGTCTTTTTTAGGGATGTATTATTCTGTGTTTAAAAATCATTAAAAATGAATTATTTAAGTAAAGTCATCAATAGTTAAGATTCCCGATCAGTAAAAAAAGTAAGTTCTTATCCGATAACATAGAAAAGTTATACCTTATATATACCAGCAGCCATTTTTTCTATAAATGATTTGGGTAAAAATCTGTTGGCATAAACGCTTACTATGTTGGTTAGCCCAGGAACAATTTCAGATTTTCTTCCAAGCATGCCTTTCACGGCAATAGCAGCAACTTCGGCAGGTTGCATATTAAATTTTTCGGCCATTTTACTAAAGGCATCTAAACCTGCCCGATGCGCAAAACCAGTATCCACAGGGCCAGGACTCATACAGGTAACGGATATAGACGTGTTTTTTAATTCAAACCTTAATGCGCGTGTAAAAGAGAGTACAAATGCTTTGGTAGCAGAATAAATGGCAAGTGTTGGTACGGCCTGGTAAGCCGCAGTGCTTGAGATATTAAGAATGTAAGATTGCTTTTCTTTAGACAGTGCAGGAATTAAGAGATGACATAATGAAACGACTGTATCCATATTCAGTCGGCACATTTCCATTTGGGCCTGAAGATCCAGTTCCTTAAACTGCCCCCAAATTCCGTAACCTGCATTATTAACGAGTGTATTGATCCGATATTTTTTTTCATCAATCCAGTCAGCCACTTTTTTGGGTGAATTATATTCGCCCAAATCAATAGCCATGAAATCGGTCGCTACACCATGTTCAGTAGCAATTTCACGACTTAGTTTTGCGAGTTCATCAGCCGACCTGGCAATAAGCAAAAGATTAAAACCTTTTTTAGCAAGTTCAAAAGCAATTGATTTGCCTATTCCTTTACTCGCTCCGGTAACTACTGCATAACTTTTATTCTGATCGCTCATGTACAATTTCATTAAATATACTCTATCGCAAAGATGCTATATTAAAGATTAACTTCTAAAATTATGAATGATAATAAATCACTAAAGGAGATTAATAACTTTAATCGGGAATAATTTTATATTTGGTAAGTGCATTAATTACAAGTTCACTACAATCTGAAGCCTTAATAGATTTTGACTATAGAAACATAGAATTATTCGATTGTGATTTGTGATGAGGAAGGTTTAACTTTAGACATGTTTTAGCTTAGTAATAGGTTAACTTCAAAAACAAAACATATTAAAAATGGAAAAAGATTCAAATGATATCAGCAAATGTCCCTTCCATAATGGGAGCATGAAACAGAATGTTGCAGGTGGTGGAACCAGAAACCACAACTGGTGGCCGAATCAATTAAAGCTTAATATTTTACGTCAGAATTCTTCCCTGTCTAACCCAATGGATAAGGATTTTAATTATGCTGATGCTTTTAATAGCTTAAATTTAGAAGAGTTAAAAAACGATCTAAAAGAATTAATGACTGATTCACAAGATTGGTGGCCGGCAGATTTTGGTCATTACGGCGGCTTATTCATTCGTATGGCATGGCATAGTGCTGGAACTTATCGTGTTGGTGATGGTCGTGGTGGAGCAGGAGCAGGTTTGCAACGTTTTGCACCACTTAATAGCTGGCCAGATAATGTTAGTCTGGATAAAGCCAGGAGATTACTTTGGCCAATCAAACAAAAATATGGCAACAAAATTTCATGGGCAGATTTAATCATTCTTACCGGTAACGTTGCGCTCGAATCTATGGAATTCAAGACTTTCGGTTTTGCCGGGGGGCGTGATGATGCCTGGGAGGCAGATGAATCGGTGTATTGGGGATCAGAAACAACCTGGTTAGGTGGTGATGTTCGCTATGCTCATGGTTCAGACGGTGCTGGTAAAGAACATGGTGTTTTAGTTAGTGATGATAACGCCGATGGAGATGTTCATACCCGAAACTTAGAAAAACCACTTGCAGCTGTGCAAATGGGATTGATTTATGTAAACCCTGAAGGACCAGATGGAAACCCAGACCCGGTATTAGCCGCCAAAGATATTCGCGATACATTTGGAAGAATGGCCATGAACGATGAAGAAACGGTAGCATTGATAGCTGGTGGTCATAGTTTCGGTAAAACACACGGTGCCGCTTCTGCAGATCATGTAGGTAAAGAGCCTGAAGCAGCTGGGATCGAAAGCCAGGGGATGGGATGGGATAACAGTTATGCATCTGGTAAAGGTGCGGATACCATTACTAGTGGATTAGAAGTAACGTGGACGACAACACCAACTAAATGGAGTAATAATTTCTTCGAAAATCTTTTTGCATACGAATGGGAATTAACCAAAAGCCCGGCTGGTGCACATCAATGGGTTGCAAAAAATGCAGAAGCCATTATTCCTGATGCTTACGATGATAGCAAGAAACATTTGCCATCGATGCTTACCACCGATATTGCTTTAAGATTTGATCCTGAGTATGAGAAAATATCAAGACGCTTTCTGGAAAATCCAGATCAATTTGCAGATGCTTTTGCCCGTGCCTGGTATAAACTAACGCACAGAGATATGGGGCCTACAAGCCGTTACCTTGGGCCAGATGTACCTCAGGAAGAATTGCTTTGGCAAGATCCTATCCCAGCCGTTGACCATACTTTAGTAAATGATACTGATATAGAGGCATTAAAAGCAAAATTGTTATCATCTGGATTGAGTGCATCTGAATTAATTTCAACCGCATGGGCATCGGCTTCTACTTTCCGTGGATCTGATAAACGCGGAGGCGCAAATGGTGCCCGTATTCGTTTATCGCCACAAAAAGATTGGCAGGTGAATAATCCAGTACAATTGCAGAAAGTTTTAGGTGTGTTGGAAAAAATTCAGCATGAGTTTAACAATGCGCAGTTTGATGGCAAAAAAATCTCTCTTGCCGATTTAATTGTATTAGCAGGTACTGCTGCTGTAGAAAAAGCAGCACATGAGGCTGGATATTTCGATGCTATTCCTTTTACCCCAGGGCGGATGGACGCTTCGCAAGCACAAACCGATGTAGAATCATTTAGTTACCTGGAGCCACAGGCTGATGGTTTCCGGAATTACCGTAAATCTAAATCGTCTGTTTCGACTGAAGAATTCCTGATTGATAGAGCCCATCTGCTTACTTTAACTGCTCCTGAGCTAACCGTTTTAATAGGTGGTTTGCGTATGTTGGATATTAACTTCGATGGATCTAAAAATGGTGTGTTCACCCATACCCCAGGAAAATTAACCAATGAGTTTTTCGTTAATCTGCTGGATATGAATACCGCCTGGAAAGCAACTTCTGAAGATAAAGAAATCTACCTTGGCAGCGATAGGACTACGGGGCAACCAAAATGGATGGCCAGTAGAGCTGACCTTGTTTTTGGTTCTAATGCTGAATTAAGGGCAATTGCAGAAATCTATGCCAGCGTAGATGGAAAAGATAAATTTGTGAAAGATTTTATACATGCCTGGACAAAAGTGATGAATCTGGATCGATTCGATCTCGCATAATAATTTCTAAATTACTTGAAGGATGCCATTGGCATCCTTTTTTGTTTTACAAACTGTTTTTTCTACATTCGTTTTCACTTCAAGTTCGTAATACTTTATGTCCATTATCTATCAAAGCAATCGAATAGTAATCCGAGAATTTTTGCCATCCGAAGAATCTCTGTTTTGTTGTTTTTTTGAGGATAAAGAGGTTACTCAATATTTACCTCAACTTCATAAAGATGATTACCGGTATTTATTTGGTCTTGCATTAAAGGATTATAAGCATGGACCATTCGGACGTTGGGGCATTTTTGATACTGAAAATAGCAATTTCATAGGTAATTGCCTTCTTCGGCCTTTCGTGGAAATTCCTGGACAAATGGAAATCGGCTACAGTTTGGACAAATCGTATTGGGGTAGAGGTATTGGTACAGAAGTGGCAAAGGCACTTATTTGTTATGGATTTGCTAAAACCGATTCAAACGAAATCGTAGCACTTACAGATATAAGAAATAGAGGCTCACAAAAAGTTCTTCAAAATTCTGGTTTTGAACAATTGGAAAATATATTAAGAAAGGGAGTGGAGCTCAATTATTTCCTAATTAAACGCAGTTAATTCTTACTACCAGTACCTGACAATAATTAGTATCGTATTTATTTTAAGGTTAACGGTCATAATAGCCATTATATATAGTAGCAATCTGCTAAATCAACCCTTCACTCCAAACCCTATATGTTTCTCTATGCCTATATGGTCCAAAAGCGGAAGGTGAATCGTGGATTTGCGTCTCCACATACTTTCTAACCCTATAACCTCCTAACCAATCTCCCGTAAACGCTCTTTTCAAAAAGTTTTAATAATTTTAACTTTTTCTATAATGATTCCCAGTGGCTTATGATTTCCCCTTCATTTTATCTGCCTTCCCATTTGCAGTGGTTGTAATTTTTGCTATCTTTGCATCCCGCTTCGGAAGGAAGTGGATGCTGGTTGAAAGACTGGCAAATTGAAAGGCAAAATAGGAAATACCAGCTAAAAAAATAAAACCAGATTTTATTTGGAAGTTGGGAAAAGATTTCTACCTTTGCACTCCCAACCGAAAGGAAGGGGAAAAAGATCAAGGTGGC
>NZ_JBLYEE010000013.1:0-160922 GCF_048515415.1 Pedobacter sp. N23S346
ATTTAGGTGCCTATATCGGTGGTGTCCACCTCTTCCCATTCCGAACAGAGAAGTTAAGCCCACCAGAGCCGATGGTACTGCGGTAACACGTGGGAGAGTAGGTCGGTGCCAAATCTTAAAAGCCCAAAAGGCGTTTAACAAGAACCCTTGCAGTAACAACTGCAGGGGTTTCTTCGTTAGTGAAAAGTTGTAGGTTATAAGTTACAGGTTGAAGGTTACAGGTCTGGGAGCAGATAGCGATAGATGACAAGCAATAGTTTATAAGAATTGAAAGTTATAGGTTTAAAGGCCAGCAACGAACAGCAACAAACGATATCAAAACGAAATCAATTCAAAAATCCTTCGTATATCCATCACGCGTCTTCCTGAACTTGATTCAGGATCTCTTCATAGCTTATGAAACAAACGAAAAACGAGCAAACTCACTATTACTTCCCGCAGATTTCAGGGATCTCGCAGATTAATAAAAAGTTGTTAGTGGTGTTTTAACGGAAGTAATACTTAGGTTGAGGATTCTTCGCTATGCTCTGAATGATAGGAAAATTGAATAAACTTCCCTCATTTAGTTATAGTTTGAAAGTTAAAGGTTATAAGTTGAAAGTTCAAAGCGCATAAACCAGCAACGAACACTGATGGACGGCAGACGATAAAAACAAACCCATTACTTCTACTAACAATAGTGCAAAACTATAAACGTTATAATGATTACTAATCTAGATTTAATGTATTGGTAATAGCAAAGTTAAATCTATGTATTTACATCTATAGGGGTTAACATTTATGGTAAACGCTATAGTTACTAGATCGATAAATTTTATATTTGTGAAAATTTGTATTCTTATGCAGACGTTAGAGCAATTGAAATGTGGAGTATTGGAGGGTTGTTCTTCCTTAAAACTATCTGAAGGATTAACAAGCTTTCCAATAGAGATTTTTACATTATCAGATACCCTGGAATATCTGGATTTATCATCCAATAATCTGTCTGAGTTGCCTAAGGATTTCGGAAGGCTAAAAAAACTAAAGGTCTTTTTTTGTTCTAATAATGAGTTCGTCACTTATCCTCAAGTTTTAGCAGATTGCCCAAAATTAGATATTATTGGCTTTAAGGCTAATCGTATTATTGATATTCCTACTAATGCAATAAGTGCCAATCTGCGGTGGTTGATTTTAACAAATAATCAGGTATCAGCAATACCGGCATCTATCGGTGAATGTTATCGTTTAGAAAAATTAATGCTTGCTGGAAATCGGTTAACTGCCTTGCCTGATGAGTTACAAAATTGTAAAGCTTTAGCACTTTTAAGGCTTTCTGCGAATGAGATCGAAATTATACCCGAATGGTTATTTACCCTGCCAAAATTATCATGGTTAGCATTTGCTGGAAATCCTTGCAGTAGAAATTCTACTGCGGAGATTGAAGCTCCGGTTATTGCTTATGATAGCTTGCAAATTAAGGATAGGTTAGGGGAAGGTGCTTCAGGAACGATTTACCGTGCATCGAGAGCAGGCATACTTCAAGATGTGGCAGTAAAGGTTTTTAAGGGAGACGTAACCAGCGACGGATATCCGGAAGATGAAATGAGTTCGAGTTTGCAAGCAGGTGAACATGATACATTAGTTAAAATTCTCGGCAAAACAGATAACATTGTTGAATCTAAAACTGGCCTGGTAATGGAACTCATCCCGAAACATTATATAAATCTAGGTAATCCGCCAAGTTTGAAGTCATGCACGCGGGATGTTTTTGAACCTAATGTTCAGTATTCTGCTAAACAAATTATAAATATATTAATTTCTATTTCTTCGGTTGCAAATCATTTGCATGAGCGGGGAATTATGCATGGTGATTTATATGCACATAATATGCTGATCGATGATGAGGGTAATACCTTATTTGGGGATTTTGGGGCAGCTACGATGTATGATCGAACCAAACTGAGCAATGTTTATGCTTTAGAGCAGATAGAGGTAAGTGCTTTTGGATATTTGGTTGACGATCTTTTATCATTATATGCCGCTAATCATAATGATGAATTCAGTATGGCATTGGGGTCAATAAAAGATGCCTGCCTTTCAACAGAAACTCATAGCCGGCCGAATTTCGAGGAAATTGAATTACAACTGGCAGAAATTAAGCTGGCTGTTTAGGCTTAGCTTTCTTTTACAGCCAACTGACCACAAGCTGCATCAATATCTTTTCCGCGACTACGGCGAATGTTGGTTGTAATCCCTTGCGATTTCAGATAATTTGCAAAGGCATCAATTTTATCTCCTTCTGCATTTGTAAAATCAGCAAATGAGATCGGGTTGTATTCAATTAGATTTACTTTACAAGGAATGTGTTTGCAAAACTTTGCCAAATCCATTGCATCTGATATTTCATCATTGAAATGGTTAAAAACAATATATTCGTAAGTGACAGGATTTTTTGTTTTTGCGTAGTAGTATTTTAGTGCTTCTGATAATGCCTTTAAGGTGTTAGCCTCATTTATTGGCATGATTTCATTTCGTTTTTTATCATCCGCAGCATGAAGCGAAAGGGCCAGGTTAAATTTTGCGCCGTCGTCTCCTAATTTTTTAATCATTTTTGCAATTCCGGCGGTAGAGACCGTGATGCGTTTGTAACTCATATTTAAACCATCGGGCGCAGTAATGCGTTCAATCGATTTTAATACGTTGGCATAATTCAGTAAAGGCTCACCCATACCCATATATACGATATTGGTAAGCGGGTTATTGTAGTTTTGTTTGGCTTGTTTATCAATCAGTACTACCTGATCATAAATTTCATCTGCATTCAGATTTCTTTTACGGTCCATATAACCTGTGGCACAGAATTTACAGGTTAAGCTACATCCAACCTGAGAACTTACGCAAGCAGTCATGCGATCTTCCAGCGGAATCAATACACCTTCAACAATATTGCCATCTGCTAAACGGAACGTATTTTTAATGGTATGATCGTTACTGAATTGTGAGTTATTTACCTGAACGGCATTAATGATAAAACCTTCATCCAATGTTTTACGCAAATCTTTAGAAAGATTGCTCATCTCATCAAAATTAGTAGCTGATTTCTCCCATAACCACTGATAAATCTGCTTGGCCCTGAAGGCAGGCTGCTGCATAGCCACCAGGTGCTGCTGCAACTGTGCTAAATCAAGTGAGCGGATATCGATCTTTTTTGCTATTACCATTTGCTGCAAAGGTACTTAAAAAGCTTTTAAGCTAAAAGGCTAAAGCAAAAAGCAAATGGTTTTGATTCAGAATTTTACAATTATTTAGTTTTATATCTTATTTGCTGAAGAATGTAAGAGGGATTAGGGAAAAGGTAATAGGGAAGATGGTAGAGGGAAATTGAGGTGCCAACTTACAATAATTTAGCTTTGCACTATCTTCCTCTGCCTCTGGTGTTTGATTTTGCAGCTACTTTACCTTTTGGTGGTCTGGAATTTCTGTTGCCAGTATTACTTTTTCCAGTTGGCTTTGCTCCGGAATGACCCGTATTTTTTTTAGCTGCTGATTTAGGGCCCGATGGTTTGGGTTTGAATGATTTCTTAGGTTGATCTTCCTTGAGTTCAGGAATTTCTTCCCAGGTGTTTGACTTTTTCTTCACAGAACTTTTAGCTTTCGGACTTGCCTCTGAAGATGATTTTTCTACGCTTTTCATTATCCCAGACATTTCTTCTTCAGAAAGTTCTCTGAATTCGCCAGTGGGAATACCCTTTAGATTGATGTTCATGATGCGTGTCCGTTCTAATTTTGTTACTTCATAGCCAAAATGTTCACACATCCTTCGGATTTGCCGGTTTAATCCCTGAATTAAAATGATATTAAATACGAAGGTACTTATTTGCCGAACTTTACATTTTCTGGTGTTTACGCCAAGGATAGGCACACCGTTACTCATTTCAAAAACAAAATCTTCGGTTATCGGCTTGTTTACCGTAACCACATATTCTTTTTCGTGCTTATTGCCAGCCCTAAGGATTTTATTAACAATATCTCCGTTATTGGTCAGGAAAATGAGACCGGAAGAATCTTTATCTAATCGCCCGATAGGAAATATGCGTTCGCTGTGGTTAATATAATCAACGATGTTATCTTTTACATTAGATTCTGTTGTACTGGTAACGCCTGTTGGCTTATTAAAAGCCAGGAGGATGAAATTGCTTTCTTCTTTTGGCTCGATGTTATGCCCATTCACCATCACCCTATCGCCGGCGAAAACCTGATCACCAATTTTGGCTCTTTTTCCGTTGATAAATACATTTCCCTTTTCTATAAACCGATCGGCTTCCCTTCGGGAGCATAATCCACTTTCGCTGATGAATTTATTTAATCTGGTTGCAGGGTTATTGTTCATGCTACAATTTTACGGAAATATATTTAGTATAATCCATCATGTTGGATGAAAGCTGAAACTTTGCCTGCTCCTTTCAAAAGGAATTTCTTTCTTCGCTAAGTTTGAAGATTTAAGACATGATTGCCAATAAATACTCAAACTTTCACACTTTACAGGTTCGTTTTGTGTAAAAAGAATACAACATTGTGGAGGATAAAGCTGAAAATTTATCTTATTTTTGATCAGTTAATTACGGCAATTGTACCAGTTTGTTTTATCAAAACTATAAATGATATATAATCATTCAGATGATTCATTTGATCTGTTTTTGTAATAATGGTATTAAAAAGTAATTTATATTCCACCATGTTTCCCATTGCAAGATCCAGAAGAATAATTTATAAGCAACTAATAATTAAATCGAATGTCTGCTGAAGTTCCCGGTACAAATCCTTTATTTAAAATAAAAGATACTGCATACACTTTTAATGTTGAAGAGTACATTAGTTTTCTAAATCAATGTGAAGACTTTATGTCTGTAGATAAAGAAAATTTTGAAGTAATGCTTGAATGCATTTCTGAGCGGTTAATTAATTGCGCAGATGCTAAGACTCCAATTGGAGAAATCAGGCCTCAAATCAAGTTGCTTAAAGAACTTGGTTTCTTTCTTAAAAATATAGTAAGTGTTGCAGCGACAGAATAACTAATACGGTACTTTTGTTTTTGATGCAAAATTGTAAGAGCTCATTGTATTTCTCCAGCAAATCGATGTATTTATCTTTCCAGTTTGAATCGCCCGTACCCACTACATTTTCTGTAGATTCTGTATAGTGAAGTGTATTTTTGCCAATGGTTTCACCTTTAACAAATAAGGATGGGAATTCTGATGAGAAATCATGATTTAATACGGATCCTATCCTGAATATAATTTCAGGTTTAAGGTGTCTTTGATTAAACCAGTTATATACTGATCTACGGTTTACCTGAATAATTCTTGCAAGTTCGGCGATGCTGTATCCGTTTCTTCTAATTATTCTTTCTACTGTTTGGCCATGATGGAGTTCCATAATGATTATGAAATTGGGATTAAGTGATTTAATTTAACGATTGGATGAAATTGTCTTTGCCTGATCAGCGATGATATTACCAATATCTACTCTAATTTTTGCAACCAGGGCACAATCTAGTTGGCTTAGCACCAGTAATACTGTTTTTTCTTCCACTTCTAATACCTCTGCCTGGCTGCCAGCTTTAAAGCCTTTATTAATTAACACCTTATCACCAACAACCAATTGCTTACAATTGATTGTTTCTATTCCATTATAATTAGAAAGAATACCATTAATCCTGCTGATGTCTTCATCTGGCATCACCGCTGGCTTACCGCAGAAATTTACATAATTTAAAATGCCGGCAGTAGCCAATACTTTATGTTCTTCTACAGCACTTACATATACAAATAGATAAGATGGGAAAAGTGGTTTCTCTATAAGCTTATACCGGTCTGCCCATTTACTCTTAATGGTAATAACCGGGCAAAAACTGTGCAATCCGTATTGAGCTAATAGCTGATGTGCTTTCTTTTCATAGTTGGATCGTGTATACACGACCTTCCATTTTCTTTTATTCGCAACCTGTTGCGGGAGGGGTTTTAAACTCATATTTATAGGTAAGACGTTGTAAAATAACCGAAAATACGCCAAATATGTAGCTTAAAGATTACATTTGTATATCATTATGTGAATTTATGTAAACCCACTTCTTTGATAATTAGTGTTTTGTACTCTTTTTGTGTTTAAGTATTGATTTATTGGTAGTTATCTACAGGTTAGGTTTCCATAAGTCAACACATTTTCACTTTTGTGAAGTATTTTGCCAGGAAAACCTTCCCAAAATACCACGTTCTGCTAACCAACCCATTCGAAAATTCGTTCGAAAATAAAATCTCCCCTACTTTCGCAGAAGCTTTTTAGGACGCTCAAAAATTAAATCCCCGAGCAACCAATTCGTCAAAAAGGATCACTGTAAGTGAAATGGCGAAGCTATACCCCCCAGTGTAATCAACATTATTATGAAAAACAAATTTCTATTGCTTTACGCAGTAGCAGCCATGTTGTTGCTTTCTGCGTGTAACGCTTACAAGAATGTACCCTACTTTCAGGATCTAGACAAGAGTAAGCAAACTACTGAAAACATTGAAAACTTCAGTGCCTTAACCATTCAAAACTCTGATATACTAAGTATTACAGTTAGTAGTTTGAATCCAAAGGCCTACAGCGATTCCAGTGCAAGAGTATCAGGTTATTTGGTAGATCAGAAAGGTGAAATCAGATTGCCGCTTATCGGTAAGATTCCGGCTGCAGGTTTAACAACAGGTGTTTTGGCTGATCAGATCCAGGCAAAACTGCAAACTTATTTAAGAGAGCCAGCCGTAACGGTTAGAATGCTCAACTTCAAAGTATCTGTAATGGGCGATGTTTTAAAACCTGATGTGTATAAGATTCAAAGCGAACGTGTAACCGTTACTGAAGCCTTAACAATGGCGGGTGATTTAAATATTACCGCGAAAAGAAAAAACATCCTGCTTATTCGTGAGGTGGATGGTAAAAGAGAATTTATACCGATAGACATTACATCTGCAAAGCTTTTTACTTCGCCATATTATTATCTAAAGAACAATGATGTTCTTTATGTACAACCAGACAAAACCAAATATGCATCAGTAGACGGAGGTTACCGGACAGTGAGTCTGGTACTTTCGGCACTGTCTATCGTTGCAATCGTTCTTTCCAATTCATTAAGATAAATTATGAAAACTAATAATGAACAATTTATTTACACTCCGTTTGTAGAACAGGCAGAGGTAAAGCAAAATAAAATATCAGAGCTGGTGAGTAATTTACTTTATCACTGGCCACTTGTGTTGTTGAGTTTAATCGTAGCGATTGTACTTGCATTTGTATATATCGGTTCTACTAATTCGGTTTATAATGTAAAGGCGAAGATATCCATTAACGACAATAAAAATAAAGAGACGAATGTAAAGGAGGCTGCTATGGAACAGCTATCGCTATCTACCGGCAACAAATTGGTGGAAAGTGAAGTAGAGATTATCAAATCTCGTCCATTAATTAGAAACGTGGTTGATTCTTTGCAATTGTGGGTGAATTACAGCGTTAAGCAAAGCCTTAAAACGGTTGATATTTATACCTCATCACCTTTTCGCCTTCAGCTGATTAAACCTAAAACTTCCTTATCAACACAAAATTTTGAAGTAAAAATTATTGATGGCAAAGAATTCAAAATCATCCACAATGAAGATGAGATTCCAGGAAAGTTCGGCGCACCGGTAAGTACCAGCTTCGGAAGCTTCACTTTACTGGCTACCGATAAATTAAAAAACTATGAAGGCGAAACCATTCAGGTAGATATGGTTCCGTTGGAAACTGCAGTAACTGCTTACCAAGAAAAAATATCGACCAGTTTTAATAAACAGGCCCCATTGGTTGAGCTTAATATTGAAGACCAGGTTCCATTAAGGGGGATCAGAACTTTAAATACATTGATCAGCGTTTATAAAAATTCTAATATCCAAAACAAGAATAAGGAAACGCTTAATACCTTAAAGTTTATTGATGATCGTTTAACCTCTTTAAGAAGAGAATTATCACAAGCAGAAAAAACAGTTGAAGGTTATAAGAGTAGTGTCGGTTTAACGGAAATTTCTTCGAAAAGCCAGTATTATTTAGATAATGCACAATCGAATGATGGAAAACTTGGTGAAGTTAGCGTACAGTTAAATATCATTAATGGCATTGAGCGGTATGTAAACTCTGAGAAAAATTCATCTAGTCCGCCGGCAACAATCGGGATCGAAGATCCGGGATTGGTAGCATTGGTTGGGAAACTGAGTGCATTATTATTGGAAAGGGATCAGTTATTGGCTACTGCGCCAGAAAGTAACCCAATATTTTTTCCGATAAATTCTCAGATAAAAAGTACTAAAACGGCAATTAAAAACTCCATCAGCAATATTAAAGCTTCATTGGTTTCTACCAATCGTGAGTTGCGTAAAATCAGTTCAGGGTTTGAAAGTTCGATAAAGGATATTCCGGTACAGGAACGCCAATATGTAAGTTTTAAACGCCAGATGGATATTAAGCAGGGTCTTTACATCTATCTTTTGCAAAAAAAGGAAGAGGTAGCGCTGAGTTATGCTTCAACATTGAAAGATGCACGTATTGTAGAAAATGCGTATGCCGGTAAACCGGAGTCGAAGAAAAAAGGACCGATCACGGTTGCCCTTCTTTTAGGGATGTTGTTTCCGGTAGGCTTATTGTCTTTCAGAAAAAATCTTCGCAACAAGGTATTAACGGTTAATGATATCCAAATTGGTACATCGGTGCCGGTAATTGCAGAATTGATTCACGAAAGTGGAAAAAATGAGTTGGTGATGCTTAAAAAAGGTGCTTTTGCCATTACAGAGCAAATTCGAAATCTCCGTACCAATATCTTACAGCAAACCAGCGGCTCAGTTAACCAGGTGATTTTGTTTGGATCTAGCGTAGCTGGAGAAGGCAAGAGTTTCGTAGCGAGTAATTTCGCCTTATCATTGGCGGCTACAGGCAAAAAAACAATCATTCTTGAGCTGGATCTGAGAAAGCCACGGATAGCCAAAATATTTAAAGTCAAAAATTCAGCTTTAGGTTTAAGTACCTTCCTGGAGGGTAAAACTGATCTTCATTCCATTATAGAGCCATCTGTTTTTAATGAAAACCTATCGATTATTGGTGCCGGTCCTATCCCGATGTATCCATCAGAGTTACTGGAAGGTGATAGAATGGCAGATCTTATTATGCAGTTGAGAAGTGAATATGATCACATAGTGATTGATTCGCCACCTATGCACCTGGTTACCGATGGATTAATTCTTTCGCAGTTTGCAGATGTTTGTTTGTATATGGTAAGACATAATCATACCGCTAAGAGCGAACTTAATTTCGTTGAGAAATTGTATCAAGAGGAAAAAGTAAGAAATATGTTTATCGTTTTTAACGGTATTTATATGGATAGCAGATTTGGTTATGCATTGGATTATGGCTACTACGCCGAAAAAAGTAATAGAAAACTGGATTCAGGAGCATTCACCGATCTTTCGCTGAGGTTTTAAAACCACTCCTTCCATTTTAATAAAATCACTTTCCATGTCTGCCTCAAAGAGAATACTTTCCGGAACAATTGCCTCATGGGTACAAATTGCTGTAGCGATGTCTGCGCAAATATTATTGGTACCCCTTTATTTGAGCTTTTGGGATGCAGCAACTTATGGGTTATGGCTCGCTGTATTGTCTTTTTCGAGTTTGCTTAGTGCTTTCGATTTAGGTTTTCAGGAATACATGACTTACGAGTTCTTAAAACTTGGAGATCGGTTTCCGAAGAAGATGAGTAAACTCCTGTCGTCAGGGATGATGGTGGCCGTAATTTTAGGTCTGATCCAGGTTGTGGTGGTTTTACTGATTTACTGGCTGGATATTTTACCTATGATTTTTAAAGATCTGGGATCATCCTTAAAGGGAAAAGCCATTCAGGCCTTTTATGTTTTATTCATCCAATCTATTATCTGGCTTCTTTGCAACACTGTTGGTGGTTTGTTAAACCGGGTAATGGCCACTTTTGGTTATTTCCCGAGGATGGCCTGGTGGAGTGTATTAACCAATACGGTTTTACTGGTATCGCCAGCAATTGCAGTGGTGTTTGGTGCAGATTTGCTAACAGCAGGTTTGGTAATGGCTATAGCTAAAGTGGCTTTTGATATTCCTGTTTGGTTTGATATGTTAAGGCTGTTGAAAAGACATCATATAAAAGTGATATCGCCTTCTTTTGAATTAGGCTGGATTAGTTTTCGAAGATCTACCAACTTATCGGTGACTGGCTTTTTAGAAAATGTTCGTCAGCAGGGTGCACGGCTAATTATGTCGCCACTAATTGGCGCTACAGGTATTGCTGTGTTTTCAACCATCAGAACAGGATCTAATGTGGCATTGCAAGGCTTAAGGACGATTATCAATCCATTGATGCCCGAACTGATGACATTTTTGCACAAACGTGATCAGGAAAGAACGGAAGTTGCCTTTGGAACACTTTGGCTGGTTACTATTGCTGTAATTGCACCGTGTTTATTGGTTGTGCAAACTTTTATCCCGGTCATTTATAATGCATGGACGAGGGGTAAGCTGAGTTTTGATCCCTGGTTATTTGCATTGCTTTCGCTGGGTGTATTGGTTTTTGCTTTATCTCAACCCAGTATTGCGGTGGTAAAAGGGAATAATCTTTTAAAGCCACAGTTAACCATTTCGATTATGAGCGCGATAATAGCGGTACTGGGTATCATTTGCCTTGTTCCTTTATTTGGAATTAAAGGTGCGGGTATGGCTTTACTCTTATCGGAAATTGCAGCTTCAGTTGCTTTCACCAAAATTGCAGAGAAGTGGCTTGTAGATGCAGGTCTTCAATGGCCGCATCAAGGTTTTAGAATTGCATTATCATCCGTAGCCTTAACAAGTCTTGGTGTGGTACTGATGATCATTATACCCAATTACGAACATTTAATTCTCTGTATCTCGATCCTTTTATTGGTCTGGAATCTTTACCGTTACTGGTTAACCTTACCGCAACTGGCGGTGATAAAGGCTAAGGCCATATTGAACGGATTCGGGAGTAAAAATTAAATCATATTATGAATATTTCGGCATATCAAAAAGATAAATCCTTTCAAGGCAGGAAAACCATGCCACTTGTAAAAGTGATGGTAGGCTCTGCATTTTTGGGGCAAGCGAAATTTTATTCAAGGTTGATCCTGTTTATTGCACTATGTTTTCAGTGTTATTTCTTTTGGACAACTGATAACATTATCGTACTGGCCAACATTGCAATAGTTTGGTTAATTGTAACTGAGTTTATCATTACTGATGAAATGGTTAAAAAATATCCATTATCATTATTTATCATTATTGGCTTTGCCTCTACACAATTTTACTTTCCATTACTGTTTACGTCAATGGAATTTAAGGCTGTTGTTTACAATTTAGAGAAACCGCAGGATGTATTTTTTCATTCCAGCCTGGTTTTAATTGTCCTGTTCATTGCACATTACATTTACAGGCTCTTGCCGGTACAAAGAGACCGGGAATCTTCTATTTTAAGAAGATTGGGTTTCTTCCAAACGCCCAAGGATACACAATTGTGGATTATGGGTTTGATTGGATTTCTCGCGAATATTTATGTATTGGTATTTAACCAGGCCTTGGCAACCGAGATTAGTGGAGATGCCTCTGGAAAAGCAATTCAGGCGCTGTTTCCTTTTGCTTATGCACCTTATTTCATTCCTTTTAAAAGCCTGTTTGGCGGTGTAGGTAAAGTTAAAAAATCTACCATCTACCTTTTGGTTGGCTTTACGATTATGCTTTTCATTGTAAGTATTGCCAGAAATAGCCGTGGTGTGTTTATGATCGGGTTTACCTCTATCGGCTTTGCTTATTTTTTAGGCTTGTTAATCGGGATTTTCAGCGTACCGAAGATTAATTACAAGATGGTGATTCTGGCTATTTTCGGAATCTGGTTTATTAATGGCCCGCTGGGTAATTTAGGAACAGCAATGTTGCTTGTGCGTTCAGAACGTTCCGATCTCAGCAAAAAGGAGCTGATTGAAAAAACCTGGATTGCGATGAAAGATGATCGGGCAATCGCCTTACGCCGACTGGAGGATAAGCAGTTTGAAAGTGATTGGGATGAACGTTATTTAGATAATGCTTTTGCATCTCGTTTCGCAACCATTAAATATAGCGATGCCAGTTTGGTTCAGGCCGAAAAAGTGGGGTTGAATAATCCGCAAATGAGGTCGCATACCATCAATTATGTTTGGGGTGCGCTTCCTGATCCAATATTGAGGGTAATCAAACCAGGAATTGATAAAGAGAGTTTATATGCTCAATCTTTCGGAGATTACATCTACAACCTGGCAGGTGCCGGAAATTCGACCTTTGGTGGTTATAGATTAGGAAATATGTCTGGTACGGGAATGGCCGCATTTGGTTATTGGTATTTGGTTATTCTTGGCCTGGTGATGATTCCTGTGTTTATGTTGTTCGATAAGTTTGTGATTAAAGGAACCCGAAAATACAAGCTTAAAGGCAAGCTGGAGCATAATATTGTGTTCAGCGTATGTGGTTTACTGGCCTTGACTTCTATTTTTCAGTATTTACCTACAGAAAGTGTTGCCGGCCCTTTTACTTTCTTAATCAGGGGTTATGTGCAAAGTTTGTTTCTATACTTTATCGTTTTTAAATTTTCGGGTTTATTCGTTAAATCTGGTCAATAATCCAATTGGGTTAATATAAACCGTTTTCAAAATCAAATTACAGGTAATGCTTAACATATTATATTTCGGTGATAATCGCCATTTTTCTACTGCCTTTCATCGCGCAAAGGCACTGGAAAGAATTGGGCACAGGATATTGCTTTATCACAATCCTGAAGAAGCCTTACCAGGTTATTTCAAATCTTCTGTAATGAGCGCTGTAAACTTTAGAAGTGGTTATCGCCTCGTTCAGCCCGCTATTCAGGGTGAACTGAAAAAGATTTTACAATCTGGCATAAAACCAGATATCATCTGGGTAGATAATGGTGAGTTTTTTGGTGAAAAATGCCTGCAGATCTTAAAGCAGTTTAACTGTCCTGTTATTTTATACAGCATTGATGATCCGACAGGGAAAAGAGATGGAAGAAGGTTTGATAGTTTCTTAGCCGCTATAAAATTATACGATTTAATTGCTGTGGTGAGAAAAGAAACTGAGGATGAATGCAAATTACTTGGCGCTAAAAATGTTTTACGGGTAATGAGAAGCTATGATGAAGTTGCACATGCACCGTATGAAAATGCGGATGAAATCCCTGCAAGTTTTAAATCTGAAGTGGCCTTTATTGGTACCTGGATGCGGAACGAAAATAGAGATGAATTTCTTAAGGTACTAATTGATGCTGGAATTTCTGTTTCCATTTGGGGAGATCGCTGGCCTAAAAGTCAGCATTTTGATTTGCTGAAGCCGTTCTATCGCGGGCCAAATTTAGGTGGGAAAGATTACATCGCAGCCATACAGGGTGCTAAAATTTGTCTCGGTCTTCTTTCAAAAGGAAATCGTGATTTACATACCACCCGATCTATGGAAGTGCCTTATGCAGGCGGCATGTTATGTGCAGAACGCACCAGCGAACATATAGAACTTTATGAGGATGGTAAGGAAGCTGTTTTTTGGAATGATGCACAAGAATGTGCAGCACTTTGTAAAAAACTACTGGCTGAAAAGAATATCGAAACGATTAAAAACGCCGGGATGAAAAAGGTTAGAGACCTGAAACTGGGAAATGAAGATATCTGTAAACTCATCCTTGAAAAGGGATTATCAATGGCAATTTAACTGCTCAATTATATGCTCAATGAAAGGGATAAACAACGACAAAAACGCCATCGCAAGCGGCTTGAAGCCAGGATAGATGCATCGGCGATTGTAGTTGCAATTAATGATTATTGCTTCAAGCCCGAATTATTTAGCTTGATTTATTCAATGCTGGGTGAGTTGCCAGATCACATCCGATCTAGAATTCATTTATATGGAATTGATTCCGGAGATGCTGCTAATCAGTTTACCGATCTTGGATTGAAATCGTTAATCGATCATGGCGTGCCTTTACATTATGTCGGTATGGATGATCAGCATGATTTATCCAGTCATTATGATGCCATTGATGTGCTACTAGTTACTGAAGATAACGAACCAGGTTTAAGTGCAGTAAAATCTGCACTATCTGCAGGTTGCTCGGTGGTTACAAAGCTTAAAATAGCAGAAAAAATTAACCTGAATATTAAAGAACGTTTACGGGTAATCGATAAACCGAATGCCACCGAACTTTCGGATCATATTACTGCATTTGCTGCACAACGAAGAAAATTTGATTGTGCCTTAGCAAGCTAACCCATTTAAACCTGCCTCAACCTAAATATTATGCAAATTATTTTCTTTTCAAACCCTGATTTTTTTGGATCAGAGAAAAGGCCAGCGTTTTCCAGTATGCCACGCTTTACCAATATGCTTGTTGATGGCATGAAGGATAAAGCACACGACGTGAGCGTTTGGACACCGAAGTCTACCTTCTTCGATTTGCCTTTTCCGACTAAACTGAAAAAATGGATGGGCTATATAGATCAATATGTAATGTTTCCCATCCAGGTAAAAAGAAGGCTTAAAAAAGTAAGTCCGGAAACCATTTTCGTATTTACAGATCAGGCACAGGGGCCATGGATACCATTGGTACAACATAGAAATCATGTGATGCATTGTCACGATTTTCTATCTCAATGGGCCGCAATGGGCGAAATTAAAGGTCAGGAAGTTGGTTTCACCGGAAAAATATATCAGAAGTTTATTCGCGATGGATTTAAAAAGGGAAAACATTTCATCACCAGTTCTTATAAAACGGATGCTGATTTAAAGAAATTATTGCCTGAGGCCAAGATGAATACCTACATGATTTATAACGGACTTGAGGCATTTTACAAACCGTTAGATAAAATTAAGGTTCGGGCTTCCTTGTCGCTTGCTTTGGGGATCAACTTAAGTAACGGCTATTTGTTGCATGTTGGCGGTAATCACTGGTATAAAAACAGAAATGGCGTAATTGAAATCTACAATGCCTGGCGATCGATGACTAAAAAAAGAATTCCATTGCTACTGGTTGGTCCACCTCCTGATGATTTTATAGGAAAGGTTCAGAAAGAATCGTCTTACAGAAGTGATATTCATTTTCTGGTTGGGCAAAGCGATGAAATTGTAAGCCAGATTTATGCAGGCGCTTCACTTTTCCTTTTTCCATCTTTTGCTGAGGGCTTTGGCTGGCCTAGTGCAGAAGCCATGGCCTGTGGTTGTCCGGTAATTACGAGTAACGAAGCACCGATGACAGAGGTGGTAAGTGATGCAGGGTTTCTTATTCCGCTGAGGGATACAGAAAATCCACGCCAGTGGGCAAATGATGCTGCATTCGTTGTAGAAGAGGTTTTGAATGCGCCAAATCAGGAAGCGTTAATTACAAAATCGATAGAAAATGCCAAACGGTTTAACAAGAAAAAAGCGATGGATGACTTTGAGCAGGTCTACGTTCGGATAGTGAGCTAAATTAATAACTACTGCTTAAAATTTACCTATGGTTACTCTAGTTACTTCGCAAATTCCAAAAGCGAGCCCGGATATTTCACATTTAATGGCGTTTGAAGATTATTGTAAAGATCAAAGCAGCTGGACCATTAAACGCGGCCCTGTTCTATATAATCCACGATCTTTTTCGCTCCGGTTTTATTCTGCCATACAAACACTGATTAAACCCGTGTTGAAACGGGTAAAAATTAAAGGTGCGGTACTGTCACTTGGCTTGCCATATTACTATTACCTCACTGCAAAAACATTTCCATACTATGGTACCAATTGTGATTTGCGGGTATTGTGGACTTATGATGTTTGGGAGCCTGATTATGAGCGGGTAGCAGAACTGGTGACTAAGAGTAACCTGGATCTGCTATTGCTTTCGTCTTATCAGGCAACCGAGCATTTCAAAAAGTTAAACTTAAGCACCTGTAAGGTTCATTGGGTACCAGAAACTATCGATGTGCATGCCTATCAACATAAAGAATGGAAAGACAGATCAATTAATCTACTTTCATTCGGCAGATCATGGCAACAGTATCACGAAGTTATTGTAGACGGTTGTGAGGAACATCATATCAATTATCAGTACCAGGAACGTTCTGCAACACATGATGTTGCGGTTCATGGCTTAAAAAAGAAATTACAGTTTCCAACCACAGCTGATTTTACAGCGGGACTTGCCGATTCGCAAATTTGCATCTGTTTTCCACGTTGTGTTACGCACCCGGCATTGGCTGGAGAAGTTTCTACGCTAACGATTCGCTATTTGCAGGCCATGGCTTCGAAATGTGTTATTCTTGGCGCAGCGCCGAAAGAAATTACGCAATTGTTTGATTATAATCCGGTTGTTGAAATAGACTGGGAAAAGCCTGTAGAACAGATCAGACATATTCTTGATTACCCGGAAGAATATATGGCCATTGTAGAAAAGAATTACCAAATGGTTCATCAGCATTTTCATCACCAGAATGCGATAGATCAAATTAATGAACTTGTCAAATCCAATTTGACTTAAAAACTAAATATTATCATAATGAGCGAGCAGCCAGTGCAAAAGATTCTCCACGTCGTATCCTCTATGGATCCAAAAGAAGGGGGTGTGTGTCAGGCAGTAAGGACAATCGTTGCGGGTTTATCTACCAGAAACATTTATAGCGAAGTTGTTAGTTTAGACGATGCTGAATCTTTTTTCTTCAAGTCTGATCCATTCACGGTTCATGCGCTAGGGCGTGGAAAAGGGCCGTGGAGATACAATAAAAGACTTACATCATGGTTTGTAACCAATTTATCTTATTTCGATAAGATAATTGTACACGGACTTTGGACTTACATGGGCTTCTCTTTGCAGAAAGCCATTAAAACCATATCTGCAAAAAAAGACGAAAAAGTACCTCAGGTATTTGTAATGCCACACGGCATGCTCGATCCTTATTTCCAACGGGCATCGGGAAGGAAAATGAAAGCATTGAGAAATACTTTCTACTGGAAGTTTATCGAGAATAAACTAATCAACACCGCTGATGGGATTTTATTTACCTGCGAGGAAGAAGCTGCCTTGGCTAAGTTGCCATTTAAGCCTTACCAACCGAAGAAAACCTACATTACGGGTTTAGGCGTAGAGCATCCGCCAGTATATGTTGATGAAATGAAAATTGAATTTGAGAGCCGTTGTCCGCAATTGGATAATTCACCATATATCCTTTTTCTAAGTAGAATAAACGAAAAAAAAGGAGTTGATTTATTGCTGGATGCTTATTTATCCATTATAGAATCAGTGGAAGTAAATCCACGTTCAGAACTTGCCGGCTTATTGCCAAAACTGGTTATTGCAGGGCCAGATTTAGAAAGTGAATTTGGTAAAAAGATTCAGAAGCAGGTAGATCAACATCATTTGCTTCGGAAATCGGTCATTTTTACAGGCATGTTATCCGGTCTTTCTAAATGGGGTGCATTTTATGGCTGCGAAGCCTTTATCCTGCCCAGTCACCAGGAAAATTTCGGAATTGCCGTGGTAGAGGCACTTGGCTGCTCGAAACCGGTTTTAATTTCCAATCAGGTAAACATCTGGCGGGAAATTAATGAAGATGGAGGCTGTTACGTTTCCAATAATACCATCGATGGTACGAAGAAGTTGTTGGAATCGTGGGGGCAAAGCTCTTATAAAACAAAGAAAATGATGTCTAAAAATGCATTTTATTCCTTCACCAAAAACTTTGCTACCGTATCGGCGACGACCAAATTTGTTGATGCCATCTCTAATCCAAACTAAAATGAGTGTTGAAACCGCAAACCTATTAGAAAGTGATCTTTCGAAGTTCGATATCGGAGATTATAATGCCGGGAATAAATGGAAGGATGTACTTTGGTATCCCTTTAATTACCTGATTTTTAACAGTTGCATTCCATGGCCTAGTTCGATGAAAGCGAGTTTACTCAGGTTATTCGGGGCTAAAATTGGAGCAGGTTTAATTATCAAACCAAGGGTGATTATTAAAAGCCCAGGCAGGCTAACTATTGGCGACAACTGTTGGATTGGTGAATCGGTTTGGATCGATAACCTGGACGATGTTGAAATTGGCAGCAATGTTTGTATCTCTCAGGGGGCAATGTTGCTTACCGGAAATCACGATTATAATAAAATAGATTTCCCTTACCGTTTAGGTACAATCATTTTAGATGATGGTGTTTGGGTAGGTGCAAAATCGGTGGTGTGTCCGGGAGTGAAGTGTTTATCACATGCGATACTTACTGTAAATTCTGTGGCGACAAAAAATCTCGAGCCCAGAAAAATTTACTCCGGAAACCCTGCGGTATACATTCGGGATAGAAAAATTACAGATTAATTAATCTTTAGCTATTATTAAACCGCTTATCGAAATAAATTGCCAATACTAATAACCAATGGTGTTCCGGTTTGCGGTAATCATCAGCTCATCATAACATTCTTTTTAAAGAATAAAAATATTGCCTCTTTCTGCTAACCAGTAAGCATACACAAACGCATCAATCTTTGGATGTGCTCGCTCAAAACAAATTTTATGGAACAAATCAACATCGCAAAAAAGCGCATTTTATTACTTGGAATTAATTTTTCGCCTGAACTTACTGGTATTGGGAAATATTCAGGAGAGATGATTGATTGGTTAGTCAAGAATGGATATGATTGTACGGTAGTTACTTCATTTCCTTATTATCCAAACTGGAGTGTTCAACAGCCTTACAGAGGATTATTCTATAAGAAAGAGGTGAATGAAACGGGAGATCTGAAAATTTACAGGTGTCCGCTTTATGTACCCTCTACACCAACAGGGAAGAAGAGAATTCTGCACGATATCAGTTTCTTTCTCACCTCCTTATTGATGATGATTTACCTGCTGTTTAAGCCGAAAAGCGATTATGTTTTTTGTGTGGCACCACCATTTCACCTTGGTTTTTTAAGTAGTTTTTACTGCTTTATTAAAGGAAGTAAAATGGTATATCACATTCAGGATTTGCAGATAGAAGCCGCCAGAGATCTAGGTGTAATCAAGAATCAATCGTTATTCGGCCTGATGCTGAAAATGGAAAAATTTATCCTCAAAAGAACAACATACGTTTCTACTATTTCTGAGGGAATGTTAGAAAAAGTAGCACTAAAGACAGATAAGAAAGTGCTCATGTTTCCAAATTGGGTAGATGTAGAGGAATTTCATCCTATTAATAAAAGAGATGAACTGAAAAAGCAATGGGGCTTTACGCCAGATGCTAAAATTGTATTGTATTCCGGAAGCATCGGTGAGAAGCAAGGTTTAGAAAGTTTGATTTCTATTGCCGATAATTTTCAGCAATATCCATTAATTCAGTTTATTATCTGTGGAAACGGCCCATACCGGAATAAGCTGCAACAAATCGCAAGTGATAAAAAACTAATGAATATCAGCTTCCTGCCCTTACAGCCACTTCATATTTTTAATGAGTTTTTAAATATGAGTGATGTCCACCTGGTGCTGCAAAAGAAAAATGCCTGTGATTTAATGATGCCATCTAAACTGGCTGGAATACTTTCTTCGGGCGGCTTAGCGCTGGTTACTGCAGAGCAGGGAAGTACACTGCATAAAATTATCAAGGAGCATAATATGGGCGTGGTAATTAATTGTGAAGATGAAAATCTTTTAGCCAGTACCATACTGGCCTGCTGTTCAGGCGATCACCAGGCGAGAACACATAATGCCCGCGCATATGCCATGAGAGAGCTGAACAGGGAGGTGATTTTAAAACGGTTATTCACTGAGATAGAAACCGGGAAAGAATCAAAAGCCATTGTGCCGAAGATTAAGGAAATTAAAACAGAATTGGTTTTCAGCAATAATAATTAAGCCTCAACAGCCATGAACAATTTCAACTTATCTGATGAATCGATTATAGAACATTACGAAACCGAACTATCAGGAAACTTAAACGGCCAGTTTGTTTTGGGTGACCCACTTGAAGCAGCCAACCGGGAATATTTATTTCAGCAACAGCTGAAAAGAGTGTTTGATGTTTTATTCAGTTTAACGGTTTTGGTTGCTTTTAGCTGGGTTTACGTCATCATTGCGATCCTGATCAGAGCAGATAGCAAGGGTAAAGTAATATTTAAGCAAAAGCGAACGGGTAAGGATGATCAGGCATTTTGGTGCTATAAGTTTCGAACCATGGTGGTGAATGATCACGCACACACTAACCATGCGCAAAAGAATGATGCCAGAATTACGGGTATTGGCCGGTTCTTAAGAAAATCCAGTTTAGATGAATTACCGCAATTTTTCAATGTGCTTAATGGCACCATGAGTGTGGTTGGTCCACGGCCACATATGTTAAAGCACACCGAAGAGTACAGGCAAACCATTGATAATTTTATGGTTCGCCACAGCATCAAACCTGGTATTACAGGTTGGGCACAGGTGAAGGGTTTTAGGGGAAATACAACCGGAAACGAAATGATGGAGAACCGGGTAAAACACGACATCTGGTATTTAGAAAACTGGTCGAATAAACTTGATTTAAAGATAATCATACTTACTGCAAGACAGGTTTTCAAAGGTCATGAAAACGCATTTTAAAGAAAAAATAAAAATATTTAAATAAAAAAGGCAATGAAAAAAAAGGCATTAATTACAGGGATAACCGGTCAGGACGGTGCGTATCTAACAGAACTTTTATTAGAAAAAGGTTATGAAGTACACGGAATTAAAAGAAGAAGTTCACAGTTTAATACCGATAGGATTGATCATTTGTATCAGGGACCGGAAGTAGAAAACAGAAATTTGGTTCTTCATTATGGTGATTTAACAGATTCAACCAACCTGATCAGAATCATTCAACAGGTACAGCCTGATGAGATTTATAACCTTGGCGCAATGTCTCACGTACAGGTAAGTTTTGATGTTCCGGAATATACTGCAAATGCAGATGGGATTGGAACATTGAGAATTTTAGAAGCCATCAGAATTTTAGGCCTACAAAAGAAAACCAGAATTTACCAGGCTTCTACTTCAGAACTTTATGGATTGGTACAAGCGGTGCCACAAAGTGAAACCACTCCTTTTTATCCACGTTCGCCTTATGCAGTAGCCAAAATGTACGCGTATTGGATTACTGTAAATTATAGAGAAGCCTATGGCATGTATGCTTGTAACGGGATTTTATTTAATCATGAAAGCCCACTTAGAGGCGAAACTTTTGTAACCAGAAAAATTACAAGGGGTGTTGCTAAAATTGGTTTAGGCCTTCAGGATATGCTTTATTTAGGGAATCTTGATGCCAGAAGAGATTGGGGCCATGCGAAAGATTATGTTGAAGCCATGTATTTAATTCTTCAACAAGAATCGCCATCAGATTTTGTAATTGCAACAGGAATTACGACGCCGGTACGCGAATTTGTAAAATTGGCATTTGCTGAAATTGGTATCGAAATTGGTTTTTCTGGTACTGGTGTAGACGAGAAAGGATTTGTAGTATACTGTAATCACCCTGATTATCAGTTGGAAATTGGAAGAGAAGTGGTTGCAGTTGATCCGAAATATTTCAGACCTACTGAAGTTGATCTTTTGGTTGGAGACCCGACTAAATCAAACCAATTATTGAACTGGAAACCTAAATATGACCTGCAAATGCTGGTAAGTGAAATGGTTGAAGCAGATGTTGAGCTTTTCAAAAAAGACCAGTTACTTAAAGAATCAGGTTACGTAATAAAAAACCAATATGAATAAAATGGAGCAGACGGATTTAAAAGATTTAGACGCGAAGATATACGTTGCTGGGCACAAAGGAATGGTAGGTTCGGCGATAGAGAGAGCCCTTATTAAACAAGGTTATACCAATATCATTAAAAGAACTTCAAAACAACTGGATCTTACTGATAAGTTGGAAGTAGACCATTTTTTTGCAACACATAAGCCAGATTACGTTTTTTTAGCTGCGGCCAAAGTTGGCGGGATTCTGGCCAATAATACTTACCCGGCAGATTTTTTAGTTCAGAATATCAATATTCAGAACAATGTGATCCATGCATCGATGGTTAACAAAGTAAAAAAGCTTTTATTCCTGGGTTCGTCTTGTATCTATCCTAAACTTGCACCGCAGCCCATAAAGGAAGAATATCTTTTAACTGGCGCCCTGGAGGCAACTAATGATGCGTATGCGATCGCCAAAATTTGCGGAATAAAAATGTGTCAGGCTTATGCTAAGCAATATGGTGTGAATTATATTAATGCCATGCCGACCAATTTATACGGTAAAAATGATAATTATCACCTGGAGAATTCTCACGTTTTACCCGCTTTGATTCGCAAAATCCATGAAGCAAAACATGAAGGTACTCCAGAGGTTACCGTATGGGGCACCGGAACGCCCAAAAGAGAATTTTTATATGCTGATGATTTAGCAGAAGCCTGCGTTCACCTGATGAAAGTTTATAACAGTAGCGAGATTGTTAACATTGGCACAGGTGAAGATCTGACCATTAAGGAACTGGCGACTACCATTTCAAAAGCTTTAGAATATGAAGGGAATTTAATTTTCGATGTTTCGAAACCAGATGGAACGCCAAGAAAACTGCTTGATGTTTCAAAAATTAAAAACACGGGTTGGCAGCCTATAGTGGGGTTAGAAAAAGGTGTCCTGCTCGCTTACCAGGATTATTTAGAACAGATAGATTACCCAAAAATAGCTGTCGGCAATAAATCGCTTTGTGCATAAGGCACTGAGCAATTTATACTGATGGTAAATCCAGTATAATAAAGAAACACTTTTGTTATAGTGTGTCACTGGGGACAATTGAGAAACCCTGTGCCGGATGGCCAGGGTTTTATTATTTTCTAGTTTTTCAGCGATTAAAAGCTTTGATCATCAGCACTTGGGCCATAGCTGCCAGGGATGGGGATATTTAAAATTCTTAAATAAACACCTAGCTGTGCACGGTGGTGAATGATTTGACTCAATGCGGTGCGCATCATTTCATACTTGGTCCAGTCGCCTAAAATATGCTCGCCGTTACGCAAAATCCACTGCTTATCGAAATCTTCTACTTTCGATTGCGCCAATTCTGATTTCCCTTTCTCATAGCTTTCTTCCAGCAGCTTAAGCAAATCATCATTATTTTCTACCTTTTTTTCCTGATAAGGAGCAGTCTCAAAATCCAATCCATCGGTAGTAAGCGCCAGGCTAACCCATTCAGGAAGTTCTGCAATGTGGCTAGCAAGTGATTTCATTTTCATGCTTTTCTCATGTGGTGCCCAATCAAATTTATCTGCTGGTACAAGTGCCAGAAATTTCTTAGTCGTGATAAATTCTGATTCCAATTCCTTTAATAATGCTTTAATAATATCCATATTTTGTTGTTTTGATTTTTCAATTCCTTGTAATTCCATTAATAATATGTCAGCGAAACTCATAGTTTTTTGTTTTGGTGATACAAAGGAAATACGCCGTACTGACAACCCTATGGCAGTGCTAAAATTAAAATGAAATATTTTTAATCGTACGGAGATATGACTATACATTTTGCTAACTAACTTTAATAAAGTACAGGCCTCACCGAAGAGCGCCGTTAATCCCAAGGGCCGGGGAAATCAAAAAAACAGTTGTACAGTAGTATAATATTGCACTGACAAACCTTAAACGCAGTGGTTTTGTGTATATAAAGCGGATTCAAAGCTTTAAAAGGTATTGAACACAAAACGAAGTGCTGCTGTTTTTTTGATGAGTGTGGGACGTGTGAAAGGCCCCTAGTTGGATTGACAAAGCATTTTGGGTACTTTGGCGCTCCAAAATGCGCAGCATTCTTGAACACCGCTAAAAACAATATTAACTGTGAAAAATTACCATGCCTCCGCGGCAAAGAGCGGGCAAAAGATCTTTATAAATTTATGGTGTCTACGTGATAGTCCAACGGAGGGGGTGGTCGCAGACCGGGATGTAAAAGGCAGTAAATATTATCAAAATCAGGTTAAGAAAAACGGAGGGCATTAAAAATTAACAGGTAACATACTCATATAGTCGCTTAAAGGCATATGGTCTTTTTTCGAGAATGGTGTTTCCAGGTTTTTTAAACAAAGAATTCTGGTTAGATTGAAATCGCGGTATTGATTTCTGAAATGACACCATGCAATCATGTGCCAGCTGAAAGCATAGAAGATAAGTCCAATGGGCTCAACACAGCGTTTGCTTGCCACTTCCTGTACATTTTTATATTCCAGTTCTATTAAATTTTTTTCGGAAATGGCATGCTGAATAAGGGAAAGGTAAGTATAGTTGAAGGTTAAGCGTTCTGGAATCTGTAGTTTGATGTGTTGATTTAACGATTCTAATTTCTCTTTTTGTGCGGTTTTCAATACAGCTTTTACTTTCGTAAGCGCGGTAGAATAATGAGAACGGATGGAGTGATCTGCAAAACCATTTACCAGGCTTTCTACCAGTAGTAAGGCATTTGCTTCATCTGTATTGAAAGAAACCGGAGGTAAAAAATATCCCTGAACAAGAAAATAACCCTTATTATGCTCAAAGCTGATCGGGATTCCCTGTTCGCCTAAAGCCTTTACGTCACGGTATACCGTACGAATACTCATGTCAAAACGCTGCGCAATTTTCTCTGCCGTAATGTATTTAGCAGATTGAAGGAGGGTTAATATGCCGAAAAGGCGATCGATGCGGTTCATGTTTTCAGGGTTGCCATAAAATTAGCAAATAAATCAAACCTTTAAGAGGAAGCATTGTATTCTAATGTTTGTTATGTCTTTTTAGCGAAAAATTCGTTAATATTAACATATACTCAATAGTTCATGGCAGCCGCAATTCAAAAGCGTTTTTTCAGGGCAATCAAAAGTAAGGTAATCATCGGGTTTCTATTCGCCTGTTTTGCCTTATTACTGGCTTGGGGAATCAGCAAGTTTGCCTTTACGCGGATGCTGAACACGGTAGAAGAAATTTCTGCGCCAAATGATCGGTTAAGAATAGTAAATGATTTATCACACAAGATAGCAAGGCTGGATCAACTGCAGCGTGACGAAGCTTTTAATAAGCAGGGCAATTATAATTTCTTGCGCGAATCCAGAAGGTTAAGATCAAGTTTAGATACTCTCCGAACGCTCTACGCCGGCGATTCCCTGCAGCTTAACCGAATAAAATCGATTAAAAGTTTATTAATACAACGAGATAAACAGTTCATTGCCTACCTTAAAGTCAGGGAGACGTTGGTAAACACCAAATCGTTTTCAAACGAAGTGCAGAAGCTAAATGAACTGGTAGCTACGCGGGCACGCCAAACCGATAGTGCTGTTTTAACCACCGAAACCACCACATCTACTACCACTGTTGCACCAGAAGAAGAACAGAAATCAAGAGGGTTTTTAAGTAAGCTTTTCGGGAAAAAGAAATCTGATGTTTATAAAATCATCAACGAAGAATTTAAGGTGAAACGTGATACACTGAACGCGAAAGCGGAAGACAGTATTATGAAGAGTATGACGGGCTCGTTGAAAAACATTGAGAGTGAGCAACGTCGAAAAAGCCAGAAATTCTTAAAACGTGAAGCAGACTTATCTACCGCAAGTAATGCTTTAACCGGTCAGATGCTGCAAATTCTAAGAGAAGTAGAAGGTGAGGCAGTGGCTCAGGTAGATTTGAATGGCATTCAAGCCAAGGAAGTGGTGAACGATGGGATAACACAAATCACAGTGATCATCATTACTTTCTTTTTTCTTACGGTTATCCTGCTGTATTTAATCCTGACTGATATTACCCGGAGTAATAAATACCGTAAAGCGCTGGAAGAGGCTAAAGATCTGGCCGAATATCATGGCAAGGCGAAGCAACGCTTTCTTTCTAATATGAGTCATGAGATCAGAACACCATTGCAGTCTATTTTGGGCTATGCAGAATTGATTGCTCAACAAGAGCAGCCAAAGAAAAAAGATGTTTATGCCATTTACCAATCTTCTATTCATTTGCTTCAGATTGTAAATGAGGTGCTGGATTATAACAGGATTATTTCTGGCGAGTTCAGCTTTAATCACCAGGTTTTTGATGTTAAAAAGATTATTGAGGAAGTTACGTCCGTTATCCGTCCGTTGGCTGCACAGAAATCACTCACACTGGTTACAAACTTAAATTTAAGTGATGTGGAATTTGTCAGTGGCGATGCTTTCCGGCTGAAACAAATCCTTTTCAATTTGTTGGGGAATGCGGTAAAGTTCACTTTAAAGGGAGAAATTACCCTCTCTGTAACCTGCAAAAAGCAGGATGGAAACCTCCATTTTAATTTCACCATTAAAGATACGGGGATTGGCTTTGACGAAAAAGACATTCCGAAAATATTCAACGAGTTTGAACAGATCGAATCTCCTGAAAAATATGTGCTCAATCAAACCGGAACAGGTTTGGGCCTGCCTATTGTAAAGGCTTTAATTGATGGCCAGGGCGGAAGAATCCATGTGAAAAGTAAAGCGGGGATTGGAACTATATTCAATATTTACCTTACCTATCAGGAAACTACAGAAAAGGTAATTGATCCATTGGATCTGGATCATTATGCCATTGTAAACCCTGGAATGGTTTGGGTTATTGATGATGACAGGTTAATTCTGGAACTCTGCGAATTAATTTTTGAGAAAAATAAAATTCCATATAAAAGCTTCAATCAGGTTGCCGATATTTTGCATGAGGAGGCTGATCCTGAGCTAAAGTATGTTTTGGTAGATATGCGTTTGCCTGAGATAACTGGCCTGGAACTATGTCATATCCTGAAGAAAAAACTCCCTGCTAACATTAAATTCTATGCCATTACTGCCCAGGTATTGCCAGAAGAGCGGGAGATGGTATTAAGTGAAGGTTTTGATGGATTGATCTTAAAACCTTTCCGTGCGGTGGATTTACTTTCCATTTTCGAAAAAACGGAACTTTTAATCGAATCACCTGAATTTGACTTTTCTTCCATTGAAAAAATGACCTTTGGTGATCGGCAGATGCTGGAAAAGATCATCGCAAGATTTAAACAGGATTGTATCGATGATGCGGAAATATTGAAAACCAATCTGGAAGAAAATGATCAGGATAAAAGCCGTTTAATTGTTCACAGGCTTGCTGGCCGAACGGCACAAATGGGCTCGAAAACTTTGGCGCAAGCATTGCGGCAGCTCGAAATAGAAATTGCAGAAAATGGTTTAAACCCGGAGATAAAAGATGCGGTATGTGAGCAGCTTAAGAAGTTAGCTGCATTAATTGCAATGATGGAAGAGCTGGAACCACAATAGTTACAGACTATCGTGTGGAAGCAATTAATTTGTTAAGATAAGGTATTAATGAAAAAGCTTAAAAATTAGGCAATCCCATATCTTTCCATTTTTGAATAAAGCGTTTTCCTGTCGATATTAAGCATTTTCGCTGCCTTCGATTTGTTGTGCTTGGCTTTAATTAAGGTTTCAGCAATTAATGTTTTTTCATTTTGCTCGGTCACTGCTTTTAAATCAGAAGAACTTCCGGGCATGGTTTGCCGGTTTACTGAAATCATCATTTCATCTGGTAAGGCATTTACCTGGGCCACCTCTCCGGGCGTTAGCAACACCATGCGTTTAATTACATTGCTAAGTTCCCTTAAATTTCCTGGCCAGTCGTAATTGAGGAGCAAAGATTTTGCTTCTGCAGAAATACTCTTTACATTTCTATCCAGATCACGGTTAGAAAGTTGTACAAAATGATTGATAAATAATTCAAGATCACTACCACGCTTTCTAAGTGGGGGTAGCTGGATTTTAAATTCATTCAGGCGGTGATATAAATCTTCTCTGAATTCGCCACCCGCTATACTGTTCAATAAATCATCATTGGTGGCTGTAATAATTCTAACATCTACAGTAACATATTTCGTGCTTCCTAAAGGTTGAATTACCCGCTCCTGAAGTGCACGTAGTAATTTAATCTGCACTTCGTAGCTCAAATTCCCCACCTCATCTAAAAATAGAGTTCCGCCATTTGCCGCTTCAAACTGTCCTTTTTTATCATTTAAGGCACCTGTAAAGGCACCCTTTACATGTCCGAATAGTTCGCTTGCCGCTAAATCTTTTGATAAAGCACCACAATCTATTGCTACAAATGGTTTATTGGCGCGTTTACTTTGCTGATGTAAAGTTCTGGCTGCGAATTCCTTTCCCGTACCACTTTCACCCTGAATAATAACCGACATATCTGTTGGTGCAACCAGGTCAATGTGTTCATACAACCGATCGGCAATGGCACTTTTACCTTTTATCAGATCGGCATCAGCAGTTTCAATTTCAACAGTTTTTGATTCCTTTTTAGTTAAGGAATTTTTAATCACCATTAAAAGTTCGTCGGGATTAACAGGCTTGGTAATGTAATCGAAGGCTCCCATTTGCATGGATTTTACTGCCGTACGAACATCATTAAAGCTGGTCATGATAATGATTGGTGTGGAGATACCCAGGTTTCTGTTGTGCGTAATCACATCAAAACCGATTCCATCAGGTAGGCGATAATCGATTAAAAATAGATCGAAGGTTTCATTTTCAATCAATTTAAACGATGGTTTTATATGCGTAGCCAAAGAAATTTCATGGCCATGTTTTGTCAAAAAACCTTCGAGTAATTGGGCAAATGTTGTATCGTCTTCTATAATCAGGATTTTGGCCATACAACAAAAATAAGAAAAGCCAGTTAAAAACTGGCTTTCTTATACTAGGTAGATGTAATATTTGGGATTATTCAACTGGTTTACCGTCTTTATCAATTTTAATAGAACCTGTTTCAGCTTCTTTTTTCACATTGATAATGTAGTATTCTTTTGTTCCTTCTTTAACAGACCATGCTTCGGTAGGCGTCCAACCTTTATAAGTATCGGATTTTAATGCTGTTGTTATTGGCTCTGGAAGTTCTTCCAATTTTACTGGTGTTTTTACTGCACTATCCTGAACTGCAACAATTGCAGCATTTTTCATTGTATTTACTTCACTCGCTTGTACTGCTGAGAATCCTGCAAAAGCTAAGAACGCAGCTGATAAAATTAATTTTTTCATCTTATTATATATTTAATGGTGATGAAACTATCAAATAGTTTCGTGATTCGTTTAGTTGAGCGCAACCAAAAGGTTATGCTTATTGATTATGCCTCTGGGGCAATTTATTATTGAACTGGTTTACCGTCTTTATCAATTTTTACAGAACCTGTTTCTGCTTCTTTTTTAACATTGATTAAAAAGTATTCTTTAGTGCCTTCTTTAACAGACCAGGCTTCTGTTGCTTCCCAACCTTTATACGCATCTGATTTTAATGCTGTTGTTACTGGCTCTGGAAGCTCCTCTAATTTAACCGGAGTTTTTACTGCGCTATCTTGAACTGCAACAATTGCAGGATTTTTAATTGTATTTACTTCACTTGCTTGTACTGCTGAGAACCCTGCGAACGCTAAGAATGTAGCTGATAAAATGAACTTTTTCATAGTATGTAAATTTTAATATTTAATATGTGTAACAATACTTGCTCATGTTTCATAATGGTGCCAAATCACGATAATATGTTAAATTGCTTTATTTCAATTGTTTAAGTATGTGTCAAAAAAACAAAAGTGGGGAATATCTCTACAACTTGTGGGGATTGGCAACAAGTTTGGTCTACAAATCACTTAATCTTCCACCTATCAAGACTGATTTTCTCTCTAAATGGTGATACTATGATATTAATCTTCTATTTAAGAAGCTGTCTAAAAATTATAGTTTATCAACTTACGAAATTTCAAAAGGCTGTGCGCTGAAGAATTTCACAAGTTCTAGTAACGGTACCCCAAAACTTTCGAAGTATTTCCCCAACAAAGGCTAGCAAAACTTCGCATTTGATCTTCATTAATGAAATTAGACCAGTTTTAAAAAAAGATAAAATAAAATTTTTACCAAAAGAATATTTTTTCTATCATTGCAGCCCGATTAAAAGCCTCCTTAGCTCAGCTGGTAGAGCAACTGACTTGTAATCAGTAGGTCATTGGTTCGATTCCGATAGGAGGCTCTTTTAATTTACGATTGTAAATTTATGATTTTAGATCGTTCTTTCAATCTCAAACTACTTTTCGCTAAATCTTCTTGCATACTGGCAAATCGTAATTCGTAAATCAAAATTCCTAAATTTGTTTCATGCTAAAATACTTATCGGCCGATTGGGTCTTTCCAGTAAGTACACCACCTATCAAAAATGGTGTAGTTTCAGTTAACATAGGTGGAACAATACAAGAAATTCTATCTGAAGCCACGGCTCAGCAACTCAATTTACCAATAGAGAAATATAAAGGTGCCATCGTTCCTGGCTTTGTTAATACCCATTGCCATTTAGAGTTATCGCACATGTTAGGCCAGATTCCGGAACAAACGGGGCTGGTAGAATTTGTGCAAACCGTTATTAAAAGCAGATCGGCTGATACGGAGGAGATTCAATTATCTATGCGTAAGGCCGACCACCAAATGTTTGCAAATGGGATTGTAGCTGTTGGTGATATCTCCAATCAAATCATCTCAAAGGAAATTAAGCAACAGAGTAAAATCTATTACCACACCTTTGTTGAAGCATTGAGCTTTAATCCGGAAAGGGCAATGGCTACTATGGATTTCGCCAACGCGATCAAAGATCAGTTTTTACCTTTGTCTGCGTCTGTGGTGCCGCATGCCCCATATTCTGTTTCACCTGAACTTTTTAGCTTAATTAATAAGGCTGCAGAAAAAGATCATGCATTCATCAGTGTGCACAATCAGGAAACGGCTAATGAAAATGAATTTTTTGAAAGTATGTCTGGAGGATTTCTACAGCTCTATGAATTTTTAGGTTTGAATTTATCATTTTTTAAGCCATCAGGAAAAACTTCCTTACAAACCTGGCTACCTTATATTAAAAAGCAAAAAACATTGCTGGTTCATAATACGGTTTCCAGTAAAGCAGATATTGCCTTTGCAAAACAGCATCATCCTTATTTGTATTGGTGCTTATGTCCGCAGGCTAATTTATACATTGAAAATTCCCTTCCCGATGTTGATTTATTTCTTTCAGAAGAATTAAAAATCACCTTAGGAACAGACAGTCTGGCAAGTAATCATCAGCTTAATATTTTATCTGAGATGAAAACATTGCAATCTTTAAAGAAGGTAGAATTTGAGAGGCTTTTGGAATGGGCTACGATCAATGGTGCTGAATTTCTTGGGCTGGCGGATAAATTAGGGTCTATAGAAATTGGTAAATCTCCAGGATTAAACCTGATTAAATTATCAGCAGATTTTACCATCGAAAATGATCAGGTGGTAAAATTGGTATAGTATATTATACTTTATAAATGAATTTACTTATCTTCGCATCAACAGTACACGCCACGCTACCCTTAAGAACAGCGTCCCAGGGCGTGTCTTTTGCTTTATAGGCTTTTTGTTTTTTTATTATGTACAATAAGCAATCACTAAAAATAGATGAACAAATAGCTCAATTGATAGATCGAGGTTTATCAATCTCTGATCCTGATCTAGCTTTTCATTTTTTGTCTCATATTAGTTATTATCGCCTGGCAGGCTATTGGTGGCCAATGCAATCTGAGCCGAAGGATGACCACATTTTTAAATTCGGCAGTAAATTTGAAGATGTAATCTCGTTATATAATTTTGACAGAGAACTTCGTATGATTGCTTTCGATGCCATTGAAAAGATAGAAATTAGTTTACGAACAAAGTTAATTTATCATTTATCTCACGAATTTGGCCCTTGGTGGTTCCAAAAATTGGAGATATTCCAAAATGTACCAGAAGCTGTAAAAACTTTAGCAGTTATAGAAGAAGAATTAGCTCGATCTAAAGATATTTTTATTAAATCTCATAAAACTAAGCATAAGGATGATTTGCGTTTTCCTCCATCTTGGAAGACATTGGAACTGACAAGCTTTGGGGCGCTCTCTAAAATTTATGGCAACCTAAAGAATGATGTAAATTCTAAAGATACTATTGCTAAAGAATTGGGATTAATTAACCATACCTTTTTACCTAGTTGGTTGCAATCTTTATCTCAAATACGAAATTACTGCGCACATCATAGCAGGCTTTGGAATAAAAATCTACCTGGCAGGCCCAAACTTTTACCAAATCCACCATTTGATTGGATTAAGGAAGTGCCGGAGGAGAAGGAAATGCATATGCTTTATATTCACTTGTGTTGCATCAAATATTTGCTAAATATTATTCAGCCTCAAAATAATTTAAAAATTCAATTAGTTTCCCTGTTGGAGAAATATCCGAATGTTGATCCATACGCTTTAGGATTGAAACTTAACTGGAAAGATGAACCATTATGGAGTTAAAAAACCCAATTTGCAGACTCTTTAATATCAAATATCCCATTATCCAGGCAGGTATGGTTTGGTGTAGCGGCTGGAAACTGGCATCAGCGGTTTCTAACTCCGGAGGTTTAGGTATCATTGGTGCCGGTTCTATGTATCCTGCTATTTTACTGGAGCATATTCGGCAATGTAAGCAAGCAACAGATAAACCTTTCGGGGTAAACATTCCGCTCTTGTATCCAAATGTTCAGGAAATTATCGACATCGTTATTCAGGAGGAAGTTAAGATTGTTTTTACTTCAGCAGGTAATCCGGTAACCTGGACAGCTATTTTAAAAGAAAAAGGCATCACAGTTGTGCATGTTGTTGCCAATACAAAATTTGCTTTGAAAGCGCAGGAAGCTGGGGTAGACGCAATTGTTGCAGAAGGTTTTGAGGCAGGCGGACATAACGGACGAGAAGAAACCACAACAATGTGCTTAATTCCGATCATTAAAGAAGCCGTACATATCCCGGTTATTGCAGCAGGGGGGATAGCCAGTGGAAAATCTATGCTTGCTGCCTTTGCACTTGGTGCAGATGCTGTACAAATCGGTTCCGCCTTTGCCATTGCAGAAGAATCTTCAGCCCATCCGGCATTTAAAAATAAAATTATTTTATCAGCCGAAGGCGATACCAGACTGGCAATGAAAAAACTGGTTCCGGTACGGTTGCTTAAAAATGAATTTGCAGATGCCATTGCACAGGCCGAAGCCGAAGGTGCAGACCAAACTCAGCTCAAGGAAATGTTAGGTAAAGCGAGGGCAAAATTAGGAATGTTTGAAGGTGATCTTGCAAATGGGGAACTGGAAATCGGGCAAGTATCAGCCATGCTAAAAGAAATAAAACCAGCAAAACGAATCCTGGAAGAGATTTGGGAAGAATTTCTAAAGGCCAAAAATGAATTAGCTGCTCAAAATTTCGATATTTAATCTACCCGGTGGACGTTATAGAACTTGATTCGTAACTTAGCGCCATAAATTTTCCATTAATGAAACACATTGATATCAAAGTAATCGGTAAAGTGCAGGGGGTATTCTTTAGGGCGAGTACAAAAGCCGTAGCCGATCAAATGGGAATTCGCGGCTTTGTTAAGAATGAAAAGGATGGTTCTGTTTATATCGAGGCAGAAGCCGAACAATTTATTTTAGATGCTTTTATAGATTGGTGCAAAGAAGGACCAGATAAATCGGTTGTTGAAAATGTAGCGGTAAGCGATGGCATATTCAAAGATTTTCGCAATTTCGAAGTGGTGAAAAAGAATTTACTCTGGTAAGGTTAAGTTAAGATTTTAGATTGACGAATTACGATTTAAAACCTGGAATCATATTATTATTTTTATAATTAAATCGATTTTAATTTTTAGAACCCCGAATGGCTATTCAATCTAAAACCTAAAATCCTAAAATCTAAAATCACTTGTCTGTATATAAAAAGTTTCTTGGGCAAACGATGGTTTATGGGATCAGTACCATAGCATCCCGGTTATTAAACTTTATTTTAACCCCAATCTTTACCAGAAGCTATGGCGCCGCAGCTTTAGGTGTTTTTACCAAAATGTACGCCTATGCTTCCATGATAAATGCCATTCTTGCGTTTGGAATGGAAACTACTTTCTTCCGGTATTTAAATAAGTATGAGGATCGGAAAGCGCAGGTTTACAATAATTCATTTCTAATTGTTGCCTTTATTTCTACTCTATTTTTAATTACTGGCCTTGTTTTTACTGAACCAATAACGAAATGGCTACTGAATAACAATATGTCTCATTACCAGGATCAAAAGAGATATGTGCAGTATTTTCTCTGGTTGCTATTTTCTGACGCCGTATGTGTGATTCCTTTTGCCAGAATAAGGGCCGATGGAAAACCTTTCCGATATAGCCTCATTAAGTTTATAAATATTTTGAGTTATGTATTGTTAAGCTTATTTTTCATCTATGGCATTCCTTTAATTATTCAGCACGATTTGCCTGGGCACGAATTTTTTCAAAGCTGGTTCAGGGATAAATGGGTGGGATATGTATTTATCTCCAACCTGATTGCAAGTGGCATCACCTTTTTATTATTGGTGCCAGAGTTTTTGAAGGTGCAGTTTAAATTTGATGCTGCATTATTTAAAAATATGTTGTCGTACAGCTGGCCGGTTCTCGTTGCTAACTTATCTTTTATCATTAACGAGAATTTAGATAAGATACTGTTAGACCGCTACACTACTGAGGCACAGGTAGGGATTTATGGAGCAGTGTGTAAGCTAGCCATCTTCCTCAGTATTTTTAACATGGCTTTCCGGTTAGGTGCTGAACCATTTTTCTTTAGCTACGCTAAAAATGAGAATGCAAAAGTTACGTATGCCAAGATTTTAGAATATTTTGTGATTGCACTTTCCATTCTCTTCGTTGCTTTAACAGCCAATATCGAAATCTTGAAATATTTTATCAGCAGAGATCAGGCTCACCTGGCAGAATATTGGGTTGGGTTGCCAGCCGTTCCTTATCTGCTGGTTGGTTATGTGTGTTTAGGTATCTATATGAATCTTTCGATCTGGTATCGGTTATCTGATCAAACCCGGTTTGGCTTATATATTTCCTTAGTCGGCGCAGTAATCACCATTGTTTTTAACATGATTCTCATTCCAAAATACAGTTATATGGGGTCGGCATGGGTCTCGATGGCCACGTATGGCACCATGATGATTATTTCCTACATTCTAGGACAAAAATATTATCCGATTCCCTACAACCTAAAAAAGATTCTGGCTTATTTAATTGTTTCCACTATTATCGTATTTTCATCGTTCTTTATCTTTAATAAAAACATTTATATCGGCAATGCCATGCTCATCGCATTTATTGGTGGTGTGGCTTATTTTGAAAAAGACGATTTAAGGAAGATTTTAAAACGATAATAGATTTTATTTACACAAAACCCGCTCTTCTCTATAAAATGAATATTAATATCATTAATAAATCTGAACATCCACTCCCTCAATACGAAACAGCTCATGCTGCGGGGATGGATTTAAGGGCATCAATTATAGAAGAAATTACACTTAAACCATTGCAGCGCCAACTCATCCCAACAGGTTTATTTATTGAATTGCCTATTGGTTTTGAAGCACAAATCAGGCCCAGAAGTGGACTAGCCTATAAACATGGCATTAGTATTGTAAATTCGCCTGGCACTATCGATGCAGATTATCGTGGCGAAATTAAAGTGTTATTGGTTAATTTATCGGATACAGATTTTAAGATCGTTAACGGAGATCGCATCGCACAAATGGTAGTGGCTAAACATGAAACTGTGCAATGGCAAGCAGTTGAAACCCTTGGCGAAACACTAAGGGGAGATGGCGGATACGGACATACAGGGAAAGGTTAAACTAAATGAGAGAGGGATAGGATTTTGAATGAGAGAGTTTTGAATGAAAGAGTGATTGAGTTTTGAATGAAAGAATTTTGAATGAGGATTTATAGAATTTTAAAACCTTCAATCATTTTTATAATTCACTAATTCAATTATTCCATCCTTCAATTATTCCATCCTTTACTCCTTTAATCAATCCTTCATTTTTTAATATATGATAAAAAGGTACATTTTACTTGCATTGTTAGCTTTTGGCGGAAAAACTTTTGCTCAGGTTCCTGTTGTGGCTACTGCCCGTGATAGCAACATGGTAAAACAATTATTTTTTGCCGGCTTGCGAGATAAAATGACCGATAATTATGCCCTTGCATTAACTAATTTTAATAAGGTTGTTAGTTTAGAGCCAAGTAACGATGCCGCTCTTTTCGAACTGGCTAATGCGAATTTGCGTTTAGATCGTCTGTCGGATGCTGAATTAAATATCAGACAAGCAATAAACATTAAGCCAAACAATCCATGGTATCAACGTTTACTTGCCGAAGTTTATAAACGCACCAATAAAATGCCTGAATTGATTGGGGTGTTTAATCAGTTAATTAAGCTAGATCCGGAGAATGAAGCTTATTATTTTGATAAGGCAAATGCACAGTTTCTATCCAATCAAACAGAAGCTTCACAAAAAACATACGATGAAATTCTGGCGAAATTTGGTGAGTCGAATGAACTCCTCATCGCCAAAAAACGTTTTCAACCAAATTCAGGAGCCTCAGAAAGCGACATTGTAAAGCTGCTTGAAGGTAATCAGGCCGATATTAAAAATTACCTTTACGCTGCTGGCTTATTGCTTCAAAAAGGTAATGATACAGAAGCGCTAAAAGTTTTATTGAAAGCGCAGCAGTTGGCACCTGGTAATTTTGAAGTAAACCTGGGTCTTGCAGATATTTATGGCAAACAGAAAAATGATGCGCTGGCATTTGCATCATTAAAATTGGCTTTCGAAAGCGCTGAAATGCCGTTAAATGAAAAGGTAAAAATTATTGCGGCGCTGTTTTCAAAGTTGAGTGATCCGGTGGTGGCTGAAAATGTTACCGTATTAAGTAAGCTTGTAGCAGAAAAAAATCCAACGGATGCAAAAGCACTGGCACTTTATGGTGATGTTTTATATCAGCAGAATAAGTTAAAAGAAGCTTTAGTTCAGTATCAGGCTGCATTGAAATTAAACGACCAGGTTTATATGGTTTGGGAGCAAATTATTAATATCCAAACGTTGTTGGGTCACTATGATGATGCCGTAAAAATGGGTGATGAAGCACTAACAATTTACCCCAATCAAGCCAGTCTTTATTACTATACGGCTTATGCGCTATTCAAAACAGGTAAGTTGGATCTGGCACAAAGTAATTTAAAAACCGCTTTGCAGTTAGATGTCGATAACAAAAGTTTACAGGCACAGGTTTTTGCTTTGCAGGGCGATATCTATGTTAATCAAAACAACTTTGCCTTGGCAAAAACAGCCTTCGAAAAAGCAATTGCAATAGAGCCTGATAATTATTTTATCATGAATAATTATGCTTACTATCTTGCCTTGAGAAATGATGACCTGGCCAAAGCCTCAAAATATTCGGAGACAGCCGCCAATGCTATGCCTAATAATTCATCCATTACAGATACTTATGCCTATATCTTGTTCAAGCAACAAAAATATGATCTGGCCAAGGTTTGGATAGAAAAAGCACTGCAAAACAATACCAATAAAAACGGTGTTTATCTGGAACATTATGGTGATATCCTCTTTATGAAAGGGGATAAGGAAGCCGCACTTGTACAGTGGCAGAAGGCAAAATTGGCAGGAAACGGATCTGAAGTATTAAACAAAAAAATTAATGAGAAGAAGTATTTTAAATAGTTTGCTAATTGCAGGAACAGTGATTTCTGTATCTGCCTGCAAGCCTAAAAAAGCAATCGTTGTTGCCCCCCCGGCTGCTACAGAAGTTAAGACAGATAACACAAAGGCCGAAGCTTTAGCTTCGTTAAATAGTAAACAACTGAAGTTTAATACCCTTTCATTAAAAGCGAAAGCCACCTTAGATATTGCTGGTAACTCGAATGAGGTGACCATGAACTTCAGAATAAAAGATAAGGAAATCATTTGGGTAAGTATCACGGCATTGGGTGGTGCGTATGAGCCAGCCAGAGCCATCATTACACCCGATAGTATTAAGGTGATGAACAGGGCGAAGAGTGAATATTTGAGTAAGCCTTTTAGTTACATTTATAATTTCACCAATAAGCAAGTTAACTTTAATACGCTACAGGCGATGTTAACCGGCAATGCAATGGGTGAGTTTTTAACACCAGAATCTAACTTAAAACAAGAGAATGGCGTTTGGGTGGTAACAGGAAGTAAAGAAAGCCTGGATTACAGGTTGTTATTTAATACACTTTTAAAGGTGGAAGAAACAAACCTGAATGATTCAAAATCTGGGCAGGCATTGAAGGTAACTTATTCAGATTACCAGGATTTAAATGAGTCTTTATTTCCCAGTGCACTTAAAATCAATACCCTATCGGGGATGAAAAAAATAAATATCGACTTAAAATTTGTGAAAATTGATGGTAATGTTCCATTGGAGTTTCCGTTTAAAGTTCCAAATAGCTACAAATTAGTGAAGTAAATTTATCAGTACTCGCTTAACAGCTATCCTACAGTCATCAAATATTTGGGTTGAATTTTCATCCGCTTATTTGATGACTGTTTTTTTTATGGCTGGAAATTTTCGGATGAAGATGAGGTGAAGATTATTTGTAAAGCCTTTTGTATCTAAATTTTAATGTCTTTTCCTATAAAATTTTTATACTTTTGGCTTGATGAAGCTACAGAAAATCATATTTATCCTGTTTTTAAGCGTATTTGCCTATTCGGCTACTGCACAAACCGAAAGCCAGCTAAGAAGGAAAAAAGAAGCTATCCAGCGTGAAATTGAACAGCTCCAAAAGAATTTGAATAAAACGGCCAGCGGTAAAAAATTAACCCTGCAGCAGATTAATGCCATCAATGCGCAGATTCGCCTCCGCCAGGATAAAATCGGAACCATTAATTCCGAAATAAAAAACCTTGATAATCAAATCTCCCAGAACACAAATACCGTACATACACTACAAGGTCAGTTAGGTGATCTTAAAAAGGAATATGCCGGGATGATCCGTTTTGCGCAGCGAAATAGAAATGCCTATGAGAAGATGATGTTTATTTTTGCTGCAAGAGATTTTAATCAGGCTTACAAAAGGATAAAATATCTGCAACAATTTAGTCAGTACCGTAAGAAACAGGCTGGTTATATCGAAAATACCCAGCAGGATTTAAATGGAAAAATCAAGGTATTGGATAAGACCCTGAGGGAGAAAAGTGATCTTTTGAAAGAGCAGGAGCGGGAAAGAGAACGTTTAGGAAAAGATAAGAATCAGCAGGCTGTTGCCTTAAATCAGCTAACGAAGCAAGAACGTCAGTTCAAGCAGGATATCAATTCAAAGAAAAAAGAACAGGCACAAATTAACAGGGCAATTGCTGCTGCAATTCAAAGAGCCATTGAAGAAGCGAGAAGGAAAGCAGCAGAAGAAGCACGTTTAGCAGCAGCAAAACGCGCAGCCGAAGAAAGAGCTGCTGCGGCAAAAGCAAAGGCAGAAAATAAACCTGCCCCAACTACAAGTACTGCACCGGCTGCACGGGAGAAAAGTACTTCAGAGCTGCTAACTGCTACTCCGGAAGCAGCAAGACTTTCAGCAGGCTTTGAAAATAATAGAGGTAGATTGCCATGGCCGGTAGCTACCGGAACGATTACGGAGCGGTTTGGTTTACATAAAGTAGATCAGGCATCTTATTCTAATGATGGTGTAGACATTACAACAGCAGATGGTGCTGCGGTAAGAGCAGTATTTGCAGGTAAAGTAGTGATGGTTCAAAATATTATGGGTAGAACGGCAGTGGTAATTAACCATGGAGAATACTTCACTGTTTATCAGAATTTGAGAGGAGTGAGCGTAAGTGTGGGTAATTCTGTTGATACCAAGCAAACGATTGGTGCAGTAGCCAAAACGGGTGACGATGCGATACTTAAGTTCCAGATTAGAAGGGGTCAGGGGGCTTTAAATCCTGAAGCCTGGATTAGTAAATAGAAAGTTTTAAAATGTTTATATTTGTATAAAATAGATTAGTGATGTATCAAGGAACGTTATTAGAGTTTTTAAATATGGGTGGGTCTGAGATCGTACTCATTTTAGTGGTAGTTCTTTTGCTATTTGGAGGTAAGAAATTACCAGAATTGGCAAGAGGCTTAGGGAAGGGAATCAGAGAGTTTAAAGATGCTTCTGATGGTGTTAAACGTGAAATCCATAGAAACATCAATGCGATGGATTTAGATAAAGAAGAAGCTGAAGAAAAAGTTGCAAATAATCAATCTCATCAGCCCGCAGCAGAAACTGCTCCGGTAGATGAAAAGGTGACAACAACAGACAATCATCCGTCAAGCACTCCAATAGATGAAAAAATTGTAACTGACAGTCAAAAAGTTTAAACAAAAAAGTTATGTTAAATACAACAATAGCAGCAATGCTTGGAACACCAGAAATTATCATTATTGCGGTAGTGGTATTGTTATTATTTGGTGGTAAAAAAATTCCCGAACTGATGAGAGGTTTAGGTAAAGGTGTTAAAGAATTTAAAGATGGTAAAGATGGCGTAGATGGAGAACAAGTTGATCCCTCAAACCGTGATAAAACCGTTTAATTATTATAATTTTAAGTTTTGAAGAAATACAGCGCTCTAAAAGAGATCCAGGCACTCATTTCGCAAAAGCAACTTACTTTACCCGATTTATTGGCTTATTATTTTAAGCAAATTTCAGATAATGAACACCTCAATGCATTTAATGAGGTGTTTTTTTATTCGGCCGAAGTTCAGGCGAAAGCAGTACAGCAGAAAATAGAGCAAGGAACCGCAGGTAAACTTGCCGGGATGGTAATTGGTATTAAAGATAATATCTGTTATAAGGATCATGTAGTAACAGCATCATCCAAAATGCTCGATGGCTTCGTATCGCCCTACTCATCTACCGTTGTTCAGCGCTTGCTGCAAGAAGATGCCGTAATTATTGGTCGCTTAAATTGCGATGAATTTGCCATGGGCGGCTCTAATGAAACTTCATACTTCGGGCCAGCCAAAAATGCGGCAAACCCAGAACTAGTGCCCGGTGGATCTTCTGGTGGCTCTGCCATTGCTGTTCAGGCCGATATGTGCCTTTCTGCCCTTGGTACGGATACTGGCGGGTCAGTGAGACAACCAGCTGCCTTCTGTGGTCAGATTGGTTTAAAGCCAACTTATGGGCGAATTTCAAGGTATGGCGTGATTGCTTATGCCTCATCATTTGATCAGGTTGGGCCCATTACTTCTTCTGTTGAAGATGCGGCGCTTTTACTTCAGGTTTTAGCTGGTGCTGATGATAATGATTCTACTGTATCTCCATTAGCGGTGCCAGATTATCCGGCGCAGTTAAATGAGGCGAAAAAACTGAGCATAGCTGTTCTTAAAGAAACCATAGAAAGTGATGCACTTGATCCGGAAATCAAGGATGCGATCTTAAAATCTATAGCCGACCTTAAAGAAAAAGGCCATACTGTTGAGTATGTATCTTTTGATCTTTTAGATTATCTTGTTCCTGCCTATTATATTTTAACCACTGCAGAAGCATCTTCGAATTTATCCAAGTATGATGGTGTGCATTACGGACACCGGAACCTGGAAGCAAAATCACTAACGGATCTTTATAAATTATCACGTGCAGAAGGTTTTGGCGAAGAGGTGAAGAAGCGTATTTTATTGGGAACTTTTGTTTTAAGTGCAGGTTATTACGATGCTTATTATCAAAAAGCACAGCAAGTTCGTCGGTTAATCAGAGAAAAGATGGATAATTTGTTCCAGGATTATGATTTGATTTTATCGCCCGTGGCACCAACAACAGCTTTTAAAATAGGCGATAACATGCAGGATGCATTGGTGATGTACCTTGCCGACATCTTTACAGTGTTGCCTTCGTTGAGCGGAAATCCGGCAATTGCCTTACCTTTAGGCAATAATACAGCTGGCTTGCCGTTAAGTATTCAATTTACAGCCAAACATTTTGAGGAAGACAAGCTCCTTGCTTTTTCTCAGGCATTTTTAAAATAAGCATATTTTTTAAAATATGCGCAGCGTTTAGTTGTGTTTTTCCGGCAAAATCGGAAAACATTCTGATTAAGATTTCAGTAGGATAACTGAAAAATAACGCTGGATAAACCAAATTGCCCATGATAAAAAAATTACTTTTTACCAATGTATGTGCCCTCATAGGATTAGTTTCTGTCACGTCTGCCCAGCAGAAAGTTAAGATTGATAGTCTTCCACAAATACAGGATAATATTTTCATCAATACCGACCCGGTTTCGGTGCCGCTTATCTACGAAAACCCATTGTTGATGGGGCAAAATTATATCTACAAGCTCCGTTTAGATTCTATTGCTAAAACCGTTCCACTCCCTTATAACGAATACGTTCAGCAGTATATCGATATTTATGCCAAGCGAAAAGATTTATTTGGCAAAATGATGGGCTTATCCAATTACTATTTTCCAATTTTTGATAAGGCGTTAAAAGACTTCGATATTCCGCAGGAAATTAAATACCTCACCATTGTTGAATCGCAAATGAATCCACATGCCATTTCCAGAGTGGGGGCAACAGGTATTTGGCAGTTTATGTTTGGTACCGGGAAAGCTTACGGTTTAAAGATGGATAATTTTGTAGATGAACGAAAGGATCCCATACAGGCCAGTTACGCTGCCGCACAATATTTTAGAGATGCCTATGAAGAACTGGGCGATTGGTTACTGGCCATAGCTGCCTATAATTGTGGTAAAGGAGCAGTAACACGTGCGATGATTAAAGCAGATTCAAGAGATTTTTGGGCCATCAGACAGTTTTTGCCCAAAGAAACTAGAAATTATGTGCCGGCATTTATAGCTGCAGTGTATGTAATGAATTATTCAAACAAACATCAGATTTCTCCTCAGGCTTGTAGCTTATTCTTAAAAACAGATACCGTTCAAACCAATAAGTTTGTTTCTTTAGCCGATTTGGCAAAAGCTTTAAATGTTGATGAAACAGCTCTTTTTGCACTCAATCCTTCATATAAGAAAAAGATTGTAAATGGTACTGATGAAGATCCGAAACGGATCATCATGCCAAAACTTAGAGATATTGATTATGCCGGAGTTTATGAGGTATTAAATAATACAGACTTAGAAGTAAGCATGCGCGTGGTTCAGGCGAATACCGATGATATAAGGGATCTCCGAAAAGCAAAGGCGGTTAAAACTGTTTCCAGTAATTCTGTAGTGTTGCATAAGGTAACAGCAGGACAATCGCTCACAACAGTTGCCAATAAATATGGTGTAGAAGTGCAGGATTTAAGAGTTTGGAACGGATTAAAAAGTAAAACAATTGTACCGGGTCAGAAACTGAAAATATTCACTAAAAATGTTAGTCACTTAAAAGCACCTGTCTCTTTCCAGAATTATACGGTAAAATCAGGAGATACCTTATCAGAAATTGCTGAAAAATTTAACGGCGCCACTGTTCAAAGTATCAAGCGTGATAATAAATTATCCAAAGCTGGATTGCATGCCGGTATGATCCTGAAGATTAGTAAAGGATAGTAAACGATACCTTTTAACTAATGGCTAAAAATGCTGTTACAGCATCATCACTTCTTTCTCTCATAATATTAAATATATTGTCCGTTTAAAATATCAGGGCAATATATTTTCAATTTTACCCGTCATAAAAACTGGCATTGCCTTGGTATTTCATGAGGTTGTAAGTCCATACTTTTTTCTTTCAACCTGGATGTTCGTTTAAAACTGAACAAAATAAATAGCTGCAACATTTGTTTATTTTTAAAATCACAGCAATAACGGTTCTTCCTATGTGACTGTTTACTAGTTATGTGTTGATCATCACCCATGGTACCTCACGACTTAATTTGCTTACATAATGTTTTCTGCCTGACAAAAGAATCGTACCTTTGCCCCGTCACTAATAAGTTACTTAATGAGTAATATCAATAGAAAGCAAGATGCGCTCGATTACCACTCGCAAGGGCGGCCAGGAAAAATACAAGTAGTACCTACAAAACCAACCACTTCACAACGTGATTTAACCATGGCCTATTCGCCAGGTGTAGCGGAACCCTGTTTAAAAATAGCAGATAATACTGATGATGTTTACAAGTATACCGCAAAAGGGAACCTTGTTGCTGTAATTAGCAATGGAACGGCCGTTTTGGGATTGGGAAACATTGGTCCTGAAGCCAGCAAACCGGTGATGGAGGGTAAAGGTTTATTATTTAAAATCTTTGCAGATATCGACGTATTCGATTTAGAACTGGATACTAAAAATATAGACGATTTTGTTAAAATCGTTAAAGCGCTGGAACCAACATTTGGAGGCGTTAACCTCGAAGACATTAAAGCACCAGAGTGTTTTGAAATAGAAACCCGTTTAAAACAGGAAATGAATATTCCTGTGATGCACGATGACCAGCATGGTACGGCCATTATTTCTGGCGCCGCTTTATTAAATGCCTGCGAAATTCAGAAAAAGAAAATCGATAAGATTAAGGTCGTGGTAAGTGGGGCAGGTGCTGCTGCAGTTTCCTGCTCAAAAATGTACCTTTCTCTCGGTGTAAAGAAAGAAAATCTGGTGATGTTCGACATCAACGGATTAATCAATACTGAACGTACTGATCTTGATGAGATGCGGATGTACTTTGCAACCAGCAGAAAAGACATCGGTACCATAGGTGAGGCGATGAAAGGTGCAGATGTTTTTATCGGCCTTTCGGCAGGAAATGTGATTCAGCCGGAGATGTTGGTTGGCATGGCGAAAAATCCGATTGTTTTTGCAATGGCTAATCCCAATCCTGAAATTGCTTATGATTTGGCCATTAAAGCCCGTAAGGATTTAATTATGGCGACTGGTCGTTCTGATTATCCAAATCAGGTGAATAATGTGTTGGGTTTCCCATACATTTTCCGTGGCGCTCTAGATGTTCGTGCAACAACCATCAACGAAGCCATGAAAATTGCAGCTGTGAAAGCGATTGCAGAATTGGCAAAGAGATCCGTTCCAGAGGCGGTAAATCTTGCATACAATGCCCGTAACCTCAAATTTGGTAAAGATTATATTATTCCAAAGCCAGTAGATTTCAGGTTAATTACAGAAGTTTCCATCGCCGTGGCAAAAGCTGCCATAGAAAGTGGTGTAGCCCGTAAAATAATTACCGATTGGGATGCTTATTCTGAGGAGTTAAGAAAACGTTTAGGCTTAGACGATGCCATTATGCGTTCCATTACCACTAAAGCTAAAACTGACCCTAAACGGGTTGTTTTTGCAGAGGCTGATAATTACAAGATTTTAAAGGCCGCTCAAATTGTTAAGGACGAAAATATCGCAATTCCTATTTTGTTAGGAAACAGAGAAAAAATTCAGGCGATTATTGATGAGCATGCACTTGAACTGGAGGGCGTAGAAATCATTGATCAGATGCAAAACCCAGCCAAGACAAAACAATATGCGGCAGCACTTTACAAAAAAAGACAACGTAAAGGGGTATCCATAAACGATGCAACGAAGTTGTTGAGGGATCGTAACTATTATGGCGCATCGATGGTGGAGTTTGGTGAAGCAGATGCGATGATTTCTGGTTTAACGAAAAATTATGGTGATACCATTAAGCCGGCATTGCAGGTGATTGGAGTAGAGCCGGGCGTTAAACGTGTAGCCGGTATGTACATGATGATGACAAAGAAAGGGCCGGTGTTTTTTGGTGATACCACTGTGAACGTAGATCCTACGGCAGAAGAGTTGGTTGACATCACTTTGCTTTTAGATAAATCGGTAAAACAGTTCAATATCAAGCCCCGGATTGCATTATTATCCTATTCAAACTTCGGTTCGAATGATGGTGTAACGCCAAATAAAGTTAGGGAAACCGTTAGAATTCTTCATAAAAATCATCCGGAAGTTGTTGTAGATGGTGAGATGCAAGGCAATTTCGCCATCAATAATGAACTTTTAAAAGATAACTTTCCATTCAGTACACTGGCAGATGAACCGGCAAACACGCTGGTTTTTCCTAACTTAGAATCGGGAAATATTGCCTATAAACTTTTACAGGAGTTGGGAGGAGCAGAAGCTGTTGGGCCGATTCTGTTAGGATTGAATAAGCCTGTTCATATTGTTCAGTTAGGAAGTTCGGTGAGAGAGATCGTAAATATGGTTACTATTGCAGTAGTGGATGTTCAGGCTAAAGAAGAAATTGCGGAAACATCAAAACGAAAAGGTATATTTACAAAAACAACTAAGAAGTAATACCCATGTACGCCTATATTGATGGTAAATTAACATACAAAAACCCAGCGTTTGTTGTGGTTGAAGCTGGTGGTATAGGCTATCATATAAACATTTCATTAAATACTTACAGCGCCTTGGGAGACGCAGAAAGGTGTAAGCTTTACACCTGGCTGTACGTTAAAGAAGATGCTCATACATTATACGGGTTCGCTGATGAAGGCGAACGCCGTTTATTTTTACATCTGATATCCGTATCTGGGATAGGACCAAATACGGGTAGAATGATTTTATCCTCAATTACACCCGAGGAAATTCAAACTGCAATTGTTAAAGCAGATCTGCCGCTAATCCAGCGGATAAAAGGCTTAGGTGCAAAAACGGCACAACGCCTGGTTCTGGAGTTGCAAGACAAACTAAAAAAAGAAGGCGTAGATTCATTAATTTCTATGCCACAGCATAATACGGTTAAAGATGAAGCGTTATCCGCATTAGTAATGCTCGGATTTGCCAAACAAACAGCAGAGAAAACTATCGACCAAATATTAAAAGTAACAGAAGGAACGCTCTCTGTGGAGCAACTAATTAAACAAGCTTTAAAAAAATTATAGACCTTAACGCCTTTGAAGAGAATATCTACACTCCTATTTCTCATCCCACTTTTCTTGATTGCTCCCAAAAATGCCTTCTCACAAGTTGTTCAGAGCAAAGCAGATACCGCTTTGTCAAAAAATACCTTCGGTTTAAAGGAAAAACAGCTTCTGGGTATCAGTCCTTTACGTAGTCCGTTTTATCCGCTGCCCAACAATGTCAGGCAGGTGGTGGAGTATGATGCAAAAAATAAACGATACATCATAAAGGAATTAATCGGCGATAAATATGTTACGCAAACCCAATATCTAACTATCGATGAGTATTCGCGATTGGTAAATAGTGAAGTAAAACGTGGCAACTGGCGGAGTATTTCGAATACAGAAGTTGGCGATTATAGAAGTACAGGAATTATTCCAAAAATTCAGATCAACAGCAAAGCATTCGAGAAACTTTTTGGTGGAACAACCATCGATATTCAACCCCGCGGCGAGGCAGAGCTTACCTTTTTAGGCCGTAGAAATAAAAATGAAAATCCTTTATTTAATGAGCGGCAAAGGGTGCAAACTAATTTTGATTTCAATCAAAGAATTCAAATGGATTTGGTGGGTAATATTGGTACGAAGCTTAAAATAAAAAGTAATTATAATACAGAAGCACAGTTTGATTTTGAGAACCAGATTAAATTAGATTATACAGGCGGTGCAGATGATATTATCAAAAAAATAGAGGCAGGTAATGTGAGTTTGCCCTTAAATACCAGTTTAATTACAGGTACCCAGGCATTGTTCGGGATTAAGACTCAATTGCAATTCGGGAAACTGAATGTAACCAGTGTTTATACCCAACAGAAATCAGAGTCAAGAGAGCTGCGCATCACCAATGGTGCACAACAAAATGAATTTTCTCTCTCAGCTGATAATTATGAAGCTAATAAGCACTATTTTCTGGCTCAATATTTCCGAAATAACTATAATAAGCATTTAGCCAATGCACCCATCATCACCTCACCTATTCAGGTTACAAAAATCGAGGTATGGATCACCAATAAAGCCGGAAATACTACAGATTCGAGAGATATCCTGGGTTTCTTGAATTTGGGTGAAAATCAGCCTTTTAATCCAGGTGCAATAGCTGGTGGCGGCTCGGCACTTCCTGCAGGTACAACAGCAACAGGATTTCCACAACAGTCGAATAATTTATTATCAAGTTTACCAGCAGATGCCAGGTTTACGAATTCCAATTCGATTATATCTTTTTTTCAGGCCAATGGCGCCACAGATCAATATGCGAAACTTACCTATGCAAGGAAATTAACCGAACGTGAGTTTACCTTTCAGCCTCAATTGGGCTATATTTCCCTGAACAACCCACTCAATGCGGATGAGGTTTTAGCAGTAGCCTACCGTTACACGTATAACGGAGTCGAATATCAGGTGGGTGAATTCTCTACAGATATATCTTTCGATGCCGTAAACCCAAAAGTACTTTATGCGAAACTGTTAAAAAACGAAACGACCAAAATCAATCTTCCAACCTGGGATTTGATGATGAAAAATATTTATTCGATAGGCGGTTATCAAATTAGTCCACTTAATTTCAAACTGGATGTCTTTAGAATCGACAATGAAACGGGGGTAGAAAAACCGATCATGACGGAAGGACAAAATACAGCTAACAGGCAATGGATTTCCTTAATCGAATTTGACAGGCTGAACCAGCAAAATGAAAAAAAGCCAGATGGAATCTTTGATTTTGTAGCCTCGAACAATGCTTTTGGATCTTACTTTTCTAACAGCTCAACTTCCAACAGTACCTTTGGATCCAACTTATCACTTAGCGGATTAGCTTCCTTAATTAACAATACCAATACTGGATATATCACAATTGACCCTGCGAACGGCCGGATTATATTTCCGATCGTTGAACCATTTGGCCAGGATCTTGCAAACAAGTTCTTACCCAGCGAACAGGCATTAATCGATAAATATACTTTTACTGCGCTTTATGATTCCACACAGTTGATTGCAAAGCAGCTGTTTCAAAATAAAAACAGATACGTAATTAAAGGGCATTACCAATCAGAAATTTCTTCAGAGTTCAGCTTAAATGCAATTAATGTTCCGGAAGGATCAGTTAAGGTTTTTGCAGGAACAATGCCTTTACAAGAAGGTGTAGATTTTACAGTAGATTACCAAGGTGGTCGGGTAAGCATCATTAATCAGGCGTTGTTAACCTCAGGTCAGCCCATTCGGATTACTACGGAAAATAATGAGCTTTTTGGTTTGCAACAAAGATCATTGTTCGGAACCCGTTTAGATTACCGCTTAAATAATAAGCTTAATCTGGGCGGTACGTTTATGAACCTAACAGAAAAACCCCTCACTCAAAAAGTTAATCTTGGTGAGGAACCAATTTCTAATACCATTTGGGGTGCCGATGTTAATTATAGTTCATCCTCCAGATTTTTAACTAAACTGGTTGATAAACTTCCATTCATTTCTACCAAGGCGCCATCTAGTGTTAACTTTTATGGTGAGTTTGCGCAATTGGTTCCGGGCCATCCGCGGGCATTGAATTTCGCAGGAAGTAAAAATGGTGTTAGTTACCTGGATGATTTTGAAGCATCAAGATCAGTGATAGATCTAAAAAGTGCAATTTCCTGGCAATTATCTGGAACACCACAAGATTTTACCGAATCTCAATTGGTAGATGATCTTACTTATGGTTATAACCGAGCGCGGATTGCATATTACAATATCGATCCAACTTTTTATAATTCTAATGCCACCACTACGCCAACCAACATCAGGAACAATAGAAACGAGCTTTCTAACCATTATGTAAGGCAGGTAATTGAACAGGAAGTTTTTCCATTTAAGGAAACTGCTACCGGACAAGCGCTCAATATCACCACGCTGGATGTTGCTTATTATCCAACTGTTCGTGGACCTTACAACTATTCAACCACAGGTTTTTCGGCTGATGGAAAGTTAACAAACCCAAGACAGCGCTGGGGTGGTTTTCAACGTAAAATTGAAACCAATGATTTTGAAGCATTGAATGTTGGTTTTATCGAATTCTGGGTATTAGATCCTTTTATCTATAACAGAAACTCTCAGGGCGGTGATATTTATTTCAATTTGGGTAATATCTCTGAGGATATTTTAAAAGACGGGAGAAAATCACTTGAAAACGGACTGCCAGCCACGAATGATGCCTCTAAGTATGAAGAAACTGCGTGGGGGCGTGTTCCAAGATTACAACCGGTAATTCAGGCTTTCGATAATGATCCCGATGCAAGAAGAGCCCAGGATGTTGGTTTAGATGGTTTATCAGATGCAAATGAAAAAGATAAATTTGCTACAGCCATTAACCAAATTAAATCTCAATTAAACACCACTGCTGCTGCGGAAATTGATGCGGATCCATCATCAGATAATTATTCCTATTTCAGAGGGCCAGCCCTGGATCAAATCAATGCCGGGATTTTAAAACGTTACGAAAAATATAATGGCCCGGAAGGAAATTCTAAAACTTCTCAGCAATCACAGGCAGAGTTGGGGATAGAAAATTCTGCATCAACCTCACTTCCGGATGGTGAAGATATTAATCGCGATAATAACATGACCCAAAGCGATGAATATTACCAGTATAAAGTAACCATGAGGCCGGGAATGGATGTAGGTCAAACACAATTTATTACTGATAAAGTAACCTCGCAAGTGAGGTTGGCAAACGGAAATACACAAGCCGTAACCTGGTATCAATTTAGGATTCCAATATCACAGTATGAGAAGAGAGTAGGTAACATTCAGGATTTTAAATCGATCCGTTTCTTCAGAATGTTTATGACAAACTTTGCAGATACAGCCATTATGCGTTTTGCAAAACTTCAATTAATAAGAGGAGAATGGAGAGAGTTTAATACTAAAAATACGGCAGATCAGGTAATTGTAGAGCCAACGTTACCTGCGCTAACGCCAGATAATTCAACCATTCAGGTTTCAACCGTGAACATTGAAGAAAATGGAAGAAGAAGTCCGATTCCTTATGTAACACCTCCAGGAATTCTTCGTGAACGCGATTTCAGCAATTATCGAGGAGATACACGACTGAACGAGCAATCGCTATCTGTTACCGTAAAAAATCTTCGTGATGGGTATGGAAGAGCTGCGTTTAAAACCGCTTATAGTGATTTCCGTTCTTACAAACATTTAGAAATGTTTGTTCATGCCGAAGCGATTAATAATCAACTTTTAAATGACCGCGACCTGAATGCATTTTTAAGAATTGGAACAGATAATCTGGAAAATTATTATGAATACTTAATGCCTTTGAAGATCACTACGCCAGGTACCAGTGATCCTGATGCCATCTGGCCAGAGGCAAATAGAATGGATATCAACCTCACTTTGTTCCAGAATGCAAAATTAGCCCGTAATGTGGCGAAACAAGCAAACGGACAGCCTTGGCCAATTAATGTGCCATTTACCTTTACAGATGGCGACCGGACAATTATCGTGAAAGGGCAGCCGGATATGAGTAAAGTGAGGGTGTATATGCTTGGGGTAAAAAATCCGCTACGAAACAACCTATCTGAAAGCGACGATGGAACAGAAAAGGATGTGCTGGTATGGTTTAACGAACTTAGGTTAACAGAGTTTGATGAAAGAGGGGGTTGGGCAGCCACTGCCAGGTTAAATTTAAAACTAGCAGATTTTGCGGATGTGAATATCTCAGGCAGTAAATCCACCATTGGTTTTGGTTCGATTGATTCTAAAGTGAGTGAACGTAACCGTGCCGATAATGTTTTGTTGGATGTATCTTCTGCGGTTGAGCTTGGTAAATTTTTGCCACAAAAATCTGGGGTTAAAATACCAATGTTTGTAAATTATTCTAAGCAGGTTTCTACGCCACAGTACAACCCAAGAACGCCAGATATAGAACTGAAAAATGCTTTGGATCGATCAACCAAATCGGAAAAAGATTCGATATTAAATTTTGCTCAGGATTATACCATACGTAGGGGAATCAACTTTACCAATGTGCGTAAAGAAAGAACAAATAATAGCAAACCAGTTCGGCTTTGGGATATAGAAAATTTTGCAGCCAGTTATGCTTTTACGCAATACGATCATAGAGATTTTATTAATCAAAGCAGTATTCAGAATACCTACAGGGCATCCTTGCAATATAGTTATGCGAAAGAGGCTAAAACGTACGCACCTTTCGAAAAGATTATTAAGTCGAATATGTTAGCCATACTAAAGGATTTTAACTTTAGTATTTTCCCAAGTGCCATCAACTTTAGAATTGATGTAGATCGCCTATATTCTGAAAATACGTTAAGAAATAACGATCCGAATAATTCAATTCCAATATTTCAGAATGGGTTCGGAACAACTTTCAATAAGAACTTCAGAATGAGCAGAATCTATGGAATTGCATGGAACTTAACGCGTTCATTGCAATTGGATTTTAATGCCACTAATTACTCTATTATTGATGAACCAGACGGAAGAATCGATGGCGTGAAACGAGATACGGTTTGGCAAAACCTAAAAAAGTTAGGTCGTACTACTGATTATAACCATAACCTGAATGTAACCTATACCTTGCCAATAGATAAAATTCCTGGCTTTAACTGGGTAACGGTAAAAACCAGATATGGAACAAACTTTAACTGGCAAACAGAGCCTTTATCTACACTTTTAGATCCCACTATTAATTTAGGAAACACGGTTCAAAACAGCAGGAACATTCAGGTTAATCCAACCTTAAACCTGGCCACTTTATACAATAAATTTGGCTTCATTAGAAATGCAGGCAATAGCGAGGAAACGGGAGATAAGCTTAAAAACTTCTTTGTAAACCTATTAACCAGTGTGAAAAATGTTAGCGCAAACTATGTTCAAACCAAGGGTGTTTTCTTACCAGGATATCTGCCAACAACCAAATATTTTGGGATAGATAATGTAACTGGTGCACCTGGCTTAGGCTTTGCTTTCGGAAGTCAGCGGGATATCAGAGATATGGCGCTAAATAATGGATGGTTAACCACAGATACTTTACAAACCCAATTATATGTGAATACGCTTCGCGAAGACTTACAATTTACCGGACAGATAGAACCTTTCCGTGATTTAAGAATTACCATCAGGGCAAACAAATCGCAAACCAGAAACTATTCGTCAAATTATAGGTATGTGGCCAGTGTAGCTTCTTTTGAAAATTTAAGCGCTATTACTACTGGCGATTATAGCATATCATACATTGCCTTGGGTACCGCATTTAAGGAGAAAAATTCTAGTGTGATCTCTTCTTTATTCAATCAATTTATGGCAAACCGGATCATCATCTCCAGAAGGTTAGGTTCGCAGAATCCAAACTCGGCTGGTCAGGCAGGAGGTTATTCAGATGGTTATGGAAAAGAAAGTCAGGATGTGATTATCTCTGCATTTATGGCGGCCTATTCTGGTAAAGATCCGGGTAAAATGAGTATGAATTCGTTTCCAAGAATTCCACTTCCAAACTGGACTTTAACTTATAATGGATTAACCAAAATTGCTTTTATTGCAGATCGCTTCTCCTCTATTGATATCAGGCATGGTTATCGCTCTGCATACAATATTAATGGTTTCAACTCTTTATTGAGGTACGAGGAAAGCAATGGTTTCTCTGTAAACCGTGATGCAAATAATAACTTCCTGCCGGAGTTCCAGTTTGCACAAGTAACTGTATCAGAATACTTCTCCCCATTAATTGGTGTAGACACTCGATTTAAAAATAACCTGAGTGCTACTTTTGAGCTCAACAGATCACGTTTGTTGGGTTTGAGTTTAGCGAATAGTCAGCTTGCTCAGCTATCAGAAAACAATGTGGTTTTAGGAATGGGTTACCGAACAAATAAATTCCGTTTTCCATTCGGTTGGTTCAAAAGTTTAAAAATGGACAATAATATGGATTTCAAGCTGGATGTGGCCATTCGTGATAATAAAACAGTTATTTACCGAGCCGATGTAGAAGAAGCCGAAATTTCTTCAGGAGCGAAGAACATCACTTTGAGACCGAGTGTAGATTATGTATTGAACCAGAAATTTAATGTTAAGCTTTTTTACGATTCAAATATCACGAAACCTTATACATCACAAACGTTTAATACTTCTTTTAGCAATTTTGGTTTTAGCTTAAGGTTTACGTTGAATTAGGATTTGTGAGGGTGTAACCTGTAAAATACAACCTTTTATTTTTTGTAATTAGTATTATGAAATTGAGTTGATAAACACGTAATTAAATCATGAGTAAAATTATAATTGAAGGTAAAGATATTACCATTGATAATTCCAGAGGAGATAATGATTATATTTCATTAACCGATATAGCTAAAAGTCAAAATGAAAGTATTGTAATTGGAAAATGGCTAAGCCTCAAGCACACAATAAATATCTTGGTGAGTGGGAAGCGTTAAATAATCCTGATTTTAATTATACCGAATTCGGTGTAATTAAAATCGGGATTATCTTTTGCTTTCTTCTGTATCCTTATAAGAGCTGTATTGCATTATTAGCTACGTTGTGATTAATGGTATTGGCTTATTGAAAGTCTATGTCGCACTTATCGAGCGTAATCGATCATTATATCCCTTCTTTGTATTAAAATATATTTCTATTTTTAAAAATCTGGTGCTAATCGTTACATTTTAGGTTAAGAACAAAGTTTTCTAGTAATATTTCGTCATCTGGATTAAGAATTGCTTTTTTTAACAATTCTTTTGAAAACCTATCTGTAACTTTTAAATCACTTTGCATAACGCAGAATAAGATATTTAGGCTTGTTCCTCTCATAGATACTTCAACCTGCCCATATATAGACACTAATTCCATTTTTTTTATCTGATCTTCTTCTTTGAAAAGGACGAGCCTAGCGCTATCAGTAGATATAATTATCGTTTTACCATGTAACATATATGCGATACAGTTCATTATATTATCACTTTGTTGTTTAATTATTGACTCATTAAATTTGATTTTTATGTTATTAAATAGATTAATTAAATCATCTATAAAACTCTTCTGTATAATGACTGGCTGAGCAAATAGTGAATTTGTAAGAGTCCTTAGAATCTTATCAAGATCTGTAATGTTTTTTGTTATTTTTACTGCACTGTAATGGCTTAAGTTTTTTGGGACTTTAGGTATAGAATTAATCACTTGTTTACATCTTTCCCGTGAAATTGGTAAGTTTTTATCCTCATACAAACTTAGTTGCAACTCCAGCAGATATTTTAACCAAATGGGAAATTGTTCAAAGTCAATGATTTCTTTTTGAGTTATATATTTTTCGAAAAAAAGCATGAAATAAAAACTCCGAGTAATGCCATCTTTTATTAGTCCCTTATCCCTATTAGGATGAGCTATAAAATTGCATATTTCTTTTAATTTATCAAATTGAGGTTCTATCGCTGATTCTCGGATAGCAATCAAAAGATTATCAACGTCTAAATCATCAAAGTTTCCCGTTTGTATTCTATTAACAAGGCGTTGTGTTTTATTAAATTGTGTTTTGTCCATTATTAGTTTTGTTTTGATTATAGAGTAAGATCGACAAAATGTTTGCAGACTCTATATTTAGTGTTATGTTATAATGATATTAAAACATTATTTTTACGCCGTTGCTAATCCTTAAACTAAATTGTATTTTTGACCCATAGACATACATACAGTTTACGAACAAAAATTTAATTTTTGCAATTGCATGTAGAATGCTGAAAATAAAACTAACATAAATTATTTATAATCAAGACTTTAATTATAATGAACTTTCCATCAGAATTAAAATACACTAAAGACCACGAATGGGTTAAGGTTGAAGGTAACGAAGCTTTCATCGGCATTACAGATTTCGCACAACGCGAATTGGGTGATATTGTTTATATTGATATCAATTCTGTAGGCGAAGAGGTTGCAAGAGAAGAAGTTTTTGGTACTGTGGAAGCTGTAAAAACGGTTTCTGATTTATTTATGCCGGTAACAGGTACTGTATTGGAAATTAACGCAGAATTGAATGATAATCCAGAATTGGTAAATTCTGATCCTTATGGAAAAGGCTGGATGGTAAAAGTATCACTATCTGAGCTTGCAGAAATTGAATATTTATTAACTGCTGATGCTTACCAAGCATTGGTTGGCGCTTAATTATATTATTTTGTACAAAGCACTGAAACGGCAAAAATGGGCCATCTTCTGGACGCTGATCGTTTTGGTGCTTTGTAATATCAAGTTGCCAGCTAGTGAGGGCGACGGATTTTTCTTCGTAGGTTTCGATAAGATGACCCATCTTGGATTCTTTTTTATACTTACTGTGTTTCTATTTTACGGAAAAATAAAATACCAGCACAGTTACGGATTCAGAACTTTAACCATTTTTAAAATCCTTCTGATAAATTTAATTATTGGAGGAAGTATTGAACTATTGCAATGGAAGGTTTTTACCTATCGATCAGCAGAGTGGTGGGATCTTGGAAGTGATATGTTAGGTGCCTTGATGGCCGTTTTCAGTTATATATTGCTCCATAAATTGAATTTCGATGAAAAAAATAATTAGTTCGACATTGGTAATTGCAGCTTTATTATTAAGTGGTTGCAGCATCTTTAAAAAAGATTGCAACTGCCCAAAAGTTTATTACAAAAGTTATCCATCCCAACACCGGTAACAAATATTATCATCCTCAAATGATATTACAGCTGCACTCAAATTGCTGTATTTAAAATGTTACCAATCATTTAACAATCTATAACAAACCTTTGGGCATTCACGTAGTCTGATAGCTTAGTTTTGTATATATCATCTAAATTTTTTTAATGAAAAGGAACGTTCAAAGGGCAATCTTCATTGTTCTTATTTTTTGTAGCTATATCGCTCAGGCGCAGAATTCGGGTTCAATAAACGGTAAGATTATCAATGCAAAAGATAAGCAGCCAGTAGATTTCGCAACCATAGCCGTCAGAAATCTAAAAGATTCTGTCGTGGTAGCATCAGGTCAGACAGCACCCGATGGTACATTTAATTTTAAAGCAATTGCCCCAGGCAAGTATCGTATTTATGCTGCGTTTTTAGGTTTAAAAACAGCTACAAAAGATGTTGAAGTAGCAAAAGTAGCGGTTAATGCGGGCGAAATTTCAATGACTGATGACGGTGTAGATCTAAATACGGTAAATGTTACTGCAAGCATTCCTGTAGTGGTAAAAACTGATACATTGGAGTTTGATGCAAAAACCATCAAGGTTCGAGAAAATGCTGTTGTAGAAGATGTATTAAAAAAGCTCCCTGGTGTAGAAGTAGCTAAAGACGGAAGCATTAAAGCCCAGGGCGAAACCATTACCAAAGTGAAAGTTGATGGAAAAGAATTTTTTGGAACAGACCCATTGCTGGCAACCAAAAATTTGCCGGCAGATATGGTAGATAAAATTCAGGTGATCGATGAGCAATCAGAGCAATCGCAATTTTCTGGAGTGGATGATGGTACAAGAACTAAAATCTTAAATATCACCACTAAAGCCGGAATGAAAAAAGGATATTTTGGAAATAGTACCGTTGGATATGGAACACAGGATAGATATGATGCCAGCATTAATGTAAATAAGTTTGATAACGACCAGCAGTTTAGCGTAATTGGTCAGTTCAACAATGTAAATAAGCAAAATTTTGGTCAGGGGAATGGCGCAGGTAATGGTTTTGGCGGAGGCGGTCGTGGTAACTTTGGTGGTGGTGGAAGCGGTGCCGGAAGTGGCGGAATTACCAATACCAACGCTGGCGGGATAAACTTTGCAGATACCTATAAAGATGGAACCCAAATTCAGGGAAGTTACTTTTTTAACAGATCTGACGTTGCTAATCAACAACAGAGTTTTACGCAGAACTTTTTAGGTAATAGCATTACAACCGTAGCTAACAATGCCGATAACAACACCGATCGAATTAATCATAGGTTTAATTTTATGATTGATACCAAACTGGATTCATCAACAACGATTAAAATTCAGCCAAATGTATCTTACACACAAAGTGATGCTACCAACCTGAGTAACTACGACCGGAATTTGCTCGAATCTCAAACAACAGGTTTACAACGTTATATTAGTGATAGTTCTACGCCAAATATTACCAATAATTTATTGGTTAGAAAGAAATTTAAAAGAAGGGGAAGAACATTATCGCTTAACGTTAATACATCGATAAATAATAACGACGCCGATAATTACAACTATATATCTGAAGCAAATACGATCAATAGCGTGGTAACGAACACCCTTACGGATCAATTAAATAGGGTAAATACCAACTCAATAAACAACACTTCCAGGTTAGTTTATACCGAACCGTTATCTAAAACCACCAGTTTAGAATTTAATTACCAGAATGGGTATAGTCATGATAACCAGGGCCGACAGGTATTAGACTTTAATTCAGCTAGCGGCCAATATGATTTAGTTAATTTTGATTATACCAATACCTACGAAAATCAAACATTAACCAATGCAGGCGGAGTAAGCTATACCACTAATGAGAAGAAATATAACTGGAACATTGGTTTAGCTGCGCAGCAAACTAATCGTGTAAATTCTAATCTTACTACCGGACTGGTGCGTACGCAAAATTTCATTAACTTAACTCCTTCAGCAAATTTCAGGTACAATTTTAGTAACTCCAGAAGGTTAAATATTCGATACAGAGGAAATACACAACAACCAAGTATCAGCCAGATCCAGCCTATTCCGGATAATACCAATACACAAAGTGTTTTTATTGGTAATCCTGGGTTGAAGCCAGCTTTTAACAATACCTTGAACATTAACTATAACAACTTTGATTTTGCAAAAAGTAGAATGTTCTTCGCTTTCCTAAGCCTAAATCAAACTTTTAACGCCATTGGAAATAGCAGTCAGCTGATCACCGACCGGAATGATGAAAACTTTGGTAAAATTAGAACAACATATGTTAACGTTGATGGTGTTTATTCTGGAAATGGAAGTGTGAATCTTGGTATACCAATTTTACCGGAAAGAAAGCTAACATTAAATGCATCATTAAATGCAAATTATAACCGTAATGTGAATTTCACAACAGGCAGTGATAATCCAAATGATTTGGTAAGAAATGTGACAAATTCAATCGGGATCACTAATCGATATAATTTCGTAACCAACTTTGATAAGTTTGATTTAACCGGCGGAATCTCTGGGACCTACAACAGGGCAACCTATTCAGCGCAACCCAATGCCACAACTAATTTTTACACCTTGAACCCAAGCTTTGATGTAAGCTATGTATTTCCAGGTAATATCCGCCTAGCGGTAGATTTAGATTATATTAAAAATACCGGAAGGGGAGAAGGCTTCAATACCCAGTTCACATTGGTAAATTCGTACATCAGCCGTCAGTTTTTCAAAAACAGAGGAACTTTCAAAATTGCAGTGAATGATGCTTTCAACCAAAATCAGGGAATCAGCAGAACAGCTACGGATAATACCATTACCGATTTAAGTTATAACGTATTGAAAAGATACTATATGTTCTCTTTCACTTATTCACTTACCAGAATTGGTGGAAGGAATATGAGTGGAGATATGCAGATGCCTACGCCAGGTCAGGGCGGGGGACAACGCATGAGGATGTAGTATTACTGATTTTACTTTTAAAGGCTCGTTTGATACGGGCCTTTTTCATTTATTAAAGATTAATAACTGTTTAGGTAACGTTTATGTATTTCATTTGTTACCTGATCCAAATAAACCATTAAAGTGCGGAAGAGTCTTTAAGTTTAAACTCAGAAAACTAACCGAATGAAACATCTTTTTACGCTGCTCCTTCTTTTTTCATGCGCCATTACTTATGCCCAGAAAACCGGTTCTGTTAGCGGTCGTGTTATTCAATCGAAAGATAATAAACCCATTGATTACGCCTCTATCGCCATAAAGAATCTTGCAGATTCGACTACTATTGGCGCAATGAATACCAGTGAAGATGGGGTGTTCAGTTTTAGAGGACTCAAGCCGGGTTCCTATCGGTTGTATGCCGCCTTTCTCGGATTAAAGAATAGCACTAAAGACTTTGTTATTTCAGCAGAAAAGCCTGAAGTAAATATTGGCGATCTAATTTTAGAAGGTGGGGTGATAGATTTACAGACTGTAGAAATCAAAGCAGATATACCACCAATTGTGGTAAAGCAAGATACCTTAGAATTTAATGCCAATTCTTTTAAGGTAGTAGAGAATGCTGTGGTAGAAGATTTACTTAAGAAGCTCCCTGGGGTAGAGGTTGATAAAGCCGGAACAATAAAGGCGCAAGGGGAAACGATCACCAAGATTAGGGTAGATGGGAAAGAATTTTTTAGTAATGATCCGCTGTTGGCCACAAAAAATCTGCCGGCAGATATGATTGATAAAATTCAGATCATTGATGAACTCTCAGATCAGGCGCAGTTTACAGGCATAGATGATGGTTCCAGAACTAAAATCATCAATATCACCACCAGAAAAGATAAAAAAAATGGCTACTTCGGCAATACAACTGCTGGTTATGGCTCCGATAAAAGATATGATGTTAATGCCAATATTAACCACTTCAATCAGGATAGAAAACTTAGTGTTATTGCTCAGTTTAATAATGTAAATAAACAGAATTTTGGAGGAGGTTTAGGCGGTGGAAACGGAGGAGGCAACGGCGGCAGGGGAGGAATTACCGAAACCAATGCTGCGGGGTTCAACTTTAACGATACGTATGCAGATCAAACAGAGATAAGCTTAAATTACTTTGTTAATAAATCTGATAACTTAATTCTAAGAAATAGTGTTACACAAAATCTACTGGGTGATGTGACCACCATTTTCAATAACGATCAAACTAACAATGCAGACCGTTTAAACCATCGGCTGAATTTTATAGTGGATACGAAACTGGATTCATTGACATCGTTACGGATTCAGCCAAATTTAAGTTACACCAACAATGGAGGCCTAAATAGCAGTATATACACCAGGGATTATAATACCTATACCATTAACGGTACCCAGAATTTAAGTAATAACAATACATCTCCATCCATCAGTAACAATATTCTTTTTCGAAGAAAGTTTATGAAACGGGGAAGGACACTCTCCCTAAATTTAAGCACCAATATTAATAATAATGATGCTGATAATTACAACCGGAATGATGAAGCCCGAGTGGAAGGTGGCGTAACTACACAAAAAATAACCGATCAATTGAATGATCAGGAAAGTGAGTCGATTAATCAAAATACACGGCTAGTGTATACAGAACCACTTGATAAAACTTTAAGCCTGGAATTTAATTATCAAAATGGCTATAATCACAACAAGTCTGATCGGTTTACTTACGATTTTAATCCGGCAACCCTGCAATATGATTTACTCGATACCACTTTTAGTAACGCTTATGAAAACACCATCCTCATTAATACCGCAGGTTTCAGCTTTAATAAAAACGGGAAGAAATACAATTGGAATATAGGAATGGCTGTTCAAAATACAGATAGAACCAATAATAATATTACCCGGGGATTTATCCTGAAGCAAAGTGTTTTCAATTACACCCCATCAGCAATGTTTAGGTATAACTTCAGTAATAGTAAGCGATTTGTAGTCAATTATCGTGGTACGACCAATCAACCAACAATACAACAGTTACAGCCTATCCCGAACAATACCAATACGCAGAATATTCCGGTCGGAAATCCTGATTTAAAGCCCGAATTTAATAATAACCTGCGACTGGCATTCAATACTTTTACGGTTGGTAAGAACAGATCTCTGTTTATTAATGTTAACCTCACGCAAACTTCAAATAAAATTGCCAATAGCAGTAGTTTAATTGCCAACGGGCCAGACCAAGGGAAATTAGCCATTCTTCCCGTAAACGTAAACGGTGTTTATGCAGGTTCTGTAAACTCATCAATCAGTTTACCGTTAATGACCGGAAATAAACTAAATTTTCATATTAATGTTGGTGGCAATTATAACAGGGATGTGAACTTTACCAATTCACTAAAAAATATTACCAATAGCTGGGTGTTGAGTAATGGATATCGTTTGGTTTCCAATCTTGATCGGTTAGATTTAACGGCCGGTATAAATGGATCTGTTAATCGGGCTACCTATTCGATACAACCAAATTCCAATACCCGCTTTTACACTTTTAGTCCAAATATTAGTGTGAGCTATTTGTTCCCCGGCGAGATTCGTTGGGCAATTGATGCAGATTATAATCAGAATACCGGAAGGGGAGAGGCTTTCGATACCCACTTTACTTTAGTGAATTCTTATCTCAGTAAACAGTTTTTCAAAAACCGCGGAACTTTTAAAGCGGCTGTGAATGATTTATTGAACGAAAACCAAGGCATTAGCAGAACAGCAAATAACAATACCATACGGGATGAGCGCTACAATGTGCTGCAACGCTACTTTATGTTCTCATTTACGTATTCTCTAAATAGAATGGGTGGTAAAAACCGGATTAGTGAAAAAGGCGAAGGGCGAAACCGTGGTGGCGAAGGTTTTGGGGGAGGAAGGGCAAGAAATTAATCATGGCTTGGTCATACCTGATTTTCAATATCAGGATGCTAGTCTTCTATTTGGAATAAATCTAAAGAAAGGCTAACTTGCGCGAGATTTAGCACATGAACCCGAAGAGATTGAGATAATATTTTAATCGTGGCGGCTCCATCTGAGCATAAAATATAAATACAGATGAAACTTTCAAATTTAAAAGTTGGCGAAAAAGGAACGATCATTGCATTTACAGACCTTGATCTTTCTGTAAAGTTGATGGAAATGGGTTGTTTGCCAGGAGAAGTTGTTGAGGTTGAGCGTTTTGCTCCGCTTGGCGACCCAATGGCCATTCGTGTTGCTGGTTATCAGCTTTGCTTACGTAAAAGCGAAGCCGATGTCATTATCATCAATAAATAAGCTGGTTTGGATATTAAAGTTGCGTTAGTTGGTAATCCCAATACAGGTAAATCTACTCTATTTAATCGTTTAACAGGGTTAAATCAAAAAATTGGAAATTTCCCGGGAATTACGGTAGATAAGAAAACGGGTTTTATGAAGCTTGCTGATGGCAAGGGTGCGGAAGTGATTGATTTGCCCGGAACGTATAGTCTGTATCCAAAAAGTGCTGATGAGAGTATTGTTTTTCAGGTTTTAGCTGATGCAAAAAACAATAGCTATCCTGACATAATTGTACTGGTGGTTGATGCATCAAACCTAAAACGTAACATGTTGCTTTATTCGCAGGTTGCAGATTTAGGAATCCCGATGGTGCTGGCTTTGAACATGGTCGATCTTTCTGAAAAACAGGGAATAAATATTAATTTAGATAAACTTGCTCAAAAACTAGGCGTGCAGGTTGTTTCTATTTCTGCACGGAATAACATTGGTATTGATAAGCTAAAATACGCGATTACCAATACCACCAAAATTGCCACTCAGTTTCAGGATGTGGACGTGAATATCCTGGCACCAGCAGCGATTAATGCCATTAAATCAAAATTAAATTCTGATAATGATTATTATGCCTTGCAGGTATTGCATCAGCATGAATACCTTAAATTCTTTTCTGAAAAAGAACAGGAAGAAATCGAAGCGATAGAACAATCACATCAGTTTGAATCTTCTAAAACACAGGCTGCAGAGACTATTGTACGTTATAAGTATCTGAGTTCAATTTTGGCTGATGTTGTTACCGATGAAGGAGTTGCTAAAAAATTCACTTTCAGTGATAAACTTGATTCGATATTAACACACAAAATCTGGGGATTTGCTATCTTCATATTAATCTTATTTGTTATCTTCAATGCTATTTTTGCCTGGTCTTCTTACCCAATGGAATGGATAGAAGCAGGCTTTGGTTTTATTACAGAATTTGGTCATCAATATTTACCTGAAGGGATGCTTACCAATTTAATTCTCGACGGTATTATCGCCGGACTGGGTGGAATCTTCGTATTCATTCCTCAAATTGCCATTTTATTTGCTTTTATTTCAATTTTGGAAGATACGGGTTACATGTCAAGAGTAACCTTCATGATGGATAAAATCATGAGCAAAGTTGGCTTGAATGGAAAATCGGTAGTGCCTATGATTGGTGGTTTAGCTTGTGCTGTACCTTCAATCATGGCAGCCAGAAATATCGAAAACTGGAAAGACAGGATGATTACGATAATGGTTACGCCTTTAGTAAGTTGCTCTGCCAGACTTCCGGTTTATATTTTAATCATTTCGCTTATTATTCCTTCGGAAAACATATTTGGAATTTTTAACATGCAGGGGTTGGCTTTAATGGTGATGTACCTGGTGGGAGTCATCGCTGCGGTATTAGTGGCCTGGATCATGAAGTTCATCATTAAAACCAAAGAGCGGGCGTATTTTATCATGGAGTTGCCAATCTACCGTATGCCAAGATGGAAAAATGTGCTTTATACGATGTACGAAAAATCAAAAACTTTTGTTTTTGAAGCAGGTAAGGTGATCATTGCCATTTCTATTATTTTGTGGGTAATGGCAACCTTTGGTCCGGGTAACCGCTTTGATCAGATTGATAAGAAATATGAATCAGCTCTTACAGATACCACAAAAAATACCAATCATGTTAAAACACTTATCGCAACGGAAAAGCTGGAAAATTCCTACGTTGGTATTTTAGGGCATTGGATTGAGCCAGCTATTCGTCCGCTTGGTTACGACTGGAAGATTGGTATTGGTTTAATTACTTCTTTTGCAGCACGTGAGGCTTTTGTAGGTACAATGGCAACGATCTATAGCGTAGATGGCGGAGATGAAGATACCTCTACGATTAGTGCGCGCATGTCTGCTTCCGTAAACAGCCGCACAGGTTTACCTGTTTACACCTTTGCTACAGGCATTTCACTAATGTTGTTTTACGCATTCGCAATGCAGTGCATGAGTACTGTTGCAATTGTATACCGTGAAACAAAAGGCTGGAAATGGCCTGTGATTCAGTTGGCTTACATGACCGCCATGGCTTATTTTGCTGCATTGATTGCCTATCAGGTGCTGAAGTAGGGGTAGCGGGTAGTAAGTATTAAATAACAGGTATTAAGTAGTAAGTATCAGGTATCAAGACAAAAGGCTAAAATAAAACGTGCGGTTTTTGTTCTTGCTAAACTTCACACTCATGATTTATTATGCATTAGAACTTACAATTAAACGATAGTATCAAGTAGTAAGTATCAGATATCAAGACAATAACTAAATAACACGTGCGGTTTTTTTCGTGCTAGAATTCTCACCTGTTATTTTTTATGCTATTTCAACTTATAACTAATCGATAGTATCAAGTAGTAAGTATCAGGTATCAAGACAAAAGGCTAAAATAAAATGTGCGATTTTGTTCGTACTAGAATTCTCACCTGTTTTTTTTATGCTATTTGAACTTATAACCTATAAGTTACAACTCACAATGTTCAACTTATAACTTTCAACCTACAACTTTCAACTTAAAACAATCGCCCAGAGACTCCCGACTAAAGACTCCTGACTAAGCTTACCCCAACTCAATCTGTCTTTTAATACTTTCCTCTAAAGAGATTAAAGTCTCAGTACGTTGAATACCATTAACGGCCTGAATTTCTTCGTTGAGCACATGGCGTAAATGGTTGGTATCTCTGCAAATTATTTTGGCAAACATGCTATATGCACCGGTAGTATAGTGTAGTTCTACTACTTCTTTAATTTTACTAAGTTGGGCAACAGCATCTTTATATTGAATCCCTTTTTCCAGGTAAATGCCTAAAAAAGCGCAAATATCGTAACCAGCTTTCTGCGGATCAATGATCAGGTGTGAACCTTTAATGATCCCCATTTCCTGCAATTTCTTCATTCTAACGTGTATTGTACCGCCAGAAACGATGAGGTCTTTTGCAATTTCGGTATATGGTTTAGTAGCATCCTGCATTAACTGCTTCAATATATCAATATCGAGGTTGTCAATTTCTAAATTGGAATTGTCTTTTTTGAGCATATTTTTAAATTTTGATAAGCGAATTTACAAATATTTATCAATATTATAAAAATAAAATTAAATGTTTAAAATATTTGCAAGGTATTAGATGTTCCGTTACATTTGTATCAAGCAATTAACAAAAAGGAACGTTCTTTAACCAATTGCTAAACATACTGTAGGGTGGTGAAACAGGCAGACACACCTCCTTGTCTCGGTGGCGGAGAATAATGGGAATACCAGCAATGGCTAACCACTCCTTGGAGGTTCGATTCCTTCCCCTACAGCGATTTAGTCCAAAGTCTTTAGTTCATAGTCATAAGTAGACTATCGACTAAAGACTTTGGACTAATGACTAAAATGTTGGGTGGTGAAATTGGCAGACACGCCTCCTTGTCTCGGTGGTGGGGAATAATGGGACAAACGCAGTTTATTGGGTTGACCACAATTAATTTTTTGAACTGTAGCTAACTACCCCTTGAAGGTTCGACTCCTTCCCCAACAGCATTTTTTATGAATAATAAGTTAGTTAATTGAGCAATCCTGGATAGGTTGCTCTTTTTCATTTCATAACCTTCTAAAAAATATCGAAAATATTAAATCAGTTATTACTATATTACCGGTTGATTACACCAAATATCTTGTAGTCCCCTGTAATGAAGAGAGTATCAATTAAAGACATAGCCAAACAACTAAATATTTCGATTACATCTGTCTCCTTTGTAATTAACGGAAGAGCAAAAGAAAAGAACATTAGTGATGCACTGACTAAGAAGGTTTTAGACCTTGTTGCAGAGCTAAATTACCAGCCAAATACACTTGCCACAAGCTTGAGAACGGGAAAAACCCGGATTATTGGCTTTCTGGTTGATGACATATCAGAGCCATTCTTCTCTGGCATTGCGAAGCGTATTGATGAGATTGCTTCTGAATTGGGATATAAAATTTTGTTTAGCAGTACCCGAAACGATACAAAGAAAGCGATAGAGTTGTTGCAAATTTTTAAAGACAGGCACGTAGATGGATATATTATGGCACTGCCGGAAGGTCTGGAAGATGAAGTTAAAAAACTTATTTCTACAGATGCACCAGTTGTGTTGTTCGATCGATATGTGCAGGATGTGCAAGCTGATTATGTAATTATAAATAATAAAGAAAGTACAGCCCTCGCAACAGAGCATTTAATCGCTAACGGATATAAAAATATTGCTTTTATTACAATTGATTCCATTCAGCTGCAAATGTTAGATCGCCTTGCTGGCTATGAAGAAACGATTGCTCAGCATCAATTAAAGCCATTCGTTAAAAAAATAAATTATAGTACATCGGCAACGACAATAAAAGAGATGACTGAATTTTTCCAGGCGAATAACAATCTTGATGCTGTTATCTTTGGAGCAAATTACATCAGCCTGGATGGTTTGAGAACCTTTCGGGCTATGGGCTTGCGCATCCAGAAAGATTTGGCTGTGGTATCGTTTGATGATTTTGAAATCTTAGAGTTTTGTGATCCTCCGGTAACAGCAATCGCTCAGCCTTTAGAAGCTATCGCAGAAAATATTATGAAAACGCTGATGGATAGGCTGAAATCTACCAGTACGGATAAGAAATATAGCGAAGTGGTGGTTCCAACAATTTTCAACATCCGCGAATCGAGCTCAAAAACCAAGAAATAAAAAAAGGGAACAAATTCATCATCTGTTCCCTTTTTCTTTATCGTATAACTGATTAAACAGTCATTACATCTTTTTCCTTTGCCTCTGCATGTTTATCAACTTTGATGATATAGGCATCAGTTAATTTCTGAACTTCACCTTCACCTGTTTTAATTTCATCATCGGAAACGCCTTCGCCTTTAAGCTTTTGAATTTTCGTATTTGCATCCTTACGGATATTACGTACCGTAATTCTTCCACGCTCAGCTTCTTCCTTAACTTTTTTAACCAGGTCTTTTCTGCGTTCTTCTGTTAGGGGAGGTACTACCAAACGGATTACAATACCATCGTTCTGAGGATTGATACCAATATTTGCAACTTGAATAGCTTTTTCAATAGGTACTAAAAGTGATTTTTCCCATGGCTGAATCACGATTGTTCTGGCATCAGGAGTGTTGATACTAGAAACTTGTGATAGTGCTGTAGAAGCACCATAATAATCTACAAAAATACCATCAAGCATTCCTGCCGATGCTTTACCAGCTCTAATTTTAGTTAGTTCAGATTCACAATGATCGATCGCTCTATCCATAGCAGATTCAGCATCCATCAATTGTAATTGTATGAGTTCGTTCATAATGTGTGTATTTCTACAAAAGTAATAAATTTTAAATGCTTATTTAACCAAAGTACCGATCGATTCGCCGTTTGCAATCTTCATAAAGTTTCCATGTTTATTCATGTCAAACACAATAATTGGAACTTGGTTTTCTTCACAAAGGGTGAAAGCAGTCATATCCATCACATTCAAGCCTTTATCGTAAACTTCTCTGAAAGAAATTTCTTCATATTTGGTCGCCAATGGATCTTTTTCTGGATCTGCAGTGTAAATACCATCTACACGGGTTCCTTTCAAAACAACATCAGCTTTAATTTCAATGGCACGTAAAGCGGCGGCAGAATCAGTAGTAAAATATGGATTACCTGTACCTGCTCCAAAAATAACCACGCGGCCTTTTTCTAAGTGACGCACGGCTCTTCTGCGGATGAATGGTTCACAAATCTGTTCCATCTTAATGGCAGTAAGTAAACGGGTTTTAATTCCTACCTTTTCTAATGCATCTTGCAAAGCCATAGAGTTGATTACTGTGGCTAGCATACCCATATAATCGGCTTGCGCCCTGTCCATCCCGCTTTTTTCAGCACTTAAACCTCTAAAAATATTTCCACCACCAATAACGATTGCGATTTCCAAACCTTTATCGTGAACAGCTTTGATATCTTCAGCGTATTGTTTAACGCGTTCATTATCAATGCCATATTGTTTATCGCCCATTAGCGATTCGCCGCTAAGCTTTAGCAGGATGCGTTTGTATTTCATGACCTCAAAAATATTAACATTTTTTTAATACCTGGCTATGCTTTTGATAATTGATGTAAATTTTTAGCAACACAGATTTAATATTTAAAAAGGAGTGTTTATTATATTTTATTTGCTGCCAGATTTGTAGCTAATGTAACGCTGCACCGTGATTGTCAAACCCACAAATTGAGCCGTATTTTAGCAATTGAATTGGTTTTGAAAAAAAAATGGCTGGGTTAAATATTCAACCCAGCCATTTGTAACATTGTAAATTTTATTGATTAAAGCGGTACCTTAATCCAAACTGGATTCTCCAGCGTGCGGTTTCATCCACACTGCTAGAAAAGGTATTAACCAAAGGTGTGTTATTGTCTGCATTTAAGTATGGGAAAGAGAAGGTAGGCTTACCCGTAGCATCAACTCCTTTAAAATTAAGTAGTCCGTTAGCCCTGTTTGCGAACTTTGGAACACCCCAGGTTTTGTTGATCATATTTCCGAAATTGAAAATATCGAAAGTAAGTTGAAGCGAATGTTTCTTACCTTTCAGGCTTGCAAATAAATCCTGAGCCAAGCGGATATCAAGCGTTCCGATTACATTGCCAACCAAACCATTTCTTTGAGCGTATGCTCCTCTTCTTTTATTTAAATAGCTATCCTGACTGATGTAGCTGTTTAGTTGCGACCAAAGTTGATCTGGTGTGCGGAGATCGGCAGTATTTTCAGGTACCAGAACAATGTCCGATTTATTTGCAGGTACAAAAATTAAATCATTGCCACTTAATCCATCATTGTTTAAGTCATTGCCATAAGTATAAGAATATCTGAAACCATCCTGTAACTGATAGAACATTGAAAAAGTTGTTCCTAAGTGGTTAATATATTCCTTTCTGTAAACCACAGATGCAATAAAGCGGTTTTTAACCATATAACTTGAGTACGAAAGCGCATCTGTATTCGGGCTGCCAGAAACCTGACGATCTCTCCACATAGACTGAGCAATAGAACCACCATCATTAACCGACCTTGAATCTGTATAAGTATAACCTGCTGTTGCAAAAAATCCTCCGACAAATTCTTTTGATACTGTTCCGGTGATGGCTAAACTGTGTCCTTTATTGGTATTTGTCATTACGATGGCATCAGAAATATTTGGGTTTGCAGGTGTTGGCGTCGCTGCCCCATAAATTCGGGAGGCCGTATATCTTGGACGGTTATCTGCGCCTTGAAGAAGCGTATATGCAGACGTATTTAAATTCGCATTGCGGAAATAAACAGAATTAATGTCTTTTGAATATAAGGCTTCTAACGTTCCGGTGAAGCCTGCAGGTAATTTCTGATCAATGGCTAAATTGGACCTCCAAACCTGCATAAATTTAAAATTTTGCTCTGCCACTGCAAGGTTATAAGCGGTGTTATTTGCTGCTGTAGATTTATTAACGTTTCTGTAAGCATCAACATTAGGTGTAAAAGGTCGGTTTGTAGGGTTAGCGATAGATTCCGAACCAAACTGAACGCCGTTGTTACTGGCCTGGTTGGAGATCCATACCAAAGGAGGGCGACCGGTAAATAACCCTGTACCACCTCGAAGCTGAGTTTTCCCTGTATTGTTTACATTCCAGTTAAAGCCTAATCTTGGCGACCATAATATGGAGTTCTTCGGAAATCTGCCAACATCAATTTTCTCTCCGTTTTCAAAAGTGAGCTTTTCTACATTGGGGTTGCTAATTAGTGATGAAGAGGAAACATTTGTTAAATCTGCACGTAAACCTGCCGTTAATTTCAACTCATCGCTAACAGTGAATGCATCCTGCGCGTACAAGCCATACATGTTCGATTGAATTTCTGCATAAGGGAAAGAACCATCAGCAAGAACAGAATATTGAACCTGGTATCTGGTTGCATTTGAGACACCATTATTCGCACTGTTATAAAAATCATCTAAACTTTTGAAAGTATAAGTTCCATAGTAGTTTGGCGCAAAACCATTGCTGGTTCTGTAACCTTCATAATTTGCACCAAGGGTAATTTCATGTCTGCCAGCATAAATATTAAAGTTATCAGTAATCTGGTAAACCTTAGTCTTTAAGCTGTTAAATGCGGTGAAGGGTTCATAACCAAATGCAGTGTACGAACTTCCATCAGGATTCATGATATCAACAAGAGGAAAAGGTTTATTCCCTTTAGATTCCCTGAAATCATTCATGTTGTTGTAACCCACCGTTAATTGGTTAGAGAATTTATTATTGAACCGTGTTCTGAACTCCAGGTTCACGTTATCCATGTTGTTGTTAATTCCATATCCTGCAGATTGGAATGGAAGTCCAAGTTGCGATGGCTGACGGTTGTTTTTTGGCGCACCGCTATTACTTGGTAAAATATCCTTATAAGATCTGAAGTAAAAATATTTTAAACTCAGGGTGTTTTTATCATCAATGTTATAATCCAATTTAGCAGATAATTTATCACTTCTGGTTTTTAGTGCATAGCTTTCATATCCGCCAGCATCATATCCCAATGTTTGCAGGAAAGCACTTAATTTATCAAGATCTTCTCCTTTGGCCTGTGAGATGTTCGGGCCAGTGCTTCCACCTCTTGATGCTGTAAATCCAGTACCCGGATCTGATCTTCTTTCCAGTTCACCGCTGGCAAAGAAAAATAGTTTGTTTTTAATAATCGGCCCGCCAAAAGTAAAGCCATAACCTTTCAGGTTGAAATTGGTTACCGGTACTTTAAGGTTGGCATAATTATAATCACTTACCAGATCCTGATTTCTGTAATAAGTATTTAAAGATCCCTGAAATTCATTGGTACCACTTCTGGTTACAGCATTTATCGCCGCACCCGTAAAACCACTTTGGCGAATATCATAAGGTGCAATGTTTACCGTAATTTCTTCAAAGGCATCCATGTTAATGGGCTGAGAACTGGTTTGACTGCCTATAGTACCCTGCAAGCCAAAGGCATTATTAAACAACGCCCCATCTACGGTAAAATTGTTGGCCAGGTTGCTTCTTCCGGCAATACTCGGGCTTCCGAATTGTAGAGAAAACTGTGGTGTAAGTTTAACAAAATCGGTAAAGCTTCTATTTAACGTTGGCAAATTTTGAATAGCCGTTCTGGAGATATTTTGCGATGCGCCTGTTCGTCCTGAATTGAAGATTTTACTTTGTTTGCCAGAAACCATCACTTCTGATAAGTTATTGGCATCTTCATTTAAGGTAATATCTAAAGTAGAACTCTGTCCGAGCGCTAGTTTCTCCACACGCTGTATCTGATTTTTAAAGCCGATAAAAGAAACGGTAATCGTGTACGGTCCACCAATACGCATGGCTGGTAGATTATAGCGGCCATCAGATCGGGTAGAAGTGGCATACCTGGAACCTGAAGGTTCGTGTATTGCGATAACGGTAGCGCCACTAATTGGCCCTTTGGCATCGGTAACAATTCCATTAATGGAGGCTGTTGTTTCGTTTTGGGCTAGCGCATCTATTTTTATAAATATTATAAATATAAATGCCGTAAGTAAAAGTAAGGTTTTCTTCATGAATTTTTTTTCACAAAAGTACACTCACTTTTCTGTATCCAATATGTTACTTATGTTAATTTATTGTTAATAGCTTTCCTTGGTTGGGGAATATCAACTTAAATCCAGGCGCATTAAGTACCCGTAACTGTTGTTTTATTGTAAGCATATTTTTTACCGGAGGTTTCCTATGCGTAACAATAAAAGATACTTTTTTCAGGGCTTCTGGAGTTGTTATATTTTGCAGCTTTGCAAGCTCACTAAAGAAAAGCTGGGGCGTAAGGTGGCCAAATAATTGGTTTACAGGTTGTTCATTTGGGAATGACACTTCCATAAATATTGCCTTCAGGTTGCCAGTATTGATAAGAGGAGCCACCTCTTGCCATAATTCTGAGAGCTTATCAGATTTTTCTATTTCATCTGCACCAGTATCACCCAGATATAAAACGTAGTTATCTTTTGCCTGAATTAAAAATGCGGTACTTTTATAAGGCTTACCATGGCTGAGTTCAAAAGCACGAACTCTCATTTCAGTTTCAGCAAGTGGGTAGCTGAATTCTTCCTCTAAAGTAGTATAAGTATATTTTTTAAGTTGAGGTTTTTCGCCTTCGTTTCCAAAATTTGCCCAGGCATCCCAGGTGAAGTATTTGTCACGAAGGATGTTTAGTACAGAAGATAATCCGTAAATGTTTTTTGAAGTGTCTGCAGGAGAATTGATAATTAAACCCGCAACATGATCTAAATGTGCATGTGATATTAAATAGCCTTTTATTTGCCTGCGCTGAATTTCTTCACTAACACCTTTTAATGCTTTCTGATCTATGGCCTTTTGAATGCCAGCATTGATGGTTCCTGCATCCAGGCAAATGAAACTGTTACTGCCTTTCGGAGCCAGCAGGTATGACGATAAATTGCTTTCATCATCACCGCCCTTTACACCAAGTGGAATAATCTTGAAGGCGTAATCTCTTTGTTGCGACCTAGCATTGATGAAATATGTGGATGAAATCATCAAAATCAGGCAAATCTTTTTTAACATCTTTATTCGTTTGAAATGATTTTCTATAATAAATTACCTTTATAAATTACTTTTTTCAGGTTCAAATCTTCATCCAATACCAATAGATTTGCAGATTGATCAGTATCAATTTTTCCAGTTAGTTTTTCAATACCAATTAATTTGGCAGGATATTCTGTTGCCATTTTAATGGCTTGTGATAATTCGATATCGCAATAATTCACACAGTTTTTTACCGCTTCCAGCATGGTTAAAGACGAGCCTGATAATGTTCCATCTGGCATCACGAATTTGTTATCTTTTTCTATATGCTGATAAGGGCCGGTTGAACAAGGTGTTACGGCATCGGTTATCAAGAACAACCTTTCACCTCCCAACTTATACGCCAGCTTAACTGCTTCAAAATCTACATGTTTGCCATCTACAATGATGCTTGCCATTGCCTTATGGTGATTAAAGAATGCTGTAGGGATGCCGGGTGCTCTATGATGAATTGGAGTCATAGCATTAAAAAGATGCGTTGTCGTTTGGACTCCTCTATCATATGCACTGGTTGCTTCCTCAAAAGTAGCGTCGCTATGCCCCAAAGATACCACAACGTTATGATCCAGAAGGTATTGGATTACCTCATCATCATGTAGTTCTGTTGCAATCGTCATCATTTTAATCACGCCGTCTCCAAAATCCAGAAGCGCTTTTATTTCATCTAAGGTAGCTTTTTTTACGAAGGCAGGTACATGAGCACCTAAACGTTTTGGATTTAAAAAAGGTCCTTCCAAATGCAAACCCAATAAGTTTCTGGCAGTTGAACGATATTCTTTTGCGGCCGTAATGCAGGCTTTAAAAACTTCTGGAGAGTTGGTAGCCATACATGCCAGGAATCCAGCTGTACCTTTTTTAAGTAAATCATCTTCCATAATCATCAACGATTCTACTGTAGGTTCTGCTGAGAATAATTTTCCTCCTGCACCATATATTTGTAAGTCGATAAATCCTGGAAAAATGAATTCTTCCGGAGCATCTGAATTTGATTTTTCTATCGTGTTTATTTTGCCGTTGCTAATGGTAATGCTTTTTCTTTCTTGTAAACCATCGTTCGCATAAAATTTAGCATCAGGAATATTGATCATAAGATTTTGTTTTTACTCGTCTAAGTTACTAAGTTGATTGCTGAATTTTAGTGTTATACCTTAATTGTAATTCTATGTTAAAGAAATTGCCAGAATAATTTAGACAAAAAAAATCCGGTTAACTTTTCAGCTAACCGGATTTTATATATCATTTTAAATGCTTATGCACCTAACTGAACACGTTTGAAAGCAGATACTGTTAAACCTTTAGACGTATTATCTAAGAATTTGCGAACATCTACTGAACTGTCTTTAACAAACTCCTGGTTTAATAAAGTACTGTCTTTGTAGAATTTGTTCAACTTACCAGCAGCAATTTTTTCAACCATTTCTTCTGGTTTGCCTTCTTGACGGATTACATCTTTAGCAATTTCAATTTCACGTTCAATGGTAGCAGGATCAACACCGTCTTTATCAACAGCAACTGGGTTCATTGCAGCAATTTGCATTGCAACATCTTTACCAGCTTCAGTAATATCTGCACCATTAGCGCCTTCAAATACCACTAAAACACCCATTTTGCCATTAGAGTGGATATAAGAAACGATTTTTTCACCAGATACATTTGCGTACTCTTGAATAACGATTTTCTCTCCGATTTTACCGGTTAGTTCAGTTATGGTTTCGGCAACTGTACGACCATCTTCTAAAGTAATCGCTGATAATTCTTCAATAGAAGCAGGATTGTTGGCAACTGCTGCTGCTAAAACAGTCTGAGCTAAATTACGGAAATCTTCAACTTTAGAAACTGGCTCAGTTTCACAAGCTAAAGCAACTAATTTACCATTTGTGCCGTCTGCTGAAACATTGATTGATACCAGACCTTCAGAAGTTGCATTACCAGAACGAGCGGCAGATACTTTTTGACCTTTTTTGCGCAATAAATCAACAGCTGCTTCGAAATCGCCATTAGCTTCTACTAAAGCTTTTTTGCAATCCATCATACCTGCACCAGTTTGTTGGCGCAATTTGTTTACATCAGCGGCAGTAATTTGTACTGTAGACATTTTATTTCCTTTTTTAAAGTTTAAAATCTTGTTATAACAATTACAGGTTACAAGTTACAAGTACTAAGTTAAACTCATGTTAAGCCAACTTAAAACCTGAAACCAGTAACCTGCAATTAAAAAATATTACTATTCTTCTGTTTTAGTTTCTTCTGATGAAGGCGCTTCAACTTCAGCTTCAGCAGTTACCTTTTTAGTCGTTGGTCTTTTTTCACCAGCACCCCTAGGTTCTTTAGCTTCTGGAGCATCAGCTGCAACTTTCGCTGCTACTGCTTCTTTTTCAGCTTCATCGTCTTTTTCGCGTTTACGTTCGTCTAAACCTTCTTCAATCGCTTTGATAATTACATCAGTAATTAAAGAGATTGATTTAGTTGCATCATCATTCGCCGGAATAGGGAAATCGATGTTTGAAGGATCAGAGTTAGTATCAACCATCGCAAAAGTAGGGATGTTTAATTTTAACGCTTCAGTAACTGCGATGTGTTCTTTCTTAACATCAATTAAGAATAATGCTGCAGGTAAACGGTTTAAATCAGCAATACCACCTAAAAGTGATTCTAATTTAATACGCTCACGTTGAATCATTAAACGCTCTTTTTTAGATAAGATCGAATAAGTACCGTCTTTAGTCATTTTATCGATGTTAGACATCTTTTTAATTGACTTACGTACAGTAGCAAAGTTAGTTAACATACCACCTAACCAACGTTCGGTTACGAAAGGCATATTTACTTTCTTAGCTTGTTCAGCTACGATTCCTTTTGCTTGTTTTTTTGTTGAAACAAATAAAACTTTACGTCCTGATTTTACGATTTGTTTAATCGCTGCCGCAGCTTCTTCAGTTTTAGTTAATGTTTTATTTAAATCTATAATGTGAATTCCATTACGCTCCATGAAAATGTAAGGAGCCATTTTTGGATTCCATTTACGGGTAAGGTGACCAAAGTGTACACCTGCATCCAATAAGTCTTGATAAGTTGTTCTTGCCATTGTCTTTGCCTCCTGTGATTAACGTTTACTGAATTGGAATTTCTTACGGGCTTTAGCACGTCCTGGTTTCTTACGCTCAACCATACGGTTATCACGTGTCATTAAACCTTTAGCACGTAGAGCAGGTTTTTTCTCCGCATCTAGTTCAACAATCGCTTTAGCAATAGCTAAACGAACAGCTTCTGCTTGTCCTTTTACTCCACCACCCTGTACATTTACAGTGATATCATAACGACCTGTAAGCTCAGAAACTTCTAAACTTTGGTTTACGATATATTGCAAAGGTAAAGTTGGGAAATATACTTTGTGATCTTTACCGTTAACGGTAATTGCTCCGGCACCATCTTTTAAGTAGATACGTGCAACAGCTGTTTTTCTTCTGCCTGAAGTGTTAGTAACTGACATTTCTTAAAGTTTAATGGTTTTTGGAGATTGAGCTGAATGTGGGTGGCTTTCACCTGCATACACAAAAAGATTAGTGTATAATTTTTTACCCAATTTAGTTTTCGGTAACATACCACGTACCGCTTTCTCGATTACACGTTGAGGGTGTTTCGCCATTAACTCTTTTGGAGAGATAAAACGTTGACCACCTGGATAACCAGTATAAGAAACATATTGCTTTTCGCTGAATTTGTTTCCTGTCAATTTAACCTTGTCTGCATTGATAACGATAACATTATCTCCGCAATCTACGTGTGGGGTGTACTCAGGCTTGTTTTTACCACGGATGATCATAGCGATCTTCGATGACAAGCGCCCCAAAATCTCGCCTTGCGCATCAACAACAATCCACTGTTTGTTAACAGTTTTCGCATTGGCCGAGACAGTTTTGTAACTTAACGTATTCACTTGCTTGTATTTAATTTATTAAACAATTTATTATTCCCATTAAAATTGGGACTGCAAAGATAGATAGAATACTTTTATTATCAAATAGTTGAAGGAAAAAAGTTGAAAGTAATTAGTGAAAGGTTTAAAGTCTAAAGGCTATGATAAGGATTACCCTCTTTAGATGATGTGTTTGCAAAGCATTTTTTTGTAAAGTGATTGCAGTAATAGGAAATAGTGGGTCATGCTTTTTATCTCAATCTAAATTATAAAGCTATTACTCTCAAGATATCCGTCTTTGCGAAGAGGTACGACGAAGCAATCTCATTAATCACAATTGCCTTAATAATATATTCAGTAAGAATATCAAAAATACAATCACTTATTAAGAGAATCAAGTAATTAGGTTCCGGTAGCTTGCAAAAAGCAAAAAGCCTGAGTTTTAAGTTCAGGCTTTTGTTTAATGTGTTTTTTTGGTTACAATTTTATTTCTTCATCTTTTGATGAGATAAAATGAAACTCATTTAAGTAGTATGATGATTGTGCCTTAACTTTAATCCACTGGCCATATTTAAAAAACCAGCGGCGTTGTAAGTTGAAGATTCCTTTAGTAATGAAAGCTTCAATATAAGGGTGTACGCTTAGCGTTACACCTTTTTCATTCTGCTCACGTAAAATATAATTAAGGTTATTCTCAATATCATCCATTAAAACAATACTTGCTTTAATTTCTCCGGTTCCACCACAAGCCGGACATTTTTCTACCGTAACAATATTCATCTCCGGACGAACACGTTGTCTGGTGATTTGTACCAAACCAAATTTGCTTGGAGGCAAAATAGTGTGTTTGGCTCTATCCAATAACATCAGCTCACGCAAATAATCGAATAGCATTTTACGGTTTGTTGGCTTGTGCATATCGATAAAATCGATCACCACAATGCCGCCCATATCACGCAAGCGCAACTGTCGGGCAATTTCTTTTGCCGCCTCTTTATTTACCTGTAAAGCATTTTCCTCTTGGTTTTCTTTACTGGCCGTACGGTTTCCACTGTTCACATCTATAACGTGAAGTGCTTCGGTGTGCTCTACTACTAAATAAGCACCACCTGGTAAGTTTACTGTTTTTCCGAAAGCATTTTTAATTTGCTTTTCTATTCCGAAGTGATCGTAGATGGGTTCTTTATGTTTATAAAGTTTCACGATTTTTTCCATTTCCGGAGAAATATCATGTACATAAGAACGAATATCATCGAACAGCTCTGGCGTGCTCACATAAACGTTTGTAAAATCAGGATTCAGAATATCACGTATTAACGTAGATGATCTGTCCATTTCTCCCCAAACCCTTTTCGAAGGTTCGGTAGAAGGCACCTTTTTAATGAAGTTTTCCCATTTTGCAATCAGATCTAATAAATCTTTTTGCATTTCGGCAACTCCACGTCCTTCAGAAACGGTTCTGATAATTACCCCAAAATTTTGAGGTTTAATACTTTCAATAATCTTTTTTAAACGATTACGTTCAGTATTACTTTTAATTTTTTTTGATACAGATATGGTATTGGAGAATGGCACCAGTACCACATACCTGCCGGCAATCGAAATGTCGGAGCTTAAACGTGGTCCTTTTGTAGAAATTGGCTCTTTAGCAATTTGTACGGGGAGGAGCATGTTTTTTGCCAGCACATCAGAAATTTTACCTGCCTTATTAATATCGGCTTCCAGTTTTAAATTATCTAATAATGTGCCTGTAACCGAGCCATTACGCTTGATTTTAGTTAGCTTGATTAAAGATTGCACCTGAGGGCCCAAATCAAAATAATGCAAAAAAGCATCTTTTTCATAACCAACATCCACGAAAGCAGCATTCAGGCCAGGCATAATTTTTTTAATGCGACCTAAATAAATATCGCCTACGGCGTAGTTATTATTGATTTGTTCTTTGTGAAGCTCAACAAGTTGTTTGTCTTCAATCAACGCTATGGTAACTCCGGCAGGAGTCGAATTGATAATTAATTCTTTTACCAACAGCTACAGATTTAAGGCTTTCGCCTATTAACAAATGGATAGTAAACGAGAAAAAAACTTGATATAGCCAGATACCTATGCGATTAAAAAAATCATATAAATACTTTAAACCTCACAGTTTTTACTATGAGGTTTAGAAGGCTTCTATCAAAATAAGAATCTATTTTTTCTTATGTCTGTTTTTTCTTAAACGTTTTTTACGTTTGTGGGTAGCCATTTTATGTCTCTTTCTTTTTTTACCGCTTGGCATAATTTTAAGTTTTAAATGTTTTTATTAATCCGTTAATTAATTTTTATTCTTTAGTTCAGCTACTTTCTTATCAATGAATGATGATAAGGTTGGGTTCGCTGCTAATTTTTTGCTAGATAAATAAGCATCAACTGCTTCTTTGTTCTTGCCTAAATTTTCTAAAGCTGTTCCTAAATAAAAATAGGCTTCAGGCGTAGGAGCAGTTGCAATCACCGTGTTAAAACGAGGAATTGCTTTGTCGAACTGGCCTGATTTTATAGAGAAGATTCCTAAATTCATATTTGCTTTAACATTCTTTGGCTCTTTAGCAACAACCTCCAGCAACATTGCAATACCTTGCATTGGTGCTCCTAAGCCATTTACTATGGTTACGCCTAAGCCTGTTTTAGCTTCAATGTTATTTGAGTCCTTCTCCAATACATTTTTATAAGATGTATTGGCCTTTTGCAATAATGCAGGCTGGGCCAAGCTATCTTGTGTACTCTCAAACGCTTTCATAAATTGATTGCCTGCAGCTAACCATGTTTTAGTTGATGGTTCTCCTTGTGCAATCACTTCTAAATAAAGTGCTGATGGAGTAATTTGCTCCACATCGTCCCATTTCTGAGCCAACTGTTTCGCTACTTCAATTTTTTCTGCGCCTTTAGCACCTTTATAACTATTTTCTAATGCTGTAATGTCTGTAGCCAAATTCTTGTTAAGTACATTCTTAGCTGCTATAGAAGAAGTTTCGATGCTTAGAACTGCAGTAGATGGTGTTGATGCTGCGCCAGTCATTTGTTCTCCGGCAGCAGGCATTTTGCCATTTTCTTCTGTTGGTTTAACCAACCCCTTAATGTCTCTTGTGAATAAAAAAGCAACCAGCAATAAAACTGCTCCAATGATAATGATTTGTTTTGATCTGATGCTGCTATTCATAATATGACTTAGGCTTCTACACTAATTTTTTTAGAGTTGCTTTTAACTTTATCAACAAAAACTTTTGCTGGTTTAAAGCTAGGTACAAAGTGTTCTGGGATAATTATTGCAGTGTTCTTAGAGATGTTTCTAGCAGTTTTTTGTGCTCTCTTTTTAACAACAAAGCTTCCGAAGCCTCTTACGTATACATTTTCACCGCCAATCATACTTGTTTTGATAACCTTGAAAAATGCCTCAACCGTTTCCTGTACATCAACCTTCTCAATTCCGGTTTTTGTTGATATTTCTGAAATAATATCTGCCTTAGTCATATTTACTTATTTATATATATTGTGTTTTAATATTATAACTGTTTTGGGGTTGCAAAAGTATTGCTTTTTAATGAGATAGGGAAATAAAAGATGATTTTTTTATCTCCTCAGATATCAGGCAAATGCAAGATTTTTTTTTATCCAATAAATACGCCGTAATTTGCACCAATGACATTCCAGATTGAACTTATAAATTGGTATCAAAATAATAAAAGAGATCTGCCCTGGAGGCACACTAATGACGCTTATATCATTTGGTTATCAGAGATTATACTACAACAAACCAGGGTAGAGCAAGGCCTTCCATACTTCAACAGTTTTCTCGAAAATTTTCCTACTGTAAGTGACTTTGCTGCTGCTACAGAAACGAGGGTTTTGAAACTTTGGCAAGGATTGGGCTATTACTCACGGGGTAGAAACATGCATGCCACGGCTCAAAATGTGGTGAATAATTTTGATGGAATATTTCCAACCCGTCATGATGATCTGATCAAACTTAAAGGAATTGGAGAATATACAGCCGCCGCGATTTCCTCTTTTTCTTCTGGCGAGGCGAGGGCTGTAGTCGATGGAAATGTATTCAGGGTATTGTCCAGATACTTCGGCATTGAAACGCCTATCAATTCTCCGGCTGGTAAAAAAGAATTTTTTAAGCTGGCTAATGAACTTCTATATCAGGAAGATCCGGCAACCTATAATCAATCAATTATGGAGTTTGGGGCAATTCAGTGCAAGCCGAAATCGCCAAATTGTGGTATTTGCCCATTAAATCAAACCTGTTTTGCTTTTACTCAAAATCAGGTTAATCTACTGCCGGTTAAGCTTCGTAAGGCAGCACAGAGGCATCGCTATATCAATTATTTTATTTGTGAAAAGGATAGCGAGGTTTTGGTTCGCGAAAGGCAGGCAGGTGATATCTGGCAACATCTTTTTGATTTTCCCTCCATCGAAACATTAGAAGAAGTGGATTTAAGTAGTTCGTCGTTCATTGAAAAGGTTGCTGCAACTTTTGGTGCAAATGCCGAGTTTACACCGCTAATGAATAAAAGGCATATATTAACTCACCAAATTATCCACATACACTTTTTTATGTTAAAAAATTATATATTTAACTTTGGTAAACAAAAGGAACTTAATTGGGTTTCTTTAAGTAGATTAAATGAATTGCCGCAACCAAAAGTTATCCACGATTTTACTACAGGATATCTTTTAAAAAACGGAATGGCCTAACTAACCATTATGCATTTAATTTAAAATTTTAAAAAACTAACCAAAAATATTTATGTCTGGCATTAACAAAGTTATTTTAGTAGGCCATTTGGGCAAAGACCCTGAAGTACGTCATTTAGATGGTGGCGTTACCGTAGCAAGCTTCCCTCTTGCAACGTCAGAAACCTACAATAAAGATGGAAAACGAGTAGAACAAACAGAATGGCACAATATTGTATTGTGGAGGGGCCTTGCTGAGGTTGCTTCAAAGTACCTGCAAAAAGGGAAACTGGTTTATATTGAAGGTAAGCTAAGAACAAGATCTTTCGAGGATAAAGAAAAAGTTAAAAAATATGTAACTGAAATTGTAGCAGAAAACTTCACCATGTTAGGTCGTAAAAGTGATTTTGAACAAAGTCCAACAGCCACCATTCAGCAAGCACCTGCAGAACGTAAAATCGAAGATGAGTATACCATAGGCCCTTCAGATGAAAATGGTGATTTGCCTTTTTAGCCTTTTATGGAAAGAGATAAGCTTCTAAATCCTCTCTTTTTACTTTCTTTAATATTACTGCTTATTAATGATTTCTTTTTAAAAGCAATATTTCATAATCAATTAACGGGAAAGCTATCAGATCTCACAGGTCTGTTTGCTTTCCCTTTTTTCTGGAGTACTATTTTTCCTAAACGTATCAAGTCGATTCACTTATTAACGGTGATTACATTTTTATTTTGGAAATCAGGCTGGTCACAACCGATAATCGACTTTTTAAATTTCTTTGGTCTTCAAACTTTTCGTGCAGTAGATTATACTGATTATTTCGCTCTGATCAGTGTACTTGCTTCTTATGCAATTTTCTCTAAGTCAAACTTTACAGCGCCGAAACTATTTTTAATCAGGTTGATAGCATTGGTGTCAGTCTTCGCATTCGTTGCAACCACTCAAGAGAAACAAAAACCTACGTATGAGGAAAGTTTTAAATCGATTGATTTCCAGAATCAAGGTACGCATCGATTAACTGTGATCGTGAATTTTAAATATTCAAAAGCTGAATTAGCCGGAGATAGTAGTCTGGACAACGAATTTAATTTGATCGATACCCTTAATCTAGCTGCCGGTGGATATGAAACAATTACGACACCTATTTTTAATGGGAAGAAAATAAAATTTCCATCTGGTTTTAAGATTACAATTGCTGATTCTTTGGGGAGAATACGAAAGGTATATGATAAAACCCTATTTCTTAAAGCTGTTGATTCTAACTATAATCACCAGGTGCATAATGAAAATGCTGATTATTGGAGTCTCAAAGTTGGAGAGAAAAGGCCGGAACAGATACGTCCATTTACGATCTATGGGAGATGGCATACAATTTCATCATCAAAAAGAAAGCATACTTTTGAAATCAGAGAACGTTATTATTATGATGTCGATCCTGATAGTGACTTAGCTAAGTATGAAATAAAAGATAGTGTAATTACCATTTTCTATCCAAAGCTAAGTGTTCAGGGAAAGATTCTTAACGTCACCACAAAAGAGTTGTGTATTAAGTGGTATGACCGAAAAACTTTACAATATGTTAAACTATATGATTAGACCTACCTCATTTGAAGTAGGTCTGGTTATTTTATTCAACAGTTACAGATTTTGCCAGATTTCTTGGCTGATCTATGTTACAGCCCCTTAAAACTGCAATATGATAAGATAACAGTTGCAATGGAATGGTTGCTAAAAGCGGTAGAAAAGCTTCATTTGCATCAGGTATTTCAATACAGTAATCTGCCATTTTCTTCACTTCTATATCACCTTCAGTAACAATTGCGATCACTTTACCTTTTCTGGCTTTAACTTCCTGGATGTTGCTGATTACTTTTTCATAAGATGAATTTTGAGTTGCAATAAAAACCACAGGCATTTCTTCATCTATTAATGCGATAGGACCGTGTTTCATCTCTGCAGCAGGATAACCTTCGGCATGGATGTACGAAATCTCCTTAAGCTTTAAAGCACCTTCAAGCGCAACAGGGAAGCCGCTTCCACGACCGAGAAATAAACAGTTCCGTGAATCTTTAATTTTTTCAGCAACCTCCTTAATCAGCTTATCTGATTCAAGGGCTTTCTGAATTTTTTCCGGAATATGATCCAACTCTGTTAAAAGCTCAATCATTTTAGATTCTGTAATGGTTCCCTTTTGCTGTGCCATGTAAAATGCCATTAGCGTTAACACGGTAACCTGGGCAGTAAATGCTTTGGTAGAAGCAACGCCAATCTCCGGGCCTGCATGAGTATAAACGCCTGCATGCGTTAAACGGGGAATTGATGCACCTGCTACATTACAAATTCCAAAGATCGTTGCGCCACGCTCTTTAGCCATTTCAATAGCCGCCATGGTATCTGCAGTTTCTCCTGATTGCGAGATGGCAATTACCACATCTTTCTCCGTAATGATGGGATTACGGTATCTGAATTCAGAAGCATATTCCACTTCAACAGGGATTCTGGCATATTCTTCAATGAGGTATTCGCCTACCAAACCAGCATGCCAGGAGGTACCGCAGGCTACAATAATGATTCTGTCAATATTTTTGAGCTTCTCTGCAAATTCTTTTATTCCTCCTAATTGAACTTTTCCTTCGCTTGGATAAATACGGCCACGCATACAGTCTTTAATGGAGCGGGGCTGCTCATAGATTTCCTTTAACATGAAATGCTCAAATCCACCTTTTTCAAGCATCTCTAACTTCAACTCAAGCTCTTGTATTAATGGCGTTTGTACAATATTATCCAATTGCTTTACCAATAAGTCATCTTTGGTAACCAGGGCAATCTCACCATCTTTTAAATAAATTACATTTTTAGTGTATTCTATAATTGGCGTAGCATCTGATGCAATGAAATATTCTCCTTTACCAACGCCTATAACCATCGGACTGCCTTTTCTGGCTGCAATTAAACGGTCTGGATGATCTTTATCCATGATCACAATGGCATAAGCTCCGCTAACTTCGTGTAAAGCCAGGCGAACTGCTTCCAGTAGATCTAAATTCTCTATTTTTTGAATTTCTTCAATTAAATGGATAAGTACTTCGGTATCTGTATCACTTTTAAATTCATGACCACGACCCATCAGTTCCTCTTTTAAAGTAGCATAATTTTCAATGATGCCATTGTGGATAATCGATAGTTTTTCGTTATTTGAAGTATGTGGATGTGAATTCCGATCTGATGGTACACCATGGGTTGCCCACCTGGTATGTCCCATTCCGATAGTGCCTGAACGGTCTTGGTTTTCGGCGAACTCTTCTAAAACAGCAACTTTTCCTGCTTTTTTATAGATGTTTTGTCCACTATCATTCATCAATGCGATGCCGGCACTGTCATAACCTCTATATTCTAATCTTTTCAGACCTTTTAAAACAATTGGCCAAGCCTCTCTATAACCGATGTAACCTACTATTCCACACATAAATTTGGGGTATTTCTAAAGTCGACGAATATACTAAACAAAGATTGTTTAGCATGAAAATAATTTTTCAAGGCATAAAAAAAGCCTCAGCATTTTGGGCTGAGGCTTTTATAAGAATTAAAACTTGTTAATTTATTTTCGTGTAATAAATATTCAGCTTTATTTTATTTGTTGCATTACCAAAAGACCCAATAACAGCTCTTCCAGCAGAAGTACCTGATGGTGTAATGTCATAAGCAGCGGTAGATGATGGTGCTATGAATGTTCCATAATCGGTAATGGTTTTATCAACAAGACCTTGTACATAAGAAGTAACATTAAATACATACCTGTTAGTTAACGATTGGTAAGCACCGCCAAACAAACCAGTAGCATTAGAACTTACTAAGCTATTGTAATCAGGTAATGTAGTAGGTTGTTCAGCAATATCCCAGCGATACAGTGCTAATCGCTCTGCCGGAACAAAAGGATTTGCAAATGAACCATTACTTACATCAACTACTAATTCTGCTTTATTCACTACAACTTTACCATGAGTATTCGTAAAGTTTGCAAGATTTGGAAAAGAGATTTTAGTTTTTACTCCAACTAAACCTTGTAAATAAGTTACATTATATTGTGTTGCAGCATTGGTTAATTGTGTTTGAACATCTGTACCTGTATAATCATGCTTAATGTTTGCCGCAGCACCCTTCGAAATCGAAATCGGAAAATTTACACTGGTGGTATCAACGCCATTACTGGTATTTGGTTTCTTGTAAACCAATTGCACATAAGAATTGGTAGAAGCGAGATCAATAAAGGCTACTCCACCTCCAGCAATGGTTGATGATGTTTTGTTAACCTCAGCATATAAACCTTTAAAATAATCAATAAACTTAGCATCGGTAGTAAATGTAGTGGCTGGTTGTGCTAAAATAGTACTTTGAATAAACGCCCTGTTAAGCGGGATTCTAATCTGCGCTTTAACTGTTCTTAAAGTATCTGTTTTACCAGCAATAATATCAAAAATTTTAATTGGTGTTTTCGGGAAAATTTTACTGTTGAAATTACCTAATAAGGTGCTGTTATGTGCCTGTACATCAGAACTCTTAAAATTTGTAATTTTATTAGTCAACTGATAAACATCAATACTATATTTAGAAGTAGTTGTATCTCCATAGAACTGAGTTCCCAGATTTAAAACCAATATAGCAGAATCTAGCGTAGAATTGGTGCCAAAATCTTGAGTAAACGAGGCAGGAGGCGCCACAGACATGGCCAGGCTTGCTTCTGTTTTTCCGAAAATCGGATCAACCATATAACCTATTGGATGTTGAGTCAATCCACTGGTAACAATATCGTTTTCTTTAATTGTTTGTGAGTTGATCTGCTCATTATTAACCAAAGTACCTTGGATAGCCGCATTTGGATCAACATCTAAGCCAACGGCACCTGGGTTTTTACATGATGCAAAAAGAAAAAGACCTATCAACAGGGTTAATAAGTCTTGTTTTGTAAATTTCATATTTAAAATAATAATACCTAATTAAGCAACTGAAACCAATTCATCATTTGAAATTTCTTCATAAAAAGTATAGAAGTTTTCAAAATTATCGGTTAAGTTAAAGGCTAATGTTGGTTTATTAGAATCTTTAACAAATTTTAACACCGTTGCATCAAGATTTTCATCCGCTAAAACCACTGCATCTGCGTGTGTTATTGCGCCAATGTGCATGCTGTTACAATCTGCAGGAACGAAAGCTTTCGTGTCTTCCTCAATCATATTAGCCATTATAGCTTTAGATGCGAATTTATCATTCAGTTTTTCTGTAAAACCATCTTCATAAATCGAATACACTACTTTTGAATTCTTGAAAGTAGGATCATTTTTATAAGTAGTTTTTATGTAAGCAGGAACTAAAGAACTCATCCAGCCGTGACAGTGAACAATATCCGGAGCCCATCCTAATTTTTTAACCGTTTCCAGTGCGCCTTTGCAGAAGAAAATTGTACGCTCGTCGTTGTCATCAAAGAATTTTTCATTCGCATCTCTGAAAACTTGTTTGCGTTGAAAATACTCTTCGTTATCAAGAAAATAAACCTGCATACGTGCAGCTGGGATGGATGCTACTTTAATAATTAAGGGATTATCATTGTCATCAATAATGATGTTCATTCCTGATAAGCGGATTACTTCGTGTAAGCGATTTCTTCTTTCGTTGATGTTGCCGAACTTAGGCATCAAGATGCGGATTTCAAATCCTTTTTCTTGCATAGCCTGTGGTAGTTGACGCGTAATTTCAGAAATTTTAGTAAGCTCGAGGAAAGGCGACATCTCGTGTGTAACAATCAGCAGCTTCGTTTTGGCCATCTCCATATTCTAAGAAAATATTAAGTTAAATAAAAGATAATGAGCTGCAAAGGTAAGCATAATAATACTATTTATCAATATAGCAAGCATTTGTTTGGTTTCGTTTAGATTAATTTACATCTTTACCATTTAATTTAGATAGACCAAATTGGAAATATTTAAAACCAAAGCAACGCTTAAAGCTTTCTTAAAACCATTAAAAGAATCTGGTAAAAAAATAGCACTCGTGCCTACAATGGGTGCCTTGCATAATGGCCACATTTCTTTGATTAAACTTGCCCAGCAAAATGCCGATATCATTATCTGCAGCATTTTCGTAAACCCTACGCAGTTCACAGATCCTAAAGATCTGGAGAAATATCCACGCCCCATCGAACACGATTTAGCCATGCTCGAAAGTGCAGGCTGTAATGGTGTGCTGATGCCAAATGTAGAAGAGATGTATCCTGCTGATGAAAATGAAAACTGGCATATCGATCTTGGTAAAGCAGAGTTCTTGCTGGAAGGCGAGTTTAGAAAAGGTCACTACCAAGGGGTTACGCAGATTGTAAAAAAACTTTTTGATGCGGTTGACCCCGATATAGCGATGTTCGGACAGAAAGATTTTCAGCAGGTATTGATGATTAAAAATATGGTAGAGTATTTCAACCTTCCTATCCAGATTATTACCTGCCCTATTATTCGGGAAGATGATGGCCTGGCCATGAGTAGCCGTAACATTCACTTATCTCCTGCTGATAGACAGCACTCTTTGGTATTGAATGAATCCCTCCGGTTTGTGGTTAAACATTTTGATGAATATGGATTAGAAGAACTGGAAGCAAAAGCAAAAACATTTTATAAAGATATAGAAGGGGTGGAGTTGGATTATTTTACCATCGCCAATGGAAATACACTTGAACCGGCAACTTCAAAAAATGAAGAAAATCTCGTGGTACTGGTTGCTGCAAAAGTTGGATCGACGAGATTGATCGATAATATAATCATTAAATGATTGGAAGAAGTTTGAGGTAAGATGGATAATGTATCACTTTACCGTCTCCCATTTTTCTATCTTCCATTTTCCATCATACATTTTTTCCATCCTCCATTTTACATTTATTATCATCAACCTTTTTATTACTAACTTTGCCAAATGGTTATTACAATATTAAAATCTAAAATACACCGTGTTAAAGTAACACAAGCTGAACTAAACTATGTTGGCAGTATTACGATAGATGAAGATTTGATGGATGCGGCCAATATTATCGCTAATGAGAAGGTGCAGATTGTCAATAATAATAATGGTGCCCGTTTCGAAACCTATGTAATCAAAGGCGAACGTGGTACCGGAACAATCTGTTTAAATGGTGCAACAGCTCGTTTGGCTCAGCTAGGCGATATACTCATCATCATGTCTTATGGAAGCCTTCCGATAGAAGAGGCGAAAAAATATAATCCTATCCTTGTTTTTCCGGATGACAATAATCATTTATTAAAATAACATTGTGACACTCGACCTCAAAACGGCAGTAAAATACCTCATCATGCTTTTGATTGGAGTGGGTATTTTATACTTGGCGTTTCAAGGTCAGGATCTGGAAAGGATTTGGCTGGAAATTAAAACAGCCAACCTTTTTTATGTGATCATTTCTTCGTTATCCGTTTGGCTTGCCTATGTATTGAGGGCGTTAAGGTGGCAAATGCTTTATCATTCTATTCATTATCAGGTTAAGTTCTGGAATGTTTATCATGGAGTAATTGTGGGTTACTTAGCAAACTTAGTTTTGCCTCGTTTTGGCGAAGTTGTTCGCTGTTCTGTATTGCATAAGACGGAGAAAGTTCCAATTTTTTCTTCACTCGGTACCGTAATTACGGAAAGACTTTTCGATGTATTAGTGCTTTTTTTAACCAGTTTAGCAATGCTGGTTTTTCAGTACGATTTGGTTTTCGATTTTCTTTATTATCGCATTTACCAAAATATCTCAAATTATTTAATACAGCTTAACTATATCTGGCTGGCTGCATTTGGGGTTTTAATACTTTCGCTTTGTGGTGTGTTAGTGTATATTTTGCGCCAAAGAGTGAGTAAAAAGTTACTAAGAATTTTTGTAAGCCTCAGGCAGGGATTCGGATCCTATCGCAAAATGAAAAATAAGTGGTCCTTCCTGCTTTATACTTTTGGAATCTGGAGTTTTTACCTGATTTCTATGTATTTCTGCTTTTCATCCCTTCCATCAACCAGTAACCTGCATTTTAATGCTGCATTTACTGCTTTAGTGTTTTCTGGATTTGCTATGGCCGCACCCGTGCAGGGTGGGATAGGTGTTTTCCACTGGATGGTTGCACAATCTTTAGTGTTGTATTCCATTTCCTTTAAAGATGGATTGGCTTATGCCACAATTATCCATTCCTCCCAAGTTTTACTTATCCTCATTTTAGGATGTTTAAGTATGTTTTTAACGTTTATGAAGCAAGATTCCAAACAATCGAAATTATAAGTTCGTTTAGCCCAACTTGTGTTAACGGCTTTCAGTTTCAGTAGCCTGTATGCTTTCTAAATAATATTTCAATAAAATTACTATGCAGCCATAGTAATTTAAGATTTGAAATGCTACATTTGATTTACTAACCTTTTATACCTAAATGTTATGCATTTTGAATTAAGTGAAGAGCAGATAATGATACAACAGGCCGCGAGAGATTTTGCACAGCAAGAACTAAAGCCTGGTGTAATCGAACGTGATGAGCATCAAAAGTTTCCTGCCGAACAAGTGAAAAAGCTTGGTGAACTTGGTTTTCTGGGCATGATGGTGAGCGAAAAATATAATGGGAGTGGTTTGGATGCCATTTCTTATGTTTTAGTGATGGAAGAACTTTCTAAAATCGACGCATCGGCATCAGTTGTGGTTTCCGTAAATAATTCTTTGGTTTGTTATGGTTTAGAAGCTTATGGGAGCGAAGCACAAAAAGAAAAATACCTGAAGCCATTAGCATCCGGAGAAAAAATTGGGGCATTTTGCTTATCAGAGCCAGAGGCCGGATCAGATGCTACATCTCAACGCACGACGGCTGAAGATAAGGGTGATTATTACCTGCTAAACGGAACGAAAAACTGGATTACGAATGGTAATTCAGCCTCAACATATTTAGTTATTGCGCAAACTCATCCTGAATTGAGGCATAAAGGAATCAATGCATTTATTGTTGAAAAAGGAATGGAAGGCTTTACCATTGGAGCTAAAGAAAATAAATTAGGCATTCGCGGATCTGATACCCATTCTTTAATGTTTAATGATGTTAAAGTACCTAAAGAAAATAGAATTGGTGAAGATGGTTTAGGTTTCAAGTTTGCGATGAAAACGCTTGAAGGTGGCCGCATCGGAATCGCTGCACAAGCGCTGGGAATTGCTCAGGGCGCCTTTGAACTCGCAACGCAATATGCTAAAGAGCGTAAATCGTTCGGAAAACCGATATCTGAACATCAGGCCATTGCCTTTAAATTGGCAGATATGGCCACGCAAATTGAGGCGGCCAGATTATTGGTTTATAAGGCAGCATGGCTGAAAGATCAGGGTTTGCCTTATACACAGGCCGGTTCGATGGCTAAATTATTTGCCTCTAAAGTAGCTATGGATGTAACCATTGAGGCCGTTCAGGTGCACGGAGGATATGGTTTTGTAAAAGAATACCATGTAGAACGCTTAATGCGTGATGCGAAAATTACCCAGATTTATGAAGGAACATCTGAAATTCAGAAAATGATAATTTCAAGGGAAGTTATAAGGTAGGATCTATTCTGAAGTCAACAGTCTGTAGTCTTGAGTCAGTTGGACTCAAGACTACAGACTTTTTTATTTTATCGAAGAAGTCTCTCTACTAACGACTTTGGACTAAGGACTCTCGACTAAAGACTCCAAACTCCCAACTATTCTTTCTCTCCGGCAACAGCGCCAAAGATTGCTTTTATTAGGGCAACAATGATGGCTAAAAACGCAGCGGCAAAGAATCCGGTTGTATTAAAAGATGTCATCATGCTATCCACCAGAAGAATCATCAGAACGGTGATAATGAATGATACCAGCCCTAATGTTAAAAAGTTAATTGGAAAAGTTAACAATCTTAAAATAAAACCAATAGTTGCGTTAGCGAGTGCTATTAACACGGCTGCGCCCAATGCACTCATAAATCCGGTTACTTCTACTCCGGGAACCAGTTTAGCCCCAATAAAAAAGGCAAGTCCCATTAAAAGAACTTCAATAATTAATCTCATAATGTTTAAATTTGTTAATGATTAAAAGCTTGTGTAAATTTTTAATAGTTGCAGCAATAGCAGTATTCTTAATTTCTTGTTCTGGTACAAACAAAAAACCAGTCATTAAGTTTTCAGCGGATAGTGCATCAATAGTAGTCAAAAATATTGATGAGGCGAGTTTACTTCAGGTTAGAAACCGGTATAAGGGCAATGCTGATTCCGTAGCTTTGATTTCAGTTATCTTAAAACCCGGAGATCTGGATAGTTTGCAGGATGATATTGAAGTGTCTGGGAAAGTTAAGGTAACAGGAGATTCTGTTGTCTTCATGCCTGAACAGCCTTTTCAAAAAGATAAAAGTTATCTGGTAGAAAATTATATTGGAATTAAGTTCGCGGGGCTGAGTAACTTACTTAACGGTACTGCCAGGCATAATTTACAGCCGCAAAAGCAGATACTTAAACGGTAATAATCAGCATAATAATGAGATAAGTATTTGATTTTTCGCAAGAAAGTACTATATTTGCATCGTAATCGAAGAAAAGAGAAGGGGACAATGTCCCCTTTTTCTATGAAATCAGGTTAAAATATGCAGGTAGAAAAGAAAGTTGCAAGCCTCGTCGAGGAAAAAATTGCTGATCGGCCAGAGCTTTTTCTGGTTGAAGTGAAAATGTTGCCAAACCATAAGTTAATTATTCATGTTGATGGCGACGAAGGGATTAGCATACAGGATTGTGTGGCCATTAGCAGGCATGTAGGTTTTCACCTAGAAGAGGAAAACGTAATTGAGCAGGCTTATAATTTAGAAGTTTCTTCTCCAGGTGTTGGTGAGCCATTAAAATTAAATCGCCAATATGTTAAAAACATTGGCCGTACTTTAAGTATTAAATTTAAGGATGGACTGAAAAAGGAAGGGAAACTTTTAGCGGTTACAGAAGACAACCTAATTTTAGAAGAATCGGTTAAAGAAAAAGGGAAAAAAGCGGTAAATGTTGAAACGACGGTACCGTTTAATGATATATTAGAAACAAGTGTGTTAATTTCATTTAAGTAAAAAATGAGTACTACAACAATTAATTTAATCGACTCTTTCCAGGAGTTTAAAGATTTCAAAAATATAGATCGCCCTACGGTGATCAGTGTGCTGGAAGAAGTTTTTCGTAGCATGTTGCGTAAAAAATACGGAACAGATGAAAACTGTGATGTGATTGTGAACCCGGATAACGGGGATTTGGAAATCTGGAGAACCAGAAAAGTAATGGAAGACGGCTTCTCTGAAGATGACGATTTAGAAATTGAGCTTGCTGAGGTTTCTAAATTAGACAATACATTAGAAGTTGGAGACGATTATATTGAACAGATTACTTTAGAAAGTTTCGGTCGCAGAGCAATTTTAGCTGCACGCCAAACATTGGTTTCTAAAGTATTGGAATTAGAGAAAGATGAAATTTTCAAAAAATATAAAGATCGCGTAGGTGAAATTATCACTGGTGAGGTTTATCAGGTTTGGAAAAAAGAAACTTTAGTTTTAGATGATGAAGGCAATGAGCTTTTAATGCCTAAAACAGAACAAATTCCTGCAGATTATTTCAAAAAAGGCGATTCTGTGAGAGCAGTAATCTCTAAAGTGGAAATGATTAATGCGAATCCAAAAATTATTATCTCCAGAACAGCACCTGAGTTTTTGCAACGCTTGTTCGAATTGGAGGTTCCAGAAATTTTCGATGGTTTAATTACCGTTAAGAAAATTGTTCGTGAGCCAGGAGAGCGTGCTAAAGTTGCTGTAGAATCTTACGATGATCGTATTGATCCGGTAGGCGCTTGTGTGGGCATGAAAGGATCTCGTATCCATGGTATTGTTCGCGAATTGAAAAACGAAAATATTGATGTGATTAATTTCACAAATAATATCTCATTATATATCACCCGTGCTTTAAGCCCGGCAAAAATCACCTCTATTAAATTGGATGATGAAACTAAACATGCATCGGTTTATTTAAAACCAGATCAGGTTTCATTAGCAATTGGACGTGGCGGACATAACATTAAATTGGCTGGTAAATTAACTGGTTATGAAATTGATGTTTACCGTGAGGCTGGAGAAGAAAGTGACGAAGATGTGGATTTGGAAGAATTCTCAGATGAGATTGATAGCTGGATTATCGATGAATTAAAGGCTATCGGGTGCGATACTGCTAAGAGTGTTTTGGCACTTACAGTAGAAGATTTGGTAAAACGCACAGACTTAGAAGAAGAAACCATTAAAGAAGTGGTTCAGATTTTACAGTCAGAATTTGAATAAGTGGTGTAATTGCCAAATAAACACTACTTTTGTATTATATTAAAAAATAACAGGAGCTAAATGTCAGACGACAAACCAATCATTTTAATTAAAGCTATTAAGGAACTTAATATAGGCATGGGTACGGCCGTTGAGTTTTTAAACAAAAAGGGATTCTCTGCCGAGAAGAGCCCTATGTTTAAACTTACGGGAGACATGTATAGTGCCTTATTGAAAGAGTATCAGGGAGATAAGATCGTAAGAGAAGAAGCCAAGCAAATAGTGATTGGTAAAATACGTCGTGACGAGCCTGAGACTGAAAAACCAGTAGAAGCGCCGAAGAAGAATACCGATTTTGAGAAAAATGAAGAGGTTCTGATTAAGAATACTCAAACATCTACTCCTCCAGTGGAAAAACCTAAGGTTGTTGAAACCCCTAAGGTAGAAACTCCGGTACCAACTCCTGCGGCAGCAGCGCCAGTTGCACCTGCTAAGGCAGAAGATAAAGCTGAAGAAAGCGGATTACCTGGGGTGAAAATTGTAGGAAAGATCGATTTAAATGATCTTAACTCAAAAACACGTCCGGCTAAGAAAGAGGAAACTCCTGCTGCTCCGGCACCTACACCTGCGCCAGTTGCAAAAGTACCAGAGCCAGTGAAGCCTGTAGAACAACCAAAAGCTGAAGAAAAACCAGTGGAAGTTAAAAAGGAGGAAACTCCTGTTGCTCCGGCACCTACGCCAGCGCCTGTTGCAAAAGCACCAGAGCCAGTGAAACCTGTAGAACAACCTAAGGCTGAAGAAAAACCAGTAGAGGTGAAACCTGCAGAAGTTAAGCCAGCAACTAACGAACCTGAGGTAATGAAAGCCCGTACCGTTAAGTTAACTGGTCCGAATATTATTGGTAAAATTATTTTACCAACAACTCCGGATAGAAGAAACGGTCCTGTGGCATCATCTAGTGATAGTGAAGCTGCTAAACGTAAACGTAAACGTAAAAAAACTCCAGGAGCACCAGGACAGCCAGGTCAACATGGTGGTCAGGGTCAACAAGGACAAAATCCTCCAGGCCCGGGTCAGCCAGGTGCATCGGGTACTCCCCGTACGCCTTATCAAGGTAACAGACCGGGTGGTGGTACGCCATACCAGGGAAACAGACCAGCGGGACAAGGTGGAACACCATACCAGGGAAATAGAAATAACAACAGACCAGGAGGTGGTTTTCAAAATAGAAATGCTACACCAAGCGGACCTAAAGAAGAACCGACTGAGAAAGAAATTCAAGATCAGATCAAAGCAACACTTGCTCGTTTAAGTGGAGCTGGTAAATCTGGTAAATTTGCTCAACGTGCTAAATTACGCCGTCAGAAACGTGATGATGTTGCATTTAACGCAGAAGAGGCAGCAAATGAACTTGAATCTCAATCCAAAATATTAAAGGTAACTGAATTTGTTACGGCGAATGAGTTAGCAAGCATGATGGATGTACAGGTTACCAAAATTATCGGTACTTGTATGAGTCTTGGAATGTTTGTATCAATCAATCAACGTTTAGATGCAGAAACCTTAACCATTGTTGCTGATGAGTTTGGTTACGAAATTCAATTCGTTAAGCCAGATGAAGACGAAGAAAATGTAATCGAAGAAATAGATAACGAGGCAGATTTAATTGAAAGAGCTCCTGTTGTTACGATTATGGGTCACGTCGATCATGGTAAAACATCATTGCTGGATTATATCCGTAAAGCAAATGTGGTAGCTGGTGAGGCGGGTGGTATAACTCAGCATATTGGTGCTTATATGGTAACTACACCTTCAGGTAAAAAAGTAACTTTCTTAGATACGCCGGGTCACGAAGCCTTTACAGCGATGCGTGCACGTGGTGCTAAGGTTGCCGATATTGCAATTATTGTAGTAGCAGCGGATGATGCAGTGATGCCTCAAACAAAAGAAGCAATTAATCACGCACAGGCAGCAGGTGTACCATTGGTATTTGCTTTCACGAAAGTGGATAAGCCAGGTGCAAATGCAGATAAAGTACGTGAGCAGTTATCGGTAATGAATATTTTGGTTGAAGATTGGGGTGGAAAATATCAATCACAAGAAATCTCAAGCAAAAGCGGCTTAAACGTAGATTTACTTTTAGATAAAGTATTATTGGAAGCAGAGTTATTAGAACTTAAAGCTAATCCGAATAAGAGAGCAACAGGTTCTGTAATTGAATCTGCATTAGACAAAGGTCGTGGTATTGTAACTACGGTATTGGTTCAGGCTGGTACATTAAGAGTGGGAGATCCAATCTTAGCAGGTAGTTACAGCGGACGTGTAAAAGCATTAACCAACGAACGTGGACAAAAGGTTGAATCGGCTGGTCCATCGCAACCGGTACAGGTTTTGGGTATGCAAGGTGCACCGACAGCGGGTGACCGTTTCAATGCACTTGAAAGTGAAACTGAGGCACGTGATATTGCAAACAAACGGATGCAATTACAACGTGAGCAGGGATTACGTACGCAGAAACACATCACACTTGATGAGATCGGTCGTCGTTTGGCTATCGGTAACTTTAAAGAACTTAACATCATTGTTAAGGGTGACGTGGATGGTTCAATTGAAGCATTAGCCGATTCATTGTTGAAACTTTCGACTGAACAAATTCAAATCAATATCATTAGTAAAGGTGTTGGTCAGATTTCAGAGTCTGATGTATTGTTAGCATCTGCATCTGATGCGATTATCATCGGTTTCCAGGTTCGTCCATCAACTGGCGCACGTAAATTAGCTGAACAGGAGCAAATTGATATTCGTTTATATTCTATCATCTATGATGCAATCAACGAGATTAAATCAGCGATGGAAGGTATGTTGGATCCAGAGTTCGAAGAGAAAATTGTGGCTAACGTTGAAATTCGTGAGACTTTCAAAATTACTAAAGTGGGTACCATTGCAGGTTGTATGGTATTAGATGGTAAAATTACCCGTAACAGCAAGATCAGAATCGTTAGAGATGGTGTTGTAGTTTATACGGGTGAATTAGCATCATTAAAACGCTTTAAAGATGATGTAAAAGAAGTGTTAAAAGGCTACGAGTGTGGTTTAAACATTCAAAACTTTAATAACATCGAAGTGGGTGATATTGTAGAAGCTTACGAGCAGGTAGAAGTAGCAAGGAAACTATAAGTTTTCTAACCTATTATAAAATTTAAGTGACCCCAAAAGGGTCACTTTTTTTGTTTGTATAAATTTCAAAACTAAAAAGTAGCTGATAATTTTAAGTTTGAATAAGGCTTACATTAATGATGAATTAAAAATAAGCTTAATCATTAATAATATTGATGCCCTTTTTATTGTATTGGCATGATTTGATTTTTATTAAATTTTGAGTGCAGGATGATTTGATGGATAGGTACCTCGTATAGCTCTGCGATTTTCATCAACTGTGAAAGTGCAAAATCAACTTCATTGTTTTCCCATTTTCTATAAGCTACTCTGCTTATTCCTATGATGTTGGCTACGTATTGTTGCGTATATCGGCATTCATCTCTATACCTTCTCAAGGTATTTCCTATATCTAACATTTTGAGAACAGATAATTATTGTGTTTCTAAGGTTTTACAAATGTAGATATAATAAGTAAATATTGATAAGCATAACTTATCAATATTTACAATTTAAATGGCTTAATTTGTATCGGAAATATTGCATTAACGTCTTTTATTCATGTTGCTGTAATTGATTGATTATTTAAGAATTAAGATTTGAAAATTCACATTACAACAAAAGATTGGCAGGGGTGTAGAAATGCTATTCTATTTATTTTAATATTCTTCGCCTTTACAGGCTGTAAAAAGACGGAGATGCCAGATACCCAAGAGGAAATTGTTTCTCCAACTACAGGTACCCGATTCGAACTCACTTTAGATTCCATTTATTTATATGCTAAGCAGATTTATTTATGGAATGATGTTTTGCCCTCCTATCAGGATTTCGCTCCAAGGCAAAAGTATTCATCTGTTCATCCTGAAATAACTGCTTTTAAGAAAGAACTTTTTGATCTTTCACAGTTAAAATTAAATACTGAAACAGGGATTCCATATGAGGCATTAGGTTTCAATAATAATCCAAAATATTCCTATCTTCAGTCAGGAATATCCAAAAGTGGAACTTTGCAAGCGGGCTTTGTATTAAGCGAAGCAATTCCATTTAATGAGATCATACAATCTGCAGATAAAACTATTGGCTATATAGCGCTGAGTTCTTTTCCTCGCTTGAAAGATGCTCAACAAATGCTAATTAAAGCCTTTGAAGAGGTAGCGTTAGCAAAACCTAAATACTTGGTTTTAGATCTTAGATACAATGGAGGAGGATATGTGGAGACCGCAGAATACGTTGCGAATTTAATTGTGCCTAGTAAGTTAAATGGTAAAGTAATGTATTCTGAGCAATTCAATTCTACTCTTCAAGCTGGAGATGGTAAGATTTTAAGGCACCAGGCATATCTGGATGAATCGGGGAAAGCTGTTTTATATAAAGGTCGGGCAGCTACATTAGCAGATGTAGATTATTCAGAAAAGGGAAATACTTACTATTTTGATAAGAAAGGAAATTTGGAATCTGTAGAAGAAATATATGTGATTGTTTCAGGACAAACTGCTTCTGCAAGCGAGTTGATTATCAGTTGTCTTAAACCTTACTTCAACATCAAACTCGTAGGAGAGAAAACATACGGGAAACCAGTAGGTTTTTTTGGTGTGAATATAGATCAGTATACAGTTTATTTAAGTAGTTTTTTGATTAAGAATGCGCAAGGTTGGTCTGATTATTTTAACGGAATGGAACCTAATATTTCTGTAGCACTTCCAGCTAATCCAATTTTAGGTGATTCGGAGGAACCGTGTTTGAAAGCCATCATTTCTGCGATTAATGGTTCAGTAAAACTTGCATCCAAGGCAAAGTTAGCCGATATTTCAAAGGGTAAAGCACGCCAGCAATTGTCAATTATTAATGACAATGGTGGTGTTGGTATGATTGAAAGTAGATTAAGGTTAAAATAATAAGTAGTTTTAATAATACTTTATTTGACTTATTTGTTTTTTTTATAAATTGTAATATTTTTTTATATTGATAACTGCTAGTTGTCATCTGTTATTTTTTTCATGGGTAGTTTTGAAAAAAAATATTTATGAAAAAAAGTTACAAGTTAAAAATTGTTTGCATGCTGTGTATGTTTACAGTTGCGTTAGGTAGTTGCAAGAAAAATGAACTTACGGAAGAAAATGGACTGGCGGGGAATCATAAAAATTTAGCTATTCACGGTGATGGGAGATGGGATTTATTGGGGTATGGCTATGATATGACTGGTGAATTGTTTGCTTCAGCCAATGCATCAGATGCCGCAATTATTGATGTTGATAGATTTAATACAGATTATCCCAATAGAATAAATACACCCACAGATACTTACGGTTATTTCGCTACATATAGTGGTGCAACAGCTTCTGATTACATAAAAGAAATTAATACCAAAGAAACATATGGTTTAACCGTTAGTGCTGGAGAAAAAGAAAAAAACACATTTGGTTCTGGTAATTTTTCTAAAGCTAACGAAAATCAAAGTACTTATACTTATAATAGTAAATATTCTTATTCATCTTTTGAATCACGAGTAAGGATCAAAAGCATCAATTTTACTGATGATGCAACCCTTGATATATTAAGAAATTACTTAACCCCATTATTTATAGCCAATTTATCTAATTATAGTGCTGATGCATTGGTAGAAAGATATGGAACACATGTATTGTTAGGTCTAAGTATAGGAGGTCGATTAAAATACGAATATCGTGGATCAGTAATTAAAGAAACAACTGCAGAGAAAAAATTACGAGCTATAAAGGCAGGTTTTTCTATTGGCGTTGATAAAATATTTGGTATAAGCTTTAGTTCAGATGTTAGCAAAGATGAAAAAACGACTATATCAAATGAAACGACTGAGAAATCTTTTATTGGTACCTATTATGGAGGCACCAATTCAGGAACTTCATTTTCAAGTGATGCAGCTGGAAATACTTCGCAATCTGTAAATCTTGCCGGATGGCAACAAAGTATTACTGTAAACAACGCTACATTGGTGAATATTAACAAATCTGTTCCACTTTATGAATTCATTACAGATCCTATTAAGAAGGAACAAGTTAGGCTAGCTGTTGATAAGTATATCAGTGATAGACAGGTTAAAGAATTAGGTGAAGTACCAATCTATAGATATTTTAATTCTGCAAATGGGGATCATTTGTATTCTCAAGGGTCTCCGGCTCCTGGAGGTTACGTTGATGAAGGTATCGGCTTCTATGCATTTAAAAATGCTGATAATTTGAATACAGTTCCAATTTACAGGTATTATAGCCCGCAAACTGGCGATCATTTATTTTCAGAAGGTTCTCCAGCTCCAGCCGGTTATGTTTCAGAGGGTATTGGCTTCTATGCTTATAGTTCATCAGTAGCTAATTCTGTTCCCATTTACAGGTATTATAATCCAAATAACAATGACCACTATTTTTCTAAAGTAAATATTACTCCATCTGGATATGTTTCAGAAGGTATTGGATTTTATGCATTAAATTAAAAATAATTGATTTTCGCACTAAATTTTTGAAATTCGCTTATTTTAAATAAAAACAGATTTAAAATTTACTGTGTCCTAAAATTTACAGAGGATTAATTTTAAGTGGCAGCTAGATTATTCTAGCTGCTACTTTTCTGTTACCAGCTGCCGAGATTAAAGTTTAAAAAAGTATTAATAATAAATAAAGTAATGTAATTTTTTATGGTTATCATTTAGATTGATAATTTGAATTTGTCATCTGTAAAAAATAATTATGCATTATTATATGCCGTTAATATTAGGGTCAATACTCTTCATGGTTAGTTGTAAAAAAGATTTACACAAGCGAATGAACCATCTAAGGTTGTTGTTGTTACAAAATCTGTTAAGATTTTAAAAGTTCGAAAGTTTATTTCTATAATTTCAGAAGTTCCGTTTGATAAAGTAAAATTTAATTCAACTTCAAATCAATATGTTTTTGGAAGTAATCATTTTGAACGGGAAATGATTGAAAACCTTTATGATAAATCAAATATGTATCAATATGAGTATGAAAGTAAGTGGAATTAAAATGAAGAAGAGACTACTATTATCATTGCTATTTTTGATGAATTTAACAAAAAAGGCACTTGTAAGACCGTTGACTATCAAAATTTTAAATGGTTCTATGCTTTATGACAAGTTACCTGTTGTAGCTTCTATACCAACACCATTTACTGCCTCTCTTAATTTCTTTTCAATAGAATAGTCCGCCCCAAGATCAATTGAAGTAATATTATATCATCATGCACTTGATGGTACAGATACTCCAATAAATAATCCTATTACACTACCGTTGTTCGCTATGGGTGCTGCAAGGCTTTATCAAGGTAGCTTTAATTCATTCTACCAGCTGGATTTACAACTGGAAATATAAGGGTAAAATTTCGTGCTGAGGGTGAATCGAATGATAATTTTACTAATTTTTTCATGCCAATTATTCTTGTCCCATCTTCTGATATGATGCTCCTAACTCGTATGTTCAATCCTAAGGGAGGGCGGCATATAATTACTGCTTCAGTTAGAGAAAAACGTGATCTTCTAAAGATTGGATGGCAATCTGAAGGAGATTACGGACTTATTAAAGTTATACAAGAAGGGCCTTACGTGCCGCTTTATAGATTTTATAGATCTCGCGCGGATGATCATGTATTTCAACCTGATAACCAGACGGCTCCCCCAGGCTATGATTCAGAAGGAATCGCAGGATACGTTCTAACATCATTGACTAGTGGTGCGAAGGCAGTTTATAAATATTATAATACAAAAAGCAGCGACCGACTTTATACTAGCGATGCGGGTGAATTGACAGGAGTTAGAGATTGGCAATTTGAAGGAATTGCGTTTTATGTGCAATAATGGATTGTTGACATTTTTTCTACAAGAAATATATAATTTTAAAATGTTTCTGTAATATTTTACGTACATAAATGTTAAAAGAGCTTCAGCATAGTTTGAAGCTCTTTTTTTTTGAGATATTCGCCAACTTAATTATTAAAGTCAATGGATATTGAATTAAAGAATGAAGAGATAAAGAAAACTAAAAATTTTGATTTCGTCGATACTATTAGGTGTATTTCCATGATAGGAATAGTCCTTGAACATAGTCCTGCTGTTGGAAATGATATCTATTCCAATACATTCGACACATTTATTGGCGCATCATTTATTCAACTCTTTAAATTTAGTACAATTGCTTTCTTTTTAATCGGAGGCTTTTTAATAAATTATAAGTTTCAAGAATATAATTCTTTACAGTATTTAAAAAATAGATTTAAGAATACAATAAAGCCCTGGCTGTTTTGGGTTTTTGTATTTATGGTTCTTACGACTATAGATAGATATGTTGCTTACCGTAAAGGAGGAGAGGGGATGCTCGTTAATCATTTTTATCAGTATATATTGGAGCTTCTGAATCATGCACTATTCTATACAACTTACTGGTTTATATTGAATTTTCTAATTTGTATTACCATTCTATTAATATTCAAAAAGTTTTTATACAAGATTTGGTTTGGGGCAATTTTAGGATGTATCTCCGTTGTATATAGTATTAATATATATTACAATTGGTTTATAACATTGCATTCTGCTGCCTTATTTGGATTTATTTTTTTTCTATGGCTAGGTATTTATCTTAATAAATATTATGATAAGATTATTGTCTTTTTAAATAAAATTTCATGGTATACATTGCTATTAATAGGAATGATATCATTTGGGCTGGCTATTGCAGAGTCATTTCATTTATTGAATCTTGGCTCAAAAGATGCTTATAATACCTTGCGTATCTCAAATATTTTATATTCTTTCATCATTTTTGCAATGCTCCTCAAAATTGGAAATATACCAATTATACAAAAGAAGTTTCAACCTAGAAAAACAACATTTGGTATTTATTTAATCCATTATTTGTTAATTAGTAGGTTTCTACCACTCATATTTCAACCACTAAAATTGGATTACGAACATTTATCAATCTGGACAAATACTGGAATCCTTTTGATTAGATTTTTAATCACTTACTCTTTGAGTTTCCTCCTTACTTCTTTAATTTTAAAAACAAGACTAAAATGGGCCATCGGGCAGTAATCCTATAATGTTCTGTCTTTTGTAGTTCAATGCTTATGGGCTTTTTTTTTGATTTGAGAGAAAATTGTTATGGTTTGAATAGAAATGCAAAATAATATTTTAACATAAGTTGATACATTTGCCTTAAATTCGCAGATACAATATCTTAAATTTATATAGGATATTGGTAAAATAGCATGAAATTTAAATAAGTAGTTACTTTTACAATGGAGGAAATTAGTACTGCAATAACGCAGCCAGTAATTTTGCTAACAGGATGCATAAATCCTGAAGGAATGACTTTTACAAAGTTGACAAATCCTGAAATAAGAAGACTCCAATATATTGAAACCATTAACTTTTATCTAGACAACACAAATAACCTTATTGTATTTGTAGAAAATTCAGGAATTGATATATCCGAAACATTTCAACACTCAGCTCATAGAGCAAGACTAGAAGTTTTTACTTTCATTGGAAATAATTTTGATAAGCGTTTAGGGAAAGGGCATGGAGAAATGATAATTCTGCAACACGCTTTTCAACATTCTAGATTTATAAGCAGTAATAATAGTGTTTGTAAGATAACGGGCCGATATAAAGCTTTAAACATTAAGCCAATATTAAGAAGCTATGAAAAATATAAATGTAATGTTATGGTAGACTTAATTTGTCAATTAAAATATTCAGATTCTAGAATATTTATTGCTGATAAGACCTTTTTTACAGATTTCTTGTTTTCAACTACAGATTTGATTAATGATAGCGAAGGCTACTATTTAGAACATGCACTAAATAGAGCAGTATTATTTTCGATAATGGAAGGGAAATATTCATATTTACCCTTTAAATATAAACCTAGATTAAAAGGCCAGTCAGGTACAGATAATCTAAATTATGATTATTCTTTTTCTTACTGGTTTCCTCTTAACATTAAACAAATTATTCGGTTTAAAGTATTTTCAAGGAAATTAGAAATTAAATTTTCTAATTAATTAAATTTATAATCATCTGTTCATTCCATTTTATTCTTTTAAAATTGAAGGTATCTATTATAACAATTAATTATAACAACGTAAACGGTTTAGAAAAAACTATTGAATCTGTTATCAATCAAACCCATAATGATATTGAATATTTAGTTATTGATGGTGGATCTAATGATGGAAGCGTTGAGATCATTACGCAATATTCTGAGAGGATAAATTATTATATAAGTGAGAAAGATGGTGGTATTTATAATGCGATGAATAAGGGCATAAATAAATCAACTGGAGACTACCTTCTTTTTATCAATAGTGGGGATAGTCTTATTGATACAAATATCTTAGCCGAAATAATGAGTGAAAATAGGGTAGAAGATATAATTTATGGAAACCTATTACTTTATGATGCAGAAAAACAATGGACTTGGAACTCACCTGATAAATTAACATTTAGAGATTTTTATAATTCTACAATTCCCCATCCTAGTACCTTCATTAAACGCGAACTATTTAATAAAGTTGGGTTATATGATGAAACATTAAAAATTGTATCAGATTGGAAATTCTTTCTCTTAGCATTTACTAGGTATAGTGCAAGCTATGTGCACGTAAATAAAATAATTACTGCATATAGCTATGATGGAATAAGCTCTCGAGAAGAAAATTTTAAGAAAATTGAACAAGAGAGGCATGAGGTATTAAGAAGTGAGTTTAATTTTATGGTAGATGATTATGTAGAGCTTGAAAAGCTTTCTTCAGAAATGAAAAGGATAAAAAAATTTTTAAAAATCAGAAAATTTTTCAAATCAATATTTAATAAGTAGTTCTGTTGTATTTTTCACACTTAACAGTAAACAATTTAAGGTAAAAGTCTCAATTTGAATTGAAGTAGCAATGAACGCATTATTTTTGGTGTTTTTCTTTCTCAAAAATTGTAACATAAGCTTCTAATTCCCCAGTAATATTTGAAGATTAATTTATCCATTCTATTTTTAATGAAAAAAAGTATATTATTCATCACTCAACATTTAGGTAGAACCGGATCAGAAATGGTACTGTGGTATTTATTAAAAGATTTAGATCCTAATAAATATTCAATTACACTTTTTTGTAAAAGTAAAGGTGAGATGTTTGACTCTTTACCTTCTCACATCGAAAAACATATTCTTTATAAATACCACCCTAACAAGTGGTGGCGCCTTTACAGAAAGCTTATTAAATTTTTTGGTATAAATCCAATACAACATCAATTAAATATTATTCAGCAAAAAAGTAGTGCTGATATTTGGTTTGTAAATACAGTTGCTTTCCCTGAAATATTTGAAGTTGATAAACCAAAGAATATAAAATTCTTTACATACGTTCACGAACTATTATATGCTTTTAGCGAGATTAAGCGTAGTACACTCGAAAAGGCTATTGCTTATTCTGATGTTTGCATTGGCTGTTCTGATGTTGTTTGTAATGCATTATTGCCAATACATCACTTTGTGGAAAAGCAATATAGCTTTATAGATACAGATACGATAAAAGTTGACCAAAAAGTTGTAGATAAGCTAAAAGAATTGCATGATGTTTTACCGACAGATTTTATATGGGTTGTTTCTGGGGGAACAAAATATATGAAAGGATTCGATTTGGTATTGCCTATCTTAGATCGATTCAGCAATCGAAATATTAAGATATTATGGCTGGGTAGTGAGGTTAAAAATGGGTTGACCTATTACGTAAAACACATTGCAGGTAAAAAGTACCCTGGAAGACTAATATGTATTGGTGCTGAGTCTGACAATTATTATAACTATATGGCTATAGCAAATGGCTTTTTACTGTTGTCAAGAGAAGAAACTTTTTCCTTAGTGATGTTGGAAGCGGCATATCTTCAAATCCCAATTATGGCTTTTAATGTTGGTATTGCTGCTGATTTTGTTAAAGAGGAAATGGGCTTTGTAGCTTATAATAATACATTGGCTGAAGTAATTGATGGCATGGAGAAAATCCATCAGAATACACCCATTAATAAAGAAAAGTTAAAGAGGGAGGCTATGAAATTTAGTAAGGATCAACAATTACCTATGTTTGAGCAACTTTTGGAAAGGATAATTTAAAGACGTGGTTTTTTTTCAGCAAATCGATTAAATGTCAAATCTTAGATTTAAAAAACTTACTTTTTAAATTTTTAAAAAAAGATTTTTTTTGCGTGTTGTTTTTGCTTGTATAATAATTTTGCCTATTGATATAAAATTCATATTCATTTTGTTTTAAAGCTGTATGATACTGTGCTAATATCTGTTTTAAATCAGGACGTACTTCTGCAGTAAATAGAGACCACTTAGAAATTTCTATCGGATTGTTGTAATCCCAGCCGCTATAATGATAAAAACAAAGTGGTGTAGTTTCATTTACTAAAAATGTTCCATCTTTCTCTGAAATTTGTCGCTCATGTAAATTCCAGTAAGCTACATTTAAACCCGCATTAGTTTCTATAAAAACATTTTTGAAATATAGGGGAACAAGATTTAACCATAACTGTTCTCCATAAAATCCTCTTTTAAAATCGTATATACATTCTTTAACAGATCGCTCTCTTAACCAATCGATGTAGCTGTCAGTTTCTGGTGATTTGTTCAGTTTAAAAAAACCACCATTATATAGCCCGGCATTCAATACTTCTAACTCCTGACGCTTCATATCAATATTTGGTGGATGTGTAAAATGAGGGCTTATTACAATTGCACTGCTATTAACTGTAGTATCAGGCAGTTTTCCAAAAAAGTAAGTATCCGAATCACAAAAAATAACCTGATCAATATGTTTTTGATTTAAGAAATGTCTTGCAAAGAGTACCTTCGAGCAGTTTGCTAACTGCATAGGATTGTAATTTTGAGTAATGAAATCAAACTCTTCAATACCTAACTCATGTAGTTGAAGAATTGGATATTTTTGCATCAGATTATTTGTGGTAATTTCGTCATCGCTTAGATAATCAGCAAGACAGATGCAGAACTCAAATTCTGGATGATATTGTTTAGCCGAATCTAGTAATGACACAGCGAATGGCAAATAATTAGTGGTAACTACCGTAAAAAATAAGGTCATTTCAAAAATAGTTTATCAAGATTCTTATAGCAATGTTCCTTTTCATAATTGAGGTTAAAAGCAGCCAATGCATTTTCTGCTTGTTTTTTATATTCCGATTCGTCTGTTAACAGTTTCATAATGTTATTCCCAAATTCGACGGAGTCATCACTAACCAAACAGCCATTATTTGTTTTGTCTATCAACCCATCTACACCTCTGGTATTACAAACTATTGGTAAGCCATAAGATAGGGCTTCTACAACTTTTATCTTGGTTCCGGTACCCGTTAGCATAGGGCATAATGCTACCTTAGCCTTTTGATAATAGGTTGATAAATCTTCAGCAAAGTTTATTGAAGTGATATTCGGTGCATTGATAGAAAGATGCTCGTTGATCTGCCCAATAACACATATTTGCACATTGGCTGGTAACAACGGATATACCTCCTTAAAAAACCAATTGGCAGCTTTTTGATTATGTATATTATCGCTTGCCACATAAATCAGATCCAACGATTTTTCTTTAACAGCATGAAAATTTTCAGGTTTATCCAGCATCATCGGAGCTAACACAACCTTGTTTTTACAGAATTGACTAAATATATACTGTTCTTCAACAGAGATGGCTAGAGCAATATCAAATAAAGAAATTCTTCTGATCTCTTCTTTAAAAGATTGACCAATATTATTTTTTTTTTGATGTTGAGCTGTTATAAAGTCGTGTGTGTCAATTATTTTTGTTGATTTTTTTGCTAAATGATTGTTTTCTACTAATGTAGCCCAACTGGCATAGTTAATGTAAATATAATCGTAATTGTTTTCTCTTAAAATTTTTTTGAAAGCCCTTTTAAATCTTAAAGTTACCAATTCAGGGAATTGAAGCGGAAAGAACCACGCCTTATTCTGGTAGAAAAAATTCGGTAGCTTATAAAAAAGGAGATAATAAAGTATATTTTTTTTAGAAGGTTTTTTTTTAATTACATAAGTATTATTAGCCAGGCCTGCTTGCTCAAATGCTTTAATGTCTGTCTCGTTCCAGCGTCCGGTGTAATACTCGCTTACAAAATCAATCTCAAAATTTCTTGATTTGAAATAACCTAACATACTTAAAGCCCTGGTTCTATTTCCCGCATTTTTTTTTAGCGGATTATCGGGCATGAAAAATAATATTCTCCTCATCTAAATATTTAGTCGCTAAAGGCCTGCATGTCAATTAAACGCCTATACAATCCATTTTTATTCATTAATTCATTATGGTTTCCGGTCTCTACTATGGTGCCTTTATCTATAACAACAATTTTATCGGCATGCTGTATCGTACTTAAACGATGGGCAATTACGATTGAGGTACGATTTTTCATTAAATTATTTAAGGCATCCTGAACTAATTTTTCAGATTCGGTATCTAATGCAGAAGTCGCTTCATCCAGTAACATAATCGGAGGATTTGCTAATACAGCCCTCGCAATACAAACACGCTGTTTCTGCCCTCCCGAGAGTTTATTTCCTCTGTCTCCAACAAAAGATTGATAACCATTTTCTGTATTTTCGATAAACTCGTGTGCATTCGCAATTTTTGCTGCGGTAACAACTTCTTCAATGGTGGCTTCTGGTTTGGCAAATGCAATGTTGTTAAAAATGGTATCATTAAATAGAAAAGATTCTTGATTAACTGTTCCCATTTGCGCCCTGATACTTTCTGCCGTAAGTTCTTTATAATCGTGGCCATCAATTTTGATCGTTCCGGATTTTGGATCATGAAAACGTGGAATCAGATCCATTAATGTACTTTTTCCGCCTCCGGAAGGGCCTACAAGTGCTACTGTTTGTCCTTTATCAATGTCAAAAGTTATAGAGTTGAGGATCTGTTTTTCTCCGTAGCTAAATGAAACATCATGAAAGGTGATTGCACTATTGAAATCATTAATTACTTCCGCATCGGGTTGATTAACCAATAATGGCTTGGTATCAATCAAATCTAAAACCCGCTCTCCTGCAGCAATACCGGAGTGAATTCCACTAAAAGAATCAGTTAATGCTTTTGCTGGACGCATTACTTGAGAAAAAATAGCAATGTAGGCTATAAAGTCGGCAGCTGCGAGTGCATTTTTATCATTATGTAAAATTAAACTCCCGCCATACCAAACGATTATTGCAATCATTAAAACACCCAAAAATTCAGAAACAGGAGAACCTAATTGCTGTCTTCTTACCATCTTTCGGTTTAAATTTGAATAAAAGATATTTTCATTATTGAATTTGTCCTTAGTTCTTTCTGTTGCATTAAAAGCTTTAATAATTTTTATACCGCTTAAAGCCTCATCTAAAAATCCAATCATTTTTGCAAAGGATTCATGGGCTTCTTTTGCCTGTTGTTTTAGTCTTTTTACAATCTTACTAATGATAAAAGCTGAAATTGGGATTACTAAAAGTGAGAATAGTGTAAGTTTAGCCGAAATGTTAAATAACAAAACCACATAAACAATTAGCGTTACAGGTTCCTTAAAAACTACCTGTAATGTATTTGTAACGGTAAATTGTACAACCTGAACATCAGAAGCTACTTTTGAAATAATGTCTCCTTTGCGTTCATTACTAAAAAAACCAACATGCAAATTCATCACATTATCAAACACCCTCTTTCTAAAATTTAGTAAGGTATGAACCCTCAAATCTTCCATATACCGTTGAGAGAAATATCTGAAAAGATTACTTAGTAGAACAGATATTACGATGACAATGCAAACATAAAATAAAGTCTTTTCTATAGAGTATTTGGCTATAGAATCTGTAACCAATTCTCGGAGTTCGCGAAGTAAGCTAAATGATTCAGTGGCTTTATCTGTAAGTGTTGGACTTTTAGCTACGGGTTTATTTGCATTTAATAACGTTTCAAACAGTGGTGAAAGTAGTGCCAGATTAAGTGTGCCAAAAAGGATAGATAATAGCGTTGCAATCACATAAGGAATAGCGAACTTTTCTATAGGCTTAGCAAAAGATAATAAACGAAAATAAGTTTTCATTCTATGTAAAATGGAATATGTAAAATTTGATGTGCCTAAAAAGCAGAACAAAAAAAGTCAAAATAAAACTTGGCAAATGTACGGTTTTTCACTTATATCAATAAGATCATGGTAATCTTATGTGATGAGTCTTGATTTATGATTTAACTATAATTTGATAGATGGTATAAAGATTATAATAAATGCAATATACATACTTGTTAACTTCTCATTATTGTTCTTCAAGACATTTTTGATATAGGTCTAAATACTGTGCAGCTGCTATTCCCCATGAAAATTTTTCGGCTTGAGCAATTGCTTTTTTATCATGATTGTTTTGAATAAAATCAATCATTCCTTTTTCAAAGATTTCCTGCATATGTTCTGGTTCGAAGCTATTAAAGTAATATGCTGCATCGCCACCTACTTCTGGTAAAGATGTGAATTTTGAGAGAAATACTGGTTTACCGAAATGTAAGGCTTCTATAACAGGTAATCCAAAACCTTCAGCTATTGAGGGGAATAAAAAAGCACTACAATTTTTATAGTACCAAGCCTTATCTTCATCGCTAATCTGTCCGATGATGTGTACCCGATCTAAACAGTTGTATTTTTCAGCCTCTTCTAAAATTAGTTGTTTATGAGGCGTTTCTTTACCAGCTATTATTAATTCATAGTCATTATCTTTTAATAAAGCAGGCAATAAATGAAAGCCTTTTTGAACTGAAAGCAGACCAATGGTAAAAAGAAATTTCTTGGTTGGTTTAAATAAGGGCTGATGATTTTCTTCGGGAATTAATTTGTCAGCACCATTGTATATCACACTAATTTTATCTTCAGCTTCAGGGAAATAGTGTTTTACATCGTTTGCAACGAACTGAGAGATGCAAACTACTTTATCACATTGGGAGATAAGTTTACCCAGTTTTTTTAAGTAGGCTTGAATTCTGTGCGGTCTGCTAAATTTTAAATGAACTTTATTCATATCATGAATGGTCATTATCTTTTTAGCATTTACCTTACTGGGCCTCAACCTACAAGTTTGATCAGATAGGTGAACAACCTCAAATTCATTTTTTTTTCTGAAAAACAGTCGGTCAAGTTTGGAAAGATATAAAATATCAACTAGACCATTGAAAAGGTATTGAGTCTGCTTAAATAAATAAAAATTTAATTTAAATTTTCCTTTATTTTGTTGAATCAATGCATCACCAAGTCCTTTTCCAAAAGAGAAATAGCCACAATTGGCATCTTTCATAGAATCAAAAGTTACTAGAACTGAAGGTTTTCTCATTAATAATATATTTTCTGTTTAAAAAATTGAGTAAGTATAGCAAGCTAATTTTCTCATTTACTTCACAATTTTGTAGTTACGATATTCAAAAAGACGCAAACCGGTTAAATCTTCAATTTTCTGTAGTAGCTTTCTTCTGAAATTCATTTTGGGAGTCTCTTTAGTTAAATCCTTTTCGAATTTCCAGTTTGCAGCTGCAATTCTTTGTTCCATCACTTTAGGGTGAGTACCTTTAAAATGCACTAACCGATCTGCATTGTGCATATCAAACGTTTCCTGAACAGGATAATTTTCTTCAATCCATTTTTCCGTTTGGTAAAACTGATTGAAGTTTCGAACTTTTCCCTGTAGACCCTTTGGCGGTTTCACCCAGCCATAATGATAAATATAGGCATCAATCAATTTAACTTTCAGCTTACGGTCATCAATTCTGAAACCCTGTGCATCCCGATAGGAGTGAACGCCTGGCAAATTTTTTAAAATTCTAACTTCCCTTCGGTACCAGCGCCTTGATTCGGCCAGGTAATCGTATGAAGCATAAAAGTGTTTGTATTTTAAAAGGAGTGCTTCAACATCATTGTTGTTTAGCGCTAACTCCATTTCTTTTTTAATTAACGGAAGATAGTCTTCATGAATGGCTTCATCTCCCTGAATATAAATCATCCAGTCCGTATCTTTTGAGATGGCAGCAATGGCTTTATTGGTTTCATCAGCAAAAACACGCCCGCCCTCGCGAATGGATTCATCCCAAATGGTATCAATAATGCGGATTTTTTTAGGGTCAATGCTTTTAACCAACTCTGCAGTTTCATCGGTAGAATTTCCGAGCGCAACTACAAAATCGTCGCATAAAGGAAGGACAGAAAGTATAGCCTCCTTTGCCGGATAATCGTTTATAATTGCATTTCTTAAAAAGGTAAACCCGGTAACTTTCATCTTTTTAAATGTGTTTTTAGCGGTGATGAAGCTATCATGATTTGTTAATAAGTTCCTTTTGGGTCTTGGTAAATCCTGATGGTTTCATCCAGTCTTTATTGTTTTGCGCTTTGTGGCGTATAATTTTGTTAATTTGTACAAAGATAGTTTTATTGATGAATACCCCTCTATCCATTTTAGACGAAGTTAAGCAAGGTAATTATAGGGTTTTGGCCAGGACATTAACCCTTGTTGAAAACGATATTTCGCCTGCAGATTCCATTCTGAAAAATTTGGATAGTCGCTCAGGTACACCTGTGATTGGCATTACTGGTCCTCCTGGTGCCGGAAAAAGTACATTAGTTAATGCCATCACAAATTTTTTTACGCACCAAAATAAACGGATTGCCATTTTAGCAATTGATCCAACTTCACCTTTTAATTTTGGCTCATTGCTCGGCGACCGGATAAGAATGGCCGGACAATTTAATAATCCGAATGTTTTCATTCGTTCTTTGGCAACGAGAGGCGCTTTAGGAGGTGTTTCTGCCAAAACTATAGAAATGGTTGATGTATTGAAAGCATCTAACTTCGATTTAATTTTTATCGAAACGGTTGGAGTGGGGCAGTCTGAAGTGGAGATAGCAGGCTTAGCAGATAAAACGATTGTGGTTTTGGTTCCTGAATCGGGAGATGAAGTTCAAAATATAAAATCCGGATTAATGGAAATTGCCGATTGCTTCGTAGTTAATAAAGCCGATCGGGATGGAGCAGATACTTTTGCGAATAACTTGAAAAAGATCGTGCATCAAGGGCTGAAATCAATTCCGATTTTAAAAACGGTAGCTGATAAAGATTCTGGGTTGGATGAACTGTGTGATTGGATCGCAAAGCCGATTGTTAATAGCCATCAACGGAAGGAGTTTCTTTTTGCCGAAAAAGCATGGAAGATTATTCAGCATCAAAAAATGCAGGCAATTGATAAGAATAAGTTGAGGGCAGGTATTCAGGAAGCCTTGATACAGAAAGATTTTAATATTTATCGCTTCGCGGAAGAATTTGCTTCTACATTATGATGCTATAACCTGTATGCGAAGATTGTTTTCCTAGTATATTTATAATTTTCGATTGAACCCTATATAAACTCAGATGATGGTTTTAAGATGAAAAACGACGTTAAAACAAAGTTTTGATTCAGAATAACAAGCAAATTTGGAAGGATTTCGAATATTAATAATTTTATTTTTAGTAAAAATGTAGCTTAAAAGCCAGTGAGACAGTGTATTTAGCTGATATTTAACTTTTATTAAATAAAAAATTGATTTATAGGTATTTAACCATTATCTTTGGTCAAAATTAAAATACAATATAATGCAACAAGGAACAGTAAAATTTTTTAATGAAACTAAAGGTTTCGGATTTATCACTCCATCTAATGGCGATGCCGAAATTTTTGTTCATGCTTCAGGCTTAATCGACAACATTCGCGAGAATGATACCGTAAACTACGATGTAGAAGAAGGTAGAAAAGGCCTTAACGCGGTAAATGTAAAAGTAGCTTAAGAAAACTCGAACACATAAATCGTAAAAAGTCCCGATGCAAATCGGGACTTTTTTTGTGAAAAATATTTTGAATACTTATATCTTAATCTTCTAAAATTGTATAATATTCGTTAACAAAAGGTTTCAATGATTTTGTAATGCTGTCTGTAAAAAAGTTGATCCATATTCCTTGTGGCACATTTAATAATTTCATATAGTTAAAATCTGTGCTTCATGAATGGGTAAAAGATGTTCAAAAGTTTTAAGTTCCACAACGATGATATGATCTACCAATAAATCTACTCTTAACTCTGCATCAATTAATAAGTCGTCATATTCAACAGGGACCATTGCCTGCTTAATGACCTGATGTCCATCTTCTCTAATTCATAACTTAGGCATTTTTCATACAATTTTTTTTGAAACATTGAGTTTTAGCATACCAACTAAATAATTTTTAATCTTATTTCTTCTTAATGCCTTAATGTTTTAACCTTTTTATTACGCATGGCTATATCTCTCAATTTTTTGAACCATTAAGCCATTAAGATAAAGTTGGTAAGGTTTTGCGTTTGTATGAAAATTCTAAATCTTAATGTCCTTAATGTTTTATTACGCAAGACTTACCAATAATAAACGCTCGTATTCTCGATTCATTTTAGAAGACTCTTAAATTCAAATTATAGCAAATTCTTTCAATTTCTTTCGTTTCTGACTTAGAATGTTTCTAAATAAATGTTTTATCGCCCTTTTGTCATAATCGTTTATAAATTAAACTCATAATTAGATACTTTTGCAAGAAATTTAGATATAAATCTTAATCAAATGAGTGGTTTCGGAAATGCTCTTTCTTCATCAATAGGAAAGAAATTCATTATGGGTATTACAGGTATATTCCTGATACTCTTTTTAATTGTACACTGCGGTATTAACGCATTAATTTTTATTAACGATGGCGGTTTAACCTTCAATGTTGGAGCCCACTTTATGGCAACCAACTGGATCATCAGAGCTGGTGAAATTGTATTATTTATCGGTTTATTAGCTCATATTTTTCAGGCGTTAAGACTAACGCTACAAAATCAAAAAGCAAGACCAGAAAAATATGCAGTTTATGATGGCAAGGCAAATAGTAAATGGTATAGCCGTTCTATGGGATTATTAGGTACACTATTGCTGATCTTCTTAGTGGTTCACTTGAAAGACTTTTGGGTAGTATCGCGTTTTACCGGAATCCCAACAGTTGATGCGAATGGGCATGAAGATTTGTATGCTGTGATGAAAGATAAGTTCCAAGACCCGGTACGTGTAATCGTTTATATTTTAGCTATGTTTTCTCTGTGCTACCACTTATTACATGGTTTCGCTTCGGCTTTCCAAACGATGGGTTGGAATCACTCCAAATATAACGGTATCATTAAAGGCGCAGGTGTTTGGTATTCGATCATCATTTCGATTCTATTTGCCTTAATGCCAATAGCAGTTTATACCGGTTTAATTAATTAGTTTTTAGCACAAAAGAGATATGTCAGATATTAATTCAAATATACCAGAAGGCGAATTAACCAATAAATGGACAAAGTTTAAGTCTTCGGTGCCGTTGGTTAATCCATCGAACAAAAGAACTATTGAAATAATTATTGTTGGTTCAGGTTTAGCAGGTGCTTCAGCAGCAGCTACTTTAGCCGAAATGGGTTATAAAGTTAAATGTTTTTGTTTTCAGGATTCACCTCGTAGAGCACATTCTATTGCTGCTCAGGGTGGAATCAACGCAGCAAAAAATTATCAGAACGATGGCGATAGTACTTATCGCTTGTTCTATGATACGATAAAAGGTGGCGATTACCGTTCCCGCGAAGCCAATGTGCATCGCTTGGCTGAGGTAAGTGTTAACATTATTGATCAATGTGTTGCTCAAGGTGTTCCTTTAGCGCGTGAATATGGTGGCTTATTAGATAATCGTTCATTCGGTGGTACGCAAGTTCAGCGAACATTCTATGCTGCGGGGCAAACAGGTCAGCAACTATTACTAGGTGCGTATTCTGCTTTAGAACGCCAGATTGGTATGGGTAAAGTAGAAATGTATACCCGTCACGAAATGCTTGAGGTGGTTAAAATCGATGGCAAAGCCCGTGGTATTATTGCACGTAACTTAATCACTGGTGAAATCGAGCGTCACTTCGGCCATGCAGTTGTATTAGGAACAGGTGGTTACGGAAACGTATTCTATCTTTCTACCAACGCAATGGGAAGTAACGTTACGGCTGCATGGAAAGCGCATAAACAAGGTGCTTACTTTGCAAACCCTTGCTATACACAAATTCACCCAACCTGTATTCCGGTTTCTGGGGATCATCAGTCTAAATTAACTTTGATGTCAGAGTCGTTACGTAACGATGGAAGAATCTGGGTGCCTAAAAAGAAAGATGATAACCGTAAAGCTTCGGAAATTCCGGAAGATGAAAGAGATTATTATTTAGAACGTCGTTATCCTGCTTTCGGTAATTTGGTTCCACGTGATGTTGCATCGCGTGCTGCTAAAGAACGTTGTGATGCTGGTTATGGTGTAGGTAAATCTAAATTAGCTGTTTATCTTGATTTTAAAGCAAATACAGAACGTTACGGTAAAATAGAGGCCTCTAAATCGGGTATTCATAATCCGGATAAAGAAACTTGTATGCGCCTGGGTACTGAAGTAATCAAAGCGAAATACGGTAACCTTTTTGACATGTATGCGCAGATTACAGGAGAAAATCCTTACGAAACACCAATGCGTATCTATCCTGCAGTTCACTATACAATGGGCGGACTTTGGGTAGATTATAACCTGATGACTAGCGTTGAAGGCTTGTACTGTACGGGTGAGGCTAACTTCTCCGATCACGGAGCTAATCGTTTAGGCGCATCTGCTTTAATGCAGGGCTTAGCAGATGGTTACTTCGTTTTACCTTATACCATTGGTGCTTATTTATCGAAAGAAATTTCTGTAAAAGCAATTTCTACAGATCATCCTGCATTTGTTGAGGCTGAAGAAAGAGCAAAGGGCATTTTAAATACTTTGATTAATATTAAAGGAACGAAGTCTGTAGATCATTTCCATAAACGTTTAGGTCACATTATGTGGGAGAAATGCGGTATGGCCCGTAGCGAGAAAGGCTTGAATGAAGCTATCGCAGAAATCAGGGCGTTACGTGCTGAATTCTGGAGCAATGTTCGTGTACCTGGATCAGCAGATGAGTTAAATACAGAGCTGGAAAAAGCAGGCCGTGTAGCAGATTTCATCGAACTAGGGGAACTAATGTGTATTGATGCATTAAACCGTAATGAAAGTTGTGGTGGTCACTTCCGTGAAGAATATCAAACTGAAGAAGGTGAAGCTTTACGTGATGATGAAAACTATGCATACGTAGCCGCCTGGGAATTTAAAGAAGGTGTAAACTTTGAGCTTCATAAAGAAGAGCTGAATTTTGAAAACATTAAAGTAGCACAAAGAAGTTATAAATAGTGGCAATAAATAAGTATTAAGATTTAAGTATCAAGACGGTTAACAATCTTGATACTTAATACTCACTACTCGATACTAATAGTTGATACTTAAATCTCAATATCATGAGTACAGGAAATATGAACTTAACGCTAAAAGTTTGGCGTCAAAAAAATAACAATACCAAAGGTGCTTTGGTAGATTATAAATTAGCAGATATTTCTCCAGATATGTCTTTCCTGGAGATGTTCGATGTGTTAAACGAAGATTTGATTACCAAGGGTGAAGAACCTGTGGTATTCGATCACGATTGTCGCGAAGGGATTTGCGGAATGTGTTCAATGTTCATCAATGGTCGTCCGCATGGACCAAAAGACTTGGTTACCACTTGCCAGTTACACATGCGTTCTTTCAAGGATGGCGATACTATTGTTGTTGAGCCATGGAGAGCAGCAGCTTTTCCGGTAGTAAAAGATTTAACTGTAGATCGTTCTGCCTTCGATAGAGTTATTGCCGCAGGTGGATTCATTTCGGTAAATACGGGTAATGCGCAAGATGCTAATGCCTTGCCTATTCCAAAAATGCAGGCAGATGCAGCTTTCGAGGCAGCAGCTTGTATCGGATGTGGTGCTTGTGTGGCGACATGTAAGAATGCTTCAGCTATGTTATTTGTGTCAGCTAAGATTTCACAACTGGCCAGATTGCCTCAAGGGCAGCCTGAACGTTACCGTCGCGTACAGAGCATGGTGGCACAAATGGATGCAGAAGGTTTTGGTAACTGTACCAATACCGGAGCCTGTGAAGCTGAATGTCCTAAAGGCATTTCATTAGAAAATATTGCCTTAATGAACCGTGATTTTGCAAGTGCAAAATTCATTTCAGAAGAAGCACTTTAAAAATATACTGTGCATTCAGTTTAATAACTGAATCTTAAGCCTCAGACCTAGTTTGGGGCTTTTTTATTTTCTCTAAAACTGCGCTGCACAGTTATTCCAAAATCCTATGAAGCTGTTTAAATTTCCTGAATGACGATCAACTTGCGAAATTCTTCAGCGCACAGGATTTTGAAATTTCGTAAGCTGATAAATTATAATTTAGACAGCTTCTAACAAATTAATGTTTGTAATAAATTGGTACTATGAAACGTTAATAATGTAGTTCTCAAAACATAATGAAAGCTATAGGATATCAATCGAAACGTTTCATTTCGAAAAGCTAACGAAATATAAGTTTGCCAATTTGCAATATTCTTATGTTAGCATATCAAAAAAATTCTTTTTGAAAATTATATTTTGTAAAATTTGCATATACATTAAAAAATTTATAAATTTAGTCTTCCGAGACAGGAGAGAAAACATAAAACCCCGGCTATTTTTTAGCAGGGGTTTTGTGGTTAATGTGTTTTTGAGTTTGTTAATTTTCCTAATATGTTTAGCTCAGGGTAAAGTTGATAGCCATTTGATATTTTGTTGTGACTGGCCGACCGTCGTTTAGGCCTGGGTCCCATCGTGGTGTGGATTTTAATACGCGTAAGGCTTCATTATCTGTTTCTTTAGAAAGCCCTTTCATTACTTCGATATCTGTTAATGTGCCATCTTTCTGAACATTGAATGAAAGGTAAACTTTTCCTTCTATTCCATCTTTTTTAGCTTTAGCTGGATATTTCAAATTCTTCGCTAAGTAAGCGTACATTTTGGTTTGTCCTCCAGGGTATTCCGGATATCTGTTCATAGGCTTTGTAAGATTTGCTTTTTGATCAGCACCATTATTATTCAGATTGAAATTTACATTAATGTTGTACTTCACCCTTACCGGCTTGCCGTCGATTAATCCTGGATTCCATTTTGGTGATTTTTCAAGCACTCTTTTTGCTTCAGCATCAGTTTCCTTGCTCAAACCACGGGTTATTTCAACATCAGTTAATTTACCATCCTTTTCTACGATAAAAGAAACAAATACCTTTCCCGCTGTTTTGTCTTTTACTGCCTGGGCAGGGTATTTAATTTCGCCACCAAGGTATTTATAAAAGTTAGCGATGCCACCGGGGTACATCGGTTGTTTTTCTACAGATACAAAGTCATAAACCTTTTGTGCTTGTGCCGAAATACTAAGCAAGGCAATGCCTGTTAGGGCTAAAAATAGCTTTCTCATAATGATATTTTTTATATAGTTAAGGATTAATTAATTCTTTTCTGGATTTACCTTTTTGCCTTTAGTGGTAATTAAGATCACGCCGTTTTTGCCTTTATCTTTATAAAGCGAGGTAGCAGAAGCATCTTTCAAAATAGTAACTGATTCAATTTTATTTTGATCCATTGTATCGATATTCGTAGTCTCTTTCCCATCTACAACATATAACGGTTTAGCTTTTGGATCAGAATCTTTTTGAAGTAAGTTCCTGGTTATAATGGTGGGTCTTTTGTTCGGTTGAAACTTAAAAATGTTTATCGCACCATCAATCTTGCCAGTATCTATTTCTTTGTTGGAAATTCCAACTAGCGGATTTTTAGTTTTAATCTCAATCACGCCGTTATTGCCATCGGCACCATACTTTCCTATGGCAGAAATATCTTTCAAAATGTTTATCGATTCTATATTTTTTGGGTCAATGCTGCTCGCGGCAACCAAACCCCTCAAATATTGTATGTTTCCGTCAATTACAATTAATGGTTCAGTTGATTTTTGACTGTAAGGCTGCTCAATAGTTAATGAGGATGTTTTAACCGTATCCGTTTTTTGTGCTTTGGTATGCAGGGCGAAAGCCAAAGTAAATACCACCAATAATATCTTTTTCATTTTCTATAATTTTATTTAGAATCTTTTACCAATCTGATCAAATGTTGATTTTTTTTCTATTGTCAATTCAGCTCTTTCCGGATTTCTGAACAGACCACTTTTGATCTTTTTAGTGGTAATAAGTATTACGCCATTTGTTGCCTGTAAACCATAAAGGCTTGTTGCCGAATTATCTTTTAATACAGTTACAGATTCAATATCATTTGGATTAACCGTATTTAAAATCTTATTATCTGTTGCTTTCACGCCGTCGATAATTAAAAGACCGTTGAAATTGCTTAAATCTGTTAGGGATTTGGATGGTTTCAAATTTATTTTTGTGGGTTGATCAATTTTTGATTTGTCTACAGTAGGTGTTAAAGTAAAGTTCACATTAAGATTATACTTTACCCTTACTGGTTTATCTTCTGCAATTCCAGGGTTCCATTTAGGTGAATCTTTTATTACTCTAATGGCTTCTTCGTCTGTTCCGCTGCCTAATCCTCTCGTCACCTGGATATCTGATAATTGACCATTCTTTTCTACAATAAAACTCAAAAACACTTTTCCGCTAACATTATTATCTACGGCCATTTTTGGGTATTTGATATTTTTCCCCAGGTATTCATAAAATTTGGTAATTCCTCCGGGAAATTCAGGTTGTTTATCAATTGAAACAAAGTCATACACTTTTTCCGTATTATCGGTTGACCCGGGTCTTGAATACCCTACCACAGTAATTTCAGATAATTTTTGATAACCCGGTAGGACCATCGCTTTCGTGTTTTTAATTTTGGCCTCGTTACCTGAAAGTTTAAATCCCACTTTTAAACTATATTTACCATTTGGCAAATCTTTAAAGTTTTTGAACGACAATAGCGCTTTCATTACCTCTTCATCGCAACCATCGCCCAAATCTAAAACCGTACTTACATTAATTACTTTATTGTTTTGAAGCGTAAACTTGATTTGGGTATTGCCTTGCAAGTTATTTTTCTGTGCTTCGGAAGGATACTTTATAGATCTCCCCATAAAGCGATAAAAGGAACTCCAGTTTCCTTCAACTTTTTCAGTTGAAGGACCAATAATACTTTTTGAAGATTCTCCATCAGTCAATTCAGGCGCTGTTATTACCATATCCTTAACAATTTCTATAGGTTTTTCTAAAGGAATTTGATCGGAGAGGGCCATCAGTTTCTTATTTTTCCGAATGGTTGCTGAAGAGAAAATGATAAGTATTGCAAATAGTGGAATGAATACACCATATTTCATGATGGCTGTCTTTTTAGATTTCTCTTTTTGCAACATGAAAATTCTTTTTTTGATGAGCGATTTATCGAAAAAGCCATTTGTTAAACTATTCGGAGAGATACCAAAAGACTGGCTTAAAATCAGCAGGGCATATTCGGCTTTATCACCTTGAAATTCTGCAGCTTGCTGATCTGCTAAAAATTCATGAATGTTTTTTATTGATTTTTTATATAAATATATGATTGGATTAATCCAGGTTAAGATGCCCAATACCTCAAAAAATAAAATATCTACCGTATGCCACTGTTTAATATGAACATCTTCATGCACGTCTATAACATTCGCTAATGGTAGGTTTTTATCTATAATTTTTCTGCTAAAAAATGAAAATGCTGAACCAGATTTAGCTGTATTAATTAATTTTTTTACTGCAAATAAATTAAACATCAGCCTCCCCAGGAAAAACAAAATACCAGCGCAATAAATGAAAACAAAGGCATTTGCCCAGTTTAAAACAGATTCATCGTCCGTTACTATCGTTGCTTGTTGCAAAACAGCATCCCAATTTACGGATGTATAAACTTTTTTAGCAGCCTCTTGCTCCGTAATCCATTCCAAGCGGATAAAAGGTATGCACAAGGACAATACTCCAGCAGCTACTAAATAAATGCGATTCAGGATGAAATAGGTCTCTCTATCTAATAGTAATTTATAAAATCCATAAAATACGATCAGATATAAGTTTACCTGTAGGAGGTAGTGGGCAAAACTCATTTTGGATTCCGTTTAATGTTATTGATCATTTTCAAAATCTCATCTACATCACTTAAATCCAATTTTTCCTCTTTAACAAAGAAAGAAAACATGCTTTCAACCGAATTTTCAAAGTAATTGCCAAGAAGTTTCTCCGTAGCATGGCGCTTATATTCTTCTTTGCTAATTAAAGGATAGTATTGATGTGCTTTTCCAAAGGCTTCATGACCAATGAAACCTTTAGTTTCAAGAATACGGATAATGGTTGAGACGGTATTATAGGCAGGTTTAGGTATTGGTAACTCATCTATAACATCTTTAACAAATGCTTTTTCCAATTGCCACAGCACCTGCATAATCTGTTCTTCGGCTTTGGTTAAATCTTTAATTTCCATAATAATTTTAAAATAAGTACGGATCAACAATGGTTGCCGTAACTAAAATTAAAACTAATTATTTAGTTATCCAAATAATTTATGAAAATAAATAGATGTTATTCTAAACGAACTATATGGTAATCAGCTTGTTTTTGATTGCATAAACCACTAAGCCCGTGCGGGATTTGATGTTTAATTTAGCGAAAAGTGATTCGCGGTAGTTATCAACCGTACGCGGACTAACATTCATTAAGTCTGCAATTTCTCTATAAGTTAGTTCACTACTGCAATGCTGTAAAAATGTTAATTCTCTTGCACTGAAAACAGGTTTAGTATCACCGTCTTTAAGCGCTACAAGAAGCCGACCAGAAACCAGATCATTAACATAAAAACCTTTTTCAACGATCGCTTTAATTGCTATAAGTAGGTCAATAGGTGTAGACTCTTTTAGCATATACCCGCCAGCGCCCGCCTTTAACATCCCTATGATTGCCTTTTCATCTTCGAGCATGCTTAAAGCTAGTATTTTAACGTCCGGATAGTTATCTTTGGTCCATTTTGTAGCTGCAAAGCCATCCATTACAGGCATGCTGATGTCCATTAAGATCAGTTGTACATCGGGATGATTTTTAATCTTTTGTTGTAAATCCAGACCATGAATTCCTTCAAATACAACTTCAATTTCATCAAATTCATCTAATAAACTTGCCAAACCTGAACGGAAAAGTGTATGATCATCAACGATAGCAATAGAGATAGACTGAGCGGGCATGATTAAGGATAGGGGATTTCGATTAATATAATTGTACCGTTATTTGGTGACGAATTTAATATTAATTTTCCATTGATTATTTCTATTCTTTTGTAGATAGAATTTAATCCCATTCCGGCTCTTGATGTTGTATTTTTTTCATAATCGAAACCAATGCCATTTTCTTTGATGTTGAGATGAAGTATTTTATCCTCATAAAAAGCATCGAAGGTTATTGCTGTTGCATTGGCATGTTTTATAATATTATTAATGATTTCCTGCAACAGGCGCAGAATAATAAGGTCTTTATCCGGCGATCTTTCAGCCACATTAATAAGGCCATTATTGTTTTCTATTTCATAGGCTCCTGTTTTGTTTAGCCAGTTGATTTCCTGATCAATCGCATATCCTATACCATTTTCAACAATCTGTTCCCCATGCAACAGCTTTGCCAACTCCCGAATTTCTTTTATTGATTTATTAATTAAAGTGAGCGAATTTCCTATTTTTTTTTCTGCCTTTTCGCTATCATTCAAGTTTACCGAATTGAGTGTTAAAGTTGTTAAGCTGAGCAATTGGCCGATATTATCATGTAATTCAGTGGCTATAGTTTGCATGGTTTGATCCTGTACTTCAATCCTGGCCTGCAAAATTTCTGATTCGAACTTTTGCTGCATGTGCTGCTTTTCTAAGTGATGGTTTTTTTTATGCCTCGCGTAAGACCTGATGTAGAGAATCAGAAATAGCGGCATTAATAAAAAGATCAGTGTTGTGATTACAATTAAGATTGCAATTTGCGTTGTTTGGCTCTGCATATGTAGCTGTAAATCCAGTTACTGTAAAGAATGGCATTGGTAATGTAATAAATAAATAAGCGAAGCGGAATATGTTCGAATACCTTGATCTTAAAAAGATCGTAGGTAAGATTAGTCGCCGTACTGCCAAAATAGTAGAACAATACGCCGTTAACCCACCAGAATTCCGGATGATGTTTAAGATCCAGCGTTTCCTCGTCATTCAAAAGTTTGTAATAATAATAAAGGCAATATAGTACAAATATAACGGACATTACATTAACCGTATTATCGTTGAAGATGTCGTTGTAAGCATGGATTCCATTTTTGAAGGTGAAAATGGCAAAAATGATAAAACAGATGCCAAGGCCAGAAAAAATTATTGGCCTTGGATCCATGTATTTTTTTAGACAATAATACATCCCATAAGAAATAAATGTGATTTCAAATAGTAAAAATGTATTATATAACCCCAAATTATGATGATGTAGAAGTGCCAGATATGCCCCTCTTGCTTCTGTAGATAGTGCAATAACCAGGTAGGCAATATTAATCTTCCAGAAAGAGATTTTATCTTTAAGAAGAAAGAATAATGCTGCAATCAGACAAATTATTTCGGCAATAATGATAGGGTTAAAAAAATTCATACCCTATAATTCAGCTCCATCACACATTGAAGGGCAAAGTGTGCCTCTGTTTTCTATATCAGTAAGATCATCCTCATGGTCTTTTGTGGCTGCGCCAAGGTGGTTGGTGTTTCCAGCGGAAAAAGTTGGAACAAGTAGGACGGTGTTACGCCCCCTATGTGATTCTGGAATCTCACTCCAGGATTCTTCTACGTATTTAGCAAAGTAAATCCGTAAGCCATCGTGTTTACCCTCTTTGATTTTTTCGGCCATTTCCAGAATTTGTTCTGCCGGGAACCAAACTGCTTTGGTATAGGAATGTGCATTCGTATTGGTAGCTTCTACGCCAAATGCTTCGACCATTTTTCGTGCTACGTTTACATTAATAGGCTCAAATTCATTTGCTTTTTCCATAATAAATTATTAATTGGTTTATTTCCCTAAAGTCGTGATTTAGATATTAACAGGCAAGAGGGATTTTGACTTTCGATACCGTAAAAACACCTTTTAATTTAGGGTGTTTTCCACTACTCATAAATCGGTAGAGCTGCTTACTTTTGGATTATAGAAACCGTATAACATAATTGCAGATATGATAAACAACCTACCAGTTAAAGAAAACAGCAGTTTGATAACTGATCGGGAAGTGGAAATTGTACGTCTTTTATCAAACGGTTATAACAGCAAAGAAATTGGCGATATGCTTTTTATTAGTGAGCATACCGTAAATACACATAGAAGAAACATGGTAAGAAAACTTGATTTACGCAATTCTTATCAGCTCATTGTATGGGCCTTCAAACAAAGAATTTTGTCCTTTTAATAAGGAATAACGCTCTCCCTTTAACGCAACTCTCTCTCTCTAAACAACAAAGCCTGCCTTTTGATAATCAGTTATCAAAAATGCAGGCTTTTGTGTTTTCAGGGTTTTTATTAACTCGAATAAGATAGAAAGTAATTTATGAAGCTAAAGGAGCTGAATAAATGCTGCAATGTTTCCCGAAGCTTATTTAATACTTTTTTTAATCACAATGAAATAGCCCAAAATAAAAAGCACGGCTGCATAAATTAAGCTGGTGTAGATTTCCTGTGTGAAGATTGGAAAGGTTGATGGGTCTGTAGCCGATTTACTGCTATTTAAAACTAAGGCAGGATGGCTGTAAGGAATTAAGTAGGCATATTTCCATCCAACATTCCCTGTGATGATCCCCATAATTGTACCTACAAATCCAATCCCCATTGGTTTTAAAAAATCTCCCCAAAGCAGACTTAATAGAAACTGAATGGATAAAATTCCCAGGGAGGATAAAAAGAGTTTGGTATAGAATTTAATTAATATCAATGATGGATCGTACTGATCAAAGTTATACTTTGGCACCAGTAGTTGTAATAAATGCCCGAATGCAAAAGTAAGACTGGCGAATAGCAGCAGCGATAGAAATATGAGGATTACCGCATAGATATACTTTGCTGCGTAAATGGAGAATTTATGGAGTGGTTGTGCAAAGAGCGATTTCCATGTATCATTTTTATGCTCAATGTTGTTTACCGAAAACGCCATAAAAATTACGTAAAATGGTAAAATTAATATACCCATTACGCCAAGTGCCGAGCCTATGTAACGAATCCAAAGGATCATTGGTGGTTGGTGCAGGCCTAGTATTTTTTCTGAACTACTATAAAAGCCAAAAGTGATTAATCCGCAGATGATGAGCGGCAGTAGGATTGATGCCCAAAATGCAAGTGTTTTTCTGGATTTATAAAATTCTGAGTAGATTGAAATATATAAAGAGCGCATTTTAGTTTGTTTTAGTGATATCGAGGAATAGGTTTTCGAGATCTTTTCTTTGTTGTGAAAGGCTGGTTACTGTAAAGCCGTTTTGTATCAGTAGGGTATTAATTATTCCGCTTTCTGTTTGAGATACAAACGGAATACTAATTTTTGAATCGGTTTTGGTTACGATTTCGTATCCTTTCTCCTTGATCAGAATTGAAGCATCTTCAATATTGTTTACTTCAATTTCAAGCAAAGGTTTATTGAGGAGTTGTAACTCCTGAATGGTGCCCTGAAAAAGTAATTGTCCTTTGTTAATGATGCCTACGTGGGTAGCGGTTCTTTCTATTTCAGCTAAAAGATGGCTGGAAACCAATATCGTTTTATGGTGTTTCGTGGTGAGCTCGATCATCAGGTTTCTAATCTCGATGATGCCGTTTGGGTCTAAACCATTTGTGGGTTCATCTAAAAGGAGCAACTCAGGGTCTGAAACTAAAGCCAGGGCAATACCCAGACGCTGTTTCATACCTAAGGAATATTTATTTGATTTTTTGTCTGCAGCATCTGTTAAACCAACTAGCGCCAACATTTCATCGGCTTTACTTTTTTTGATACCTAAAAGCAAACAGCGGTTAATTAAGTTTTCCTTTCCGCTGAGGTGGCTGTAAATTGCAGGTTGCTCTACTAAGGAGCCCACACGTTTAAGGATAGCAATGCGATTACTGTTGATTTCTTTACCGAAAATGAAAACCCGATCGGCAGGAGATTTCAATAAGTTTAACAGAATTTTTATGGTAGTAGTTTTTCCAGCTCCATTAGGGCCAAGAAAGCCATAAATGCTTCCTTTTGGAACCTGTAGAGATAAATCTTTAACAATGGCCTGGTGGCCAAAATTAAAATTCAGTCCAACGGTTTCTATTGCAAAACTGCTCATTATCCTATTTGAAAATAGCGGTAGCCTGTTTCACAATAGAAGTAGAAGTTTTAGCTGGTTTTACCACAATCTCAGCATCATTTTGATTCGTGTTAACGGTAAGCGTTAAAATGATCATCATAAAAACTGGCAATAATAAAAGTAAGAATGGCGAGGTGTTGGCTAATTTTTTCATAACAGTTAGTTTAATTTGAGCGGTTGTGAAAGTTTCATCAGTAATTACTGTTTGATTTGTGAAATTGATTGCTGATGAATTTTTCATGGTTGTTTTGTTTTGATGATTCAAAGAAACTGAAGAAAAGCAAGCTGCTAAAATCTATTATACCAAGTGTTCAAGATTCTAGATCAACGGGTAATTTTGGCGTTGGTCGATAAATTTTGGCGTTTGGGCCGTTCGTAGAAAAAAAAAGCCAGTTGGTAGATTGTGTTGGGTTAAAAAGGAAACTTTATTTACTTTGGATGCACAGATCGAAGCATTGATCCGGTTTGACATAAGCTACAAATAATGACAAAAAGCAAAGGACCAATTATACTGCATGCAGTGTATTGGGTATTTATAGTAATCATCATTGCATTAAATATCTTTTTTGATTCTGAAACCAGTAATATCAAGCATTTTTTATTATCGCTTGTATTGTTCGGGATCATTAATGTTTCACTTTTCTACATCAATTACCTTATTTTAATTCCTCAATTTATTAAGCACAAAAAAAAATATTTCCTTTATATTTTTATCTTCCTGTTGCTCCTCGGTGTAACTGCATTTATAAAAACGGCAGTGGCGGTTTTGAATCCGAAGGATATGATGGAGTATATGATGGAAGGCAAGCGAAAAACAATATCTGCCGACAAGTATTTTGTTGGACAATTGTTTTTGTGTGGTTTTTTCCTGGTTTCCAGTTGTTTAATTAAAATTGCGGCAGATTGGTTTGCTAATGAACGCATTCAACGCAATCTGGAAAGCGAACGCAGGGAAATGGAACTTCAATTTTTAAAGTCGCAGCTAAATCCTCATTTTCTTTTTAATTCACTGAATAATATTTATTCGCTGGCTTATCAAAAATCTGATAAAACTGCAGATGCGATTATGAAACTTTCGGAGATTATGCGCTACATGATTTACGAAAGCAATACGCCAACAGTATCTTTAAGCAAGGAAGTTGATTACCTAACCAATTACATTGATTTACAAAAAATCAGGTTTAAGGATGGTGCCTACATCGAACTCATATTAAACGGAGAAATAGATGATCAAAAGATTGTTCCATTGATGTTGATTTCTTTTGTAGAGAATGCTTTCAAACACGGTGTGGTTAACGACCCTGAGCACCCGGTTAAAATTAACATCATAGCCAATCAGAAAATACTTCATTTCAGCGTAATTAATAAGAAAAACAATCAGAATAAAGATGCACAGGGTGGAGTGGGTTTAACCAATGTAGAAAGAAGATTACAATTGGTTTATCCAGACAGATATAAATTAAATGTTGTAAATTCGGCTACTCATTACACCTGCGAACTGATGATTGATATTTAATTCGGGAACCAAAAACCAGCGAATTTTATTGAAATTATTGATTAAAACAATAAACCTACAATGAACTTAAACTGTATTGTTGTTGATGATGAGCCATTAGCGCTCGATATTCTGCAAGATTATATTTCTAAAGTACCCTTTTTAAATTTTGTTAAAAGGTGCGAAAATCCAATAGAAGCTTTGCAAATTGTTCAGGCCGGGGGTATTGACCTGGTTTTTCTGGATATTCAAATGCCAGAATTAACGGGGATTCAGTTCCTGAAGATTGCAGGAAACAAGTGCCATTATATTTTAACTACTGCTTACCCACAATATGCTTTAGAAAGTTACGACCTTAACGTTTCTGATTACCTTTTGAAGCCAATTGCCTTCGATCGTTTTTATAAAGCCGTAGAAAAAGTTCATAATCAGTTTAAGCCGGTTGAAGCACCTGCGAGTGTCGCCCAGCCTATCGTTACACCCGCACCATTTTCGGCTCCTGCAAATCCGGTTCAGGATTATATTTTTGTAAAAACGGAACATAAAATTCAAAAAATTTATTTGCACGATATCCTTTTCATCGAAGGATTGAAAGACTATATTTCTATTTTTACGAAAGCTGAGCGCATTATTACGCTTCAGAGTATGAAGAAGATGGAAGAAGCATTACCCCAAAGTCAGTTTATCCGTGTGCATAAATCTTATATTGTAGCCGTAGATAAAATTGAAAGTATCGAACGCAGCAGAATCACCATTAACCAGAAAATTATTCCGGTTGGAGATACTTATCGTGATGAGTTTTTCAAGGTAATTGGGAATAAGAATATTTAGTTTGGAGTCTGAAGTCAATAGTATCAAGTCCAAAGTCTAGAATAACAATAGGTCTCGATACCTAATACGTTAGTCTTGATACCTGATACTTTAATCTTGATACTTTCTTCTTGATACTTCTATTGCCCAAGCACCTTTCTGATTTCCGTTTCTACTGCCAAAGTAATTTCGTTTCCTGTTTTATCGCTGGGCTCTAAAGGCTTTAATACGGTCCATCTTAAGGCGTGCCCGGTGGTGAGCGGGAACATTCCAAAACGAACTATTTTCCATGAATTTTCAATTGCTATCGGTACAATCAGTGCATTTGGCACGGCCTTCAATATTGTAGCAATTCCACCAAACTGGAATGTTTTAACCCTTCCATCTTTGGCCCTGGTACCTTCCGGGAATATAACGGTACTCCAGTTGTTTTCTTTCATCCTGCGACCAAGCTTAATGATTTCAGAAATCGCTTGTTTATTGTCTTTTCTGTTGATGTTCGCGCCGCCGCCTAATCTTAGGTTTATGGAAATGGATGGAATGCCTTTGGTAAGCTCTATTTTAGAAATAAACTTTGCACTATGTTTTCTCAAAAACCAGATCAGGGAAGGGATATCATACATGCTCTGATGGTTGGCAGCGAAGATGATTGGTCGATCTGTAGGGAGATTGAAATCGTTTTTAAAAGTAACCGAATTCAATAAAAATACCTGACAATAAGTGAGAAAGAAATTTAGGATATCAACCGAAACCTTATGTGCCTTATAGCCGAAAAATTTATAGCAAACCCACTGTATGGGGTGGAAAATACAAAGCGTTAAGCCAAAGAAAAAATAAAAAACAGGACTTAAAATATATCCGATCAGCTTGCTCATTGATTAAATTATTAATGCGGCAAAGATAATCATTAGATTTCGCCGTTTAAAATCATGAGTTTTACTTTCATAATCGCGGCAACACTTACCGAATCGGTAATTTCGCCCTTTGCCACCAGTTGATAAACATCTTCGAAAGGCAACTTTTTAACAACCAGTTGCTCGGTTTCTTCGGGCATTGCTATGCCCTGAATCAGGTTTGTGGCGAGGTAAATAATATTCAGCTCATCGCTTACAGAATTAGAGAGGTGCATGCGCTGAATTTCCTTCCAGTTTTTAGCGCTTAAGCCGGTTTCTTCTAAAAGTTCTCTTCTGGCACTTTCAAGTGGATCTTCATGAAACGGTCCACCGCCTTCCGGAATCTCCCAGCTGTATGCTTTCAGTGGGAAACGATACTGTCCAACTAGCCAGGTGTTTTTTTCTTCGTCAAGTGGTAAAATGCCAATAGCAAAGTTTTTAAAATGGACTTCACCATAAATCCCGGTACCACCAGATGGATTAATGACCTGATGCTCGGTAACCCGAATCCAATTATTATCGTATTTAACTTCGCTTTCTAATGTTGTCCAGGGGTTTTGATCTTCCATCGTGCAAGATAATAAATATCATTTTCACACTCCATATTTAAACAAAAAAGGCGTTTCGATATTCGAAACGCCTCGCTGTATTAGAATGATCCCTCATCAGGTCGATTTTCCTGCTGATCGTCTTTTTTCTGTTTCTTTACGTTACTAAATGTGGTTTTTCCGAAGCGGTAAGAGAAAGTTAAATTACCCATGGTTCCCTGCATCTGGCGTTCAAAATCTACAATCGTAAAATCGTCTTCAGTAGTCATACTCCACCTCCTGGTATTAAATACATCCCTCACATTAAAACTTAATGAAGCCTTTTTGTTCGGGAAGTCGTATTTTGCACCACCATCAATTCCGTACATCGCATTGCGTTTCCCTTGCGCCATTACTTCTGGAGCGCGGTAATCGCCACGAACTTGAACTGATACGTTTTTAACCACAGTTAAATTTGCGGTTACGTTTCCATTCCAGCTGAAGCCGTTGCTTGGTTTAATGTTGAATCTTTCATCGCCATCAAATTTCGCCTGGTAAAGGTTTACGTTGGTAGTGAAGTTTAATGCCTTTACCAAATCAAAACGGCCAATTAACTCTAAACCACTATTAATCTGGCGTGATAAATTCTGAGGTGTGGTGGTGATAATTCCATTAACTGGCGAGCTTCTTACCCTTTGAATAACATCATTGGTTTGGCGGAAATATAAGCTGGAAGTTAAGGTTACTTTTTTCCAGTATTTGCTATATCCTAACTCAAAGGAGTGTACATCCTCTGGCAATAGGTTCGGATTACCACCTCTGTAATTGAACGGTTCTGAAACATCCAGGAATGGATTGGTATCCCACGGGCGCGGACGGTTTACACGACGGGTATAGCTGAGCTGAACTTGATTATCGCCTTTGAGTTTCTGTGTTAAAAATACACTTGGATACAATCTTTTGTAGCGAATATTTCCTTCACTAGAAGTTAATACATTGTTGGTATAGCCATCTAAGTGGGTGTCTAAACGCGCATCCTCTGCTCTTAAACCCAATTGATACCCAAAATCTTTAATTTGATTCTGATAGTTCACATAAAGGGCATGCACCTGGTCTTTGCTATTAAAATTATTGATCAGTTTGTTGTTTTCTATATAAACGCTGGTGTTTGTTAAAATAGAGTCTGCATATTGGTTGTTATCAGCTAAGCGAATCTGGCTGCGGTAGCCGGCCTCCACTTTACCCGCTTTGCCAACAGGTACGCTATAATCTGTTTGGATATTGTAGTTTGAGTTATCGCCCCTATTAAAAACACGTTGCAAACTTAAGTTTTCGTTAATCGGAACATTGTTTCTATTGGTTGTAGTGGTACTGTAAGTTTGATCGTTATTGTTATCTCCATTTGAATAACCAAAATTAAAAGTCAATTCTTCTTTAGGTTTTTTAAACTTCTGTACGTAATCCAAATTTAAATCATAACTGCTTCCATAGCCATCATTTAAATTGGTTCTGTTGCTCAAAGAAACAGGTGTTTGTGCACGGTTCAATTGTCTGATATCCAATAATTCATTTCGCTCATTTTCTCTTGAATTGAAACCACCAGATAAACTGATTACGCTTTTAGGTGCCAGGTAATAATCTAACCCAGCCTTGGCATTATGCCCTTTCTCCAAAGTATTTGAAGTGGTTGCCTGATTGGCAAACGCAGTTCTTGCAGAGTCACCTTTATAGGTAATGTCCTGAAAACCTCCACCAATCCTGTTTCCGTAGCGGTAGCTATAATTTCCGTAAAGATTTACCTTACTGTTTTGGAAACTTAAATTGGTATTCGCATTGTAATTGTCGCGGTTACCGGCAGTTATGGCGGCAGATCCATTAAAACCTAATTTGGTATTTTTCTTTAATACAATGTTGATAATTCCGGATTGGCCTTCTGCATCATATTTGGCAGATGGATTGGTAATCACCTCCACACTTTCGATGGAGCTGGCTGGGATTGAAGCTAAAATCTGCGCCACATTTCCTCCGGCAATTAAAGAAGGTTTGCCATCAATCAAAACCCTTACACCTGTAGAACCACGCAAACTTACATTACCATCCATGTCGGTAGAAACAGAAGGAACATTTTGCAATAAATCAGTTGCCGAGCCACCTTCACTAATCACACTTTGATCTACAGAAAATACTTTTTTATCAATGCCCATCTGCATGCCTTGCTTCTGGCCGGTTACCGTTACCTCGCTTAAAATATTCCCTTTAGCCGCGTTCATCTTAATGTCGCCGAAGTTTAAAGTGCCTGTTGCTGCGGTAATGGCAATGTTATCTCTTACCATGGTTTGATACCCAACAAAACTGATTTTGAAGGTGAAGTTTCCTTTTGGTAAATCAGTCATCACAAATGCACCATTAACATCTGTTTGGGCTATTTTTACATTCTTGGCGGTGGTTTTATCAATTAAAACTGCAGTTGCAAATGGAATGGTTTCTTGTGTTTTAGCATCTTTTAGCGTGCCGGTTATTTTCGCTTTGTTACCAGTTTGGGCAAAAAGATTAAAGGTTAAACTTAAAAGTAGGAGGATTATGGGAATCGTTCGCGATTGTAAAAGTCTCATTAAAAATTAAAATTTGTGTGTGTTTTGTAAAGGGAGACAAAGTAACGGCAACTTAGTTTAATTAGCGAGGCGTAACTATTTTATTACAGCCGTTTTAGCGTAATATTTTTGTGAGTTTTTTTGATGCTGAAAGGTTTAAATAAATAAGGCCTCTATGGGGGTAGAAGCCCTACAGAAAATGTTACTTTTGTTTGAATTTAAAAGTTTCGAAAATAAATTTACAAATGAAAAAAATATTAATTGTTGACGATTTACACCCGGTTTTTAAGGAACGGGCTATTGAAATGGGTTATGTGGTTGATGATGAACCTCAGATTACGCGTCAGCAAACGCTTGAAAGAATTAAAGATTACGTTGGAATCGCCGTGCGGACAAAGTTTAGAATTGACGCTGAAATTTTTGCTGCTGCACCGAATTTGAAGTTTGTAGCCCGAGCGGGTGCTGGCTTAGATAATATAGATGATAAAATTGCCTTTGAAAGGAACATCGAACTGATGAATGCACCGGAGGGGAATTGTGATGCGGTTGGAGAGCATGCTACTGGATTGTTATTGTCATTAATGAACAACTTTCGCAGGGCAGATCAGGAAATTAGAAACGGGGTATGGGATCGTGAAGGCAATCGGGGTTATGAGTTGAAAGGTAAAAAGGTAGGGATTATAGGTTACGGCTTTATGGGACAAAGTTTTGCGAAAAAACTGGCTGGCTTTGAAGTGGATGTAATGGCTTATGATAAATATAAAACTGGTTTTAGTGATGCTTTTGCCCGTGAAGTAAGCATGGAAGAGATCGTTAAACATAGCGATGTGCTTAGTTTGCACGTTCCTTTAACCGCAGAAACGAAATTGATGGTAGATGATGAATATTTCTTTCACTTTAAAAAACCAATCTTCTTTATTAATACGGCAAGAGGGGAAATTGTGAGTATTCAAGCGGTATTAAATGCCATCAAATCGGGGAAAATTTTAGGTGCTGGTTTGGATGTACTGCAAACTGAAAAATTCCCTGCATTAGGCGAACAAGGTTGGTACAATGATTTAAAAACTAATGATAAAGTACTATTAACACCGCATGTAGGTGGCTGGACGTTTGATTCTTACCGGAAGATTTCGGAAGTACTTGCGGATAAGTTACAGGGCTTTTCTTGAGAGGGATTTGAAGGAATTATGGTAGAGCGATAAAATCGCTGTTTTCATTCATCCTCATGATGTACGTTCTAATTCTAAATTAAAAAGAGTTTGGATTCCTTTTTAAGAATTCAGACCAAAATTCCTAAATTGGATTACAAAATCTAACTAAATTATATCATGCCGAAAGATCATTTATATTCAACAACCATTACCTGGACGGGCAATAAAGGCTCAGGGACAATGGATTATCGCTCTTACGATCGCGATTATATTATCACTGTAGATGGAAAAGCCGATATTTTGGGTTCATCAGATTCTGCTTTTTTAGGTGATAAATCTAAATATAATCCTGAGGATTTGCTTTTATCGTCCATTTCGAGTTGCCATATGCTTTGGTATTTGCATCTGTGTTCTAAAAATGAAATTATAGTAATTGATTATAAGGATAAGGCCGTTGGAATAATGGAGGAACTGGCCGATGGCAGTGGCAAATTTAAAGAAGTTACCTTGCATCCCGAGGTTTTAATCGCGGATAAGGCTCATTTTGAACTTGCAGAATCGCTACATAAAGAAGCCAATAAAATGTGTTTTATTGCCAACTCACTTAATTTTCTTGTTAAACACGAAGCGACTTTCAAAGCGGAGAACAATTAGCCGTTTAAGCAGGGAATAGGGAAATGGAAATAGAGAATAGAAAGTTGGCAGTTTTCAATTTGAAAACTGCCAACCTTAAAGTGCTAACTATTTTACAACATAAACATTGTCTTTTGGTGTTGCATCTACGTAAATGCCATTATCCAGCGTAACTGATGTGATTTTCTTTGCCGATGGTATATTGATCACCACTTCTTTTTGATTGACTTTCCAAACTGAAGGTGTTTGATGAATGGTTTCTTTTTTACCATCTGCATAAATTACCACCACATCAAAAGGAATGGCGAAACCACCAATATTTTTAACGGTAACTAGCGATTTTCCTTTAGCAGCAGCCACTTTTCCAATGGCTAAATCCAGGTAATTATTGGTGAAAAACCAGTTCTGAAAAAACCAGTTTAAGTTTTGTCCTGAACCTGAATTCATTGAGTTAAAGTAATCCCACGGAATAGGATGTTTGCCATTCCAGGTGTTCATGTAATGATGCAATGCTTTTTTAAAAGTTGCATCGCCCAGCATATCTTTCAAAGCCAGGTAAGATAAAGATGCTTTTCCGTAAGAATTATTACCATAACCTGCACCAGAAACCTGATCAGACATAGAAATCACGGGCTGATCTTCTTCCGCTGATTTGTCATTGATGTAGTTGTTTACTCTGAATTTTTTGTAAAAATCATCTGCGGCCTGTTTGCCATGTTCTGCAATGCCGATTAAATATTCAAAGGTAGTTGCCCAACCTTCATCCATATAAGCATAACGCGTTTCGTTAATGCCCATGTAGAAGGGAAAATAAGTATGTGCTACTTCGTGATCTTGTACGAGTTGGGCAAAAACAGGATCTCCAAAGTTGGAATCATTCACCATCATCGGATATTCCATATCTGCAAAACCCTGGAAAGCGATTGTTTTAACATAAGGGTACGGAATGCCAGGCCAGTTATTTGAAAACCATGATAAGGCATTGATATTGTATTTAACAGAGTTTATAAAATCTTTTCCGGTTGATGGATTATAAGCCGCCTGTGCACTCGCCCTTCGGCCAGTTTTAGCATCAACGATTACACTTCCGCCATCCCAAACGTAGTGATTGCTTAAGGCAAAAGTAACATCTGTAATGTGATCTACTTTAAACTTCCAGGTATTCCAATCTTGTTGAGTGGTTACTTTTCCAGTTTTTAACTCCTCTTCTGTAGCAATGTGAACAACCTCATCCGTGTTGTATGATTTTTTTAAGCGTGCAGCAATTTCTGGCTGAAGCACTTCATCAGGATTTAAAAAATCGCCAGTGGCATAAACCACATAATTTTTCGGTGCCTTTACGGAGAAAACATAATCGTTGAAGTCGTTGTAAAATTCGGCTCTATCGGTGTGTGGAATCCGGTCCCAGCCATTATAATCATCATAAACGGAAATGCGGGGGTAACTGTAAGCCACGAAAAATGAATTAGGGTCAATCTGTCCTTCGCGACCACTTTCTTTTGATAAAGGATAATCCCAGGCAATTTTAACCGTAATTTTAGATTTAGGGTTTAAAGGCTTTTTCAATTTTACACTGCCAATCGTACCCCAGTTTTTCGAATCAACTTTGTAGGTTTCGCCATCTACAGCAAACGAAGAGATATTAAGTCCGCTGGATAAAAAATCTTCGCTAACAGCTCCACTACGTGGTGAAGTTGGCTTATGTAAATTATTTACAAAACGGATAGCCAGCGTTTTTAAAGTATCGTTACTGTTGTTGCTGTAAATAATTTCTTCCTGTCCGCTTACTGTTTTGGTTTCGGCATCTACTTTAATATCCATGTTATATTTTCCATGGTTTTGCCAGTAATTGGGGCCGGGTTGACCACTCACTGATCGCGTTCCTTTTGCGTAAGCTACTTTTATGTTTCGGGGCATATAAAGCTCTTGCGCTGAGAGTGTATAACTGCCCAAACCAATAAGCAGGGCAATAGAAAATAATTTTTTCATTTTTTTAGAATAATTTTAGCTAAAAGTAAAAAATAATGAAGGAATTATTAAATGAAAGAATGATTCGATTAAATGTGTGATATGTTGCCCGGATAAGTTATCAACGATAGGATCTAATACATTCAGTATCTATGTGAAAAGATAAACATCCTGCGTATTGATGAGCCTTATAGTTTTTGAGATCAGCGTCATAACAGAATCCTGTATATCCTAAATCATAAAAATCCTGCGTATTTATTTGCTTTTGTAATTTTCAGATTTTATCTTCGTTATAATTGAAGCAAGACTATGTAGAAACCAACTATGTAGTCTTGTTTGTTTTTTATAGCGTTTGAAAAAAAATTAATAGAGCAATGACAGAGGTAACGTACTATACACAAGAGGGATTAGATAAATTAAGAGAGGAAGTTCATTATCTAACAACCACAGGGCGTCAGCTAATATCTAAAGCAATTGCTGAAGCAAGAGATAAAGGTGATTTATCGGAGAATGCAGAATATGATGCCGCGAAAGAGGCACAAGGCTTGCATGAGGCGAAAATTTCCAAATTAAAAAACACACTGGCGAATGCGCGCTTAATTGATGAATCGAAATTGGATTTAACAAAAGTGTTGGCATTGTCTATCGTAAAAATCAAAAATGTAAAGAATGGTGCAACCATGACTTATCAATTGGTTGCCGAAACTGAAGCAGATTTAAAAACTGGAAAAATTTCAGTAAAATCGCCGATTGCTCAAGGTTTATTGGGTAAATCTGTTGGCGAATTTGCCGAAATTGAAGTGCCGGCAGGTAAAATGCAATTTGAAGTTTTAGAAATATCCAGATAAAAACGTTACGAGTTGTGGGTTGCGGGTTGTAAGACCAGACCTTTAACTTATAACTCACAACCTACAACTTACTTATGACTATCTTTTCAAAAATTGTTGCCGGCGAAATCAGCGCACATGTTGTAGCTGAAACGGTAGAATATTTAGCTTTTTTAGATGTTCAGCCTTTAACTGCTGGCCATGTCTTAGTGATTCCAAAAATTGAAGCGGATTACATTTTTGATATGGATGAAGATCTGTTTGTTGGCCTTTGGATGTTCGCTAAAATTGTAGCTAAAGGTGTTAAGACTGCCTTTCCATGTAAAAAAGTAGGTGTGGCTGTAATTGGTCTGGAAGTGCCACATGCGCATATTCACCTCATACCAATGAATACGGTAGGGGATATGAATTTTAGCAAAGAGAAGCTGAGCCCAACTCAGGAAGAGCTGGCTGAAGCTGCGGAAAAAATAAGACAGGCTTTGTTGGAAGAGTAATGATAACTCCCTGGTCGGTGATGTATCGAACAGTGTCGAAGAATAGTTAATTAAGTTGGCTGGTGTGTCACCAGCCAAAGGTTGAAATTTAACCTGGTTGGTGAGCCACCAACCAGGAAATATAATAAAAGAAAAATTATACCAATTCTGCTAAAGCTTCTTTACTGAAACCTTTCAATTCATCTGTACGGTTGTTTTTAATTTTTTCTACCCAGTTTGCATCGGATAATAACGGACGGCCCACAGCAATTAAATCAAAATCACCACGATCCATTCTACGCACCAATTCATCTAAGGAACTTGGTTGTGAACTCTGTCCGGCAAATGCGCCAAAGAAATCTCCATCTAATCCAACTGAACCCACAGAAATAGTGGCTTTGCCAGTGATTTTCTTCGCCCAGCCTGCGAAATTTAAATCTGATCCTTCAAATTCTGGTTCCCAGAAACGACGTTGTGAACAATGCAAAATGTCGACCCCGGCATCTACTAACGGCGTTAACCATTGCTCCATTTCGGCTTCATTCTTTGCTAATTTGAAATCATAAGCAGCAGGTTTGAATTGTGATAATCGAATAATTAAAGCAAAATCTTCACCTACACGTTTACGGGTTTCTTTAATTACTTCAACAGCGAAGCGTGTCCTTTCTGCAAGGGTTTTACCGCCGTAAATGTCTGTACGGTTATTGGTTGCATCCCAGAAAAACTGATCAATTAAGTATTGGTGTGCGCCATGAATTTCAACAGTATCAAAACCTAAAGCCTTTGCATCAGCAGCAGCCTGACCAAAAGCTGCGATGGTATCTGCAATAGCAGCATCTGTCATCGGTACGCCGTTTTCAAACCCCGGGCTATTTAAGGAAGATGGACCTTCAAAAGGTGTACTTGGTACCCAACCAGAAGCATGATTGGCATGAATGCCCTGGTGCCAGATTTGCGGTCCCATTTGTGCGCCAGCGGCATGAACATCGTCAATCACTTTTTGCCATCCAGCCAAAGCCTGATCGCCATAAAAGTGTGGGATATCAGGGTCTGCAGAGGAAGATGGACGGTTAATTACTGTTCCTTCAGATAAAATTAATCCTACTTCTCCGGCAGCTCTTTTTGCATAATATTCTGCAACGGCATCGGTTGGAACGCCCCCGGGAGAGAAAGATCTCGTCATGGGTGCCATTACAATTCTATTTTTGGTGTTTAATGTTTTTAAGCTAAAAGGCTTAAATAAACTATCTGTATTCATATATTTCTGTTTTTATAATTCTGTACTAATGATTTGATTTAACATTTTGATTCCTTCTTCACTGCGTTTGTAATAAGTCCATTGACCCACACGGGTAGCACAAACCAGATTGGCACGCTGTAAAATGGAAAGGTATTCGGAGATGGTACTTTGTGATAAACCTGCCTTCATTTGAATCTGACCAACGCATACGCCCACATTTTCAAAATCAGGATTAAGTTGTTCGGGGAAGTTTGTAGCTGGTTCTTTAAGCCAGTTTAAAATCTGCAAACGGGTTTTGTTCGATAAGGCTTTAAAGATTTCTACTTGATCCATGATACAAATGTATATCGACTTTTCCCGATATGCCAATTATAAGAATGAAGTTTACAATTCTGTGTAAATGCTTGATTGATTTTTCTAATGCATAGATATTTTTAAATACTTCAACTATCTGAAAAATAAGATGCTTGATTGGCTGTTGATGATCAAAATTTGATCATGTTCTAAAAATGATCATGATCAAATTTTGATCATAAAAAAATAATTGTTACTATTGCTATGCATTGGGCATAGCGGTTTAATATACTAAGATATATGAACAATCAGGTCTTTAATTCTAAAGGTGCTGAAATTGAGATTGAAGCTTTCCATCCAGGAGAGTTTTTATTAGAAGAAATTGAAGCTAGACAAATCCTAAAGAAAGATTTTGCGAAAGCTTTAGAAATTCTTCCTAATAACTTAAGCCAGATCTTTGTTGGCAAAAGAAATATTTCCGCACAACTTGCAATAAAAATTGGCAAAATTTTAGAAACCAGTGCCGAATACTGGTATGGAATGCAGACGGCTTTTGATTTACAAAAGGCTAAAATGGAAGAAAAGGAAAAGGAATATGCGTAAAAAATAGTTTTACGGATAATTTATCTTGGTCTATACATTCTTACTGAAGAAGAAATACTTTAATTTAGTTATTCGTCTTTAGATAGGCTACCATTTGTTGATTTGTTTCCTGTAATCGCCATTAAACTGACGAAGTTCTCCTTTCGCACACAGGCTGGCTAAACTTAGTAAGTTGATTTGGCATTTAAAACTGACGAAGTTTCCCCTTCGCTATAGGCCAGCTAAACTTCGTAAGTTGATTTGCTTTTATAATGAGTGCCAGGTAAAACAAGAAATACCAAAAAAATCTTTAAAAAAAAGAACGGGGATAAATCATACCGACCTATCCCCGTCATCTAAATTAACGCTCTCATATACATAAACAGCCAAAAAGATGTTTTATTATATGGAGGTGAAAATTTTTTTTATTTTTTTGCTGCAGGCTTCTTAGTTGCTGCTTTTGGTTTATTAATTTCAGCTGAAGCATCTTCTGCTTTCTCAACTTTCTTCTTAGCCGGTGCTTTAGTTTTTTTCACTTCAGCAACTGGCTCTTCTATCGTTTCAGCTTTTTTCTTAGCTGGTGCTTTTGTTTTCTTTACTTCGGCAACCGGCTCTTCCACTGCTTCAATTTTCTTTTTCGCTGGAGCTTTTGCTTTTTTAGGTGCTTCAGTTTCTTCAGCTGCCTCAGCTTCTTTTTTTGCTGTTACTTTTGGTTTCTCTACTTTAGTTTCTGGTACCTTTACCACTTCTTCTTTTACTTCAGCAGCTTTTGGTGCATCTGCATTTTGTAAGTAGTTGGCTAAAACTTGTTTCAAATAAATCTCTGGCTTAGGCATGTTGATGATAGAACCCTTTTCTTTATCCTGAGATTGCTTGATGTAAGCTGATTTAATCTTTCCCCAATCTTTAGAGTAAAGTCTGATAAACATTTCAACAAATTGTTCATCTGTATATTTTTTAGGCAACCTACCCAGCACTGCCTGAATTTTTTCTTCTTTTTTATGTAATACCGCCATCGATTTTATTTTGTGCAAAGATAGCCTAAAATTATCATTTATAATTTTTACGAATTTTGTAGACTCAAAGGTTACAATTTTAAAGATGTTTATAAATTAAATCTAATAAGATGTTGCTGCAATATGATCCGCTAAATCCCCTTATTTCTTCCAGCCTTCCTTCATCTTTTTATAAGCTTTTCTGCTTACTTTGGATTTCTTTTTCGAGCGAGATTTTCCTTTCTTTTTGCGGGCATTGATGTTGTTAACAAGAGAATTTTTTACTCCAAGTTTATTTTTCTTCGAGCTTCCTTTTTTCTTTTTATCCTTCTTTTTGCTACCTTTTTCTTTTTTCTTCGTCGGTTTTTTCTTTTTCTCTTTTGCCATGATCTGTATTAGGTTAGTACACCATCATAACCATCAATCTTAAAGAAATGTTCGGAAGTAAAGAAAGATTCACTTCAAGAAGCTTGTAAACAAGAAAAGTTGATCTTCAGCGGTATCGCTTTAAATCAACTTACGAAATTTTCAAAGCCTGAGCGCTGAAGAATTTCGTAAGTTTTGAAGATAGTACAATAAAAGTTTCGAGGTATTCCCCCAAACAAAGGCCACCAAAACTTCGCAAGTTGATTTTTATTTATGAAACTTAAACTGCTTCTAAAAATAGCGAACTATTTAAATACTGTTTTTATGGCATCTCCAACTTCATGTCCGGCAGCTGCCTTAAAATCAAAGCCCAATAGCATAGATATGGTTTGCGCCAGTTGTTTGTGGTAAATTGTTGTTGGTGTTTTTAATTCGCCGGTTGGAGGTGTGTCCGGACCTAAAACCGCAAACCAGGTATTTTCAGAGCCTTTAACATCCGTTCCATGGCTACGCCACTGATCTATAGGAACATCGCCACGGCCATGATCGCAGGTGATGAGCAATGTGGTGTTGTTTTTATAAAATGGATCTGCCTGGATCATTTCCCATAAATTTTTGATGTAGTCATCCTCCTGTTTGGCCCGATCGAGATAAAATTTATAGTTACCTGCATGTGCCATATCATCAGTTTCATCAAAAGCAATATACGTTACCCTTGGTTTATATTGTTTAATGTATTCCTTACTAAATTCATAGGTAATGAAATCAAGCCTGGTAGAATCGCCAAGGTAATGTGGTACATGGTGTTGAAGTTCGTTCAGGTACTTTAATCTGGCATTGGCATCAGCATTCTTTAAATCTGCATAGCCAGAATATACCGGTAAGCCTGAACGGGTGGTATTTAAGATTTGTGGAAAGCGCTCCCATGATGAAAACGTAACTACTTTATCTTCAAACCCTTTTTGCTTGTTCAGGAATTCCAATACATTCATATTCGGGTTGGCAACGGCATCATTGGTATTCATTTTCACATCAGGAAAGCCTGTGAAAATTTCATTATATCCTGGATAAGAGAAATGATAAGGATTGGATAACTCTTCTTTATTGCCCAGGTCTCTGTTTCCATAAATTTGTCCTTGTTTGGCCAGGGTGTTCCATAAAAATGGAAAGAGCAATTTTCTCCTGTCCTCCAAAGATGCAGTCCAGTATTTTTTTCTCACTTCATTCTTGTCTTCGGTGTATTTGGAATTAATCATGGCAGAATCTGCTCCCCTGAATACTTCCTGCCAGCGCATTCCATCAAGGGTAATGATGATCAGGTTTTTTGTTTTTTTGGTTTGCGCAAAGCAAGATGTTGCTCCAATGGTTAAGGCAAAAATTAATATCAGCTTTTTCATAATAGTGGTGTAATAAAGGCAAGGCCAATAGTTAGCCCTGCCTGAATAGATCTTATTTTAAAATCCACATGATGCCATTGATGTCATCATTGCCATTAAACTGGCTGGTAATTGCTGCCTGATAATTTTTAGCATTGGCAGTGCGCTCTGCTGAAGGATATTTGAAGCGCTGTGCGATACGATTTCCATTTCCTGTTCCAGGTCCTGTTGTAAAAGCAGGAACCCCGGTGCGGCGGTACGTAAAGTAAGATTCTAAACCAGAGTGCCTGAATAATGCCAGGTATTTCTGTTGTAAAATCTGTGTGATGCCGTTAGCACCAGCAGTATATTTTACAGCCGCCTGGTTGTAGTAGGTATTGAAATCCACAGGGATAATAAAGGTGTCGTAATTGGAGGCGTTCGTTACATTTGTTGATCCCGGACGGTAAAAATAGGCAGTATAGTTACCACTTTCAGGAATGCCATAAGCACTCATGGAAGCTTTTATCCCCGCTATATAGTATGTTTCCGCATTTCCGGCTGCCCAGCCTCTGTTAATGCCTTCGGCAATGTTGAGCATGAGTTCTGCATAACCAATTTGTATACTTGGCTCACCGGTGTAAGTGGAATAAAAACGTTTACGGTTGATGAACGAATATTTCTGTAAACCTGCATTGTTGTACATCACACCCAAATCCAATCCTGCATCAGCGCCAACAAAAGAAGCAAAATCTGTAGCGCTTTGCTTGGCGTTATCTACTAAATCTCTTGAAGGTTCGGCAGTGGCGTAAACCCTTGGGTCTCTAAGGCGGGTAAGCAAACTGATGTAAGTTGCAGATGAATTTTTTCTCGATCCGCTCTGCCCGAAATTATTCGGATTTTGAGGATAAAAATTATTCGGTGCCACAAAGGTGTATTGCAGGTTATCGGCTCCACTCGTCATTAAAGGATATTTAGCTGGATTGCTAATGATGCTTGCAAACTGAGTAGCTACGTTTAAATCGGTATCTGATGTTTTTTTGCTTAATTGGAGTAATAGTCTGATTCGTAAAGCATTTACCGTTTTTTGCCACTTACTTAAATCATTATTGAAATAGATATCGTTGCTTAGCGTTGCACCTACACCAGTACCAAAGTTAGCAGGGTTTTTGATTAACTGATCCAGGTCGCTGTTAGCACTTTCCAGCCAGGCTAGCGACTGCTGCATCACGGTTTTTTGTGAATCGTATACCGGCTCCAGCGCATCCAGCCCATTTAAGGCCTGCGTCATTGGGATATCGCCCATCTCCATGCTCATTTTACTGAAGAAATAGGCCTTGAAGAATTTACCTAATGCCTCGTATGGATTGATGCTGGCTCCACCAGTGGCAGCAGCACGTTTTTCCATTTCAACTACGTTTTTAAGCGCAGTGTAATAGTCGTCGCCGCCACCTAAATCGTATCGGTTGTTACCATAATAATCGTAATTGTTCAGGTAATATTGGCTATACGTTTCTTTTGAGCCATCTGGCAGATCTGGTAAATTGTTTAATACACCATTAAACAGGAGGGATGCAGAAACGGCATTTGGCTTATTGGTGTTTTCAGTGAGGTCTTCAAAACTTTTTTTACAACCCGTTGCCAGGATGATTAGCATCAGGGGCAGCAGGTATATATTGACTATTTTTTTCATGATCTTTCGTGTTATCAAGGTTAGAAGGAAACGTTAAGGTTAATACCAAAGCTGCGGACAGTTGGTGATTGTAAACCGGTTGATGCCGTTGCATAGTTATACTGATCAAGATCTACATCCTTAAAACGTTTATCTTTATAGAAGTACAATAAGTTTCGGCCGTAAAGGGAGAAGGATGCTTTTCTGATAAAGGTTTTCTCCAGAAGTTCTTTAGAAAACTCGTATCCAAGGGTAACTTCACGCAGCTTGGTGAATGTTTTACTCATCAGGTTCGCCTCATCAACATTATAATATTTACTCACATAATCCTGTACAAAGGCAACCTGGGTGTTTGGCGCATATTGTAAAGCGGAATAATTAAGCACTGCGCCCGTGTTGGAATCGTAGTTGATCGAAGTGCCATTGGATATTACCACACCTTCTCCAACGTAACTGCCATTATAACCCGCCTTACCGAAGTTTGACCAATCCTGGTATCTTGCAGCGCCCAATGCGCCTTCAGCGGTTTCTGCATTAGCGCCTCCACGCATGGTTTTGTTGTGCATATAATCTACAATTACCCCACCTACATTGCCATCAAACTGTACCCCGAGGCTCAGGTTTTTATATTGGAATTTATTGTAAATACTCCAGTTGAATTTACCAATTTCATTGCCTAAAAATTGTGCAGTTGGGTTAACCAGTGGCTTGCCTGCTGCATCGTTAATGATTTTTCCTTCCGGCGTTCTTACAAATGCACTTCCATATAATTTATCTGTGCGGTCTCCCGCTTTAAAGAATGTGGCATAAATGCTTTGTCCTTGAGGAAGCTCTTTATAAACTTCTTTATATGTAGAAATATTGGTTAAAATGTTCCAGCTAAAGCCATCTGGTTTCTTGAAAACATCACCACTTAATGAACCTTCGTATCCTGTTTTTTTGGTTTTAAGTGCATTCAGGTATTCGATGGTATAACCTGTTGCTGTTGAAATGGCATTCGGTAAAATTCTTGGTCCATCAATGTATTGGAAAGCTGTTCCGCTAAAGGTTAACCTGTTTTTCAGAAACCTGATGTCAAAGCCTTCTTCATAGTTTACCCGGGTTGATGTTTTGATACCATTCTGGTATAAATAATCAGAAGCGTAACCTGCAGTTTGACTGTTATATGGTTTGCTGGTGGCGTAAGAAGTATTTAATGAATAATCAGGGCCATTGTATGGTGAACTATAAGTAGTACCATAACCCAATGGATTATTAAATAATGAAGGACCAGTGCTTCCACCAAAAGCAGTAATTGAACTAAATGGGGCAGGGCCTATGGTAGTAGAAGTTGCATCAGAGCGGATATTTGAATATGATGCCCTTACTTTTAAGAAGCTGATGAATTCGGGCATTTTAATGTAATCCGATACCACAGAGGCTAACGATAAACTCGGATAAAAATAAGTGGTAGGCACCTGAAAAGCAGAAGATTTATCTAAACGACCGGTACTGGAAATGGTTGCGTATTTGCCAAGACTTAAATCTAATGAGTAATACGCACTTAATACGCGCATGCCAGAATTGAAACTGGTTGACTGGATTGGGTTTTTGGAGTTGCTAAAGGCGTAAACTTCAGGGACATTCAGATAATCTGTTGATGTCCAGCTCGAATTGTAAGACATATTACGCATGTTTCCACCAATTAAACCAGAGATGTTGAAGAACTTTTTAATGGTATAATCATAATTCAACATCAATTCTGTATTGTTGTCAAACAAGTCGCGGCGGTCTTCACGGTAATCACCTTCATTGCCTTCACGTCCGTAAGGGTGAGCAGAAAAAGGCATTTTCTCGGTACGCAGGATGTTGTAAGTATCAATCTGTGAACGTATGGTGGCATTCAGGTTGGTATTGATTTTGTAATTGGCCAAAAGGTATCCGGTGGTATTCGTTTTACGATGACCACGGGTCCATTCTTTTACCATAAACCATGGATTGTGGTAACGGGTGTATTCTGCAAATTGCTGCTGAATACCTTCTTTACCAGGTTGCCAGATGGCTTTAATGTCTGGCGCATTCACATCCCAATCTGCACCCGTCCAAATGGCCAGGTTATAGATTAAGCTGTTCGGGCCATATTGTACATCTGGAAAATTATCAGTGGTTTGACGGTTAAAATTAATGTTACCTTCAAATTTCCAGCGTGGGCTTGGGTTAAATGAAGCGTACATATTGGCATTGGCAATGTCCAGGTATTGTTCCGGGATATAGCTATCCTGGTGTTGTTGCGAAGCAGAAAAACGGATGGTGTGATTTTCGCCGTTGGAGGTTAAGGCAATATTATTATTGGTTTGAACCCCTGTGCGTAAAAAGTTATTCAGGTTATTTGCACCACGTGCCGTGTAAGGTGTTGGCTGGCGTACGCCGTTTACAATAGGGCTATCGTACTGGGCAATTAATTGACCGTTAAAGAAGGGTCCCCAGATATCATAATCAGCATCCACACCGCCCGGTGCACCACCTTTACCATCAACAAACTGATAAAAAGTATTTTCACCTGCACCATAAGCACGCTGTACTCTTGGGAAAGCTAAAAAGCCCTTGTTAATTACGGTACTGCTATTCACATCAATGGTTAAGCCTTTTTTGTTTTTGTTACCTTTTTTTGTGGTGATGAGGATTGCACCATAAGATGCCCTGTTGCCATAAAGCGCCGCGGCTGCCGGGCCTTTTAGTACGGTGTAAGTTTCGATATCATCCGGACTGATATTATAAGTGTCCGTATTAATTGGAAAACCATCCACTACGTATAAGGAAATGGTATTTCCACGGATGGCTACATTGGGTGCGCCAAGCAATTCGGCCGAAGGGCCTACTGATAATCCGGCCACTTTACCAATTAAGCCCGTTACCGGATTTGGATCGCGGGCAAGGGTGAGGTCTTCTCCTTGTACCGTAGAAACTGCATAACCGATTTTACGGTTATCCTTTTTTACACCTAAAGCCGTCACCACTACTTCATTAAGTGTTTGGTTATTTCCTTTTAAGGTAATGGTAAGGGGATCGGTAGTGTTTTCAAGAATAACTTCCTGACTGGTAAAGCCTACAAATTGAAACTGAAGCGTTTGCCCGGTGTTAGCGGTTAGGATAAAACGCCCGTAATTATCTGTAGTTGTTCCGTTTTTAGAACCTTTGATCATTACACTTACACCGGGAAGAGGCTGATTGGTCTCATCATTCACGGTGCCTGAGATCTTGGTTTGCGCCAGTAAAATTAGCGGAGAAAGGAAGCACATCACCAGGAGTACAAGCCTTTTTAAATTGGGGTAAAAAGCATCCATAATTGCCAAATAATTTGAGTTAAGATTATTTGGCAATACTAAACTTTGTTTATTATTTGTAAACTAATTTTAAGTTAATTAAACTTTAAAAATTTGTTCACTTATCGTTAATAGTTTTTGGTTTTGGTAACTAAACCAATACAATTAAGTTAAAATGATTTAACACTGTGGCAATAATATTCACTTTTATCAACTCAAATGTTTAATTGCCATAGCCTTAAGACTTTGTAAGTTATCTATAGGGATTGCTGTTAATTTGGCTTCATCATCCCAGAAACGCATGCGGATAATGATATCAATATCCGGATCTTCTTCAAACACCGTAGCTTCCTGCGCAGTCATAGGCCCGCCCTGAAAGCCTAAGGTAATGCGGCTGGCCGGAGAGAGCTTATCATAATATTCAGGATATTTATAAGTGAGGTAGCGCTTGGCAATTACGTGGCCATTTACCAGTTTGGCCAAACGGGGAGAGAAACCACGCGCCAGCAAATAATCTGCTCCGATCTGCTCGTGATTTACATTACCCATGCCATTCATGCTTCCTACCTCGGAACTGGCGGCGCATAAATGTCCGATATCATGAAAAAATGCCGCAAGTACCACTTCATCATCATAGCCTTCTGACAGGGCCAGACTCGCCGCCTGCGACATGTGTTCGAGCTGGGAAACGGGTTCTCCGATGTAATCATCATTTCCATGCGCTTCATATAAAGCAAACACTTCGTTAACTATAACCTCGGGACTTATTGGTTTTTCTATCATTTAATATTAAAAATGCAAATAAAAATAATTCATGTTAGGTAAGAATTAAGTTTTTGTGATCTCCTCGCTAATCCCTAAAATATCTTAAAAGCCTTGCCATGCTAGAATTTATTCTCTAATTTCCGCCTTTACCAAAAATCAGATCAATGGAAGATGATGTACTGATCCAGATCAGTAACCGTATTAAAGACAGGCGCCGCGAAAAGAATATTACTGTTCAGGAACTGGCTATCAGGGCGAATGTAAGTAAGGGATTAATTTCGCAGATTGAAAATAGCCGTACTGTACCTTCGTTAATTGTGTTAATCGATATTATTAAATCTTTGGAAATTGATTTAAACGTATTCTTTAAAGATATAAAATACAATGGCAGGAATTTTCCGCTTCTCATCCGCAGAAAGGAAGACTACGAGCATTTTGAAAAAGAAGATGCTGCTGGTTTTAGTTACCAACGTATATTTACCCAATCCATTAAAAAATCTACCGTAGATGTGGTCATTCTGGAACTTGAGCCTGATGCACAAAGGCCACAGATCCAAACTGAAGCTTTTGAGTACAAATATATACTTAGTGGTACTGTTGATTATCATTTTGGGGAGGATATATATCAATTAAAGCAAGGTGATTCGATGCTGTTTGACGGCCGGATGCCACATACACCAAAAAATTCTGGGAAGGAGAAAGCCAGCATGCTGGTGATTTATTTCTTTGAAGAAAACAGCTAAATTTAAATATATCTTAACATTAAGGTAGTTTTGTAATAATAAACTAAGTTTACTTTTGCTAAACAAAATGTTTTAGCAATGTCCATTAAACTTGTAGTGTTCGATATGGCCGGTACCACGGTCAAAGATGAAAATAAAGTTACGCAAACTTTTAAAAATGCCTTGCAGGAGTATGGTTATGATGTTTCTGATCAGATTATCAATCCTTTAATGGGTTATAAAAAGATTGTGGCGATTACCAAAATGCTTCACTTGTATGAAGCTGATCTCTCCAAGATTACGTCAGATCTTATTCATCAGATCCATGAAACCTTCGTGCGCCTGATGATTGAATACTATCAGCAAGCTGACTTTCTGGAAGCCTTACCAAATGCAGAATCTACCTTATTATCCTTAAAAAAGGCAGGTATTCAGATTGGAATTAATACTGGTTTTTCGAAAGACATTGCAGAAGTTATTATCAAAAGACTGGAATGGCGGGAGAAAGGTGTATTTGATTTTTTAGTTTGCTCGGATGAAGTTGCTGAAGGACGCCCAAATCCTGGAATGATTAACCGTTTGAGGCAACTTGCCGGTATTTCTGAAGTGGATGAAGTGGCGAAGGTTGGCGATACCGAAGTTGATATCCGTGAGGGACAGAACGCAGGTTGCAAATATGTAATTGCAGTAACCACCGGCGCATTTACCCGTGCCGAGCTGGAGCCTTATCACCCAACGCATATTATTGATGACATTGCTGATGTGCTCAACATCGTTTTATAAATAAAAGCTATGGGCTTAGCAAAAATTTTAAGGGCAAAAATAGCCAATTGGCCTTATGCACTTACTGCATTTATATCTGCTTTCGCTGCTTTTGGTGCGTATTCTTCTATGTATGCCTTCCGCAAAGCCTTTGCTGCGGGTACTTATTCCGGCCAACAATATCTTCACATAGATTATAAAGTTTGGCTGGTTATTTTTCAGATAGTGGGCTATACGTTAAGCAAATTTTATGGTATCCGTTTTATTGCCGAACTAAATGGCAAAAATAGGGGAGTAACGATACTTTTACTGGTAGGAATCTCCTGGTTGGCGTTGCTTGGGTTTGCACTCGTTCCGGCTCCATACAATATGATTTTTTTATTTGTGAATGGCTTTCCATTGGGGTTAATATGGGGCCTGGTATTCGGCTACCTGGAGGGGCGCCGCTCTACCGAATTTATGGCGGCCGTATTGTCCATTAGCCTGATATTTGGTTCTGGTTTCGTCAAAACGGTTGGTCAAACGCTCCTTCATGCCTACCATGTAAATGAATACATGATGCCGTTTTTAACCGGAGCATTGTTTGTAATCCCCATCATATTTTTTGTGCTCGTGCTCGAACTGATGCCGTTACCAACTGAGCAGGATAAACTGATGCGTACCGAGCGTAAACCGATGACTGCTTTGGAAAGGAAACAATTTATCAGCCGATTCCTTCCCGGAATTATCCTAACGTTAGTAATCTATGTATTGCTTACTGTGATGCGTGACATCCGGGATAATTTTGAAGTAGAGATCTGGAATAGCCTGGGAATTACCGATAAGAATATTTATGCAAAAATAGATAGCCGCATTTCTATCATTGTACTTGTGGCCATGAGCTTACTTTTTCTGATTAAAAGAAATTTAAGAGCTTTCAGTATTATCCACCTGTTAATTATCGGCGGATGCATTTTAATTGGAGCATCTACCATCTTGTTCAGTTTACATATGATTGGCCCTGTAGCCTGGATGACTATGGCTGGCTTGGGGCTTTATCTCGGCTACGTGCCTTATAATGCCATCTTTTTTGAACGCATGATTGCTACCTTTCACTATAAAAGTAATGTTGGCTTTGTGATGTACCTGGCCGATTCTCTTGGTTACCTGGCTAGTGTAAGCGTATTAATCGTTAAAGAATTCGGAAAGCCAGCTATTAGCTGGGGCAACTTTTTTAAAGAGGGCGTTATATTGGTTGCCGTGATTGGAAGTATTTGCGGCACCTTATCCTTAATCTATTTTTTCCTGTCTGCTCGTAAAATCAGTATACGGGAGAAAACTCAGTTAAAATTTTCTACTATATGAATAAACCATCTGCCATCGTAATTGGTGCCGGCATTGTGGGGCTTGCAACAGCCCTGGCGCTAGCAAAAAGAGGATTTAAAGTAACCGTGTTTGAGCGTAATGAACGTGCCGTTGGTGCCTCTATCCGCAACTTTGGGATGGTTTGGCCAATAGGACAAGCTACGGGGCCGCTCTTTGAGCGTGCAATGTTATCGCGAAGCATCTGGAAGCAAATTTGCCTGGAGGCTGATATCTGGCATGATGAGGTGGGCTCGTTGCACATTGCCAATAGTGAGGATGAACTTGCCGTAATGACGGAGTATGTTGAAATGAATCAGGCTTATCGCGAATGCCTGTTGCTTACACCCAAGCAAACTTTAGCAAAATCAGATGGTGTAAATCCGGCTGAACTGAAAGGTGCCTTGTGGAGTGGTACTGAAATGATTGTGGAAGCCCGGGTAGCTATTGGTAAAATAGCAAGTTACCTGGAAGAAAAGTATGCGGTAGATTTTCATTGGAATACCGCCATCAGCCAGGTAGAAAGTTCAACCGTAAAATCAGGATTGCGAAGCTGGCAGGCAGATGAAATCTTTATTTGTAGCGGTGCCGAATTTGAAACATTGTATCCTGAACTTTTTATACAGCAGGAGATTACCAAATGCAAGTTGCAAATGCTGCGGATTAATAGCCAGCCAAACGGATGGCGGATTGGACCTGCCCTTTGTGGTAGTTTAAGTATGATTCATTATCCGGGATTTCACGCTACACCATCGCTTTCCAGCCTGCGTAAACGTTACGAAGAAGAATATGCAGAATACCTTGAATGGGGAATTCATGTAATGGCGGCCCAAAATCATACCGGAGAAATTACCATTGGCGATTCGCATGAATATGGCCTTGTTCATGATCCATTCGATAAAGATTTCATCAACCAGATGATTATCAAATACCTTAATACCTTCACTAATTTTAAAGACAATAGCATTGTCCAAACCTGGAATGGCATCTACCCGAAAATGAAGAACGGAGAAACTGAACTGATTTTCCAGCCAGAGACAGGGATTACCATCATTAATGGCCTGGGCGGTAATGGTATGACCTTATCTTTTGGCTTGTGTGAACAAACTATAGGTGCTAAGTTTGATTAGTTTTTTAAATACGAGGTAAGTAAAGCATAAAGCTGAAAGCGAAAAGATGAGCGCTCAAGACAAAGCGAAAAGACCAGCGCTTAAAAACGTAGCATATAGTTCCCATGTCTTGCTACTCGCTACTCAATATTTGCTACTCAATACTAACTGCCTATAACTCATATCTCCTAAAAATAACTTCGTAATAAGTAAAATTACCCTATAAAAAAAGGTGATTTTACCCGACTCTATTTTTTCTGTAAATCAATTTTAATCTGTAGTATTGTAATATAATTAATTGTTTTCTGTAGTTGTATTTCTCGTTTGAATACTTAATAAAAAATACACTCTTATACTGGTTGCCTTTATCCAAAAATTACTTGTCAAATCCCTATTTGTAAATCTAAGATAATCTGATACGCGCTCACTCAAACACTTCATACCACCTTATATCTGCTCTTCCAATCCCGTTAACAGGTTACTTTCGTTTTTAGTTTTTTTATAAGTATTAGATAAAATAAGATCATTTTACTATACCATTATAATTTTAAATTAAACCTTAACTCAAACAATTGTGAAAAATTTACTATCAATTATTCTTCCTGTGCTCGAAGGAATGGAAGAATCGCCATTAAAGCACCAACTTTTAGCGTACTTTCCGCAACAGGCAGAACACTTTGCTACAGTAGAAAAAAGTTTTACCAAGCTAACAGCAATCCCTCATGACAGAGATCAGCTTAAGCCTTTTTTTCACAGCTGGAGCCAAACCAACAATAGTGCAGTTACTGTTGCCGGATTAAGTAATCGCATGACAATGCTGATCCATAAAAATACATTTGTGCCGGATGAAGCACAATTGTTCAGATCGGTAGCAAACCTGAACAGAATTGTTGATGAAGATTTGGCTGTTGTGGGAAGAGTATTGCATTCTGATCTTTTTTATACTATGGCGACTAATACTTGTGGCGATGACGGATGGTTACTAAGACAATACCTTGATCCAAGTGCCCGGGCCTTTAAATATTGGAAAGACCAAAATTCATTGCGCAACAAAGATCTGTTAATTGGTCTTTTAACCACATTGGTGCATGAAATTTATACACATGGCGAAGTAGAGTTTATCCTGCCTAAGTTTACACGCTGGCTAGAAGATGACTATGGTTTTGATAAAGATACCTTAAAACATACTTTGGCATGGATCACAGTACATTGCGGTCCAACAGAAAAAAACCATTTCTTTTATGCCGTTAATGCCATCAATCATTATGTAAAGGCCATGAATGTAAACCTGGCTGATTATGACCTTAGCGAAATTGTTGCCGATTATTTAAGTAAAAAAGCATCGGTAATGGAAATTATTAGTGCGGGTTTAGATCCGGTTATGGCTGAAGAATTCCAATAACGATGATGGGTGAGCTTATAGAAGAACATACCATCTGTAGTAAGGATGTGCTGAATGAATTGCTATTGAAATATCTGGGCGAAATCCCCTGCAACGGTGCAGATTCTTTTTCGCCGGTACCTGTTGTGGTGGAGCGGAAGGAAATAGCCAGAATGGAAAAGTTATGCCAACTGTTAAACAAAGCATTAGCCAGTGTTGTAAATGCCTATTTTAATAATGAAAGCATCCGTTCCATTTATAACTTCGATGAAGATTTAAACCGCATATTAGGCATGGCACAAGCACAACCTTATGAGGTGGGCATGTATCGGCCTGATTTTTTACAGGCGGAAGATGGCGGAATCAAAATTTGTGAAATAGGGGCCAGGTACCCCATTAATGGATGGATGATCAGCTATTACCTGAATGTGATTACTAAGGAGAATGAAACAATAGGTTTACCATCACTGGAAGCTGTTCCTGCTCAACAAGATTTTATTGAAACTATTTTCAATCGTTTTAATAGTAGTGAGCCCATTGTACTGGTACATGAAAAAGAAAAAGGCACCGAGGTATTTTACTTATTAAATGAATTTGGTAAGCGGGGTTTGGATTATGTTTCTGCAAGTCCTGCGCAATTCACTCATCAGAATGGTGAAGTCATGTTAAATGGTAAGCCTGTGAGTCAGTTTATTCTGGAAATGGATCGGGAAGAACTGCGTAAATTTGATCCTGAAGTATTGAAGCTGATCATCAGCCAGGGGAATTATTTTAACGATGTTCGCACACTGATTCTGGTTCATGACAAACGCATACTGGCTGTTTTGTATAATGAGGAAATCATGAGAAATTATCTTTCTGAGGAGGAATACCTTTTTTTACGATCATTTCTGATTCCGACTTATGCCTTAAATACTTCAGAAAAACGAGCAGAGGTAAGTCACTCGCTATTAAACTGTGTGTTAAAACGCAATAGTGGTGGCCGCGGGATTGATATGTATGTAAAAAGTGATTGCGAAGCTTCTCTGTGGACTGATATTATTGCCAAACAATGGCCGGAATATATGGTGCAGGAATATGTACCGCAACGCTGGTTTAAGCATGTCAATGGTTCTGAGGATTCGCTAATCAACCTGGTAGGCATGTTATTGTGTTATAATGATCAATCTTTTGGCCCGGGCTTGTTCCGAGGTTCGGCAGAGCATGTGGTTAACGTTCACCAGGGTAGGGGAGTAATTTTCCCGGCCATGATGTCTGAATCGTAACATGACGCATACCGTTATCATCCCCTTATTTAATAAAGCAAGTTATATTGCTCAAACGCTTCATTCACTCCTCCGTCAGCACAAAATGCCGGAGGAGTTGATTATTGTTGACGATGCCAGTACGGATCACAGCCTTTCCATTACCCATGAATTTTTACGTAATCATGCAGCTGAATTTGGACATTGCAGGATACAAGTGATTGAACTGAGTGAAAATAAAGGCCCGGGCAATGCACGTAATATTGGTTTTGCGGCCAGCAGCTGTGAGCTGATTAGCTTTCTTGATGCAGATGATGAATATCACCCGAGCTTGCTTGAAATTGTTGCAGAAGCATTCAACAAGCATCAACTTGATTTTATGGTGCTTGATATTACTTTTATGCCCTGCAGGGAAATATACCCAAATCTGGAACCCTTAAAAAAATACCTGGAACCGATTGCGGCTGATCTTTACCTAATCAAAGATCCATTAGGGGCTGTAAGCTCACCACACTTCATTATGGGCGTGGGGAGTAATGTGATCACCAAAAGAAAATGGATCGCTGCCCACCAGTATATCGCTGAAGCACAATTAAACGAAGGAATTGATTTCTGGTACCGGGTGCTAAAAGGAATCCTGAACAGTGAGCCAGGCAAAATTGCATTGCAAACGGGTGGTTACCTGTATGTGAATGAAGTGCCAGGTAGCTTATCTAGGAAACACTATTCCCATTTTAAGCAGATTGAGCTGCCACCAGTTATTTTAAGGTATATCAACAGTAAGGATAAGCATGATCGTTTATTGATGGGGATGATTGGTGAACGCTGGTACAGACATGCCTTAAAAAATTTGATCTCTAATCATCAAAAAGTGTACTTCATGTGGCATCATCGGCGTTTTTTGACACCATACCTTGGCTATCTGCTTCTTAAAATGAATGTTAGATCATGATTGATAACTTTCTTCAACAGTACTATCAGATTGTCCGGCAGTCGGAACTTTTCAAATCCTACTATCAGGATCATGACGATTATCAAAATGCCCCGCTGATGGGTAAAAAAGAATTGATCAGTCAGTTAAATGATCACTTTGATTTGCATCGGGAGAGCAGTGGTGTTTATTTAGTGCGTTCTGGCGGATCTACCCAAAAGCCGTTGGTTTTTCCAGTAGATATTGCCGAAAACCTGGAGCAACGAGCCGTATTGTCTGCCGCGTTAAAAAAGGCCGGAGTATTTACACCGAAAACCATTGCGCTGAATATGTTTGGCTACATGGAAATGTATCGCACCGCTGCAATTATGGATGACCTCCTGGAAAGATGTAGTGCAACTACTTTGGTGGCCAGCGCCAGCTTACCTTATGAAGATGCCTATCATATGGCTCAAAATTTTAAACCTAATTTATTATTGGGTACGCCTTCTAAGTTATTTCTCTTTGCATTATATCTTAAAAAAAATCAACTTAGTTTATCCATAGAAAATCTTTTATTTGGGGGTGAGTTTTTGCCGACATCGCATGTTGATGTTTTTGAAAAGATTTTCGGTACCCGGCAAATTTATTCGCTGTATGGCTCGGCAGAAACAGGAATCTGGGCCTGGTGTGACTATAGCCGATCGCCTTCTTTATTCAGGGTGATTGATGGTTTGGTGGTTGAAGTACATATGCCAGATGCGGACGGCTATGGGAGCCTGCTGGTGAGTAATTTGTTCCGAAAGCGCTTTCCTATTTTCAGGTATAATACGGGTGATATTGGGAGATGGATTGAAATTGATGGAATATCTTATCTTGAATTAAAGGGAAGGGAAAGCCACTCGTTTATGTTTAATGAGTGCAATTATGAGCTGGATGATTTTAACCTCATTTTAGCAGATGTGGAAAGGTTTCAAATCCAAATCATGCCACATGAAGGGCATACCATACTAAAGTTTTTGTTGATTACTGATTTATCGGATATTGTCAAAGCACAATACATTGAACTGAAGCTTAAACAACTCTATGAAATATTTGGTTACGAAGTGAAAAATTTAGCGGTTTTAGCGGGTGCCGATCTCCAACTTTATACGAACCAAACTACAGGTAAGACACCGGTGATTGTTGATAATCGTCTACGATGATTATTAGTTGGTGGTTTATAATCTGAGTTCGATAATTAATTTGATTAAAAATTGTAATCATGCTAGTAAATATTTATATATAAGTTACTGATATTCATGTGTTTGTAGGCGCGTGATTATATGCAATAAAGTTGCGGATATTTTCTGAATAGTAGACCGAATTTTGCAAGAACTTTGATAAAAACACTATAACTTCATTCCAGGGAAGCCTTCTCGACGTTGACTTACGATGTCTTATTATTTAATATTTGGGCTGGATTGGTAGTATACAGTTTCTTCTCTAAATAACAATCAATCAAACTGTAAAAACTAATCAATTGTACGCATTTTAATCATCGAGCACAGGTTATAATGCTTTGGTGGAAGATCCAAAAATGGAAATTTTTCCCTGGTTTTTCCGTTATGGGCGGAACCAATGATAAAAGATGGTTTGATCAGGATGTGCCCGAAATAGATTGGAAGGTTCTTCGTGATTACCTTATCACTGGATAGACGATATCGGCCAGTTATCATTTAGATCTACAGGCAGACTTAAGTGATATACAAGGTAAGTATAGCGAGATCATGGACTTGAGGTGGGGTAAACGTGGAATGAAGGTGGACTAAAGAAATCAATTTCTTGACACACTACCTTAAATATAGGGAGAATAATTAAATTAATTCTATAACCTGAGCGTTCGATTAATGATATGCCTTACCATACTATTTGAACAGGTTATTGCTATGAGTTAACCCCTATCCGCCTATCGGCATCTTTCCCCTGAAAGGGAAAGGGCGTAAAAAAGGTAGCAGACCGGGGTGTTAAAATCAATTAATTATCGAATTTAGGTTTATCGTTTCATTATTTAAGCTTAGTTCTATTAAGCAGAAAGCGAAATTTTATTTAAAGGTTAGTTTTAATATTTTATAAATTGTTTTTTAGGAACGAATGTTATTACCATAGTCATTTTAGTTTTTAACCTTAACGCAAACCACCATCCGCTAAATTAAAGGTTCTAAGGTATCTCTACTTTAGAATCATGATCCTTCACTACAATATTGGTAAATGGAGCAGTTTGTCTGAAGGCTACCGTATCTGCAGGAGTATTGGCTACAAAAACAGCTAATTTTCCATTGGTAAAACTGTCATTATGGATGGTAGATGGCTTAATGGCTAGTGCTGATCCATCGGAAGGGATCCTAAAAGTAGTAAATCTAATTTGGGGATTACTCTTATCTGTAGCTTCTACCTTACGCCCCAGTGTAACCTTCGCTTCACAAAAAACCTTTCCATTTGTGGTTGGTTTTGGTAGAAAAATATGTGGGAAAGGATGGTGTTCCACAAACATACCACCACCACCAATAGGCGATAGGGCATAGTTGCGGATGTAATCAGGTAAAGAAGTGTGATATTCCATTCCGAACAAAGTATCTTTAAAGCCCAGGTAGAATGGTTCTTCCGGCTTTAGTAGTTTAGCTCCATAAAAAGCGAGTGTTTCTTCATAATCAGGATGTGTAACATCAAGTACAGGGAAAATGATAGCATTTTCATTCACATATAAGGAGCCGGTTGCGCCAAATACGTTTGATGAAGGATCAAGATTAGGTAAATTTCCACCATTTTCACTGCTTACCCAATTGGAATGGACCAAAACAGCATTACCTTCCTTGATGTATTTGTGATTTTCAGCCAAAGCTTCCAATTGCTCGATCAGGGTTATTTCAAGCGGATCCGTTGGGATGACCTTTACACCAGTACCTTCATTTGGCGTTAATATAACTTTATCACTTTTCTTAATAGGGCCATAAATTCCAGTGGTCGTCATTAGAGGAACACCCTCGCGACTTTCTCTTAAAACAACGGCATCATTTAAAAAACGGATGTTATTTATGAGATCTTCATGGGAGATTTTAATCTCAACGGTTTGCCATTTTCGTTGACCGAGAATTTCTTTTAATTTATCCTCTGATACTGGTTCTAAGTCCGGTGAATAGGATGTTCTGAATACGGAGCTCATGAGTTGCGTTTTTAGATGGAGCGTATGTTAATTATTTAGTCTATGAGATTAGCAGGATAGGGCTAGTCTGTTTTTCTAAATAAAATTAGACTTAAAAATATAATTATTCACTACTACCAGAAAATAATTATTAAGTTCTATTTCGGATCAAGCGGGATTCTTGGGGGGAAGAAATAATTTTCTTTTTTTTGTATTCGAATTACAGCCCTATCCATTTTTATTTTGAGCGACGCCGGCCACATCCTAATCAGTCTATTACTTCCAGAAGGTA
>NZ_JBLYEE010000014.1:0-139974 GCF_048515415.1 Pedobacter sp. N23S346
TGATAAACTGGGCAAAATTGTAGAAATATTATACGCTACAGATTCTTTAAAAAGATTTAATATAGTAGAAACAACAACCGGAAAGCTTAAACTTCGTGTGCGTGTAAAAAAGATTGGCTCTTTAAAATATTGAGAAAAATTATTTTTATCCTGAATGAAATCAAATGTTTTTTTTAGGAGCCACTTTATGTTGCTCCCCTTTTTGATTTGAAGAAATTATACTCATCTTTATATTGCTTTTTTAATAATTAAATATTGATATAAATATTTGATTTTCAAATATTTATATCGATAAGTTAATAGCATTGGGTGAGACACCAACCGAAAACTCATACCTATAAATTCAATGTATTAAAAGATCGATAATCAAACTGAAACAGCAATGAGGTTGCCACGAAACGGAGAAAAACCGTTTCTAGCAAGGACGATTCCGCGAGAGATTCTCTAAATAAATCGTCATGCTGATCCGATAGCTATCGGATTTAGTTCAGCACCTTACTATGATAAGATCCTGAATCAAGTTCAGGAGGACGATCCCTCAATAAAAAATCGTTCTTGCGAGAACATTTCCCGATCCTCTATCAGTAATGTTCGTGGCAATCTCCTATCTGTTATAGCTTTAGCCGCCAGGAGGTTGCCACGAAACGGAGAAAAACCGTTTCTCGCAATGACGACCGTTTATATAAAGTTTATTATAACTACTTAGGCTTAACGATTTAAAATGATAAACAAACGTTTAAAAAGCCAAATTTTCTTTTAACACCTCTCCATCTTTCCTGATCACACCCGAACTCACATTTACTTCCAGTATGCGCAGTAATTCTTTCTTCATTTCTTCAGTAACTCTGCTGAAGCCAAACAATCTCGCAATCAAAGTTGCTGCTACATCTGGCTGAATGGCAATGGATTCACTTACTACTTTAGCAATTGCCAAACTCATTTCTTCCGGGGCAATGTATGCCAATTTTTTAGATGCGCTGCTTAAGCCTGATCTATCGCGAATAGTCGCTTTCTCCATTGCAGGATGCCACAAAAAATCATCTTTTTTAGTAATCAGACCTTCAGTTACTGCGTAATTGACAGCGGCTTCCAGCGTATAACGAATTCTTGAACCAATTTTAGAAATACCAACTGCTTCAGCAATCCTTCTGGTCATCTCCTCAAAATGTACAGGACTCTCCTTTTCCACTATCGTTGCTATCCAGTTTCCCAATTTACCGAACGGAATAAGGTGTAGCTCATCAACCGGTTGATCAATTACCAGACTGGCAATTTCATAAACCGGAATACTCAAATCTACCTCTTCTGGTACTTCCCTGATCAGCGTATTTAGTTCAGGATGAATTTCTTCCTCTACCTGATCATCTAGCGATATTTGTGCTTTAACTGCTGAAATAAATTCGAGCAGCCGTTGAAATTCTCTATTTGGGTTGCGGTACCATTCCGTGCTCCAAAGGTGGATCATTTTCCAGCCAATTCCATGCAAAACTTGTTTACGCAACCGATCGCGATCACGGGCTGATTTAGATTTTCCATAAGATTCTCCATCACAATCAATTCCAATTAAATACCTCCCGGGATGATCTGGATCAACAACCGCCAAATCGATGTAAAAACCTTCAGATCCTACCTTGTTTCTCACGGTGTAACCTGCGCCGGCTAACCGATCGGCGACCATTTGTTCAAACGGACGTTCGGTTAATATTGGCACATCCTGATCCACATCAAATTTCCCATGCTGTGCAAAATAAAGGAAGCTCTTTAAAGCACGAATACCAAATTTCGTGGTGGCGGTGGTCGTAATATCGTCTGAAGTAATATTAGCAAAAACTTCACACCTGTATTTCGCCCTGGTAATCAAAACATTTAGCCGTCTTTCCCCACCTTCATTATTCAAAGGGCCAAAACTCATTGGCACTTTTCCGTCTTCAATCCGGCCGTAGCCAATGCTGATGAAAATCACATCCCGCTCATCACCCTGAACATTTTCCAGGTTTTTCACAAAGAAAGGTTCATCACTGTGGCTTCTGAAAAAGTTCTCCACCTCCGGATTTTTCCTCCGTTTCAACTCAAGTGCATTTTGTATGGCCTGCATCTGCGAAGTACTGAAGGCAACCACACCAAGACTTTGTTTCGGGTTTTGAAGCGCATGCTGAATCACGGCTTCTGCAACCGTTTCTGCTTCTTTCGGATTGCTTCTGGTTTTACCACGATCGTAAACTGCATCCGGAAGGTGATGAAAGGCCAAACCCATTTTATATTTCGATCCCGGACTTGGGAATACGACCAATTTATTTTCGTAAAATTCGTGGTTAGACAGGCTGATCAAAGATTCATGCCGACTCCGGTAATGCCAGCGCAACATCCGTTGTGGTGCGCCCTGACTATCAGTCATGCCTAAAATACTCTGCATGTCTGCTGTTACATTATCCTCATCCTCCGTTTCGGTATTTAACTTATCAAAGAAACTGGTCGGCGGTAATTGTTTTGTATCCCCCACTACTACCAATTGTTTCCCTCTTAATATCGCACCTAAAGCCTCTACCGGACGTACCTGGCTGGCTTCATCAAAAATAACGAGATCAAACTCAATTTCGCCTGGCGGAAGAAAGCTGGCGATCGACATCGGACTCATCATGAATACCGGTTTAATGGCCTGAATGGCCAGGCCTGCTTCCTGCATCAATCTTCTGATAGGTAAATGCCTGGCTTTTCTATTGAATTCTGTCCGCAAAACGCTCATCTGTCCACCACCTTCTGATTTAGGTAACGATTCATAATGTTTCAGCGCAACACGAGCCCGGTTGTAAACGAGATTAAGCACATCAAGCGACTTAAACTTTTCGATATTATCTTCATGACTTGCGCGGTCAAAACCACGTAGAGGCGGTCTTTCTGTAATTACCTGCGTAATCAAATGCTCATACCAGGTTTTCTGCAAGGCAACCTTTAAGTAGGAAGCCGCATGTTCCCAGGTAGTGGCAAATTTTGTTAACTCACTAAAGCCTTCCGTCTCACTCACCTCTACCAGATTATTCCATTGAATGGCATGATGAATCTCTACAAAATGATCGGACCATAATTGCAATAAATTTATTTGTGCTTTAAAATTCAGAAGCGCAAGCCTTTGATCTTGAGAAACCAGGTGATCATCAAAATTGAGTTTAGTTAAAAGCGTAGCAAAGTTTGCTTGCTGATTTGAAGCAGCATTTGTAAGTTTTTCAATCCAATCAGAAGCAAGTCCAGGATGATCATTTCTAATCAATATATTTAATAATGTTTCGGGATAAATCCTGTTAGAGATGTCTTTTTGTACTTTGGAAATAAATTGAAGAATTTGATTTAACTCCTGCCAGCGGGTTTTCAATTTTTGCCATCGGCTTCCAAAAAGCCTTTGTGCCAGTGGTTCATATTCCGCCAGTTCAGCATTTAATCTATTAACCTCCAAAATATCATCGATATACTTTAATTTACCGTCCAGATCGCCAGGTAAAGACCCTTTAGCAAAAGAAGCCAGTTCTTTAACACTTCTTTTGTAGTCTCCAATAATGAATTTATACCACTTTTGACCATGTAAGATTAAGTTTTGACGAATCTGGAGTACATTTTGACCCCACGCTTCCGGCAATAAAATCTCCTCATAAGATTGCTTTAAGTATGCGAGTTTTTCGCCTGTTTCGAGCAAATCGCGAATATCTTCATAATTGGTACTCCACGCTGAATCCTTAATTGCTATTTCTCTTAAATCAGGTCGTGAAGCAATAACTTTAGCCACCGAGATCAGTCTTTCAATTTCTGTAGAAATTTCAGGTATTTGCATTAATAACCAGGAGGCTGCATCTTTTGCAACCTGTTCTAAAGTTTTTGTGGCACTTAGTGCGTTACTGATTAGCGATTGATAAGTCTCCTGCTCGTGAGTAAGCAAAACTTTAAGTTTTGTTCCGTAAAATATCAATTTAGACGGAATACCGATTTCCTTTAACCGGGCTGAGATCTCTTCAGCCCTTTTTTCTGCGCTGCTCATCCGGATCATATCCCAAGCTTCCAGATCAGTAATCGGTATATTAACGAGTTTAATGTCATTGTAGATATCGGCAATTTGCAGCAGATAACCAATCACTTTCTGTCCGGATAACCCACTTTTGCCAATTTCGCCATTAATTGAATTACAGTAACCGTTTAGCTTTCCACGGTAAGCATCTAATTCCACTAACTCATTCTGCAAATGGGTTAGCGCAGGTTTTCCAAGCTCAAGAACGCGCTTCAACTCTGCATGTAATTCCTTTTTATTGGATTTATGGCTATGGAGTTCTAAGCAGGCTTCTCCTAAATGGATAGAATCAAGACGGCGTTTCACCACTTCCAGGGCAGCCATTTTCTCCGCCACAAACAGCACTTTTTTCCCCTGGCCCACTGCATTAGCAATGAGGTTGGTAATTGTTTGCGATTTGCCTGTACCCGGAGGACCCTGAATAACTAAATTCCGGCCTTCATGTACGGCGAGCATTGCCAATACCTGAGAACTATCTGCATCTACCACATGAAAAAGCTCATGTGCATTTGTTTCTTTGTCTAAATTATGATCATCGTTGGCTGTAGGTTCAGCATCAGTAAAGCCTGCACCAAAAAGCGAATTCAAAATAGCATGCGCATCTGGTTTCCCATCTTCCGGCCATTTGTTACTATCCAGATCGTCGTAAATCATAAATTTACCGAAGGAGAAGAAACCAAGTTCTATTGCATCCTGATCTATATTCCATAGTTTGTGGTGCTTTACCCTTACTGCTACATCGTCTATATAGGTTTGAAGGTCGAAATCTTCAATATCACCCAGATCTGGGATGGTGATATTAAAGTCTGCCATCATTTTAGCTTGTAGCGAAAGATTGGCGCCAATCTCTCCACCGGTATACTTTAGTCTAAAACGCTCGCTGGCGCTTGATCTTTCTAGCGTTACCGGAATTAAAAGTAGTGGTGCCTGGCGTGGCTCGTCAGTATTTCCCTGTTCATACCAGTTCAGCATCCCCAACGATAAATACAGAATATTTACCCCCTGCTCTTCTATGCTTGTACGCGCAAAATAGTAAGTATTTAGAATTTTGGTTTGAAGTTTCTGCTCGGTTTCACTGGTTTGCAAGCGGGTATCATTGTAAGCGTTTTCGAGTTCCTCTTTAGTAACCTCCGGCCATTCTATGGTATCATCATCGTCCTTACCGGGCCTGCTCAGAAAAGTCATCGCCTTGTTTTGGCGAACAATAATTTCAAAGATAGAGACCGACTTTTCCTGAATTACATGGATGCCACGTGCTTTTGGCATTTTATAATTCAGGAGTGTGTTGCGCATACCTAAATCCAGCAATTCTTTTCTCGACGCTTCTAATTTTGGAAGGATGGATTCCTGCATGTTTTATTTCTTATGTGTAGATCTTTCTAATATCTTGAAATATACTGGATATACCAATAAAATTTTTGAGCGGTGATAAATCTAGAAAATTAGGCTATTTAGCCTTATAAAATTTTTGTTACTGATTCGCCAAATAAGTTCATTAAACACTAAAGGAATAATGTATGGCTTCCCGCAACATATTGATGCAAGTAAATGGGATTTTTTATAGCATCCCACAAATTATTTTGTTGACAAATCTCAACAACTTTAATTAAACCTAAGCATAAAAACTAAAGTATCAAATACTGAACATATTTGGATTTAATAGCCTTAATTTTATCAATAGACTACATATCCTATAGAATTTACACGAAACAAATAAGCAATTTATTTTAAAATATCATTAAATACACTTAACTCTTTTGTTACATTTACTTTCTTTAAATTAGATTGATGACTAATCTAATCACAGGTCTGCAGTGGATTCTGTAGGCCTGTCTTATTTTATTCAGTAAATATTGTTTTTATATTTGAATATTACTATAATTGCATCAGGCAGTTCAGCCTGAAAGATTAACGATGACAATCTTTCCTCTTTCGGATGAAAGTAACTAATGAGTACAAACTACAAATCCCTCCTAATCATTAATTAAGAGGGATTTTTGTTTATCTAAGCATCAATGCCATGAACCTCTGAGTTTTTTTGGTTAGCGAGACACCAGCCAATAGATGGAATAGATAAGTCGTCATTTTGAGGAGGCTTTTAGCCGACAAAGCAATCTTACAACTATAGCTATTAAAGAGTTCATTAATCTAGTTATTAGCACCTCATCGACCAGCCTAAATTTTATCTTGTCAATTTGTCAATACCATTGCATTTATAGGCATGAGTTTTTCGGTTGGTGAGACACCAGCCGATAGATGGAATCAATTCTTTTTAACTGATTTCATCTTCAAATCTGAAATATTTTCAGTCTGGATCTGAAAATATTTCACAAAAAATGAAAATTTTTCAGGTGTCACCAATAATTTAAGTGGAAATAACGCTTGGCACAACAATTGATTTAGCCTTATCGTGCTTGCGAGAAGCGAGCAAATTAAAATTAATTGATTTATAGTCCATTTATTATTAAACCATTAAAAGGAGAAAAACTATGACATTGGTTAAATTCAATCCAGAAAAAAAGAACAATGTATTATTGCCAGGCTTTAATGACATTTTCGAATCGGTTTTAGAAGACAATTTCTTTTCAAGCCGCCGGATCAGTAATGTTCCTTCGGTAAACATTTCAGATTCGCCAGATGCTTATCACATTGAGTTAGCAGCACCCGGACTTAGAAAAGAAGATTTTAAAGTGAGTGTAGAAAGGGATATGCTAATCATTTCTACTGAGAAAAAAACGGAGAGTAGCGAAAGCGAAAAATCCTACACCAGAAGAGAGTTTAGTTATGCTGCTTTTACCCGTTCATTCACCTTGCCTGAAAGTGCGGATGTAGATCGAATTCAGGCGAGCTATCAGGAAGGAGTACTCAAACTTAGCTTGCCGAAAAAAGAAGAAGCTAAAGCGATCTCCAGACAAATTGAGATTCAATAATGAGAAAATGCCGCGAGAGCGGCATTTTTTTTTGAATCAAATGGCAATTAAAGCCAGAATTTCTATTAACAGGCAACTAGCGAATTTTGTTAATTAACCACCTCAGGTTATCCCTGAACATGGTATTGGTTAAAAAATGATTAAAACTTGCAATGGCGACTGTAGCGCACAGAACTCCCGCTATCACATCCAATAAATAGTGGTGACTATTATAAATAGCTGCAAACCAAATTCCGAAAGCTAAAAGTGCAAAGAAGATGTTAACCGCTCCCAACTTATTCTTTAAACCATAATATAATACAATTAACGGATAGGAAGAATGCAGTGATGGCATCGCCGCAAACACATTTGAACCCTTGCTGTAAATGCCTTGAAAGAGATGAATGCCAAAAAATTGATCAAAACGGGCTAGCCCGCCCGTATTTCCAGCTGTGCCAGAGATAAATTGAAAGCCATGTTCCTGTACGTACCATGGTGGTGCCGCCGGAAAACAATAATAAATTACAAAACCTAAAAGATTAACCCATAAAAAGGTAAGGGAAAAATAAACGAATTGTTTCTGATTTTTGAAGAACAAATAGGCTGCGAATGCCAAAGGTACAGGAACCCACATCAGGTAAAAGAATCCTGTTATCACATCTAAAAAGTGATTGGTATTCAGTTTCCAATATTCGTTAGGCGTAAGCAATTGGCCATTAAAGTTAATGCCAAACAACTTTTTTTCCGTTTGATATAAATCTTCAATATGGACCGTATTGTAAAGATGGTTTGGAAAGGCTTTCATGTAATCGAAAATAATCCAATACACGATGAAAATAGAAAAGCCAAGAATGAACTTTCTGGTTCCTACCGATATATAAAAAAGGGCATTAAAAATAAATATCAATACCAGTTGATCGGTTTTAAAGCCAACCAGCAAAATTGATAATAGCAGGTATGCAAGGGAAATAAGTGTTGTAGTGTATAAGGTCTTCGGCGCGAAAAATGGATTTCCCTGAAGGTTATTTTCTTGCATTTTATTTTTTCTCAAAATTTGATTGGAAAATTTTATCCCAAAAAGTCCAGCTTACGCCATAGCCTTTAGTAGAATCTGAATAATGGTGAAGCATATGGTGTTGTTTTAGCCGTTTCCAAAAAGCACTTTTAAAATTGGCATGGTGTAACGCATAGTGAACCATATCGTAAAAAAGATAGCCTAATATAAAGCCAGAAAAGAAAGGATAAACTTTAGTTTCAGGCAGTAGCCAATCAAAAAGGAAATAAAAACCTAATGCCATAGGGATACTGGCAGAAGGCGGCATCACCAACCGGTTTGCATCGTTCGGATAATCGTGGTGCACGCCATGAAAAATGAAATGAATCTTTTTACCCCATTCTGCATCGGGTTCGAAATGAAATACATAACGGTGTAAAATATATTCGGTAATGGTCCAGATGGCCAAACCACTTAAAAACCATCCAATGAAGCTAATAAGTGACATTTCTACATCCCAAAATGACTTATAAAACAGGAAGCCAATAACGGGGACATAAACGATTAATGGTACGTAGTATTTAACCTTTGACAGGCTTTCCAGAAGATCGTTCTTAAACATCCTGATGGATGATGATGAATTCGAAACAAAATTCTTTTTCATAATTTTAAACTTTTATTCGCTCAATTAAAACTTTGGTTGGATTATTAGCATCTAAACCTTTAATTTCGACATATTTAACATTGGGTAACCAGAAGGATCCCCCTTCTATTCTTAAAAAAATTCTATCTATTTGCATCTTCTTATTGTTTATAGTTGCAAAAACATGGTACTTTTTATCTGCCGCCGATTTATTCAGATACATTGGAAGATTTTTGTGAGAAGTAAAGCGAAGCTCGAATTCTCCTTTACCTAAACTTTTGGTCAAAATTCCATAAGCAAATTTGCGTTGAATGTAACTCAGGTCTTTTTTCTCACCCTGATCTCCATAACGCATCCAAAACACATTAACTGGTTCTTTAACATTCACTTCCCCATTTTTATCTACATTTAACTGGCAGATAATGGTGTTGGTATTGGGATCGCGTTGCAAGTAAAATAATTGATTACTGATGTCTTTAGGAACCGGAAAATGAAGTGGTGAAGGATCCTGAGCTTGCACTGGCATAGCACCTAAGCCTATTAAAGCCACTGACAAACTAAAACCAACAATTAAAGCAGCTTTATTATTTATCTTCTTCTCTGCCAATTCTTGCGCTTCCAATCCTTTTTTTGCTTCCTGCAACCTTTTCACTGCCGTGATGTTGGTTAATAAGGCCATTATGGTAATGGGAATGGTAAAAATAGACATCGTTTCGAAAACGTGAAAGGAAATTCCAGGGACATAGATTTTATAATCGCCGCCTAAAAACTGACCGGCTATACCACAAGCGATTGCGAAAACGCCAATGGTTACCACCCGCTCCGGGCGTTGCATTAAACCGCCTTTGCATTCTACACCCAGCCCTTCTGCCCTTGCCCTGGTATAACTCACCATCATAGAACCAATCAACGCGATAAATGCGAATAAGGAACTCAAAAAATAATGATGGGAAACCAGGTAATAGCAGATCCCAAGGAACATAATCATTTCACTATAACGATCTAATACAGAATCATATAAAGCACCGAATCTCGAGCTCATGTTCCCTAAACGGGCCACCTGTCCGTCCAGCATATCGAAAAGACCTGCAAAAAGTACCAAAGCACCACCCCAACCAATATAAGACATGTCGCCACGGTTTGACTTCTCTGCCCCCAATACAAAAATGACTGCCACGCCGATGTTCAGGATTAAGCCGATCGTGGTTACGGCATTTGGTGTTAATCCTATTTTAATCAAGCCTCTAACAAAAGGATTAATTACTTTATAAATCCCCAGTTGTAAACTATCTCTTAAATTTGCTTTCATAATCAATTTTTAAAAATCGAATTTTACCCTTGCTCTTATCCCCCATTCTGATACAGATGGATGGTTTAAATAGTTAAAACGCTTAACTAAATCTACACGGAGCAATTTAAAGATATTTCCGACACCAACACTACCTTCAATGTAAGGATCTTTGCCTAAGGAATAAGTCCGTTTAGAACCATCTTCATAATCTGGCAACCTGTACAACCCTGGAGTTACTGCCGGATTATTTTCATCACGCAATCCACCATATAAAGCTTTAAAAGTAAAAACTTCTCTTAATTTTAACTTCTTTATTAATGGAATTTTATTGAAAAAGAAACCATTAAAGTTATGATCTATACTGATGCTCACATAGTGATCACTTACAAACTCTAAAAAGTTCATCAAGTTATAAGAAGTTAGCTGATAGGCATAAGTTTGATTGGCTCTGTGGATATCGAGCAATGGAAATGGAACTTTCCCTGCCACGTATCCTCCTTCAAAAGTAACATCACTATATCCCAATTGAGAAAGGTAAAATCTTTTATCAATGCTTCCCATAATATTATGGTAGTTATATTCTCCACCCAATACGCCTTTTAAACCTGCGGTATACCTTAAGTTAAATACCGGATAACGGTCTATAATCGGCGCCCGATAAATTTTACCCTGATAAAATTTCTCATTCGGCGCATAACGCAATGCCAGAGAAACCTCACTGGTTGTAAGCCTGTTTACCAATTGTCCAGCATCATTCTGATAGGATAAGCCACCAGCAGGTGTCTGGCTCCATTTTTTCAGACCTAACGCATAAGAAAAGTGATTTTCATATTCTTTAATATAATCAACTTTGTAAAAGTCGTTGTATAGCAACATATCATTTACACCACGTTTGAAAGATAATAAAAAGTTATCTTCCTGTACGAACTGAAGCTCCTGACCCGGAATTTTAGTATCTCTTTGAAAACTGGCTCTGATATAATTCTGAGGAAATTCGTAAATGGATTTATTATTAATGGAGTAAGTTCCGGAAAGGAAAAACTTCCATTTTTCATCTTTAAAGCCATAAGCGGCATAATTTTCAAAATAGAACCGTTTACTTAATTCTGGAGTAGTACGTCCGCCTAGTCGCAAACGAAATCCTTCTACATTATTAAAGCTATAGAAAGTGTTTACCGGTCCGATTTCATAAGGGCCATAATTTTGATAACCGGCAAAAAGCAGCGTTACAATTTTCATGGTTCTTTTAAAGGAAGGGAGATTTTGCAATGTATCAATATTGCCGTAAATTTTCAACTGATTGGCAGATATGGTATCCAACCTGTTTTGCTTCCAGTATAAATCATTCCGTTTATTTGCATCGGCCAAAACTACCTTACTTTTTCCCTGGAAAATGGTATCGGGTAGTTTAGCATCGAATTGATACTTTTTAAAAGTGACTGTCCGCTCGCCGGTAAAACCAATGCCTTTGGTTTTACCAATCCCAAAATCTGCCAGCAATTTGCTTTTAGAGAGGTTATATTTCCCCACAGCATTTGGTTCGAAATTCAGGTCGATTTTTAATGCCCTTACAAAATTCAGGTTAATTGCTTTATTAACGCCAAATGTTGCACCAGTTACTGCATACTGCCCATCATTGGTTACGTACAATTTTCCTTCGAACAACATATCACCAGCATTTCGCGGCGTAAAAGAAAGTTCTATTACCTGAGGTTTCTGGTTTTTAAGCGTATCGGTGATAAAAAATTTGTAAAAAGTGGGGGCTCCATCTGCAATAGGACTTAAAAAGTCATTGCTGATTACAGAAATGTTGTTCTGATAGATGTCAATATCTTGGTACATCCTGTCGAAATAAGCTTTCATACCTTTATTATCAATGTATTTAGCATCAAACTCAACTTGTTTCTGTGCTACTACTACTGACTTCGATTTTAACGGATCTTTACTTAGATAGTTATCAGATAAACTTTCCTGAATATAAACAGGCAGCAGGTTTTTTCCACCAATTAAGGTCGAATCCTGTTCCTGAAACAGAAACTGATAATTACGAAACATTTTCTTACTCTTAAACTTTTCAGAAACGTTACTCACCGAGAAGAGCATTTTTTCATATTGCTGGTAAGCTACCGTTTGATAGCTTTTAATTCTATTCGCATCCTTATGCGCAATAACCTGCCTGATCAACTCTACCGCTGGATTATCTTTATTGCGGTATCTTACTTTCTTTCCTCCAACCACAACAACTTCATCTAAAGAATTGGCACTCGGTGCCAGTGATATATCAAGCGTTTGGGTACCAGAAGGCAATACATTTTTTGTAATGGTTTGGTAGCCTACATAGTTAAAACTCAATGCCGTTTGCGGCCCTGAAGAGCTAATGGTGTATTTACCATTGATATCGGTTTGCGTGCCGATTTTGGTATCCTTAAAAAACACTGACACGTATGGTAAGGTTTCTTTGGTACTGGCATCGCGAACGGTGCCCGAAACCACGGTTGATTGTGCTAAAACGTTTCCTGTTAGCAATAAAGTAAATATTGAGAGCAGAATAGTAGAAAATCGAATACTAGATGGACGTTTCATTTAACGAGAAAAAATAAACTGTTTTTGCATTATATAATTGTAGCTAGTGCCAATAGCTACTGATACCAGCACTTTGGAAAGCATGTAATTGAGATGAAAGAAATTTGTAAGTAGATAGACACCCGCGGTTACCAGGGCTAAATTTCCGAGCCAAACTAAAATATACCTGAGCACCTGCCATTTTAATGCCTTGGTATTTGCAGCAAAAACCCAATGTCTGTTTATGGAAAAATTAATAATTCCACCAACAATTGTTCCTGTAATGCTCGCAGCTAGGTACCATAAACCAAATAAATTTACAGCAGCAAGCGTTACTAGAAAATCTGCAGCCGAGGCGGTTAATGATGATGCCTGGGCCTTAAGAAACTGAAGCATGGCTTTTAAAAAATCTTGAATATGATTATTAACTGAAGAATTACATTGGCATAAACTCCAGCAAGAACATCATCAGCCATTACGCCTAAACCTCCAGGTAAATCTTCCATCCTGCGGATATAGAGCGGTTTTAAAATATCAAAAAAACGAAAAAGAATCAGGCCTAAAACAATATACTCCCACCTTACAGGCACACATAGCAACGTGATGCACATTCCGGCAACTTCATCTATGACTACCCTTTGGTGATCTTTTCCCCAAATCTCTTCTACAACATCTGCACTTCTAACGCCTTGCAGCGTAATCAAAATGGTAATCAGAACTGCATCAAGTCCGGGATAATTATATCCAGTCTGGAAAAAGTACCAGCAAATGCAGGTCGCTATAGCAGCGTAAGTACCTGCCCCTTTGCCAATGTAACCAATTCCCAGACTGGTTGATATAATTTTATGAATTAACACTATGCTGTTTCTACAGTTTCTTCTTCATAATCCTGGCCTAAATGTGTGATTAAATCTTCACCCATTATATAGCGCAACGTATTTTGAAGTTTCATCAATTGCTTGAAAATATCATTTTCTGCAGGTACACCCGGAATTGTTTGTGGCGATTTTAAGTAAAAAGATAACCACTCCTGAATACCAGACATGTTTGCACGTTTAGCTAAATCCATAAATAAAGCTAAATCTAAAACAATTGGGGCAGCTAAGATAGAATCGCGACATAAGAAGTTAATCTTAATCTGCATTTTGTAGCCTAACCAACCGAAAATATCAATGTTATCCCAGCTTTCTTTGTTATCACCGTGTGGCGGATAATAATTAATTCTGATTTTGTGGTACATGTCACCATATAAATCAGGATTAACATCAGGCTTGAAAATATCTTCCAGTACGCCTAATTTAGAAACTTCTTTAGTTTTGAAGTTATCCGGATCATCCAGTACCAAACCATCACGGTTACCTAAAATATTATCAGAGAACCAACCATTAACACCCAATGAGCGGGCTGCTAAACCTGGCGCTAAAATGGTTTTCATTAACGTTTGACCAGTTTTGAAATCCTTACCGGCAATAGGTGTATTGGTTTCTTTTGCCAACTCAATTAATGCAGGAATATCAACTGTTAAGTTTGGTGCACCATTTGCAAAAGGGATACCCAATTTTAAGGCCGCGTAAGCATAAATCATACTTGGCGCAATCAGTGGATCGTTATCTTTTAAGCCTTGCTCAAATGATGCAAGTGTTTCATGCACAGCAGATGGCTCAAAATAGATTTCTGTAGAACCACACCAAACCAATACAATACGATCGCAATTATTTGTGGCTTTGAAGTTTTTGATGTCTTCCATCACTTCAAGCGCTAACTCGTGCCTTGTTGCAGCCTCTTTTACATATGTTCCGGTTAGATTCTTAACATAGTTATGATCAAATGCCGCTCTCATAGGCTTAATTGCCTGTAATTCTTCACGTACATCACGCAAAAGGTTCGCATCTAAAACTCTTGCGTTCATTGCTGCTTCGTATACGTTATCTTCATATACATCCCAACCACCGAAAACAAGATTTTCTAAGTTGGCCAAGGGCACAAAATCTTTAATTTTAGGCTCTTTTTTCTCCGTTCTTTTACCAATACGAATGGTTCCCATTTGTGTTAATGAACCAATTGGTTTTGACAGGCCTCTTTTAACTGCAGCTACGCCGGCAATCATCGTTGTTGCAACAGCACCAAGTCCGGGCATTAAAATCCCAAGCTTGCCATCGGCCGATTTTACGTCTTCTTTCATTCTATTTTCTATTTAAGCTTTTAATTTATAACCATTTATTTTCTTTGTACCAGGCAATGGTTTCATTTAACCCGGTTTCCAATTGGTACTTTGGCACAAAGCCAAGGTCTTTTTGTATTTTATCGATATCACAAACCCAATTCGCGGCAGTGATTTCGTTAACTTTATCAATATTTAGTGCCGGTACTTTGTCGAAAAAGCCAAGTGTTTTTTCTAAAGTCCAGGCAAGTCCTCTAATTACCGGCATAGGTATTTCCAACACGAAAGGCTTTTTATTAAGTGCCTTTCTTACGTAAGCAGCAAGCGAAAACTTGCTATAAACATTGCCATCAGAGAGGTTATAGGTTTTATTTACTACATCAGATGCCAGTGCCTCAATCATCACCTTTGCCAAATCAGTTACATATATAAAAGAAAGCTGCTGTTCCTGTTTCCCCGCGTGCAGTTCAACACCTGAATTAATTCCCTTAATCAGGATAAAAATATCTTTCTCTCTTGGTCCATAAACTGCAGTTGGCCTGAAAACAATTAACGGCAGATTTAAAATCTGATTTAGATACGTTTCTGCAAGGGCTTTACTTCTGCCGTAATTGGTAACTGGATTCGACGAATTAACGTCGATATCATTTTTTAAAGGTCCACGAGCTGCCAGGCTACTTAAAAACTCAAACTTCTCAATTTTATGCGTTGATAATGTTGAAGCTACGGCCAGGTTTCTGGTATAAGTGGCATTGGTGTGGAAATATTCTTCCCGGTTTTTTGCTTTCGTTGTTGCCGCAGCATGAATAATGTAATGATACTTATTTTCTTCTATGTTTTGTTTAAGCTGATAAATAGATTCAAAATCCAGTTCTACTTGATTTACTGCTAAACCTGCAAGGTGTGATATTACGCTCGATTTACGCACATTGATGTAAACTTCCAGATTACTGGCCAAGGCTGCCTGGATTAAATGATATCCAACAAAACCCGTTGCTCCTGTAATCAATACCCGCTTTTTCATATTTCTTTTTCGAGAATTCTGTATTTCCGATACAACTGTCCGCCGATATTTTCAATTGGCTTATTCACCATTTCGTTATGGTCAAGTGTCCAGCTGGCTTCTGCGTATTTCATGTTTTTTGCAGCGAAACTTTTGATAATATTTCCGTACAAACAAGCTTCAATGCCCATTTTACGGTAACCATCTATTACGCCTAAAAGTAAAATTCTAATCCCATTTACCTTTTTCTTTCCGGTTAAGAGTTTAATTAAACCTGTAGGGAACAAACGACCACGCTTAATTTTAATCTGAATCTGGTTAATATCTGGAAGTGCCAAAGCAAAACCAACTATCTGTCCTTTCTGCTCTGCTAAGATACAGAAATCCGGATCAAGAATTAACTTCATATCATTTGCCATATAATCGAATTCCTTATCGGTTAATGGCACAAAACCAAGGTTTTTATCCCAGGCTTTATTGTACACTGCACGAATGGCTTCACGTTCATTTTTGAAGTCTTTCATGTTTATTTTACGGATAACGATATCATTACGCTGCAGGCGTTCTTCAATTTTATCAATCAAACCGACAGAGCGATCGTTATAATTTCCAGCTGTGTAGCGGTAAGCACGTAAATCTACATTCTTCACAAAGCCGATTTGCTCCAAAAGGGTAAGGTAATACGGCGGGTTATAAGGCATCATCAATACTGGTGGCCCATCGAAGCCTTCAATCAGTAATCCGCAGGTTTCATTGGTAGAGAAATTTACCGGACCTAAAACTTTTGTTAGTCCTTTTTCAGTTAACCACTCTTCTGCAGCATGAACCAATAAATTTGCTATTTCCTGGTTATTTATACAGTCAAAGAATCCAAAAAAACCATCTTTGCCTTCATATACTTTATTATGATTGGTATTGTTAATGGCGGCAATACGTCCTACAATTTTCTCATTCTCATAAGCCAGAAATAACTGGATTTGAGAATGTTCATAGAAAGGATGTTTGCCCGGAGTGAGCAGATCACGTTGCGCTATAAAAAGCTCTGGAACGTAATTCACATCATTCGCATGCAAATCATGCGGAAAATCTATAAAGGAAGCAAGCTGTTTCTTCGTAGAAACCTTGATGATCTCTCTCATGATTGTGCGCTAACTAAACTAACGTCAACAGCCTTGAAAGCGGCTGTAAGCTTTTCTATTGCAATTTCAATCTGTTCAAAACTATGTGTTGCCATTAGAGAAAATCTTATTAAAGAAGAATCTGATGGTACTGCCGGGGAAACCACAGGATTTACAAAAACTCCATTTTCCTGCAAGATATTTGTAATCATAAATGTTTTCATGTTATCTCTAATGTAAACAGGAATGATCGGACTATTGCTATGTCCAATATCAAAACCAGATTCTACCAATAATTTTTTAGCATAGTTCGTATTTTGCCACAGCTTATCAATACGTTCTGGTTCAGATTCGATAATATCTAAGGCGGCGATAACACTAGCTACTGCTGATGGTGGCATACTTGCACTAAACATCAATGATCTGGCGCGGTGTTTAATATATTCTATGGTTTGAGCATCACCTGCAATAAATCCACCTAATGAAGCGAGTGATTTACTGAAAGTTCCCATAATCAAATCCACACTGTTGTTCAGGTTGAAGTGCGAAGCCGTACCAGAGCCATTAAATCCGATCACACCTAAGCTATGTGCATCATCCATCATCACATTGGCACCGAATTCATCTGCAATCTGTACCAGTTCAGGAAGATTTACTAAATCACCTTCCATGCTAAAAATACCATCTGAAACGATCAGTTTCGCTGCATCTTCTGGTAAACGACTGAGTTTTTTCCTCAGGTCATCCATGTCGTTATGGGCGTACTTGATTGTCCTTGAAAAGGAAAGTCTACTGCCATCAATAATCGACGCATGGTCGTATTCATCTAAGATAAGATAATCATTCCGATCCAGCAAACAGGAGATTACGCCAAGGTTAACCTGAAAGCCAGTACTAAACAATACGGCTGCTTCCTTTGAAACATATTCTGCCAATCGGTTTTCAAGCTGAATATGAATATCAAGAGATCCGTTAAGAAACCTGGAGCCTGCACATCCCGTTCCGTATTTATCGATAGCTATTTTTGCTGCTTCTTTGATTTTGGGGTGGTTAGTTAAGCCTAAATAAGAATTTGAGCCGAACATGAGTACCTTTTTTCCATCGATGATTACCTCAGTATCTTGTGCAGACTCTATAGATCTAAAGTATGGATACAAACCCTTTTCTTTTATCAGGGTAGCATCTTTAAACGCGTCGATTCTATCTATTAATTTTTTGCGCATGCGTGTATTCTAAATGTTTGTTCTTAGCAAATTTTGCCCAATAATACTTAGTGGATTACACGGTATTTTTATCTGAAATAAAACGGCCTGATTCCGGTAATAATTTTGCAACAATTTGATAACGCAATTTTAACCTAGATTATCACCTTAAAAAAGGTTAAAATGTGGGAATTATTGGTCAATATGTGGGATGCCCGAAATTTGACATTCAGATGAATTGACTTTTCGACTTACTGACTTTTATAACAAAAAAGTAAAACGGTTTAAAATTAATAAAAAACATACTAAAAAACTGTTTATCAGTTATTTGAGAAATATATTTGTTAATCAAATTTAAATTTTCTAATCAGCGAATCGTCATATTTTTCGAAAAAAAACTAAAATATGTAATGGAATATTAGATTTGTTGCAGTCAATAACATCAGATATTCGGGTCTAACTTCGTTCCTTACATTTAATACAATTCGGCATCATCCAATTGGTTAACTGTGCAGAAAGTAACGGTTTTAATGTTTGCTGACGCTGGAATGTTAAATTAAGTCTCATGCAAGAACAGTTAAATCATAATCCTCCTAAAAAAATTAATCTTAAACAAAGTATACCTGGTGTTGAGGGGATAGAAGTTGTGAGGATTAGTCAGGCTAATACTGATGTGTCTTGTAATCAGCCATTCAGGGCAACCTCTTATGGATTTATTCTGATGTTGAAGGGCAAGATCAGTGTAAAAACGAGTGTGAGAAACGAAATTCTGAAGGAACGTGATATCTTTTTTATTTTCCCAGATTCCGTTTATGAGGTTCTTGATCATACGGATTTTTCATTTATTAAGATTACTGTAAGCAAAGATTACCTATCGAAAGAGGGACTTTTTCTTACTGCTGCGCAGCAATACACTATTTTTCAGGCAAAATCGATCAATAAGTTTTTCTTAACGAAAGACGAATACCATGATATATACCACAACGTGATTGCGCTGGAGAAGAAGCTGAAAATTCCGGGCGATATGCCTTATCGAAACGATGTAATCAGGAATAGTTTTATTGAAATCCTTTATGATTTACTGCTTTCGAATAACAACCGTAAAGATCTGGAGCCACCGAGACGGGATAGTAAATTTGAGCTCACCACCAGATTCCTTGACCTGCTTTCTAAATTTTTCAGAACCGAACGGCAAGTCATTTTTTATGCGAGTAAGTTATTTATAACACCCAGACATTTATCTCAGGTAGTCAAATCAGTTACCGGAAAAACTGCCGGAGAACTGATAGATGAGATTGTGATTGGAGAAGCTAAGATTTTACTTGCTAATCATTCGCTTAATATATCAGGTGTTGCAGAGGCGTTAAACTTCTCCAATTCTTCTTTCTTCGGAAAATATTTTAAAAAAAATACAAACCTATCCCCTTCTGTTTACAGAATGGCAAACCGATTACCCCGCCAAACATTTTTCTAAAAAGTGTAATCGTCATTTTAATACAAAAAGGCCAATATCTACTACATACAGACCTTGATGACGAGCACATTTTTATGGAATTTTGGCATAAAATTTTATCAAATGATTAGCCAGCTACCCAAAGTCGACCCACAATACCATACCCAAAATAAGTTTAATTGTGATACGACAAATTCTTCAAGCTTAATTGCCATGTTCGGCAAATTTATCCTTTACGGTTTAGCTATAGTGGCCGTAGCAGAATTCCTGATGCGGCAAGTAGGCCTGGAGCCACAGGAAATGAAATTCTCGGAAGATTCGCCCATAGAGACCTTACAAAGTCTATTGCTTCTGTTTTCGATCTTCGCCCTAACCTATGGGATATTGATTTACAAAAACTGGCGCCCCCTGCTTTTGTTAATTGCTGAATTTTTATTCGCTTCCTTTGTGCGCGAGCAGGATGCCTACCTGGATCTTCACTATTTTGATGGTGCATGGCAAATGATCGTTTTATTTTCATTGCCTTTTCCTATCTATTATGCAATCAGAAATCGTAAACTTTTACTGGAAAATCTAAAAGTTTACACTTCTTTGTTTGCTTTTGGAATGATGATTTCTGGCGTTCTCACCACTTATATTTTTTCGAGATTATACGGTAGAAAAATCTTCTGGATGGCGGCGATGGAGAAGGATTACATGCGGGATGTAAAAAATATCTCCGAAGAATCTCTGGAAACCTATGGTTATCTGTTGATTTTTATTGCCAGCATAGAGATGATTTTAATGATCCAGCGAATGGATAGCAAATCAAGGAAATCTTTGAGACCAGTACCAAAAACAAGTAATGAAAACCTTAGGGTTAGTTAAGTTTTATTAACCTAATAATCTACTGGTTGGTGTCTCTCACCAATCAGATTAAGTTTAGGCTCTTCAATCTGTAAATACATGGAATTTATATGCAAGAGTTTTCGGCTGCTGAGATATCGATACATGGAAAGTTACTAACTCAGATGATTATTCTGTCTGTAGAGTTAGTAACTTTATTTATGAGATACCAACCTATAGACTTTAAGCGATCGTTATAAAAAGGTTTGCCCGCAGATCGAAATGATAAACGCAGATTTTAACCCTCGCTTCTGCGGAAATCTCTTAAATCTGCGGGAAATTATTTGAGCCATACTACTGTTGTTGTCTCACCAACTAGCTTAAGTTTATCTCTTCAATCTGCTATGGTGAATTAAAGGCATGAGCAACTGCTCAGCAAATTATAAAAATCCAGAACGGCATAAATTACCCAATGTACAATTCGTATTTTTATTTGATGAACCATAAAAAAAGAATTTTGATCTGTAGGCCATTTATTATTCTTCAGCTGCTATTACTCAACTTTTTCAGCTTCGCTCAGGGCGAAAAAAGCTCGATTTTTAAACAGTTTAAGAAAGATAAGAAGACCTATGAAAATTTCGAAGAACAGCATGGTCATTATGTAAAAACTGAGAACGTCTTAATGCATTACCTAAGCTGGGGTAATCCGAAAAGTACACCGTTAATTTGGATTCACGGTAGTTTAATGAATACCTATGAGCTTGCACCAATTGCTAAATTCCTAACTGATGCTGGATATTATTTAATTGCTATTGATTATTATGGACATGGTAAAACGCCTATTCCAGAGAAGGAAGTTTCGCTGTATCATATTGCTGATGATATTATAGTAATGATGGATTCACTCCAGATTAAGAAAGCTGTTATTGGAGGTTTTTCGAGAGGTGGTTACGTGGCTTCTGTCGTTTATCAATCATACCCTGACCGGGTTGAGGCATTGATTTTGGAGGATGGTGGTTCTGTAGCCTTTAATGCTTTTTACCACAAAATGAGTGAAAAGGAACTAGATGCTAAAGCCAAAACAATGAATCTCTCCCCAGAAATCAAATCATTATACAACGGAAGTTATTCATCTGATTTCGAAGCCTATGCGCAATTATATGATAGCGAGAAAGGCGGAGATCAATTTGATCTTTTGGCTGTGATCAAACCTGCGGGTGATAAATGGATTATTTATCAGGGTTTGATGGATTACTTCTCTATGGCAAATGATAAGGAATTCAGGAATTTGGTTTTACGTCCCGCCATTTCGCCCTTGTACGCGGCCTCTATTACTTACATAGAACCAAGGATTATATTTAGAAATTTAAATGTTCCAGTGTTGATTTTAGATCCGGTATCCGATAACGACCCTATGCCATTTACTTCAGCAAATATTCAACTGGCGGCAGCCCACCCTAGGTTTATTATCAGAAAAGAATATGAAGGCGTTGAGCATAATATCCATTATGCAAAACCACAGCAATTTGTAGCTGATTTAACAGAATTTTTAGCTAGGGTTAGAAACTAACATACTGGTTTACTAGCCAGTACCTCACCAATCAGACTAAGTTAATGTGGTTGAATTTATAGGCATGAGTTTTTCGGTTGGGAAGAAACCAAACGATAGAAAGTTACTAACTCCGAAGATTATTCTGCGTGTAGAGTTAGTAACTTTATTTATGAGACACCAACCTATAGACTTTAAGCGATCATCATAAAGGGTTTGTCCCGCAGATTAAAATGATCACCGCAGATATAAACCATCGCTTCTGCGAAAATCTGCCAAATCTGCGGGAAACTATTTGCGCCATGCTAATTTTTTGAATCAGCTATCACAAAAAAAAGCTGAGCCGCTTAAAAAACGACTCAGCTTGAAAAAATAACACAAAATAGTGATCAGCTAAAAACGATAAACCACTACTTAAATTCTATCCGTTGGGGTGCGGAGAATAATGCTTCTCCTACCCCATTTGTTTTCACGGCTACCCTGGCAAACATAAAATTTCTAGAGGCTAACGCTGCCGGAATAGTCACTGAAATTGTGCCAGGCTGCCCGATCACTACATCTGCTGCCACTTTTTCGGCACTGGCATCTTGCCTGGTATTATCCACAATCATGGTTGTACCCAGGTATAGATTCACACGCTCCAAACTGCTTGCTGCCGTTACTTGCTGCACGGTAAATGTTGCTGTTACAGTAGTTCCTGATTTACTGAAGGATACATTGCTCAAATTGAAATGCGGCACTACCGGAACATCTATTTGAGTATTACCACTTACTTTAACCGAGATTGAGTCTGTATTGTCAATCCACGGACCATTTCCACGTAAACGCACCAGCTTATAATCGCCATCGAACAGTGTTGCGGAGAATGTTCCATCTTGGGCCACATAAACCGGAATTTTAGTAAAAAGAGAGAAACCACGTTGCCACAATTCCAGCTGTACACCATCAGAGCGGACGCCAACAGGCTGATTCTGAAAGATCACCCGACCAGAAAGTCGGGATGTTGGCGCCTCGTAATTATCCTTTTTGCAAGAGAAAAGTGCAATCAGGGAGAACAGTATGATATAATTTATATTTTTCATGACGATTGATTAATGAAATGGATTACGAACGATTTTAGGATTGTTATTGAGCACAGTCTGGCTGATTGAAGAATAGTAATTCCCGATCTGATAAAAGCGTGGCGCTTTAAATCTGGGTGCTACTTGTTTAATAAAGATATACTTATCATTGCGGGCAGCATCACCCGGACGTACAACTCGATATGGATACAAGGCATAAAGCATCGCATCAGGACTGCTCGTGCTACCATTCCAAACTTTATCCGCAATGCGCCAGCGAGCCAGATCCCAAACACGGTGATCTTCAAAAGCCAATTCTACCCTGCGCTCGTTGCGGAGTCGGTCGATGGTCAATGTACTTAAACTATTCGTGCCAAAACCTGCTCTTTCCCGTAAGGTATTGATATAGGTTAAAGCACTCGCCGTTTGGCCAAGTTCAAAAGCAGCTTCCGCAGCGTTAAGGTAAATTTCTCCTAATCTGAATCTGATCCAGGCAATATCCGTTCCACGGGTACGGGTGCTGGCTAAAGGTGTATTATCTATAAATTTACGCAGATAAAAACCGGTATTTGATAAATCAAGCGCAGAACGTTGTGGCCCATCCAGGCCAGTTAGCAGCTTTCCATCCGTATACCTTGCACCTAAATCGCCCTCAATAATCTGATAAGAACTTCCATTCCATAACGCCACACCTGCCTGAATATTAACAGGTAAATTTCTGAAACTTGTTCCCGGATAAATCACTGTTCCATATAAGCGGGCATCTTTATTGGCAAAAACATCCTGCGTATTGGTGTAGTAAATGTAGTCGCTATTATCTGGTGTTCTGGTTTTTAGCGTTCCATCTGTACCATCTAGATATTCATATTTTTCTACCAGATTTAAGGTTGGGGCAATGGCAGATGATGCCAGATTATCTTCTCTCAATGAGCGGGCAATGTTATCGTAGCTAAAGCCATGCTTAAATCCTTTCGATTGTAAAAAATCCTGAATTAAAATGAGTTCCGGATTCCCGGTTTTCTTCGTCAGCGCTTCATAAAAATTCTCACCAAGGTTGGAGGCGTTTGTTTTATACAGCGAGTATGGACCAGCGATTACCTGTTTTGCTGCATCTAAAGCTTTGTTATAGAAATCTGCTGCGCGTTGTGCCGGAATGCCAACTTCACCACCAGGCAACGTTATCGGACTCGCCATTAAACTATTGTATTTCGCTAAAGAGCCTGCATATAACATCGCTCTGCATTTTAAAGCCAGTACGGTATATTTATTCGCACGTGATGTACTTCCGTTATTACCTACGATATTTGCGATTGCATCAAGTTCGCTGGCAATAAAATCGTATACATCCACCTCTTTGCTTCGTGGTAATTGAAGACTGGTCGCATCACCACTATAATCATAAACAAGTGGTGAGGTTACTAATGGAACACCACCCATCCGTTTTACCATTTCAAAATAGTCGTACGCCCGCAAGAAACGAAACTCTGCACTAAACTGATCTTTCTGCTGTGTCGTTAATTTGGCACTCTTTTGCACACCTTCAATCCCGAGGTTTACATCCCGAATGAAACCATAATCCCAAAGTCTCCATCGGTCTACCGGATAAGAAATGATATTATTTCGGTATTCATCTCCTGAATTTCCGCTGCCAGACCATACTGCATCATCATAAGCAGTGTGCTCAGTCCAGCGGTTTGTTAAAGAAGCATCCGTTGGAATCCGGTTATATAAATTAGCCAGTACGCCTTCAATAAGTTTGGGGTCTCCATAAACCTGATCCTCTACCACAATGCTTTGCGGTTCGCGCTCCAGGAAATCTTTTTTACAGGCCGAAAACACCGATAGGATAGTGATAAGCCCAATATAAATTTTAATATTTTTCATCGTAAAAATCTTAAAGTGTAACGTTAAAACCGAAATTAAATAATCGCTGTTGCGGATAAACAATTCCGTTAGTTGAAGAAATTTCACCATCAATTTCGAATTTTCTTAAATTATCAAAAGAGATCAGGTTGGTTCCATTGGCGTATACAAATACATTTTTGAAACCTGCCTTCTCGATCCAGCTTTTTGGCAACGAATAACCTAATAATAAGTTCTTTAAGCGGAGATAAGTTACGTTGGTGATCCAGAAATCGTTGCGGTAAGAGAAATTGGAAAGTCCCGGATTATCTTTACGTAAAGCCGGATAAGTTCCTGGAATCCATTCACTTTTTGGATTAAACGGATCGGCACGGTGCCAGCGATCATTTAGCATATACGCCGGTGAGTTTCCGTTATTCTGGAATGGAATCTGCAACTCATACTCACGTTGAAAAGTTTGCATACTTGCGCCCGCAAAATCGAACTGTAAGGTAATGCCTTTCCAGATCACACTTCCATTAATACCCACATTTAAATAAGGCAGGCCACCCTGAGCATAACCAATCGGGCGTTGATCCATGCCATTGATAATGCCATCACCATTGGTATCTTCAAACTTAAGATCTCCTGGCAAGAGGGTGCGATTTCCCTGTCCATCATTATTGATTGGGTAGTTATCTATCTCATCCTGTGATTGAAAACGGCCGATCACATGGTGGCCAAAATTTACATCCGCCCAGCGGTCTACACCAGAATTGCGGTACTCATCCCACGAATTACCAAAACGTGGTTTGTAATAATCGAGGGTACGTAAGCGTGATAATGTAGCATTTACACCGATGGAATATTCAACCTCCTTAGTTTTGCTCCGATAAGTTACAATTCCTTCCATCCCACGATTAGCGTCAGAATTCAGGTTATCATCTGGCAAGGAATACCCAACTTCACTTGGCAGGAGAATATCATATCTTGGTGCAGGTAACCCGGTTCTTTTACGCTCGAAGAAATCGAATGAACCTATTAATTTATTATTGAAGAGGGCAAAATCTACACCAATATTTTTAGAGATACTGGTAATCCATGATAAATTGGTAATGGGTAAACCTCTTGGTGAAACTCCGGTAACGAGTGAACCATTAAAAACCGCACCACCATTGGCATAATCATATCCCTGCAAATAACTGAATGGCGCAACTAATGGCTGACTGGTATCACCATACGGTTGGCGATCTGTACCGGTTTGCCCATAAGAAACGCGAAGTTTCAGGTTATCTACAAATTTGATGTTGCGAAAAAAGTTTTCTTTTGAAACGATCCAGCCTGCAGATACACCAGGGAAAAAGCCGAACCGGTTATCTTTTCTAAATAAAAAGGAGCCATCATACCGGCCTAATGCTTCTAAAAGATATTTTTGTTTGTAATTGTAATTTACCCGGCCAATGTAACCTGCCCTGGCAGAAACACCATAAGTATTCCCTAAAAAAGTCTGATCAGCAAAATAGATTAATGGCACCGTATTGTTGGGTGGGTTGCTGATCATTTCTACATAATCATCAGTTGAATCATAGCGCTCGTAAGCGGCTACCACATCGAATGCGTGATCACCAAAGCTTTTAGCGTAGTTTAACTGAAACTGCCCGAAATTTTCTGCAATCTCTCTTCTTTCTTTTCTTCTGAATGGATTTTGATTTCCACCATTAATATTATAGGTATTCGTAGCCGGATCATAAGTATAAGCATTATAAGTATACTCAAAGTTTTCCCCTACGTAAGTGGTGTAATTGTAAGAGTAGGTAGCCTTCGCAACCAAACCAAAGGGAAAGCTATATTGAGCATAAAAGTTAGACTTTAAAGCTCGCCAATCATTATCGGCATAGCCAGAAATGTCTTCTTCATAAGTTGCCGGGTTTACATTAATATTGTGCGTGGCATTGATATAATTTGGATTATCATTTGCATACGGGCGTTCAGTTGGCCAGTTAGTATACAAACTGAGCAGTGGGTTGAAATAGTCATCATAACCTGGTACGCCAGACTGATGACGACGTTCCAATCTACCTGCAATCTGGGTTCCGATTTTTAATCCTTTTGTTAAACCCGCATCTAAATTCGCCTGAATATTGGTACGGTTAAAACTAAAATCTTTAATTACGGCTTCCTGATTCAGGTGCGTAGCAGAAATAAAGAAATTGGTATTGTTAGATCCACCTGATGCATTGGCAGAAAGGTATCGCTGAGGAACGTTTGGTCTAACAATAAAATCATAATAATCAAAACTCTGAAAACCTGGTTCTGTACCTGCTTTCCATTTACTCAGTAACTCCGGAGTCCAGATGGTTGTTCTGTTTAAATTCTGATCAGACTCGGCTAATGCCCTTACGTAATCACCAGCATTGGCTGGCTTTGGCATGCGGGTGAAATTCTGAAGTCCGTAGTAAGATGATACATTTATAGCCGTTGGCTGATTTGAACGGCCTTTTTTTGTGGTTACCAAGACCACGCCGTTCGCGGCGCGTAAACCATATATAGCAGCTGATGCATCTTTCAGGATGGAAATACTTTCAATATCGTTTTGCCCGAGGTTATTAAACTGCCCGGCATCTGATGGTACACCATCGATAACATACAGCGGCTCGCCCATGTTCCTGATCTGCAAGCCTGTAGCACCCCCCGGACGGGCATCTGTCTGGCGGGTATTTACGCCCTGAATTTTCCCGACAAGTGCGCCTGAAGTGGTAATAGCAGGCGTACGCATCAGTGCGTCAGATTTGATATCACTCACGGCTCCGGTAATTGTAGACCTTTTTTGGGCGCCATAACCCACTACCACCACTTGCTCCAGTGAATTTTCTTGTGCAATTAAAGAAACATTAATAGATGTGCGTTGACCGACCACAATCTCCTGTGTGTTAAAGCTGATGTAGGAAAATACGAGGGTAGTTTGTGGATTTGGTACATTAATGGTATAGTTTCCACTGGGATCAGTTTTCACTCCGTTAGTGGTACCTTTTACAAGGATATTCACGTCTGGCATTCCTACACCCTTTTCATCCAGTACTTTTCCTTTTACAGAAATCTGGGCGAACGCAGCAAACGAAATAAACGTCAGTACGACGGTTAAAATCGTTTTAAAAAACGTCCTTTCATAGATAAAGACTTTCATAAGATAAGATTTATTGGTTTATATTGGTTAATTCAAAATGATGAATACGAACTATTGTTAACCAGTGCTAGACACTGATTGACATAACGTTACTCGTAAGCAATACATCATACAAAGAACTGATGAAGGCTTCAAAAAAGACCAAGTAGTTACTTTAGTCAGTATTTGGTTACTTTGCTTTTCCCCATAACCCTTCAGAAGTCATCTGAATACGTTTCATTGTACCATCTTTATTATAGTATAAACGATCTATGCACACCGATCGCCTGAAACTGCCGCCGCCTGTTTCTACCCCTCCATTATGGTAAACAAAATACCAATTGCCTTTAAATTGTACAATTGCGTGATGATTGGTATTGCTGTTGCCAGCAAGTTCATTTAAAATCCCTTTATATTCCCATGGGCCGTTAATATTATTGCTCATGGCATATGCAGTTTTCTCCGGGAATCCTGTAGCAAAAGATAAATAGTATGACTTGCCTCTTTTGTGAACCCAAGGTGCTTCTGTAAACTTCGGCAAGGTAACAGGCATGATCTCACCTTCGGTTTCAATCATATTTTCTTTAAGCTTGATGTAATAACATTGGGTATTTCCCCAGAATAGATAAGCTTGTCCATCATCATCTATAAAAACTGTAGGATCTATATCGTCCCAGCTGATGTTTGTCCATTTGGTGGTCATCTCATTGGTGATGAGCGCCGTTCCTTTCGCATCTTTAAACGGACCAACAGGGCCATCTGCAACCGCTACTCCTATTGCTTTTCCTTTTTTTCCATTTTCATTTTTGTGTTCTGTGGAAACATAGAAATAGTATTTACCATTGCGGGCAATTACCTGCGATGCCCAGGAGGTTTGCCCAACAGACCAGCTAAAATCTTTATTTCGAAGTGGAATAGGATGTTCTGTCCAATTGGTAAGATCTTTAGAAGAAAAAACAAGCCAGTTTGGCATCTCGTAGCCTTTCCCTTCTCCGGTATCCTGACCTGAATAAATATAAAAGGTATCTCCAACTACTAAAGCTGCAGGATCAGCTGTATATTTATGTTTAAATAATGGGTTTCCTGAAGTCTGGAAAGTAGTTGGACCAGTTTCTGGATTTTTACTATCCACAGATTGTGCCTGAGCACATTCAAAAACAAAAAATTGAATTGCGATCAACAAGAACGTTAATTTCATAGCAGTATATTTGGTTAGCCCTTTTTGAAAAACCATTAAAATCAAGTTTTATTACAGGATTTTAAGTGGCGATCTCTCATAGGAGAATCAAATATAATGATTAAATTTATAAACGTCCAAATAACGTTTTTTATTTTTATAATCTAAGAAACTATCTAAATTTCATGAGTGAAGATCAACTTGCGAAGTTTTGGTGGCCTTTGTTCTGGGAAATACTCTCATCCAGTGGTTGGTGGCTCACCAACCACTTTCAACATTGTTCGCTATCAATGAAACCATAGTGTGGTGGCTCACCAACCATTTTGTATTTTGTGGCGATAGCATAGTGCTGATTGCTAGGCGCGAAGAATGTTTTTTCTTGTGCCCCTTTCTCTCCCGGAGAAAGGGGCCGCTAGGCGAATAGAGGCCGTCTTTTTCCGCTGCGCTGGCTTGCCTCGGCTAGCCGCCGAATGGCTTTCTTCTTTTCCTTAATGAAAAGAAGCAAAAATCAAGGCTTGGATCTGATGTCGAATTAGCTCGTCGAAATTTGATTGGCGGTAGCGCAAGGGCTCGATTTGTTTTTAATAAAGATTTTATTTTAAGAGCCGTTCGCGCTACCTTGGGTTTGAAGTATTTGAATGTGGGTACAAAAATTTCAACGGCTTCTCCTTCCATCATCTCCTATGCCGGATAGCAGGGTGGCGATTGTTGGGAGGAAATAGTAGGATTGTCATCCAGAGCGCAGCGAAGGATCCCTGCGTTTCTATACAACACCTTCGTTTAGCACCGAACCCTTTTTCGCATTTGCATGAATGGTAGGTTAAAGCGATCGTTATCCTGAACTTGATTCTGGACCTAAAGAAAACCGTCATTATAGGGTCTTCATCAGCTGAAGCATTCTTCATTGAAGAATCTTCAAAATAGATTGCTTCGTCGTACCTCCTCGCAATGACGAATTTACTATTAGATTCGTGCTCCAGAATAATGCAAAGGTAGGTCCCGCAGATCTAAATGATTACCGCAGATTTTTGCCGCTCGCTTCTGCGGAAATCTTCTTAATCTGCGGGAAAATTATTTAAGCGAGCAGGGCGGCAATAGCAATGTGCTAATCCCTAGGTGCAAAAAATGATTTTGTCTTGCGCCCTTTCCATCCCGGGAAAAGGGGCTGCCAGGCGGATAGGGGCTTTCTTACGAGTCCTTCGACAGGTTCAGTATAACATTTTTATGATTTATGATAAAGCCCAATAAGAATGGTATTTATAAATTTCGAAATAACAAATAGTTAAAGCGCATAATAACTTTGAGGCGCCAACGGTTCAGGCACATCTTTTTCCTCAAGCAACTGTTTAATGTTGATTTCGATAGTGGTAGCGATGGTTGTCACGGCCGTATCTGTAGGTTTATTATTAAAAGGCTCTTGTAAATGAGTAGCCGATTTTTCCAACAAAAAGAATGCTGAAGATATAACCAATAATAACGGAATTTCGAAAAAACTATCAATGTTTCTTAATGCAATGGAAAGCGTAACCACAAATATATAGATGAAAAAATGTAAAAACAGGCGATATGTTTTAGGGAAGACTGTACTCTTAATTCGTTCTGCCATGCCCATCCAGTTAGAAAAATTAACCAGCGTATTATTGATTTGTACATGACTGAATAATTCCAATGCGCCTTTTTCCCTAAGTTTTGCAATTTGAAGTGTATTTAACTGCAGTAAGGCCAATGGCTTATTACTATGTTTTTTAATGCTGGCTAGATCTGCTTCACCAATATATTTATCGAGGTTTTCTACAGGATCATTTCCCCTTAAACTTTGGCCTAAACTGAAACACCAGGCAATTTGCCGATAGGCTATTTCTTTAATTTCATCTTTATTACCGGCAGATAAAAAAGATTGTAATTGCAAGACTAAACTTCTACTATCATTTACAATACTCCCCCAAATTTTCCGGGCTTCCCACCACCTGTCGTAAGATTGGTTAATTTTAAAAGATAGGATAACAGAAATTGCCGTACCGATAAATGTTGGGATGGCGATGGGCATTTCCGGAATCAAATTTCTATATTCTCCGGTAAGGTAATTTACCATCAGGCCGATGATCAGTACATATAGTACTTCGAATTTTATTTTCTTTAAAATGTAATTAGCTGGAATAGTTTTATTTAGCAGCATATTTAGTTATAGATATTAATTTCAAAAATATTGTGTAGCATCAGCTTCTTTATACTGATGATTTACTTATCGTCATTCCAATAAAAACTATGCCACAAAGCTTGGGTAACACTTTCTCTCTTCATTACCATCTTATTTTGGATGAATGTTCTAAAACTTACATCCTTCATTTTTATGACTTAAAAAGATTTTCCACTGTCAAGCAGCTGGATTTTTGGCATTGTGAGTTTTAATTAATTAAACGGTCAACCATACTCATTAACTCTTCAAAATCAAAGGGTTTTGAGATATAGCCCGTAGCGCCAGCTTTGGAAGCAATCTGCTGCCCTTCTCTACTGGCAGAAATAATAATAACAGGAAGATCTTCGGTTACAGGGTTTTTACGGAGCATTTTCAGCACCTGATCTCCTGATAACACTGGCATCCACAAATCAAGCAACACCAGATCTGGAGATTGACTTTCCACTAAGCCTTTCACATTTAAGCTATTTTGCTCTGCAATTATGGTATATGGAGAATCTTCGAATACCATTGCCAGCATATCTAAAATTCCCTCGTCGTCATCACATATTAAAATTTTCTTAGTATCATTCATTATGCTGCTCTAATTAGTGGTATTAATTGGTAAAGTGAAGCTAAAAGTAGATCCTTTACCTTTCTCGCTTTTTACCCATAAGGTACCATTATGGTTCTTAATGATTTGCTCACAAATGTATAGTCCGATGCCCATTCCTGGGAAACGCTGTTGAATTTCTCCTGCACGATAAAAGCGTTCAAAGATCTTTTTCTGATCTTCAGGACTAATTCCCATACCTTCGTCGGTTACAGATACCTTCACAAATTCGCTCACTTTGGAAATATGAACACGTACCTTTTCGGCTTCAGGTGCATATTTTATAGCGTTAGATAAAAGGTTGTTTAGCACTTGTATAATATGAGATTCATCTGCTGAAACTGAAATCCCGGAGCTCCCGGTAATCTGGATCTGGTGGTTACTTGAGGCAGATTGTATGGCATCTACGGTTTCTTTCACCATTACATCAAAATCAAAAGGCAATTTATGCAACTCGATATTACCAGTCTGGATTCTGGATACATCAAGCAATTCGGCAATCAGGTTGTTGAGGCGATCCAGATACTGAGCTGTTTTACCTAACATATTTTCAAATCTTTCGCCTGCATTTTCCGGAATCATCCTTTCCATAGCCTGCACATAACCCTTAATTGTGGTGAGCGGGGTTTTAAGTTCGTGGCTCGCAATGGAAAGGAAATCATCTTTTCTCCGTTCGATTTCTCTTTTCTCGGTGATGTCTTCTATCGCCAGCAAAATCTGATCTTTAAACTGACCTTCAAGCTCTATCCGGTAGGCATTAAGCAACATCAGCTTTCTCCCGATATGTGGAAAATCATGTTCTACTTCAAAATCCTCAACGGGGTTATTTGTTGGAAGAATATCGACGAGCAACTCTCTAAGTTTCGGAATATCCCATTGGTGATTACCCAATTTATATAGATTGGTCCCAACGGTTTCTTCTGAAGTCACCTTAAATGTTTTAATAAAGTGATCATTTGCACTGACTACGCAGAAGTCAGGGTCTAAAACAAGAAGGCTTTCACGAACGGTTTGAATGATACTGGAAAGAAAAAGTTCGCTTTCCCGAAGGTTCCGGGTGCGTTCTGCAATCTGCTTTTCCATAGTTTCCTGTTGTTGTCTCAAATCTTGCTCTGCTTTCTTTCGCTGGGTAACATCCTGCTGAACACCAATAAAATGAGTGACGTTATTATTTTCATCAAGAACCGGTGAAATAAGAAGCTCATTCCAGAAAAGATCACCGTTTTTACGGTAATTGCGGATTTCTACCCTACAGCCTTCCCCCTGCGAAACGGCTTCACGAATCATCGCTCTTTCCTTTTGTGAGCGATCATCTTGTTGCAGGAACCTACAGTTATGTCCAATAATTTCGGATCTGGAGTATCCACTAATTTCCTCGAAAGCACTGTTACAATAAATAATTGGATTGTCTGGCTCCCGGTTGTCGGTAATGATAATACCGGATACGGAGGCGTCTATTGCTCTTTTAAGCAATTCTAAATCTTGGCGAATGTTATTATTTGAGAAAGAAGATTTCTCTTTATCGAGTATATTCATTTGTCTTTTTAGTCTTTCCTATCAATTTATTCTAAATGGTTTTCCGTTCTATAATCGACTAACTCATTCATTGATTTACAAATGTCATGCCTTTTCAAAAATGAAAAAATGCAGACGAATTGATAGATAGATTAACTAAAAAAACATTATTTAGTTTTTAAAGAGCAAAAAACCAGGTGATAATTTTAAACCTGATGGGTTGAATAAAATATTTTATGCCTGGAACATCTTAAAAAATGAATTTGAATTTTCCAATATATGCCTATGTTGAAAATGATTTTAGAGCAAAATGGAGTAGGCTTTTTTAACACGATTGAAAAACATTAGATAGTGCAACGTGTTAATTAAACAACATAACTCATATACATATGGACAAGCTAGAATTAAAAGGAGCCTGGAATGAGCTCAAAGGAAAAGTAAAACAAGCTTATGGCGACCTTACTGATGATGATTTGAAACATGAAGAAGGTAAAGATGACGAGCTTTACGGAAGAATACAACAAAAAACCGGAAAAACCCGCGATGAGGTAATTACATGGTTAAAATCATTGTAAATAAATAAATAAATAAAGCGCCACAATCAGTTAAGTCTGATTGTGGCGCTTTTCTTTTGTTCTGATCATCTGGCATCCGACAATTAGCATATTTAAGATTCTTATATTGGCATATAGCAACGCTACAAGAGCTAATCTACTTTATAAAAGAGATGTTCTGCTCTTAATATCGATTGCCTAGCAAAGGCTAATTTAATTATTTTCTTTTTGTGCTTGCGCATTTCTTACTGCAGTAAATAACATTATCCCAGTTTCTTTCCCATTTTTTTCTCCAATTGAAGGAGAGTTCGCAAACCGGACAAACTTTACTCGGTAAGTTTTCTTTTTTTACTCCCTTCATGGTTTATTTCTATTTGATAATCATTCACTTTTGGAGATTGAAGTTAATAATTCAGTTCGGCATCTTTTTAAGAATTGTTTTCAGACACTGAAAGCTTTCGATAAGACGTACGGTAGCGGGCATTATTAAAGCAAAATATTTGGAAATAAAAAAACCCTGCATAACTGCAAGGTTTTTCTATCATCGGATATCCATCCAGATATCTGATGATAGAAAATGTATTAAATCAGTTTTAATACATTCCATTGTTAATCTAAATCGTCCCGTTGATTTAATTCTAACGGGTTCGAAATATCAATTATGATGCCCGAGACGAGTTGCAAATCATTAAGGGTAATATTACCTGAAGAAATCACCTACTATATACATGCGTTTGAGTAGTTCCAGGAATACAAAACTAAAACTCAAAATACTGTATTGAAGTGTAAATAGCTGAAAACGCTTCATTTACTCATTATCACCTCATTTCAAACCTTAAGCAGGTAAAACATTATTTAATTTGATCCATCTATGATTACATTTTTTTCAAAAACTTAATGTTTCGTATCAAATAGGCTACAATATGAGGCGTACGTTTGATTCGATAGTTCCACTACATCAAATGAATCTTGCTTCTTTTAAAGGTGCAGTTTTTTATCTTTTAAGTATTCTATCAACTCTTTTGGCCGATCTGTCTGGATCATATTCGCCTTTTGGTTTACTAACCAACCCCAGGTTTCATCTTTTCTATTTTCTTCCACTGCACGGTCATCATCATGACCTCCATTTTGTTCCGGCCATAAACTATTAATCCAAAGGCCATAATTTGACCTGAATTCTCCAAGATGTTTCAAAATGGCTAAAGTATCAGTATTAAAATTTGCCTGTAACACCGTACGCTTATGCAGTTTATAGCTGTTTATAATTTGTAAAGCATCAGGCCTTTTCATATCAACAATAGGCATAATGGTAATATCATCATCAATTTTGCCTTGCTCCTGTTCAATTGTGGTAAGCGGAGTACTGTTTTTTACATTCACTATGGCTTGCCCAATCATTCCGGCTTCCCTGAGTTCCTTAATCACTTGTGGGTAATAATCATAACCTTTATCTACATCAATGATAATGTGATCTTTTGCAATGCTAAGGATTTCTTTAAAAGTGGGTACCTGATGTTTAGTAGGATGCCCTGAACCAGAACGAAGAAAGAATTTTTGAATTTCTGCCAGGGTGTAATCAGAAACATCACCCTTACCCGTAGTCGTGCGGTCGATATCGCGATCATGCATAATCACCAGATATCCGTCTTTTGTCTTTTTTAAATCCAATTCCATGATGTCCACTCCCATTGCGATGCAGTTTTTGAGTGCTTGAATAGAATTTTCTGGTGTATTACGCCAGTCGCCACGGTGCGCTGTCACCAATACCGTTTTACTTTTAGGATTAAATACCTGGTTAAGACTCAACTCAGGTTTAGATTGCGCAAATCCGCTCAGGCAGATCAGCATGAACGACAGCTGCAGAATAACTTTTCTCATTTTAATATTTATTTAAGATTATGGATTTTGTTTAATAGATGGGTCTGTATCGATTTGATCTTGTGGAATGGGTTGCAACAGATCGCGGGAAGCAATTCTGGTTGTTATATTTTGCGAAGCAAACCACGCATTCATCACCGTAATAGCCGTATTTGTTCGCAATAAGTCGAACCAGCGGTCTCCTTCCCCGATCAACTCTAATCTTCTTTCCAGCATAATGGCTGCCCTTAATTCCGTTTGGCCTTGTTGGGTAAAATCTGCCAAACCAGCCCTTCTCCGTACCAGGTTGAGGAAGTTTTTTGCATTTTCCTGATTGCCTAACTCATTTTCAGACTCGGCAAGCATCAGTAGTACATCTGCGTAACGTAACACCACGAAATTACTTCCACCATCAACAGGAGTGGTTGTTGATGCTTTCAACTTTGTTGAAAAAGGCGTACCAGCGGTAGTAACCCCGACATAAGCATTTTTGCGTTTATCGCCAGCATTATAGAGCTGATAAAAACTTTTCGTCGGTAGATTATGTCCTTTAGCGCCACTAATACTACCGGAAGGGCTAAACTGCTGATAGGCTGAACTTCCTTCGCTATTGCCATTTAAGCCGGAAGCGAATTGAACAGCAAAAATAATTTCGCTATTGTTCTTGTTGTTTAATGAAAAAATATCTGCCGGATCATTTAATAACTGGTGTTTTCCAGAAGCCACCACATCGGTCAGTACCCTTTTACTCTCGCTAAACTTACCTAAGGTGAGGTATACTTTCCCGAGAAGAGACTGGGCAGCCGTTTTGATGGCTTTTCCCTGCGTACTGGTATTTACCGGTAATTCCTGGATGGCATTGGTTAAATCTGTAGTAATCTGGGCATATACCAAATCTTTGCTCGTGCGTCCTTGTCCAAAAAACTCATTTGGATTGCTGGTTTCTTTGGTAACCAATGGAACATCACCGAAAACCCTTACCAAATTAAAATAAAGAAGCGCACGGATGAAGTGCATTTCTCCTTTTCTGGCTTGCTTATTTGCAGAAACTGTATAAGCAATTCCATCAACCCTGTTTAAAACCGTATTGGCACGTTGAATACCCTGATATGAATTTTTCCAAAAATCTGAAAGCATACCATTAGAAGCAACGGTGGTAAATTGATCCAGCTGACCGTACATTCCACCATCGTTTGCCGGTACTTCATCAAATGTGTTATCTGAAGGAATTTCGCCGATAGCAGGCAAATAAAGCCCATAAAGTCCGTTCGATTGTAAAGTACCATATACGGCATTGATATACTCTTCCACTTCAGTTTCTGTGTTTAAAAAATTACCAAGAGATTTTGAGGTGATGGGCTGTTGATTCAATTCTTTGGTACAGGAAGCAATAGCCAGAAGACAAAGCAGGCTTCCGGTATACCCTATTTTATTGATGATCTTTTTCATTTGATTGATATTGGAATACATTACATTAAAAAGTTAGGTTAAAGCCTGCTACAAAAGATCTGGCCACCGGATAATTAGAATAAGAATATCCGGAAGTAAGTACATTGTCGCTTGTTGCATCTGGATTAAAGCCGCGGAAACTGGTAATGGTGAGCAGGTTATTGCCTGTTACATACACACTCGCTCTGGATACTTTTAGCTTAGAAAGTAAGCTTGAAGCAAAATTATAGGTTAACTGAACATTGCGCAAACGAATATAATCTGCTTTCTGGAAGAAAACACTGGAGGCGTTGGTATTTAATCTATTGGCGGAATAATTAGTATTTGACTGTGCCAAAAATCCATCTGGATTATTTACCGGATGGTATCGGTTTTCGAAATAATACTGATCTGCCATAGAGAAGCCTTCGCCCGATTCCATATTTACCAAACCATTGTCATAAATTTTTCTTCCGGAAATGCCATTGATGGAGAAACTCAATTCAAAGCTTTTATAAGCAAAACTGCTATTAAATCCGTAGGTAATCTTCGGTGCATAGGTACCAAACCCCATGCGGTCATCTGGCGTTATTTTACCATCATTATTTACATCCTGCACAATATAATCACCTAATAAAGTGCCTGTAATATGCGGACTACTATCTATCTGGCCTTGATTTTTATAGACCCCAATTACGTTATAACCATAAAGCTCTGCAATGGGTCCGCCTACTTTTGTTCTAAACGCACTATTTGAACCTGTTACGATCTGATTCTGCCCTGGACCTAGCTCAAGCACGTTATTTTTATTTGTGGCGATGTTGGCGCCAAAGTTCCAGCTTAAGGGGCCTAATTTAATATTGCTGCCTGATAATTCCAGTTCAAAACCTTTATTACTGGCCCGCCCTACATTTTGCAATGCACTATCATAACCAGATTGGGCCGGTACCGGAACCTGTAGTAATAAATCTGATGTGATCATAGAATAGTAATTGGCAGAGAGATTTAAGCTTTTCAGGAAACCCAGATCGAATCCGAAATTGTACGACGTTTTGGTTTCCCAGGAAAGTGTACTATTGGTAGGATTTACCGCTGCGAAACCCGGAAGCAGTGTTGCACCACTTACATAATTTAACGGGTTGGCTAAGGCGTAGGAACTATAATTACCGATCTGATTATTCCCTGCTTTACCATATGTTGCACGTAATTTAAGCAAGTCTATCCAACTGGTTTTTGGAAAAAAGTCTTCCCGGTTCACAATCCATCCAGCGGTTAGCGAAGGGAAATTACCCCATTTTGCATCTTGCCCAAATCTAGAAGAACCATCTCTTCTGATGGCTGCAGAGAATAAATATTTATTTGCATAAGCATATTGCAACCTGGCCAGGTAAGATAGTTGTGTCCAAACGTAGCGGGTTGGAACCACAGCAAAAGACGAAGCACCTGCAATATTATCGATATTGTTATCTGGTATTCCCGTTCCGGAAACCACTGTACTGTTACCCGATTCTTTTTGAAAAGTTGTTCCGGCTAAGATGTTAAAATCGTGTTTACCAAAAGTCTTTTCATAATTTAAGGTATTCTCCCAAAGGTAATTAATTACCGAACCTTTTGTTTCGCTGGCTCTGGCAGGTTTTGGTGCCGCGGTGCGGTATTCACCAACATCAGATGGTGTAAAGAAATCTACAAAATTACTGCTGTAATCTCCACCTATCAATGATTTAAAGGTTAACCCCTCCACAGGTTTAAAATTTACATAGGCATTTCCAAAAGTGCGGAAGAGATTTTTGTTAAATTTTGTTTTTTCCATAATGGCTACCGGATTTTCGCCCAGCGCTCCATCTTCTGCTGTATTGGCTATAATCTGCTGACTGATGGCTAAAGAACCATCGGCATTTCTGGCTGGGAAGAAAGGATACATAATCAGTGCAGACCCAATGGCATCGCTACTCCTGCTGGCATCATTCTGGAAAAATTTCTGCATATTGTAACTCGGATTAACGTTTAAACCGATATCAAAAGATTTGGAAATTTTTGTATCAAATTTGAACGACATGCTGTACCGTTTCAAGCCGGTTTCCACCACAATTCCATCCTGATCAAAATAATTACCAGAGAAATAATACTTCGATTTTTCATTTCCGCCTGAAACTGCCACATTGTAACTGCTAATGGGTGCCGTACGGAAAATTTCATCGAGCCAATCGGTATTGGTTAAACCTGGCTGGTTGTTCAGGTAAGGTTGAATATAGTTCAATCTCAAATCTCTCTTGTTCGCACCTTTGGCAACCCGCGTTGCATAATCATCTGCTACGTTTCTAAGGGAAGGATTTCTGGAGACATAACCCCAATCCCGGGCTTCGGTATTTAGTTGTGCAAATTGATATCCATCTACCAGATCTACACCATCCGATCGGCGCTGTGCCCCGGTGTAAAAATCGAATGAGACTGTATTTTTGCCCGACTTGCCGCTTTTAGTAGTAATCAAGATCACACCATTTGCTGCCCTAGAACCATAAATGGCTGCTGATGCAGGGTCTTTTAAAATGTCAATGGTTTCAATATCCTGTGGATTAACAGTATTCAGAGAGCTTCCTTCTGATAGTGGAAAGCCATCAACCACCACCAAAGGGCTTACACCAGCGGTAAGGGTACCAATGCCACGGATTACAATTTGAGGATCGGTTCCGGGTTGTGCCGAAGCATCATTAATAACCACACCCGCTGCTTTTCCGGCAAGCTGCTGTGCGAAATTGCTTCCACTGTATTTGTTAAGCTCTTCTGATTTTACCTGGGAAATGGCACCCGTAATTTTGGTTTTTTTCTGACTACCATAACCCACCACTACTACATCGTTTAAACCGGAAGAACTGGATTCCATTCTGATCAGGATGGAATTATTGGCACCAGAATTAATTAAAAAAGCTGGTGATGTTTTCTTTTCATAACCGATATAACTGAATGTGAAGTCGTATCGGTTGCCTACCTTCACGTTGTTGAAAACGAAAATCCCTTTTGTGTCTGTAACTGAATTTTCGGTTTTTTTCGTGGCCGGATCCATCATCAGTACCGATACGCCAGGCAAGGTTGCGCCTTTCTCATCAACCACCGTTCCTTTAACGGAAGCCGTTTGCTGTGCTTGTGCAGTTAAGGCAATAATGTTCAGCAGTACAAATGCAATGAAGCAATTTAACCTTTTAAGTGTCTTTTTAAGTTTGTTTGTTTGCATGATATAGTTAAAAAAATTAGGCAATAGTGTTCCCTTATCCTATTTTCAGGATAGCTGGTTGTTTAAAAACTGATCGTTAAAATTATTTTAGTTTGCTTATGACGATGTTATTTGCGTTCCGTTTATAGGTTAATTCATTCATATTGCAGATGGTTGGTAGCATCATTTCCAGTTTTTCCGTGCCACCAAATGTGCCGGTAAAGTATAGCTTCTGGAGATCAGCATCATCCATCCCTTCATAGCTGATCTGAACGTGATAGCGTTTGGCAAGGCGATCGAAAACATGATCTAATGGTGCTTCGTTAAATATTAATGGCTCAGGTACGGGCATTTTTACAGCTGGCTTCACTTCGGCAGAATTTCTGGTAGTATTGAAATGAGTGACCACTTGTTCCTTCTGCCTTGTATTGATGGCGAGTTGCTGTCCGGGAACAAGGTAAACATCCTTTAAATCCATTCCACTTTTTGAAGTAGATTTAACCACTACTTTTCCTTCCAGCAAATTTACTAGTATGCGATCCTTTTTGGTGGTGTTGATGGTAAACGCTGTACCCAAAGCAGTAGTGGTGAAACCTCTGGCAGTTACAATAAACGGGTGTTTTTTATCTTTAGCTACTTTGAACGTAACTACCCCTTCCATACTAATGCTCCTGTTTTTACCACTAAAAGGTTCAAAATAGCTTAATGAACTGCCGGGCTGAAGGGTTACGATCGAACCGTCTTTAAGGGAGATCCTCATTTCCGTTTTCCCTGAATTATAAGGCTGATGAAGGGTTTGTGTTGCAGGTTTTAAATTACTGACCGTTACTTCTTGTTTAGGGTGTGTATGCAGCCAGTTGATGGAAAGAACTATTCCCAGGCCAAGCACCAATACAGCGGCAACTAATTTTAACCAATGATAAAGCACCAGGGTTTTCATCGGTGGTTTTTGCTCTTGCCTGGCTATCCGGACATGAAGCTTTTCCAAAAGATCTTGAAAACGTTTCTCCGAAATTTCTTCTTTATGAAGATGACTTTCGCTTTCAAATTCCTGCTGTAATGCATTTTTGAAATCATCTGACTCTTTATTGATCAGTTCATAAAGTTTGCGCTGTTCTTCAGGGTTTATTTGTTTTGCCCAGAATTTACTAATCAGTTCTTTAATTTCGTTCATCTGATTATAAATACGCCCTAAGCTATCTTTTGGGGGTGCCGTTATGTGTTATTAAAACATTAACTTACCGTTAAGTAAATTAAAGGTTCATCATTATCACCAAAAGCAGAATGCAGATCATCTCGCCGGAAGAATGTCTGGACATGATGTATTCTTTTATGAAATTTTTAGATTGTTTGAGATAATCCTTCACCGATTCTATCGAAAGGCCTAAAAGTTGTGCAGTTTCTTTTTGAGATTTACCTTCGAAACGGCAGAGCTTAAATACCTTTTGCCTTTGCGGAGGCAATGCATTGATGGCTTCCTCCAACATATTAAGTTCAGCCTCGATCAGGCGTTTATCTGGAAAAATTTCTTCCGCAACAGCGTGAAAAGGATCATAACTATCTACATACTGAATGCCCTGTTTAAGCTTTTTCCTCAGGTAAGAAACAGACCTGTTATAGCTGACAACGAAGAGCCATGCCGATACTGATTGCTCAGGATCTATTTTGGCCCTGTTTTCCCAAAGCGCAAAGAATACATCCTGAAGAATATCTTCTGCAATGGCCGTATCCTTGATCAGTTTGAATATGTTGGCGTAAATAACCTGGTGATAATGAACGTAAATCTGATCGAAAATTATTCGGTCTTCCAATGAATCGTTTTTGAACTGGTACTTTACCATAAAGGTTTTAAATTGATCAGATTAAAAGACAACTTGTTAGGAGAATAGATTTAGCACAAAATTAACAGCGCTATATTAACTCAATATTAAATTAAACTACTTCATTAAATAAATTTATTATACCAGAACAGTACTGAAAATATTAATTCTACTTTTTTTTGCCTCAATGCTTATCCAAACATCGGGTTTACGCTGCCACCTATTCACGAACAAACCATTTCCCATTTCCTACTGCCCATCTCCCATTTCTATTTCCCATTTTCTCTTGCCTATTCAACACACTTAATGCATACATCCCCTCCAGATGAAGGTACGTTTTGCATAAGCATCAGGATATTTTTTCTTAATGGCGGCCAGCTTATTTTCCATATCCTGTGACTTTACATCTGTGATGGCGGCAACTACAATGTAATATCCTTTTGTAAATCCTTTATATGCATTGGAATATTCTACAGAAATATAATCATCATTAATAGCAGCGCCGTCGCCGCGTGCATAATAACATGGATAACCGGTTTCATCTCCACCAGCATCTTCCATACAATCACCTTTACTCATGGATAAGCCAATTTTGTTGTTTGGCATTAATCCTCGTAGATCTAGTTTTTTGTGAAGCGAAGCCGATGCTTTTTTTGCAGTCGATAAGGCCAGCTTATAATCCTTAGTACTATTAACAATAATGATATCCTTCGGCACTTCCACATTAAATTCATCCTGAGCGAAAGTATTATGAGCGGCAAATATTAATAAAGCGCAACTAATTATTTTTTTGATCATCTTATATGGATTTAAAATATCGATTTATATATTTCCTGTTTATTGATAAACTTAATTGCTTTATTCCTTATAAATATCAAATTGCTGAAATGAAATTTTACCGAAATTTTTAGCTGTTTTCACTTCTGTTTTGACTTCTTCGGGTGCTGTAGCATGAAAACGTTCACCTCCATCTTTAAACAGGAACCAATTTTTATCGGCAGGTGAATATTTAAATGTTACAATCCTCGTCCAGCGTTGGCCGCTCCCGCCATAATGTTCAACAGAAAAATAACCATTTTTAATGGTGATGTTCATAAATGGATCGCCCATCTGGCCACCGCAATCCACACAATATACACTGTTGTTACTCCTGGCTGCGAGTTTATAGGAGTGATCTGCCTGGCCCAATAAGATCAGCAAAGGCCTTTTTTCAGGATGGTCATTTACATCTGAAGTTTTCTCCTCGCCTTTTTTCTTTAATACCAATATGATATCTCCAAAAGCGTCCCGATTCAGGTCACCTTTGGTTAAATTCAACGCTTCAAAGCCTGCCGGAATGTATTTTTTTAATGCTGTGGGAACTTTTACTTCGTCTTCCTGAGGGATGAGTTTACTTAAACTAGCTGTTGCCAGTTGTGTTAACGTGAGCACTGTAAGTAATAATTTCATAGGTTAATTATGGTAAGGTGAAATTTAAACCGTAAACATAAAAAATTGTTAGGTCTTAAAAAGGGAAGAAAACATATTTCGCCACCCCATCCATTTTTTTCTGCCTGCAAGATGTCTGCTGAGCCGTAAACTCCAGACCGGATACGGCTTGCCCGCGCTATCATGTGGGAATTTTTGGTATACTTCAAAACCCAAACTCAGGTAAAACGAAAGCGCCCGCTCATTCTGAGCATTTACATCTACCAGCCACGCTCCATGTTCCTTAACAGCAAACTGAATCAGGCATTTGCCGAAGCCTCTACGAAAGGCATCCGGACGAACAAAAAGTAGTTGAATTTTGTGATTAGATAGTGCAATAAAAGCCTGCAGCTGATCTGCTTCCTCCACACCGAAAAGATCCAGATTAACCAGGCTATCAGAAATCAGTTTCCTATAATGATCAATGTCTTTTTCGGTGATGAAATCATGACTCGCCCTCACCGATTCCTCCCAAAGCTGCAAAACGCTGGCATGTTCCGATTTCAATATCGAACGGATGGCTAAGCTAGGTTCATTCATGAGGTAACATTAAATTTGATTCACCGCGTATGGAACAAAGATGTTAGGTGTATGTTTGAAACTAAGCACACTTATTTGAACGATCGCAATAATGACTATTTCATTATTTTCAGCTTTAACAACTTTGATTTAATTATCCTGTCAAAGCTCATCAAAAAAACAAATTTATTTTAACTGCCGTACGCAGGGTTTAGAAAATAATTAAATCAAAGATCAGTAATAGGAAAGATTGAATTGGCATTTAGAAAAGATACTGATAAAGAATCGTTTAAGCAGCAGAAAGATTAACAACCGGCACAACAACCAGCACTACGCCATTATATTTAAAACTATGCTTGCCGATTGCTGTTAGTATGCTAAACAAATACCTAAAATAATGACAGAAGATAAAAGACAACAAGCCATCAAATTATTAAAACAAGGCTTAGAAACCGTAGAAGACCGTGAGTATACTGAGATCGCCGAAGTTCCAGTGACTGATGAAAGTAAATTCGAAGTGAAATATAGTTTCGTACATGATGGTATAGAAGGTATCTGTACGATTGTTGGTCAAAGCCAAACCGTTGAATCAACCACCGGTGAAGAAGAATTAAAAGTTACTTTACTCAGTGAATTTGATGAAGATTCTTTGCACTACAACTCTATGACAGCAAAAGAACAGGTTGACAATGACTTGATCAATGTTGAGGAATATATGCACAGACACATTAATGAAGGATAATCTTAAAATACAGATTTTTAAGATTTAATAAATAAATTAAAATGGGCAATTCAGATTGTCCATTTTTTTTTGCTTATGAATTTAGGAAAACATTCCCAATAAGTTAAGTAAATTTGATAAAAGAAAGCGCTACTTTGGAGACCGAAATCACATATTGAAGGTTCTATATGTCTTTACCGGAGGAGAAGCCCCCCCTTGAAGGTCCATGAACTTATACTAATATAGGTCAATCTGATCCCTACTCTTAGAAGCAGGAAAGCAATCTTACTTTTTTATGTTTTGAGAATGTTAATTGAAAAACAAGGTAGTTATTTCAATAAATCAGCAAGTTTCGGATTGTTTGCAAGCTAAAAACTCAATTTATTTGTATTTCAAGTTATAAAATGAATAAATTTAAAATTGTTCCCATCTCTGCGGCATACGCAAATAAAATTAAACAAACTTTAAAAGATGATTTTGGTCATGAAGTGATTGAACAGGTAGCCACTGGTTTTGGTCCTTGCCGCATTTCTTTAAAACCTTTCATTGTTGGAAAGGATATCCGGTTATTATTTAGCCATAGCCCATTTACCATTGATAATGTCTTTAATCAACCTGGCCCAATATTTATACATCAAAAAGATGTTGAACCCTATGGTAATATCTATCAATTCCCGCCAGAAATCAAGGCAGATAAAAACAATTTTCCATTATCGTTAATTGGCTATTCTAAAGATCAGCAAATGATGTATACCCAATTGGTGGGCAATGCGGATGTTGATCATTTAATTGGTGAAATTTTTGATCAACACCCGGAAATCGACTATCTACATGCCAGAAATGCCGAGGCTTGTTGTTATATCTGCAAAATAGAGCGGGTTTAGCCAATTTTAGCATCTGGCAACAAGCCTATCCCTCCACTTATGATAACTTGCTGATATTTAATGTAGAGTTAACAAGCGTACGCTTAATTTTGATGTTAAATCCAAAACCATCATGATAAAACGCTCCAACCCATTAAAACGAACGGCTTTTTACTCTACCTGTATAATACTGCTATTTTTGGCGGTGCTTTCTTCCTGCAAGAAAGATCAGAAAAGGCCAGATTACCCTATAGGGAGCAATGAAAACATCAACACCTGGATACTGGATAGCCTTAAGCGGTATTATTACTGGAATGAACAGCTACGTGCAGACATCAACATCAGCTTGCCGCCAAAAGATTTTTTTAATGCTCTTCGCACTCCAGCGGATCGCTTCTCTTATATTAACCTGCCAGGTGATGCCACGACCATAACGCCTGCCAACAGAGATTTTGGATTTGACTACACCAGCGTTAGCGACCAGATCAGCACAAAAGTGATTGGCATTATAAAAGTCGTTTTAAAAGATTCTCCAGCTTCGAGAGCAGGTTTAAAACGTGGAGATTATGTCGGGAAAATCAATGGTAAAACGCTAACATCAGTCAATGCTCAAACCCTCCAAGACGAAATATTAAGCAGCAACCGCTTCTCACTGACCTTGGCAGAGCCAAATAATAATACCTGGACAGATACCCGAACAATTGAAATCAATAAAGGTATAATCCTTGATCAGAAAGAAATCAGCAGGATAATAGAAAGTGATGGAAAAAAAATTGGATACCTGTTTTTTATTGATTTCAATGCAGGTCTGGCCTCTTCACTCACTTCGGTTTTTAACAATTTTAAAACACAAGGTATTTCTGATCTAATCCTTGATCTTCGTTATAATGCGGGCGGACAGGTAGCGGAAGCAGCAGGAATTTGTGCAATGATTGCTCAAAACATCACTTACGATAAACCTTTTATTACCTATAAGGGCAATAAAAATGGAGGCAACAAGACAGAATCCATCGGTATTGCTTCCACTTTTGATCGCACTGCAAACTTTAACACCCTCATTCAACAGAATCTTGGATTAAACCGGGTTTATGTTTTATCTACTAAAACTACGGCATCTGCGGCAGAAATCATCATCAATAACCTGAAACCCTTTATGCAGGTGATACAGATTGGTGAAAAAACAAGAGGTAAAGACGAAGCCTCATTCAGGATCTTTGATACCCGGAGCCCAAAACAGGTAAATTGGGAAATGCATCCCATTGTTTATAAACTATTTAACGCACAGGGAAATGGATCATATAGCGATGGAATAAAACCAGATATGGAAATTAATGAGATTAATACTTTACCATTACTTCCTTTAGGCGATCCTAATGATCTGCTCATACAAACGGCTATAAACAGAATAACAGGAAAGATTACTAAAAATGGTATAGGCATTAACAATGCCCATACAGGAGGTTTTAAAGCTGGAAATATTTTAATGGATTCGCGACTCCAATCCACACAAAACACCATAGCCATTACCCATAAGTAAGTTAAGGAAAAAGGTTTCATTGTGTTAACATTAACTTTAAACACGACGGCTAACTTGCCTCCCATAACTGCTACTCATGGAAAAGTTGGAAAGTTTTAACCCTATAAAACTCCTGAACAATGTCAAAAATGGCGATTCAGCTGCTTTTAATGAACTTTATTACCAGTATCGCCAAAAGATATACGGTTATGCGCATCATTTCACCCGATGTAAGGAAGAGGCAGAAGAACTTACACAGGATACTTTTGTAAGGCTTTGGGAGAACAGGGCTAAAATAAATCCGGAAAGAAATTTTGATGCTTTTCTTTATACCCTCGTTCGTAACAATTTCTTAATGGTACTTCGCAAAAAAGCAAGGGAAAAAGCCTATAGCAATGAGAACTTATGCCAGCAGGAATCCTTCAATGCTATAGAAGATGAACTAAATGCCAAAGAATCTAAACGGATAGCACAAAACGCGATAGAAACACTTTCTCCACAGGTAAAAAAAATATACCTAATGAGCAGAGATGACCATCATACGCATGAAGAAATATCGCAACTGATGGGGATTTCAAAAAACACCGTCAATAACCACCTCAAAAAATCATTAAGCATCATGAGGAAATATTTTAAAACTTATTCTCCGGAAACGATTTTATCCTTAATCGCTTTCATTTACTGCTAAACTGATCTTTATATTGATTGATGATATGCGATGCCCTTCAGGGCATTTTTCATTTACAACCAGCCTAATAAAAAAAAATAAACACCTGATAAACAAGATTTTATTTATTATTTAAAAATAAATTACATTCTGTATAGCTGTATCCAGCATTTCAAACATATATACCATAGTGCACAGCATATAAGGCGTTAAAGAACTACGATTAAAAGTGAAAAAAGAAAATATTAAAATATTATTTGAACGCTATCTGGAAGGTAAAACCAATCTGGAGGAAGAAAAAATTGTGCTGGATTACCTGGCCGATCAGGCAAATGAAGACAGCGAATTTCATCAGGTAATGGAAAAGGTTTGGGATAAGCAGGCTAAAAAAACCGATCATTCTGCAGAAGCAGAACAAGGTCTGGTACAAATTTGGTCGAAGGTAGAAGAACGCCAACACAAAAGCCTCCCACTATCGGCCATATTCAAATATGCCGCAGCTATTGTGGTAATCATTTCTGCTGCATTGGCTTGGTATAATTATCAAAAAGTACAAAAGCCAACACAAATCGCCATCGCCTATCTCACAAAAACGACCCTAAAAGGTGAAAAAGTAAAACTGATCTTACCAGATAGCTCAATCGTATACCTCAGCGCCGGCAGTAAGCTGATTTGGCCCTCTCATTTTATTAAAGGCAGCCTTAGAAACATCCGGCTGGAGGGAGAAGCTTTTTTTGAGGTGAAACGTGATACTACCAGCCCCTTTGTTGTACATAGCGGACAAATGCAGACACAGGTACTGGGTACTTCGTTTAACATTTATGCCTACCCTCAGGATCATACCTTTAGTGTAGCTGTACGCACCGGAAAAGTAAGCGTTTCTGCCAATAGCCAGGGCAAATTGAAACAACTTTCACTGCTTACACCTGGTATGAAACTCTTCTACCATTTAAATAAGCAAAATTATAGTGTAGGTTCCGAACGCATTGCAGATATCAATTCGTGGATCAAAAATAGCTTTGTGTTTAAAGATGTAAGCCTTCCAAACATACTCAGATCATTAGAAAGGTATTATAATGTAAACATTGAACTCCAGAGTAACCAACTTTCTAAATGCAGATTCAATGCAACCTTTTCTAACAAAAGCATTAATGATGTAATGGAAGAAATCCACATCATGAGTGGAAAACACATTAAATATAAAATAGACAACAATACTAAAACAATTACCGTATGGGGGAAGGGCTGCCAATGATGAGTTAACTACTTAAAAGCCGCAATAGAAATGCGCAAAACTGACTAGAAAATATTTACGAAAAAATTAAATCTCTTAATATAAATAAGGAGCCGGATTGCTCGAACAACCCAGCCCCTCAACAAAAGTTTTTAACCCGTGAGAATTAAAAAACATCTTGATCCTATTAAAATAGGATTTTACGAAAATATAAAAAAATATATTATCAACCTGAATTACAGTAAAGGATTGGCAACACTACTGCTATTTACCTTATGCTTTAATCTGGCAACGGCTAGAGGACTTACACAGAACGCCACATCAGGAAGTTTAAGTCTTAAAATAACCGAACTTAGCATTCCGGAAGCCCTTGCTTTGCTTGAAAAAAAATCAGGCTTTTTAATCAACTACAATAAATCAATCTTTAGTCCGAAAGATAAAATAAACCTGGATATTAAAAACATGGCCTTTGAGCCTATTCTGAAAAGAATCCTTTCGGGTACAAGGGTAGCTTACCGCTTTGCAGATTCCCAAACCATCTTACTTTACAAACTTCCAGATCCGGTAAAACCTGGTCTGATATCAGGTAAAATATTCGATGAAAAGGGCGAAACCCTTCCCGGTGCCTCAGTTAAGGTAATAGAAACAGGTAAAGCTACTCAAACCGCCAGCGATGGAAGTTATAGTTTAAGTGTTGAGCCGGGTAACTATACACTGGAAATTAGTTATATTTCTTTTACTACTCAACGCATTAGCGATGTAAATGTAAGGGCCGATAAAAACACGCCTTTAGATATTTCCTTAAAACCTGATACGAAGGGTTTACAAGAAGTTGTGGTAACCGCCAGTTATAAAAAGGCATCAGTTGAAGGCTTATTAACCCGCCAGAAAAATGCATCAGAGATCAGTAATGGAATCAGTGCCGAACAAATCTCAAGAACACCCGACAGAAACATTGGCGAAAGTTTAAAACGCATTAGTGGAGTGAGCACGGTAGAAAATAAATTTGTAATCGTAAGGGGAATTGGTGAGCGATATAATTCCGCACAATTAGATGGCGTTACCCTTCCAAGCACTGAAGCACAAACCCGCAATTTTTCTTTTGACCTGATCCCTTCCAATTTGGTAGACAATGTGGTTGTAAGCAAAACAGCAACGCCTGATATGAACACGAGTTTTGGTGGCGGTCTTATTCAGATTAACACCAAAGATATACCGGCAGAGAACTTTATCGGTTTTACAGCAGGTACATCCTACAACGACCAAAGTACTGGAAAAGATTTCCTCAGCCATAAAAGAGGCAAATACGATTATTTAGGTTTTGATGATGGCAGACGTGATTTTCCTGAAGGCTTGCAACAAACTGACAGAGGAACGGCACCTAATACCAATTTATCAAATGAAGACTATCAGAAAAAGATAGATGATCAAAGTAAAAAGTTTAAGAACGATAACTTTAGTATCTATAAATATAAAACGGCGCCAACACAAAATTATCAATTCAGTATCGGCAGGCTTATTAAGCTGGATACCGCTAATCAGAACAGATTAGGCATTATTGGATCAGTTACCTACAGGAATACGCAAACCATTAATCAGATTGATCAGGTACGTAGAAGCGATTGGTATTTAAACTATAATAACGCTGGCGCTAAATACATCTTTAATACCACCTTAGGTGCATTACTTAATGTCGGCTTAAAACTGGGCAGCAACCGTTTTAGTTTGCGTAATACGTATACCCATTTTTACAATAATGAGTTGCTTAGAATAACAGGGTATGATAATAATGACGGGGCTAATTTTATTTCGGCAGGGATACCACCGAGCCGAATACAAGAAGTAGATGACCCTACATTTACCGATCTTCTACAAAATAAATTAAATGGTCAGCATCAGCTTGGCAAAGTAAAATTAGAGTGGAATCTGGCTCGGACGGCAATAGAACGGAAAGAAAAAGATATTGGAATTGCTACAAGTGTACCAAGATTAATTGGCAATGAATACCTGTATTTTTATGATACTTCTCCCTTTATCCAGGGAAATATCTTACCTACTTCCCGTCATAATTATGCCAATAGCGAACGTAATTACTCCTGGAGCGTAGATGCTTCAACACCATTTAATATCGGGAAGCTAAGAAATACATTGAAAACTGGCTATTTCGGTGTAACCAAGAAAGGCACTTTTAACTGGCAGATTGCTGCACTTGCCAATAGCGCTAACCTGGCGGATAGCTTGAGGTATATTCCTATTAGTGAAATGGCAAATCCAGCAAATTTCGGTGCGAATGGATACAATTATGCCATTAATTCTTATTTCTTGAATGGATACGAAGGAAACAGCAAAACCCATGCAGGTTATATCATGCTCGATGACCGTTTTTCAGATGAAATCAGGCTGGTTTGGGGAGTAAGGGGTGAATATTATAAATATACCGAACTTAGAAACGACATCAATATCAGAGGTGGAAGTGAATTTGTTCTGCCAACCGAAAAAAAATGGCAATGGTTGCCTTCTGCAAATTTAACCTATAGTCCGATAACAGACCTAAACATCAGAGCGGCGGCTTCCAGTACAGTAATCAGACCGGAGCTGATGGATAATAGTCAGTTTTTCCGTTATGATCCAAACCTGGGTTCGCTATTTGGTAATCAAGGGTTGGTGAGTACTAAAATCAATAACTATGACCTTAAAGCAGAATGGTTTCCAGGATTAGGAGAAATTATTTCAGCTGGTGCATTTTACAAACGTTTTGATCAGCCAACAGAATTAACTTTTATCCTGGTGAATGGTAATATCAATTATTACATCAAAAATGCAGATCAGGCTAAAGTATATGGTTTAGAATTTGAATTAAGAAAGAATTTAAATTTTATTACCGACAACCAGATTTTAAGCAAGATTACTGCTTATGGCAATGTGACTTTACAAAAATCCAGCGTGGTGGGCACCTATAAAATCACTAACCCGGATGGGCTCAATTTGCCAAATATTTCCGTTCCAACGAAACAAAGCAGGCCCATGTATGGCCAGTCGCCTTATCTGGTTAATTTAGGTTTACAGTATACCGGAGACTTCCTGGGCCTCAATATTATTTATAACAAATCTGGCTACAAAACCTATATCGTGAGCCCATATTTCGACCAGATAGAATACGAACAGCCACGTGCGCAGATTGATTTGCAGATTAGCTACAGGTTCTTGAAGAAAAAACTCGAAATCAAATTAAATGCAAGTAACCTTCTTAACAGGGCATCTGCTTTTTATATAAATACAGGCAGTTATGAAAACAATCCTGATTACGCGGCCGGAAGAGATGACATTAGTGAACGGTTGCGCTTAAAGCCAGGTTTTACCAATAAATTTGAAGAGGGCGATGAACTTAGATACAGACAAGTATTCGGTCGTACCTATAGCACCTCTATTAGCTATAATTTTTAAAAAATGCGAAATATAAATATGGTTGAACATTTTAAAAAGAAAGGAGAAATAATCATTTCCTAAATGCAAAAAAAACGAAAGGTTGTACTAGAACCTTCCGTTTATACCGATAATTTCTTGTGGGAAGTCGGCGTGCATCCAGGAATAACCCTGAAATCTATCTGATCATACTGTTAAAACCCCAGGGGTATTAACAGACTGTTCTTAGCTAAAATGCTAAGATAAAAAAAATCATCTCATTTGGGTATAAACAGGCTTTTATTTTGATCAATAAAGAAATAGCGTGGCTATGTACACCTGAATGTTTGTAAAAAAAATCATCCTATAAATATGGATCCTGAAAAGGTCCTGTGAAAAACGAAACCATCATGATATTTTCTTTATCATCAAATAAGATAAATCAATCATGATTGCTTCATCAACTTTGAAAAAAATCAAAAACCATGAAAAATTTTAAAAAATTAATCGGTCTTTTATCAGTTGTTGCTGTTTCTTTTACAGCTTGTAAAAAAAATGAAGGTGGATCAGCTTCATTTAACAACCGCAGCACTTCAGCAGCAGATTATTCGCAATCATCTTTACCAGTGGTTGCTGTTAGCGGAGACATTACCAGCTCTGTTACCTGGACAGCAGGAAACGTTTACGAATTAAGCGGTATAGTAACGGTTAGAGGTGGTGCAACCTTAACCATCGAACCAGGTACTTATATCAAATCAAGCGTAAACACAGCAGGTGTACAAAATGGTGTATTGGTAATTGCAAAAGATGGCAATATCAATGCTGTTGGTAATTCATCAAATCCAATCGTATTTACTAGCCGTAACCTATTAGATGGCAATGCCAGCACAACAGGCGCCCCTGGTGATTTTGGTGGTGTGATTATTTTAGGTAATGCCACAATCAATGTTGGTGATAAACTAATTGAAGGTTTAGCTGATCAGCCTCAGTTTCATTACGGAGGAACAAATGATGCAGATAACCGTGGTAACTTTCAATATGTACGTATTGAGTATGCAGGTTTTCAATTGGCACCTAACGTTGAAGTTAATGGTTTAACAATGGGTGGCGTAGGTAGTGGAACTACAATCGATCACGTTCAAGTTTCTTATGGCCTTGATGATGGATTTGAATTCTTTGGTGGAACAGTGAGCCCAAGCAATTTGGTGGCATTGGCATCTGATGATGATCAGTTTGATTTTGACAACGGTTTTACAGGCGTATTGGCAGATGCAGTAGCCATTGCTGATAGAAATTCTACACATAGCGTTAGTGGTGGTAATAGCGATTCAAACGGTATCGAATCTGACAACAATGCCCCTGCAGAAGACGGATCTTTTAGTTTAACTCCAAAAACCCACCCGATTTTAGTTAACGTGAGCATTTTCGGAACCGAAAACACGAGTAATATAGCAGGTTCAGGTTATCGTAATGGTATCCGTGAGCGTAGAGGTTCTGAGGTTGAATTGGCTAATGTAATTGTATCTGGCTACAATACAGGTATCGCATTTGATGCAGATGCCCCTGCTGGTCCTTCTACAATTACCAACACTTCCGTTCATGGCTTCGTTAATGCCGTAACTGTGGCATCAGGTAGCTTTAATGATGGTGGCGGCAATTCATTTGTTGTGAATTCTAATGCTGATGCTTTTGGTGTTAGCCAACCATGGTACAATACTCCGGGTTCTCCTTCTACGGTTACACTTCCAACTTGGGCTAGTAGCTGGACAAAACTTGAATTCTAATTTTCTCTCTTAACAAAAGAAACTATACCCAATTGGGTATAGTTTCTTTATTAAACACAGTATTACGCTGTTTTAAATGCTAATTATTAAATATGAAACTTAAAATTTTTACCCTCTCGTTTCTTTCTTTAGTTCTTTTACTAAGTTTATCTTGTCGCAAGGCAGAACTTCTGGAGCCTGAACAACCAAAAGTAATTCAGTTTACGGTGACCGGAAGTACTACTGTAGATTTGGAATACCTTTACAGAGACAGTGTAATTGCAACAACTAAAGCCGGTACTGGTAGTATAAATGTTAAAACACTACTCTCAGTAAAAGATCAAAATGCCCAGCTTTTAGTTAGAAAAAAAGGAAGTACAGAAATTATACTAAGCAAGGATGTGATGCCTGCCCCCTTCAACCAAAACATCGCTATTTTTTACGATGGCCTAAAAGTATATGATCAGGCCATTTCCTTACTGATTAAGGGTTATGCCTTAACTGGAGAGCTTGAATTTTTATTGGATGGAAATATCATCCTTTCTAAAAGCGGAGTGGTAGATAACCGATCTTCTATTTTAATCAATAAAGGTACTTCAAGAGAAATTCAGATTCGAAAAAAAGGTGAAACTACCGTTTTATTTAAAAAAACAATAGCATCAAATATTCAACAACAGAATATTCAGTTCTTTTTCGATGGCGTAAAGATCGTTGATAATGTAAAACTAGATCCTCCCGCAAATTCGGCCAACATGATGATTAGTGCTAAGTTCGAAACCAGATACCCGGCTCAATTTAAAAACGTTGATGTGGATATTGTTTTTTATGCCAATAACCAAACCACAAAAGTAGCTACTAAAATCTCTCCTGAAATAAGGTTAACACTAGCTAAAGATGGAAGTTTTAACACCATCGAACTTCCACCTCTCCCAGGCACAAATTATATTTACAGTTTTGATATTTTAGAAAAAGGCACCAATACCGTACCCTATTCTAGTTTAACTACTCCGTTAATTACTTCCGGGTTTCCTTTTGTTGCGAATAACGGTCGTTTTGGAACACTTACTTTTGAGGCAGGTAAATCTAAATTGTTCTTGATAAGAGATAAAAACAATTTGATAACCACTACGCCTAGAGGCACTGCTCTATCTGGAGAGTTGACTGATCTATCTCAATATTTTCAGTAAAAAATTATATTATAAAAATGGGGAAGCTACATCGGCAATCCCCATTTTTTTTAACAAATGAGGTCATAAACTAAAGAAGATCAAAACTAACTAAACTATATTGCTGATCAACCTAAAATCCATCGGTTCCGCATACAACGATAACACCTGTAGCGTTTTATCGTCAGCCAAAATAATATAGTTTTCATCAGCTTGGTGCGTGGGATTCGTTGAAGATCAAAGCTATCACCTCTGCCGCATGGGCATAAGCTAAACTCATCACTGTCATCAATATCTTCTTTGTTAACTATCATAAAATAAAAAAATGTTTAATAGGTACTGTAATTCATTCAATAAAGATAAAAGACTGACATTAAGTTAGTATTAATACATAATTACCTTATAAATAGATATATAAATAAACTTAAATAAACATTTAAGTTAAGTAATATTTTAAATTACTTTATTAGAATTAAGAAAATTCAAGATAAAGCAGAGCCACGTAAATGAAAATTGCAAGCTTACTTACATTAATAAGTTGGAGATTATAAAACCATAATTTTATAACCCGGCAGGAAAAGTAACGGGTATGGTTTTCAGAAATTTACTAAACTAGTATTAAAGTTAAATACATTCCAGTTGTAGAAATAGGGATGTGCTTTACACAAGTTCAAAATATACCTCTATTTTAGAAAATCTAACTGCTTAACCACTTTACAAGGAGAACCTACTGCCAAAGAATTAGGTGGAATGCTTTTGGTAACCACACTTCCTGCACCAATTGAACAACCATCACCAATTGTTACGCCAGGAAGCAAGATACAATCCCCTCCTATCCAAACATCATTTCCAATGGTGACAGGTTTGGCAAAACCAATGTGCTTATTTCGATCTACCGGATTAACCGGATGGCTGGCCGTATAAATCTGAACATTCGGCGCAATAAAAACATTATTCCCGATGGTTACGGGGCAACAATCCAGTAGCACAAAATTGAAATTGATAAACACATTGCTGCCAATTTTGGTATGGCATCCGTAATCAATTCTAATCGCTTTTTCGATATGAACATTATCTCCAACTTCTGCAAATATTTGTCGTTGCAGGTTTTCTTTGGTTTTCGTATCTCTCGGACTAGTATTGTTAAATAAATCTACAAGCTCCCTCACCTGATATCTGATTTCAACCAATTCAGGATCATTGATGTTGTAATGCTCACCAGCAAGCATCTTTTCTCTTTCAGATTTCATTTTTTTCTATTCTTTTATGGCTGAGATTCTTTCAAAACACATTACCGCAGGGCAAGATATTAACAAAAAATCTATAAAAAATAACATTCTGAGCAAATAGGTGCATTTGTCAGAAAAGGTGCATTCAATAAAGTGATAAGGCTATTTTAAGTCCGGATACGAATCCAGTTTAAGGTTGATGGAAATGGCCGTTGTAGCAGTTAATCAAACCATTATTTCCAAAAAAAACCGGAAAAAACTAATAAAGACCGCATTAGTTTAGCGGATTAATTTCCTCCTCACCGAACATCTTTTCAAGAAAGTTAAGCCCCTATAATTTTTCGATTACGGGCCAGCCATTTTTCCAGCTTATTTGTCGGAGTAATAACTTTGGAGCACCATTCTGTTTGGCAGAATAGCCATGAAATATGAGGTAATCCTTTTTCTCAAAAGTAGCCACCGCGTTGTGTCCAACGCCATACCAATCTTCATTACCGCTCAAAACCAGCTTTCCACCACCCGTTACCATAGATTTCCCTTGATCATCAAGATATGGTCCAGTCACCACTTTGGATCGCCCAACAATCATTTTGTAAGTACTTTCTTTGCCTCTGCAACAATAATCGATCGAGGTAAATAAATAATAATAATTCCCTTTCTTAAAAATATACGGCGCTTCAATGGCATTGGCTTTATCTCCCCGACTAGCAATAGTCTCTAAATTTTGTGTAGAACCCTCAACCTCCAATCGGCTGGCCTTAAGTTGGATAATTTTTATCCCATCCCAAAAAGATCCAAATACCAAATAAGGAATGCCGTTTTTATCGGTAATAAAATTTGGATCTATAGCATTCCAATTGGTTTTACCAACCTTAGACTGAATTACCATACCATGGTCTACCCATTTATATCCGGAATCCGTAGGGTTAAGGGTAACATTGGTCGCTACTCCAATTGCCGACGTATTTTTACCAAAGGTTGATGCAGAATAATACAGATAGTAACGTCCATTTGAAAAGGAGATATCGGGCGCCCAGATGTAACCTTTAAAACCCGGCACAGCATCTACCGCCCATTGGGGTGCAGTATCGAAAACAGGTGGTTCAGCCTTCCAATTGATCCGGTCTTTAGATGACCATACTGTAATTCCCTTACCGGTACAATACAAATAATAGCGATTGTTTTGCTGCATCATTACCGGATCGTGCGCACTTATATTTTGTTTTAAATCCTGACTTTGCACCATTGGCGCACGTACAAAATTAAGCAGCAGAAACACCATTAAAAGTTTAATTCGCATAAAAACAAACTTACTAACTTATCTATAAGAAGCAGTAGCAGAAATTACGAGATTCTTGCCTTTTGAGAATTTCAAATCAACTATATGGGCAATGCTTTTTTAACCTTAAGATTAAAAATGCCAGATAAAAACTAAAACGCTGTTTGGAAGATCCTATATTTAGCCATGGAAACAAATACTTTAGAGAGATTTTTAAAAGCGCAGGATGCTAATTATGCAGATGCCTTCGCTGAAATTTCGAATGGAAGAAAAACAACGCACTGGATGTGGTATGTATTCCCTCAGCTCTCCGGATTAGGTAAAAGTGAAATGGCCAAATATTACAGTATTGCTAATTCTCAAGAAGCCAAAGAGTATCTTAAACATCCTGTACTTGGGAAACGGCTGGAAGAAATATCTTCTGCACTATTAAAACATCAAGACAAAAGTGCTTACGCAATTCTGGGATCGCCCGATGATTTGAAACTTCAATCTTCGATGACGTTATTTTCCAGCCTTGAGGATGCACCTACAGTTTTTAAGGAAATATTACATCATTTTTATAGTGATCAGATTGACTCAGCTACGGTAAAGTTGCTGGAATCGGAAAGATAATTTGTGAAAAGATCCTGAATCGGTTCAGGAAGACAGCGACATGGAACAGTGATAAAAAGTTTGCGCAGTTTGAATTAACGCTGATCAAGCGGAATACTAAAGTAAAAAGTTGAGCCGATCCCCATTTCACTTTCAACCCAGATTTTACCATTATGTCTGGTAACAATCTCAGAGGATAAGTAAAGCCCTATACCAAAACCAGAAACAGTAGCCATTTGTGAACTTTCTACCCGATAAAACCTTTCGAAAAGTTTAGGTAAGTCATCTTTCGGAATCCCCATGCCCTGGTCCTTTATCATAAAGATTGCGTTCTGATCACAAGCCAGACATTCTATAAATATTTTGCTCTTTATGGGAGAATATTTGACTGCGTTTCCAATCAGATTATTAATCACATGGCCGAGCTTATTGAGATCTGCATTAATAAATAGCCCCGGCTGACCCTTATAGGAAATTTCATGGTTAGATCCGGTGGTTGTATACTCCTCGATAATTTCTTCTACTATTGCAGATAATTCTATGCGCTGCAGGTCCATAAACATCTTCCCGGATTCGAACCGGGAGATATTCAGGAAGCCGTTAATCATGTTAGTCATTTTGGTAATCTGCCGTTCTGCTCCATCCAGCGCCTTTACTGCAAATCCATTATCATTACCTTTTGCCTTCAGTTGCATCACCTGAATATATCCTTTCATAGAAGTGAGTGGCGTTTTTAATTCATGACTCACCATCGCAATGAAATCATTTTTACGCTGCTCATCCTGCTTTTGGGCCGTTACATCCATAATCACAGCATATACACTGGCAAAATTACCTTCTTTATCCTTTTTCACTTTACCCACAACACGCATCCATTTACGTTCTCCTGAGGTAAGGTGTTTAATCGGATAAGTAGTATCCAATGGTGTTCCTAATTTCGCACAAGCTTCGAGCACCTGGTTTACCTCTGCAACATATTCCGGCTCTATCGCACTCACTACCATGTGCCAGTCAATATCTCCAAATTCAGGCAAACCATACAGCAGCCTAAACCGTGGAGACATATCTGCCTTACCTGTCTTCAGATCCACCCGACAGCTTCCCAGTTCGCCTGCATTAAATGCCGACTGAAGATTATCGTCACTTTCCTTTAACCCCTCAAGCGCAATGCTCAACTGTGTATTCATCTTTAGCTGAAAATCATTCGCCATTTTCAACTCATCATTCTTTAATTCCAGTTCAGCCGTACGAAGTTTTACAATATTTTCCAGGTTGCTATTAAGTTCATCTGTAATTTGTCTGGCCTCCTCTAATTGTTCATTTCTAATCTGCAGTAGTAACTGATGTTTTTTAAGTTCTGTTAAATCTGTTATGATGATACTTAATGCAGTGCCCTCATCAAGTTTTAAGACTTTTAGCGATAGTTGTACAGCGATTTTTTCTTGCTCACGATTAACTAGATTCAACTCTGTTCTGGTGTCAATCTCCCAGGCTGCATCAATCACCTCCTGAGCGAAAATCCAATCTTCTTTCAAAATAAAATCAAGGAGTTTCATCCCGATTACCTTTTCAAGTGGAACGGTACACAGTGCTGCAAAACGCGAATTACAATATAAAATCCGGCCATCCTGATCGAGTGTCAACGCACTTTCAGTCATTTGCTCAATAAAAATCCTGTAAGTTTGATCGGCACTTTTTAGGGTAAAAAGCTGATGACCGTCTTTGCCATTTACCACCAGGGCATCTACTTCACCAGTGCGGATGGCGTGAATAATATCATTGGCCTCCTCAAGCTGGATTTGCAATTCGCGGTTAGCTGCCTCAAGTTGAAGAACTTCTCTCGACTTTTCCATTTACTTAATCCTAATGCCTAAGCCCCTTAAAACCTTTTCCCGATCGGAGAAGTCACCAATAATCCGCCTGCAAGGATCTGGTTTTTTCTTCAGCAACATTGGGATTGCAGTTACATTTTCATCTCGTACGAGCAAGGGTTGCTGGTGCGCATCGATAATTTCAAGTTCATAGCGATCCTTCAGAAATTCCTCGCAAATTTCCCTCAGATTTTTTATAGCACGAACCGAAACCGGCGACGACCCGGCAATAAAAAGTCTTAAAATAAAATATTCACCCTGCTCCTGCTCCATTTAAATTGTCTCCCGTATCTTAAATTAACTAAACTGTTGGTTTGGGACGAATATCTAACCCAACCAACACTTTTTCAACATTTGAGAGGTCGCCGATGATTTTTCGAACAGGTTCAGGCACCTTTTTAACCAGGGTTGGAATCGCCAGAATCTGATCTCCTTCAGCAAGTTGTGGTTTTTCCAACAGATCGACTACTTCAATGCTATATTCCCCTGCAAGATGGTCTTCACAAATTCGTTTAAGGTTTTCCAGGGCAACAACAGACTTTGTCGTTTTGCCCGCAACATAAAGTCGCAGCTCATAAGTTTTACCCACTATTTTTTTATTTTATTTGACAGCGCATTTGATGAAAAGCCTGTATTCCCTCCGCGTAAATCGGTCATCTTCGATAGGGTATCACCCATGATTTGTTTTTTTAAGGCTTCTTCCACATAAACTTTATTTAATTCTTCTTCTGCGGATTCAAATTCAGATCGCAGACTATCTATTTTAGATTCTAAAACTTTTTTCTTACGAATTAACTCACGATCTTTCCGGCTAATGGCCTGAGCATGAATCAACTCACTCGTTTGCTCCAGCAATAACCTGGTGGCACGTGCAGATCCGGTTAATACGCCGTCTTCTGCCAGGAAGACATCTTCCAGATCAAGACCATCATCTGTAATCACAAATTCCCTAACCTGATTAGAATGTTTCATCCCTCTGGATTTCATGATATACAAACCCCGGTTTCGCTCGCCATTGTTCTCGATATCCCTGATCAGCAACCAGGCATCAACCAATGAGGAAACACCTTCATCGGTTTGTTCATTCACAATACTATTAAGTGTAAGCGCCGTGAACATTACTGTAATTTGTTCAGCTTGTAAAAAGTCGATCAAACGAACCAGCATCGTTCTTACCTCACTCACAGAACCTATCGTGATCAGGTTTGTGATCGGGTCAAGAATAACAACGTCTGGTTTAAACTTTTTAATTGCCTTATGGATGGCTACCAAATGCATTTCTAAGCCGTAAAGTGTTGGCCTTGAAGCATAGAACGATAAATAACCATTATCTATATGAGCTTGCAAATCCATTCCAATGGATAGCATATTTCTGATGATCTGCTTTGGAGATTCTTCGAAAGCGAAAAAGAGACATTTCTCTTTTCTAAGACAGGTAACATTGGCAAAGCTGGCGGCAATACTGGTCTTACCTGTTCCTGCTGTACCTGAAACGAGAATGCTGCTCCCTTTATAGAATCCCTTATTACCAAGCATTTTATCTAAAGCCGGAATGCCGGATGAAATGCATTTCGATGAAACCTCCTTGTTGAGTTCGAGTGAAGTAACGGGCAACACAGAAATTCCCTCTTCATCAATAAGGAAAGGATATTCGTTGGTGCCATGTACAGAACCACGGTACTTAACGATTCTTAGTCTTCTTGTCGAAATTTGATTAATAATTCTATGGTCGAGAAGAATCACACAGTCTGAAACATACTCTTCCAATCCTTGTCTTGTTAAACTTTTCTCTCCCCTTTCACCAGTGATGATAGCTGTTACTCCTTTTGATTTCAAAAATTGGAAAAGCCTTCTGATTTCGGCACGAAGAATACCATCATTATTTAATCCTGAAAAAAGGTTTTCTATGGTATCCAGTACAACGCGTTTAGCTCCGATACTATCGATGGCATAACCCAAGCGAATAAAAAGACCTTCCAGATCATACTCCCCGGTTTCTTCTATCTCCGAACGGTCGATATGCACATAATCAATGCGAATTTTTTTATCTTTTTCCAGTTGCTCAAGGTCAAAGCCGAGAGAAGCTACATTTGTTTTAAGCTCATCGGCCTTCTCTTCAAATGCCATAAACACACCAGGCTCATTATAATCCAATGCTCCCCTAACGATGAATTCGATGGAAAAAAGTGTTTTACCAGATCCTGCCTCACCACAAATAAGTGTGGGACGATTTGACGGAAGACCTCCTAATGTGATCTCATCTAGACCTGATATTCCTGTTCGGGTTTTTGAAATGCCAGTCATTAATTCAGACCTGGACTTGCTAGTGTTTTTAGCCATTCATTTTTTGTTAAAAACTAAATGTATGAATAATATCATTTATTGTAAACTGCCCATTAAACAAAGCCGGGGTTTCAATACTAAAATAGAATACTTAGATTTAAACAAACATTTGTTTGGTGACAACCATATAACAGATTAAAAACGTATTAGTTTTCAATCCAAACCAAATAAATGAAAATCAAATCTGTATATTATTACAGTGAAGTCGTTTACAAAAAAAATCATTTTAATTTATATGATCATAATGAATAAGGATTGAAAGAGCGTTTAGAAGATATGCCGTATCCGTTAAATGCTTCCGTATTTATCTGTAAAATGCTGGAAGGAATTTATGTTAATTGTGATCATCCTAACTTTTTTATTGAAAACCGGTGCGGTGTATAAAAAGGATAATACTAACCAATGCAGGTCGTAAATATTAATCAGCACTTTTCTACATGGATTAGATAGGGTGAACAACCGTTCCCTTATAAAAACTTCATAGATTTGTTGAGATTGGCCCTGTAACTATCGGAAACAGGAACGAGGTGCTTATCTATGATGAGCGTTTTGCCTTCAATACCGTCTATTTTACTCAGACTGATAATAAAAGACCGGTGAATCCGTAAAAAAAACTGCTGTGGTAATTTATGTTCAATATTTTTTAAAGAAGAATGGATAGAGTAATCAACATTTCCAACCAATTGGATTTTTACATAATCGCCTATGGCTTCAAAATATAAAATATCAATAACTTTCACCCGGCGAACAATATTAGAATCTCTGATAAATATGAATTCAGGAAAATTAACTTCTTGAGTGTTCTGATTTCTAATTGCAATGGCTTTAGCTTTTTCAATGGCTTTTAAAAACCGCGAAGCTGAAATTGGTTTGAGCAAAAAATCGACTACATTCAAACTGAAGGCTTCAACAGCGTGTTCTGCTATAGATGTGGTAAAAATAATTAAGGGTGGTTTATCCTCCAAAATTTTCGCCAGTTCCAGTCCACTCATACCGGGCATCAGAATATCTAAAAAGATAAGATCGATCTTATTTTCCATGATTTGCTGATGTGCTTCGATGGCATCCTCACATTCTGCAACCAGGATAAGTGAGGTATCCAGAGATATTAACTTTTTAATCAGGAGTCTAAAAATCTTGTTATCATCAACAATCAGGCAGTTCATTAAGCGTATTTTTTTCCTACTAACTTACAAAATACGGTTATAACAAAAGAATATATAAGCACAAATCTATGGTAAATTTATTTCCTCAACAGGATATGCTAATGGTTCCTGCTGACGTATTATAAACATACATAAACAGTATGATAAAATAAGGTCATAACTTAAGTAAAAACAATCTGATCGCAGAAATTAATCAGATTATTCTTTAATTTTTAAAATAGGAAAATTTGATTTTAGCGACTATTTGATGATCTGTTGATTGAGTTTTAGTTAAAGTGATTCATCTTCTTTGAAGGTTCTCCTAAAGGATTAATACTTAGCTTTAATATGGGGCCACCCGGATGCAAGATCATACCATTCAGTAATCAGAATATTATTTCTGTCTGCCTGTTTGATCGGCCGGATTTCCCCATATCAAATTAATACTTCACAATTTTAAACTCCGTTCGCCTGTTTGCCTGATGCTCGGCAATAGAGCAGGCGAGACCATTCTTGCACCTGTTTAGCAATTGCGTTTCTCCATATCCTTTAGCTTTCATGCGGCTTCTTTCAATACCCCGGCTAACCAGATAATTAACAGCAGATTGTGCACGCCGCTGAGAAAGATCTATATTATAAATATCTGAGCCCCGGCTATCTGTATGCGATCCCATTTCAATTTCCAGAGTGGGATTATCCCGCATAATACGTACTGTTTCATCAAGTATTTTGGCAGCATCTGGCCTGATATTGTCTTTATCGAAATTATAATGAATATTTTTGATCTCTATCTTAGTTCCAACTACAAAAAGTGGCTGTAGATAGAGGTTTACTTCCAGTGTATCAGATTTTGTGAGGCCAACAGTTGTTACAGTTGCAGAGTCGCTGTAGTACCGTGCTTTCTGCCCCAGCAGGGTATAGTTCATGTTTCGATCCAGTTCGAAGAAGTATTTACCAGAATCTGCCGTAAGTTGTTTTCCAACTAATCGGCGTTCTTCAGTCAGGAGTGTTACATCGGTTAGCGGAAGTATAGCTCCTGTGGTTTTATTAAATGAGATCCCTTTTAAAGCGAGGATGATCTTTGGTTTTTGATTGCCGAAACTGTAAATATCATCGCCTCCTTTTCCACCCTTCCTGTTAGATGACAGGTAACCTGTACCGAGATCTGCTGAAGGTAAAGACGTTTTAATAAATGCAAAATCATCGCCTGGAGAATTAATGGGGTAATGCAGGTTGACGGGCTTAGTCCAGCTATTTCGTTCACCCTGGGTTACAAACAGATCAAGTCCGCCCATGCCTGGTAAACCATTACTGGAATAATACAGCACACCATCTACTCCTATTGAGGGGAACATTTCATTACCACTGGTATTAACAGATTTCCCTGCGTTTTCAGGCTTGCTCCAGTTGCCATCGCTTTGTAAGATGCTGTACCAGATATCTGTACCACCGAGACTGCCCGGCATATCAGATGAGAAATATAGTGTTTTTTCATCCTGACTCAGGCTAGCTTGCCCCAGCGAATAGGCTGATACATTATTATAGGCAAAGGGCTTCATCTCCCATTTACCATCCTTTGCGGTATAGATATAAAGTTCGATGTTGTTTGTTCTGAACTTTCTTTTGCCTACTATTTCTATCTCACTATCTTTTTTGCCCACATATGTACGCGAAACAAAAAGCATATCTCCAGCCTTGTTGCTCACTATGGGCCCAATATGGTAACTTCCATTGTTATACGAAGCAACATCCAACGTAGGTAAGCTTAGTGTACTATTTTCTACCCTATCGGCCTTAAATATCCGCAGATATGAATGACCTGTTCTACCCGATATGTTAACGGATTCTTTTGTTTCCGCCTCTCCGGTATAATAAGCATTTCCAGTAATCGGAAATAAGCTGAACTCAGAATTCTCCGTATTAACCAGCGCTTCATTTTTGATGACATGTGCGGTAGGTTTGGAGAGCCATACCTGTGCTGAATCACATCCAATTATTTCATTAAGCACTTTTTTACCATCGCCTGTTTTCTGTGCGTAGGTTTCAAATACCTTTTTAGCCTCTTTGTAACGGAAATTCGATTTGAGTACTGCACCGTAAGCCAGCAGATTTTCATTCTTGCTTTCCGGATAGGTAACCAATCGTGAAAACCAGTTTTCGGCTGCTTCATAATCATTAATATGAGTATAACAGTAAGCCAGTTTTTCAATATCTGCCATTCTTGGAACTTTCACATCCACCAATTTAAGATAGGCAGGAATGGCCTGAGCATAATCATAACTGTCATACTTAAGTTTGGCCCTTTCCCTTAGCGAAAGTTGTTCCTGCGTTTTGCCTTCATTACAAAGTAACATGGCTGCAAAAAGAGGCAGTAAGATATATTTAAAATTTATATTCATGACGTATCTTATTATTATACAGAATTAAAAGAAGCGTGGACTAAGCAAGCGGTTCAACTTTGAGGGGAAGGTTAAGCCAAGGGTAATTTCATGTGAGCCATTTTGTACACTACTCAATCCGCTGGTGATATAGTCATAAGAATAGCCTATCCTGAACCGATTGGAAGCATAAAATTGTACAATACCCGACAGTGAATTGGAATTACTCAATGTTTGACCGCGTCTGAAATCCTTATCCCATAGGTTTACACCTGTGCGAAATCCGCCGCCAATCCAAAACTTATCCGCAAATACGATCATCGCATTCAAATCCAGACTACTTGGCCCCTTAAAATCTTCCTTCCATAGCAAACTCGGTCTTAGTTTTAATCCTTCAGAAAGTTCAAACAAGGCTCCTGTCATGATGTAATAATGGCGTTTGCGCTTAATGTTTTGTTGCGTTGCAGTATCCCATTGAAATACATCATTGGATACATCACCAGAGAACAAATCCATTACAGAGGCCCCGACATAATACCGGGGACTACTATAATAAACACCGAATCGGGCATCAGGGATAAAACTACTGAGGTTGCCATTGGTAACCGTAGGATCATCCACCTCAACAGGACGTAGAGATGCACCATCAATAGCATAATTGGTTACTCCGGCACCTAAGCCGAAGCTTAGTCGTTCGGTATCATCACCATTTAACCTTATTCTATAGGCATAATTTAAATAAATGGAATTGGCCGTTTGTGAACCTAGTTTATCTGCAGTGATCTGAACACCTAAACCAACATTCTTTTTTGTACTCTCTGTTACGCCATCCAAAGAAAGCTGTCCCGTTTGCGGTGCGCCTTTCAGCCCCGTCCACTGTGTGCGGAGCGCAAGTTGTGCAAAGAGTTCTTCCTTATAACCTGCATAGGCAGGGTTTACACTAAGAGAATTAAATATATACTGCGTAAACTGGATGTTCTGTTGCGCCATTACCGGCAGTTTTATCAATAAAACTATCGCTACTGCAAGTAAGGCTTTTTTTATAACAGGCTTCTTCATTTTTGATTCTGTTTAGTATTATCTTTTTAATAAAACCGGTCCGGCAACTGTTTGTGAATCGTTCCCTTTTTTAAGCGTAATCTTATAGAAGTAAGTACCTTCATTAAGCCCATAACCTGTCCAGTCGTTTTTATATCCGTTCATTCTGTAAACCTGGTTACCCCAACGATTGTAGATTTCGATATCTACCGAATCAAATGCTTCCAGCCCTACAATGAAGAAGGTATCATTCTTACCATCACCATTTGGTGTGAAAACATTTGGAATAAAGAACCCTTCTATGGTGATGGTTCCGATAGCATCATTAGTCCAGTTTCCGTTGGCATCTTTTACACGATAAATGAAAGTATCTACTCCTGTAAAACCTGGATTAGGCGTATACAATACTGTACCATCGGTATTTACCCTTACCGTACCATTTTTTGGCTGGGTAATAATCTGGATACTGCTTCGGTCTATTGTAGCGCCATTTCCGCTATCATTACCTAATATATCCATTTGTATAGGCGTATTAAACCCGGTTTTAGTTACATCATTAACTGCAACAGGTATAGTAGCTGTAATCGTGATGTTTACTGTTGCTGGGTTTGATGTTACACCAGATTGGTCTTTCACAGTATAAACAAAGCTATCCGGTCCGCTATAATTAGGATCTGGAACATAAGTAACTGTTCCATCTTTGTTGATGGTTAAAGTACCATGTGCCGGAGGCGTAACAATAACTACGGTAAGCGGATCCAGCGGTGTACTTCCAGGCGTATCGTTTGTCAATATTGGAATCGTAACCGGAACACCTTGTTTAGTGGCCGCATTATCATTCGTGGCAACCGGTGGACGCTCTAGTTGGGTAACTGTTGGATTATCATTATTCACACCCGATCCAGAAACATCAGTAACCGTTTTACCTGATCCATCTTTTGAAGTTACAGTTGCCGTATTTGTTACGTTTCCACGATTAATATCTGTTGATGTAACCAAATAAGTTCGTTTAACCGTTACAGCAGCACCTGGAGCCAAAACTCCAGGTATATTAATTGCTGTATTTGTTATGATTGGGTCATTCAAAACGATATTGTTTAATACAGTAGTTCCGGTATTGGTGATGGTAAATGAATATTCAATACTATTTCCGAGCACAAAACTTCCGTTCAAGCCAGTACCTGTATTCGTTACCGTTTTAACCAGCGCAATGCTACTAATTTGTGGAAGCGGCGTAATGGTACAGGTTGGACAAGCCGGGCTAGCCGGATTATTCGGATCAGCAGGATTGCCGCTTTCTGAATCATCAGTAACCGGATTTCCTTTTGGATCTCTACCATTACCTGTTGCCAGGTTATCTACTCTTCCTGCATCAACATCGGCTTGCGTAATGGTGTATATTGCCTTGAAGGTGGTATTATCCATTGCACCAGGTGCCAGTGTTATTGGACCTCCTGTTACGGTAACCTTGGCGTCAGTAATACGTATACCACTTACCGTTACATTACCGGTGTTTTCTACTTTAAACGTATAGTTAATCGTCTCACCTACCTGCGCTCTGCCATCTCCGTTTGCATCAGCAAACGCAGCTGTTTTAATCAGGCGGATGGCCGGATTTGAAGGTAATGGAGTTACCGTACAGGTCGGACAAGCCGGGGTAGCCGGGTTATTCGGATCAGCAGGATTGCCGCTTTCTGAATTATCAGTAACCGTATTCCCTTTTGGATCTTTACCAGAACCTGTTGCAAGGTTATCTACACGGTCTGCATCAACATCGGCTTGTGTAATGGTATATATCGCCTTGAAGGTGATATTATCCGTTGCACCAGGTGCAAGCGTGATCGGGCCACCTGTTACCATAACTTTCGTGTCCGTAATTTTAATATCACTAACGGTTACGTTACCTGTGTTCTCTACTTTAAATGTATAGTTGATCGTCTCACCTACCTGCGCTTTGCCATCTCCATTTGCATCAGCAAACGCAGCTGTTTTAATCAGGCGGATGGCCGGACTTGATGGTAATGGTGTAACTGTACAGGTTGGACAAGCCGAGGTAGCCGGGTTGTTCGGATCTGCAGGATTACCGCTTTCTGAATCATCAGTTACCGGATTTCCTTTCGGATCTTTACCCATACCTGTTGCCAGGTTATCTACTCTTCCAGCATCAACATCAGCCTGGGTGATCGTGTAAGCTGCTGTGAAGGTACTGTTATCTGTTGCACCAGGTGCCAAAGTGATTGGGCCACCAACAATGGTCACTTTAGTGTCCGTGATTTTAATGTCACTTACCGTAACGTTACCCGTGTTTTCGACCTTAAATGTATAGTTGATCGTCTCGCCTACCTGCGCTTTGCCATCTCCATTTGCATCAGCAAACGCAGCTGTTTTAATCAGGCGGATGGCCGGGCTTGAAGGTAATGGCGTAATGGTACAAGTCGGACAAGCTGGGGTCGCTGGATTGTTCGGATCAGCAAGGTTTCCACTTTCTGAATCATCAGTTACCGGATTTCCTTTCGGATCTTTACCCGTACCTGTTGCCAGGTTATCTACTCTTCCTGCATCTACATCAGCCTGCGTAATCGTATAAGCTGCTGTGAAGGTACTGTTATCTGTTGCACCAGGTGCCAAAGTGATTGGGCCACCAACAATGGTCACTTTAGTATCCGTGATTTTAATATCACTTACCGTTACGTTCCCAGTGTTTTCTACTTTAAATGTATAGTTAATGGTCTCACCTACTTCTGCCTTGCCATTATTATTCGCATCAGCAAATGATCCGGTCTTGGTCAAACGAATAGCTGGGCTTGATGGCAATGGTGTTACCGTACAGGTTGGACAAGCAGGCGTAGTTGGGTTATTCGGATCAGCAGGATTACCGCTTTCTGAATCATCAGTAACCGGGTTGCCTTTTGGATCTTTACCAGAACCTGTTGCCAGGTTATCTACTCTTCCCGCATCCACATCAGCCTGCGTAACCGTATAAGCCGCAGTAAAAGTGGTATTATCAGTTGCACCAGGTGTCAGTGTTATTGGACCTCCTATTACGGTAACCTTGGCGTCAGTAATACGTATACCACTTACCGTTACATTACCAGTGTTTTCTACTTTAAACGTATAGTTAATCGTCTCACCTACCTGCGCTCTGCCGTCTCCATTTACATCAGCAAACGCAGCTGTTTTAATCAGGCGGATAGCAGGACTTGATGGTAATGGTGTAATCGTACAGGTCGGACAAGTTGGGTTAGCCGGGTTGTTAGGATCTGCAGGGTTACCGCTTTCTGAATCATCAGTAACCGGGTTACCTTTTGGATCTTTACCTGTAGCCGTAGCCAAATTGTCTACCCTACCTGCATCAACATCTGCTTGCGTAACCATGTAGGAAGCAGTGAACGTATTATTGTCAACCGCACCAGGAGCCAAAGTAATTGGGCCACCAACGATGGTTACTTTCTGATCCGTGATTTTAATGTCACTTACCGTCACGTTACCTGTATTTTCTACATTAAACGTGTAAGTAATCGTCTCACCTACTTCTGCTTTGCCGTTACTATTCGCATCAGCAAATGTTCCGGTTTTAGTCAGGCGGATCGCAGGACTTGATGGTAATGGTGTAATCGTACAGGTCGGACAAGTTGGGTTAGCCGGGTTATTAGGATCTGCAGGGTTACCGCTTTCTGAATCATCAGTAACCGGATTACCTTTTGGATCTTTACCCGTACCTGTTGCCAGGTTATCTACTCTTCCCGTATCTACATCAGCCTGCGTAATCGTATAAGCTGCAGTAAAAGTGGTATTATCTGTTGCACCAGGTGCAAGCGTGATTGGGCCACCAACGATGGTCACTTTCGGATCTGTGATTTTAATGTCACTTACCGTTACGTTACCCGTGTTTTCTACTTTAAACGTGTAAGTAATCGTCTCACCTACTTCTGCTTTACCGTTATTATTCCCATCAGCGAATGTTCCAGTCTTTGTCAAACGGATAGCAGGACTTGATGGTAATGGCGTGATCGTACAAGTCGGACAAGTTGGGTTAGCCGGGTTGTTCGGATCTGCAGGGTTGCCGCTTTCTGAATCATCAGTAACCGGATTACCTTTTGGATCTGTACCCTTACCTGTTGCCAGGTTATCTACTCTTCCCGCATCTACATCAGCTTGCGTAATGGTATAAGCCGCAGTAAAAGTGGTATTATCCGTTGCACCAGGTGCAAGCGTGATTGGGCCACCTGTTACCATAACTTTAGTATCCGTGATTTTAATATCACTTACCGTTACGTTACCTGTGTTTTCTACCTTGAACGTATAGTTAATCGTCTCACCTACTTCTGCTTTGCCGTTACTATTCGCATCAGCAAATGTTCCAGTCTTTGTTAAACGGATCGCAGGACTTGATGGTAATGGTGTAATCGTACAGGTCGGACAAGTTGGGTTAGCCGGGTTGTTCGGATCTGCAGGGTTACCGCTTTCTGAATCATCAGTAACCGGGTTACCTTTTGGATCTTTACCTGTAGCCGTAGCTAAATTGTCTACCCTACCTGCATCAACATCTGCTTGCGTAACCGTGTATGAAGCGGTGAAACTCGTTGCGTCAACCGCACCAGGAGCCAAAGTAATTGGGCCACCTGTTACCGTAACTTTAGGATCCGTGATTTTAATGTCACTTACCGTAACATTACCTGTGTTCTCTACTTTAAATGTATAATTGATTGTTTCACCTACTTCTGCCTTGCCATTATTGTTCGCATCAGCGAATGTTCCAGTTTTAGTCAGGCGGATGGCAGGACTTGATGGTAATGGCGTAATCGTACAAGTCGGACAAGTTGGGTTAGCCGGGTTGTTCGGATCTGCAGGGTTACCGCTTTCTGAATCATCAGTAACCGGATTGCCTTTTGGATCTGTACCCTTACCTGTTGCCAGGTTATCTACTCTTCCCGCATCTACATCAGCTTGCGTAATCGTATAAGCCGCAGTGAAAGTGGTATTATCCGTTGCACCAGGTGCAAGCGTGATTGGGCCACCTGTTACCGTGACTTTCGTGTCCGTAATTTTAATATCACTTACCGTTACGTTACCAGTATTTTCTACCTTGAACGTATAGTTAATCGTCTCACCTAATTCTGCCTTACCATTATTATTCGCATCAGCGAATGTTCCGGTTTTAGTCAGGCGGATAGCAGAACTTGATGGTAATGGTGTAATCGTACAGGTCGGACAAGTTGGGTTAGCCGGGTTATTAGGATCTGCAGGGTTACCGCTTTCTGAATCGTCAGTAACCGGGTTGCCTTTCGGATCTTTACCCGTACCTGTTGCCAGGTTATCTACTCTTCCCGCATCTACATCAGCTTGCGTAATGGTATAAGCCGCAGTAAAAGTGGTATTATCTGTTGCACCAGGTGCCAAAGTGATCGGACCACCTGTTACCATAACTTTAGTATCCGTGATTTTAATATCACTTACCGTTACGTTACCTGTGTTTTCTACCTTGAACGTATAGTTAATCGTCTCACCTACTTCTGCTTTGCCGTTACTATTCGCATCAGCAAATGTTCCGGTTTTTGTTAAACGGATGGCTGGGGTTGAAGGTAATGGCGTAATCGTACAAGTCGGACAAGTTGGGTTAGCCGGGTTGTTAGGATCTGCAGGGTTACCGCTTTCTGAATCATCAGTAACCGGATTACCTTTTGGATCTTTACCCTTACCTGTTGCCAGGTTATCTACTCTTCCCGCATCCACATCAGCTTGCGTAATCGTATAAGCCGCATTAAAAGTGGTATTATCCGTTGCACCAGGTGCAAGCGTGATTGGGCCACCTGTTACCGTAACTTTCGGATCCGTGATCTGGATGTCACTTACCGTTACGTTACCTATATTTTCTACCTTGAAGGTATAAGTGATTTTCTCACCTACTTCTGCTTTGCCGTTACTATTCGCATCAGCGAATGTTCCAGTCTTTGTCAAACGGATAGCAGGACTTGATGGTAATGGCGTGATTGTACAAGTCGGACAAGTTGGGTTAGCCGGGTTGTTAGGATCTGCAGGGTTACCGCTTTCTGAATCATCAGTAACCGGGTTACCTTTTGGATCTTTACCTGTAGCCGTAGCCATGTTGTCTACTCTTCCCGCATCTACATCAGCTTGTGTAATGGTATAAGCCGCAGTAAACGTGGTATTATCTGTTGCACCAGGTGCCAAAGTGATCGGACCACCAACAATGGTCACTTTCGGATCCGTGATTTTGATATCACTTACCGTTACGTTACCGGTATTTTCTACCTTGAATGTATAGTTGATCGTCTCACCTACTTCTGCTTTGCCGTTGGCATTTGCATCAGCAAATGTTCCGGTTTTAGTCAGGCGGATAGCTGGACTTGATGGTAGTGGTGTAATCGTACAGGTCGGACAAGTTGGGTTAGCCGGGTTATTAGGATCAGCAGGGTTACCGCTTTCTGAATCATCAGTAACCGAATTACCTTTTGGATCTTTACCTGTAGCAGTAGCCAAATTGTCTACCCTACCTGCATCAACATCAGCTTGCGTAATCGTATAAGCCGCAGTAAAAGTGGTATTATCAGTTGCACCAGGTGCAAGCGTGATTGGTCCACCAACGATGGTCACTTTCGGATCCGTGATTTTAATATCACTTACCGTTACGTTACCTGTGTTTTCTACCTTGAAGGTATAAGTAATCGTCTCACCTACTTCTGCCTTGCCGTTATTATTCGCATCAGCAAATGTTCCGGTTTTTGTTAAACGGATGGCTGGACTTGAAGGTAATGGCGTAATCGTACAGGTCGGACAAGTTGGGTTAGCCGGGTTATTAGGATCTGCAGGGTTACCGCTTTCTGAATCATCAGTAACCGGGTTACCTTTTGGATCTTTACCTGTAGCCGTAGCCAAATTGTCTACCCTGCCTGCATCAACATCGGCTTGCGTAACCGTGTATGAAGCAGTGAACGTATTATTGTCAACCGCACCAGGAGCCAAAGTAATTGGGCCACCTGTTACCGTAACTTTCGGATCCGTGATCTGGATGTCATTTACCGTTACGTTACCTATATTTTCTACCTTGAAGGTATAAGTGATTTTCTCACCTACTTCTGCTTTCCCGTTATTATTCGCATCGGCGAATGTTCCAGTCTTTGTCAAACGGATAGCAGGGCTTGGTGTTAATGGTGTAATCGTACAGGTCGGACAAGTTGGGTTAGCTGGGTTATTAGGATCTGCAGGGTTACCGCTTTCTGAATCATCAGTAACTGGGTTACCTTTTGGATCTTTACCTGTAGCCGTAGCCAAATTGTCTACTCTGCCTGCATCCACATCAGCCTGCGTAATCGTGTATAAAGCGGTGAAGGTATTATTATCTACTGCACCAGAAGCCAAAGTAATTGGACCACCTGTAACTGTAACTTTCGGATCTGTGATCTGGATGTCACTCACCGTTACGTTACCCGTGTTTTCTACTTTAAAGGTGTAAGTAATGGTCTCTCCTATTTCGGCCTTACCGTTATTGTTTGCATCAGCGAATGTTCCGGTTTTAGTCAAGCGGAGAGCAGGACAATTAGCTATATCGATATTAATAGTTGTTGGTGAAGAAACGCAACCACCATTTGTATTTCTAGATAAGATAGTATGGCTACCAGCCGCAACATTATTAAATACTGTTGAAGCCTGATATGTACCTCCATTAAGATTATATTCCAAATTTGAACCTGTTGGCGCGGTAATGGTGATGGTACCGGTTGCAGTAGTACAGGTTGGTTGTACAGCGCTCACCGTAGGCGCAGCTGGTGTTACTGGTTGTGGATCAATGGTTATATTGGTAGCTGCAGAAGTACAACCATCACTATTCCTTATTGTAACAGAATAGGTGCCTGATGCTACATTTGTAAAACTGGTTGAAGCCTGATAATTTATTCCATCTATACTATAAGTTATTCCTGTTCCACTTTGTGCAGTAACATTTATTGTTCCTGTTGCGGTAGTACACGTAGGCTGTATTGCCGATACTGTTGGCGAAGCAGGTGTTATCGGCTGTGAATTGATGGTTACATTGGTAGCGGCAGAAGTACAGCCATCGCTGTTTCTTGCCGTTACCGGATAAGTACCTGGCGCAACAGCTGTGAAAGTGGTTGAAGCCTGATAGCTGGTACCATCAATGCTATAGGTATAACCCGAGCTTGTTGGTGCACTGACCGAAATGCTGCCCGTAGCACTGGTACAGGTTGGTTGTACTGAGGTAACCGTTGGAGCAGGCACCGGACCAGATGGCTCTGTAATGGTTACATCTTGAGTTGTTGAGCAGCCATTTGCATCTGTAACAGTAACTGTATAGGTACCTGCAGTAAGGTTATTGGCCGTTGCCGACGCCTGTACCGGATTGGTATTCCATGAATAATTATATGGACTGGTACCTCCACTTGCTGAAGCAGTTGCACTTCCTGTATTAGAACCGTAACAAATTACATTTTGCGATATGATATTGATGCTTAATGCAGCAGAAGGCTGTGCGATGGTTACATTTTTGCTGCTGGTGCAACCATTTGCATCAGTAACAGTTACGGTATAAGTACCTGCTGCAAGATTACTTGCAGTAGTAGTGGTTTGTACTGGCTAAGTGTTCCATGAATAAGTATATGGGCCAGTACCACCGCTAGCTGAAGCTGTTGCACTTCCCGTATTCTGTCCGAAACATTTTACATCTACAGGTGGAATATCAACATTCGCTACTAATGCACTTGATGGCTGGCTAACGGTAATATTTTCCGTTCTGATGGTACCAACGTTATCGGTAACCGTAACGGTATAACTACCAGCTGCAAGATTATTTGCTGTCGCAGTAGTTTGTATTGGAGAGGTGTTCCATGAATAAGTATATGGTGCTGTACCGCCTGTTGCAGTTACTGTAGCCGAACCATCTGTATTTCCGTAACATTTTACATTTGTACCTGTTGTGCTGATGCTTAGCGTAGATGCATCAATGGTGATGGTCACCACTGCTATAGAACAATCCCCGTCTACATCACATACATGATAAGTAAAGGTATCTGTTCCGCTGGTATTTGGTTTTGGTGTATAGGTAAATGATCCATCTGTATTCATCGTTACCGAACCTAGCGTTGCGCCACCATCGGTACCAATTAAAGACCATACGTTACCACCATCACCACTTGGCGTATCATTTGTTGATGCATTTCCAGAAACTGGAACACCTGGTGTCGTGTTTCCGAAATCATTAACTGCAATTGGCTGACAATTACCTGCTGTAACTGTAAACGATGATGATGTAGAACAGCTTTTAGCATCAGTAACCGTTACCGTGTAAGTACCAGCTCCTTTATTGCTGATGTCTTGCGTGGTTTCGCCTGAGTCCCATAGATAAGTATATGGCGTTGTTCCACCTGAAAGTGTAATATCAACAGACCCATTACTAGTGGCTCCACAGGTTGAATTGATTACTGTTCCGGTAATACTTAATCCGGCAGCAGGTTGTGTAATGGTTACATCCTGAGTGGTTGAACAACCACTGGCATCCGTTACGGTTACCGTATAGGTACCGGCTGCCAGATTATTTGCTGTCGCAGAGGTTTGTGCCGGATTAGAATTCCATGAATAGGTATATGGACTGGTACCTCCGGTTACTGAAACGGTTGCACTACCTGTACTTGCCCCAAAACAGTTTACGTTATTTGAAGAGCTGATCACGGCTGTTAAAGTAGCCGGACGTGTTAGTGTTACACTAGCTGACGCACCAGAAGTACATGAACCAAGTGTTGCTGAAACGGTGTAGGTTCCTACAGGGGCCGTTACCTGGTTACCAGTAATGGTTACACCAGCAAACGGACTTACGGTATAAGTATAAGCTGCATTATAATTTGTGATGACAAAACTACCCCTTGGTGTACATGAGGTAGGCTGAACAACCGTACCAAGCGTTGGAGTTGCTGGTGTTGCAGGTTGTGGATTAATGGTTACACTAGTAGCAGCAGAAGTACAGCCATCACTATTTCTAACCGTTACTGAATAAGTACCCGAAGCAACATTGGTAAAACTTGCCGATGCCTGGTAGTTGGTTCCATCAATACTATAAGTTAAACTTGATCCTGTTGGTGCAGTTACCGTAATGCTACCAGTTGCAGTGGTACAGGTTGGCTGTACAGTGGTTACAGTTGGCGCAGCTGGCGTGGCTGGTTGTGGGTTGATGGTTACACTGGTTGCAGCAGAAGTACAGCCATTGCTGTTTCTTACCGTTACCGAATAAGTGCCCGAAGCTACATTATTAAAAGTGGTGGAAGCCTGATAGTTCGTACCATTAATGCTATACGTTAATCCCGATCCTGTTGGTGCAGTTACCGTAATGCTACCAGTTGCAGTGGTACAGGTTGGCTGTACAGTGGTTACAGTTGGCGCAGCTGGTGTTGCAGGTTGTGGATTGATGGTTACACTAGTTGCAGCAGAAGTACAGCCATTGCTGTTTCTTACCGTTACCGAATAAGTGCCCGAAGCTACATTATTAAAAGTTGTGGAAGCCTGATAGTTCGTACCATTAATGCTATACGTTAATCCTGATCCTGTTGGCGCAGTTACCGTAATGCTACCAGTTGCAGTGGTACAGGTTGGCTGTACAGTAGTTACCGTTGGTGCAGCTGGTGTGGCTGGTTGTGGGTTGATGGTTACACTGGTTGCAGCAGAAGTACAGCCATCACTATTTCTAACCGTTACCGAATAAGTACCGGAAGCTACACTATTAAAAGTTGTGGAAGCCTGATAGTTCGTACCATTAATGCTATACGTTAATCCCGATCCTGTTGGAGCAGTTACCGTAATACTACCAGTTGCAGTGGTACAAGTTGGCTGCACAGTGGTTACCGTTGGCGCAGCTGGTGTTGCAGGTTGTGGATTGATGGTTACACTGGTTGTAGCAGAAGTACAGCCATTGCTGTTTCTTACCGTTACCGAATAGGTACCCGAAGCTACATTATTAAAAGTTGTGGAAGCCTGATAGTTCGTACCATCAATGCTATAAGTTAATCCCGAACCTGTTGGCGCATTTACCGTAATCGTGCCTGTTGCAGTGGTACAGGTTGGCTGTACGGCAGATACGGTTGGCGCAGCTGGCAGCGCATTAATAGTTACATTGGTAGTTGAACTACATCCGTTAATATTGGTATAGGTAATAATTGCTGTTCCAGCAGCTATTCCAGTTACTAAACCGGTATTGTTTACCGTGGCTATTGCCGTATTTGAAGATACCCATGGATTAGTACTGGCTGGTGTACCTGAACCCGTAAGTTGGGTTGTATTTCCAACGCAAGCTTGTGTTGTTCCGGTGATAGTTGGCAAGGCATTTACGGTGATCGTTACCTGCCTGGTACAGCCATTGTTATTGGTATAGGTAATTACAGCTGATCCTGCGGCTATTCCGGTTACTAAACCCGTGTTATTTACCGTGGCTATAGCAGTATTGGATGATACCCATGGATCCGTAGTGGCTGCCGTACCAGAACCTGTTAACTGCGTAGTTGAAGCTACACAAACAGTTGTTGTTCCGGTAATGGTTGGCAAGGCGTTTACAGTAACCGTTACTTGTTGTGAACAGCCATTATTATTGGTATAGGTAATGGTTGCTGTACCCACAGCTACTCCGGTTACTAAACCCGTATTGCTTACGGTGGCTATTGATGTTGCCGATGAAGTCCATGGATTTGAAGTGGCTGGTGTACCCGATCCCGTTAACTGGGTGGTAGAACCGATGCAAACATCCGTTGTTCCGGTAATTAAAGGTAAAGCGTTTACGGTGAAAGTAACCTGATTAGAACAGCCATTGCTGTTGGTATAGGTGATTGTAGCCGTACCTGCTGACACTCCGGTTACCAGACCTGTATTGCTTACAGTTGCAATTCCGGTATCTGATGATACCCACGGATTTGTGGTTGCTGCCGTAGCTGAGCCAGTAAGCTGACTGGTTTTTCCTACACAGGCTCGTGTTGTTCCGGTGATGGTTGGTAAAGCATTTACGGTAATGGTTACCTGACGGGTACATCCATTATCATTGGTGTAAGTAATGGTTGCTGTTCCAGCGGCCACACCAGTTACTAACCCTGTATTGCTTACTGTGGCAATTGACGTATTGGATGATACCCATGGATTATTGGTTGCTGCCGTACCTGAACCTGTTAATTGAGTAGTTGAAGCTATACATACAGTGGTTGTTCCGGTGATGGAGGGCAGCGCGTTTACCGTAAAGGTTACCTGTTGCGAACATCCATTCGTATTCGTATAAGTTATGGTAGTGGTGCCTGCCGATACACTGGTGACCAAACCAGTATTGCTCACTGTAGCTACAGCGGTATTGGATGACACCCAAGGATTTGTGGTGGCTGCTGTAGCAGATCCGGTAAGTTGCGAAGTAGCACCAATACATACTGTTGTTGTTCCAGTGATAGTTGGTAAGGCATTTACGGTGATCGTTACCTGCCTGGTACAGCCATTGTTATTGGTATAGGTAATTACAGCTGATCCTGCGGCTATTCCAGTTACTAAACCCGTGTTATTTACCGTGGCTATTGCAGTATTGGATGAAACCCATGGATCCGTAGTCGCTGCCGTGCCTGAACCTGTTAATTGCGTAGTCGAAGCTACACAAACAGTTGTTGTTCCGGTAATGGTTGGTAAGGCATTTACAGTAACTGTTAATTGCTTAGTACATCCGTTACTATTGGTATAGGTAATGGTGGCTGTACCCGCAGCTACCCCAGTAACCAAACCCGTATTGTTTACCGTAGCAATTGCAGTATTAGATGATACCCAAGGATTATTAGTGGCTGCTGTGGCAGAGCCCGTAAGTTGAGTAGTACCAGCTACACACACAGTTGATGTGCCGGTAATAGTTGGCAATTCATTTACGGTAAAAGTGACTTGCTGCGAACAACCATTGCTGTTGGTATAAGTAATAACCGCTGTTCCTACTGCAACCCCGGTAACTAAACCCGTATTGCTAACCGTGGCTATTGCCGTGTTAGATGATACCCATGGGTTATTGGTAGCTGCCGTAGCAGAACCTGTAAGTTTCGAAGTTGACCCGATACATGCACTGGTGGTGCCGGTAATGGTGGGTTGGGGATTTATGGTAATCACAATTGTAGCGGTACAACCTGTGCTATTGGTATAAGTAATGGTGGTATTACCTGCAGAAACTGGCGTAACCAAACCTGTATTATCAACAGTGGCTACACCAGGGTTTGAAGATACCCAGGGATTATTGGTAGCTGGGGTATCTGATCCTGTAAGCTGAAGCGTAGAACCGCCCACACAGCCAGAGGCCGGGCCGGTTACGGTAGCCGGAATACAAGAATCGGTAATGGTATAGGTAGAAGTAGACTGCCCATCTGTGCAACTACTTAATTCACCGATTGCTAATCCCGAAGATGGATTAGCTAAAGTGAGCGTAATGGTTTCATCAGGCTCTGGTGAAACCAGATCGGTGCTGACCCTGAGATAAGGCGCCAGACTAATCCCGGTTGCCGTTGTACCATCATAAGTACCGGCCGGGACAGTGACTGTAATGTTGCCACTTGAGGCCGTTGGCGTGGTATAATCTGAACCTCTTGTAGCGGTTCCATTCACGATAAGCTCAATAGTAGTGGCCGTAGTAGTAGTACCAGAAATTAGTAATCTTGGTAAATTGGCCGTGGGTGTATTTTCCGGTCCTGTGGCAGTTGCAGAACTTATTGATACAAAAGTTGATAAAGAAGTTAAGCTGACGTTATCTATAAAGTTACCCGCTGATAAATTTCCACCTGCTGAACTTACCGCCCGGTAACCATAACTTACCTTTTGAATGGAACCCGTAGTATTTCGCCAGGTACCGGTATACTGTGTCCAGCCATTGGCATCTGTTGCCTGGGAGGTTAAAGTGGTGTTAGCCGGGGTTAATATACTGGCGCTATGTGTTCCGCCAGCAGCGTTGTTATCTGAAAAATTAGCAACGTCTATATCATTAATCCGCAAACTCATTACATCTACCCCGCCCCTACCCCTATGGGCAAAAGACCAGGTAAAGGTTTCTCCATTGAGTACACAAATCGGTCTCTGCTCCAGCATGCCATTGGTAAAGGCATTTAACTCCACGAAATAATTCCCTGCTTTAGCCGGGACACCAGATGCTGATGACCAAAACTCTATAAAGCTACCATTCGTTGGAGAATCCTGTCCATTGTCTTTTGACATACCAACGGCCTCCGTTGTACTCCAGCCAGGAACAAGATTCTCTCTTACCTGACTCCCAGCTCCTGAACTATTACTACCTTGTTCAAAACTTCCGTTTACAAAGGCACGGATAAAAGGTGATGCCGCTTCAAAAACCTGTAATTCTGTCGGATCAAAGTAGTCATCCTGTAGATTGATGATCATTACATAGCGGGCTTTATGCAAACCCACATTTAGCGACAATTGTCCGCCTACGCTTGCTGTTTTTCCCGGAAATACTGGACCCAAATTTTGACCAGCAGGCCCTGGTATTGTACCACCATCAGGTCCTCCAAAAAAATTAGTATTCGAAGTAGTAGATGCATCGGTATAAATAAGGCGATTATAAAGGGATGAATTGGAACCGTCCATGTAGTCTCTTGGATTAACTGCACCACCTTGTGCCGGAAAGAGACTTGGATTCTGGGTAGCTACTATACTCGGAAAGGTTACAATCATAAAACGACGCGCCCGATTAGAACCCGCACGGTCTCCGATTTTCACACTATTAATGTAAACATCAGAACCCAAATCGACCATAAACCACTCTGCATTGGTGGGGTTAAATGTATTATTAGTATTCGCAAAAGTACTGAAACTCCCATCTACAAGGTTTGAATTAGGATATTGTGAAGCATCTAAATTGCTAGATGAGGTTACCGTTTTACCCAGGGCTAGGTTAGTTTGCGCTTGTGCAAACCCTATCTGCATGCCAAAAACCAGCAAAAATAAGAATGCCAGTTTCATCATAAAATCAAAGGAAGATTTATTTTCTTTAGTTGGAGGGATTTTAAGGGGTAATTCTCCTGAAAATATCTGGCAGATCGATAGATCCTTTTTGGTGCATGAAGACGGGTAAAGTTTTTTCATATTTAATGCAGTATTAAACTTGGGTACGATCCTGATGGGTATTGATGATATTTAGGCTAAGTAAAAGCAAAGTTTTTTAAGCACTTATTTCTACTCATTGGTGAATTAGTATGTTAATTTATTTGATGTATTCAGCATCTGTTTATACTTATCTTAATGACATAAATCATTAGGATATATTTCAATCTTAAATACGGCAGTATTTTGTTGATTATCTTTGGCATAAATTATTGCAAAGTATTAAGGAAGGTTAATAGCGTTAATGATATAATAGTTGAAAAATTTTTGTTCAGATAAAAGACCAGTTAAGCCGTTTATTTTTTTCTTGCAACGAATGTATTACAAGTAAATATGATGAAGAATAGCCAATAGATAGAAAGGCATTATCACTCCATAAAATAGGGATTTTGTCCGTTGAATTAAAAACTTCTGAATTTCATTGCAAGGAGGTAAAACGAAGCAAGCTCATTGCTGTTAGTACAATAGCAAATAGAAGATTGCTACAGACATTATCGGTGAAGGATTGAAAAATATTCACGCCAGGACGTTCAAGGAGAAAGAATATGACTTAAACTTACTAAGTTTTCAGTCGCACAGGCCGACTAAACTTTTTAATTGGTTCCGTCATTAAAAGAAAGAGAGGTTTCTCCGTTTAGAAGCACCCTCATTGCAGTTAATGCTATAGCCATTTGTAGACTGCTACGAACATTGCCCATGAGGTTACGAGGCAAAAAACCTGCACAAAGCAAGCTTGAATTGACTGAACCGCACACTGAACGAACAAAGGTTTTAAGTATTGCTAAAATTTATAAGGGGCAAAGAACATTATGGTTGATTTCTACAACCTTTCCCCGTCTACCTTTTATAATTAGGATACGAAAATGTGGCATTTTAAGAAAGATCAATAATTTAAAATTTGCACCACGCCTAAACAACTTATTAAGCTAGGTTTAAAAATTGGTTATGCAGGTGCAATTGTTTAGACAAAAAAAAACACCATATAATGTAGATAAGTTTAAATGCTCCGCCCAAACAATTTGATCCTTATAGATTTATTTTTTCAACAAATATTGCATTATTAAAGTCCAGATAAATACTTTTTTATGTAGCCATTTTTTACATGGTTAAATATGAATCTGACCCATTTACCAGTGCCAATAAGAATTTATAGATAACTGCCATCCCCAGATAAACTCCCTATGCATAAAATCTTAATTAGTCTAATCATTCTTTGTTATTTTGCTTCCTGCAACAGAAAACCATCCCAACAAACCGATCCCGGTTTATCCAATCAGGCAAAACAAATATTAGGAAAAGTAGATACCATGAGGCGTTACAAGATGAGCGATCAAGCAATAAATTATCTTGATTCTACCTATCATACCATAAAAAATCCCAGTGTAAAGGATTTGTTTGAGCGGCTAAACGTTAAATTCATGCATTATCGTACAACAAAGGAAGATGCTGCAAAAACAAATTTATATGCCGATAGTATGCTGGCTCTTTTAAATAATTGGCAAAACCAATATAAGCTTGAGTACATAGATGCGCTATTTGCCAAAGGCGATGCCACATTAATGAATAAACAGTCTAATACTGCATTTCACTACTATTACAAAGCCCAGTACTTTGCTGCCAAAAATCTAGATAAATGCCATGCTTATGGTTTCACCTATCGCCTTGGTGAAGTTAGATATAAACAGAAGCAGTATCAGCAGGCCATTCATTTCTTTAAACAGGCTTATCATGATAGTGAAAAGTGTAATGATAAGCAAACACTCTACAACACTTACTTATCGAAGAACAACTATCTAAATTCTATCGGCATTTGCTATGAACTTATCGGTAAGTTAGATAGTGCAACACTTTACTATAAAAAGGCTGTAAATTTAATCAACCAATATCCACAGATGCATCAGTTAAAAGAGGATTATATTCTTACTTCTATGGGTATAGTATACGGCAATCTTGGGGGAGTATATGCTAAATTAGGTCAATATGATCAGGCAGAATACTACTTAAAAAAAAGTATTGCTATTAATGACCGGCCCGAATTTGATGAAGTGGATGCCCTAACAGCAAAAATTAAACTGGCCAAACTTTACCTCAACTTTAATCATTTACAAAAGACTGATCGTGTGTTGAAAGGGTTGAGGCGAAAATTAGCTGTCAAGTATTCTGAGAAGGCTATGCCGATAGAGACCCAATTAAAGTTGTATCAGCTGGAGTGGATGTATTATGATAAAACAGGGAATATCCCCAAGGCGTATGCTAACCTGCAACTTTATTATAACAAGCAGGATTCTTTCAATAAGGCAAGTCTGGCGCTTAAAGCGAGTGATATAGATATGTTTTTCAAAAACAATGAGCAACAATATAAGCTAAATTCCTTAAGTGAAGAGAAAGAAAAACAACAGAACTACCTGCTTTCACTAATTGTTTTTTCAGTCGTTATTATTATCACTTTGTTCTTTTTATCTCATAGCAGGAAAAAACTTAAAATGCTTAATCGGCAAACCACTGAACAAAATATTCAGATGCAGAAGCTACTCAAAGCATTGGAGCTAAGTCAGTATGAAAACACGCGCATGATGCAAATTGTTGCGCACGACCTTCGCAGCCCATTAGCTGCGGCCATTAGCATTACTTCACTACTCAAAGATGCTGATCTTACAACAGATGAGCATAAGATGGTTGATTTGCTGGAAACGTCTTGCACTCATTCACTGGAGATGATTGCCGATTTATTAAACATCAATACCAATGCTAATGATATAAAAACAGAATCTGTTGTATTGAAATCTTTAATTATGTACTGTATTGAATTACTTCAATTTAAGGCAAAAGCAAAAGAGCAGAATTTAATTTTCTCTGGCATAAATGTTACAATTAAGGCAAATCCTGCAAAAATCTGGCGGTTGGTAAGCAATTTAATTGTTAATGCTATTAAATTTAGCCCGATAGGCGGAAATATTGAAATTGAAATGTTTAAAACACAAGATAAAGTTACGATCAAAATTAAAGATCAAGGAATAGGAATCCCCATCGAACACAGGGACAAAATTTTTGATATTTTTACTGACGCCAGACGGGTAGGCACCTCAGGAGAACATTCTTTTGGTATCGGTCTTGCCACTTCCAAACAAATTGTAGAAGCGCACCATGGCGATATCTGGTTCGAAAGCAAAATTAACGAAGGAAGTACATTTTATATTTCTTTACCACTGTAACCGATTCGTTTTTTAACACAGTTCTTTTGACTAACACGGTCGTCATTGCGAGAAACGGTTCTTCTCCGTTTCGTGGCAACCGCATTGCGATTAGAAAAGTGTAAAAACAAAGGGGAGATTGCCGCGAACATTACCGATGAAGGATCGGAGAATGTTTTCTCAAGAACAATTTTTTATTAAGGGATCGTCCTCCTGAACTTGATTCAGGATATTATCATAGTGAGATGCTGAAATAAATTTACTGCGTAGCTTTCCGCTGCGCTACAGGTCAGCATGAGGATTTATTTAGTACATCTCTCGCGGAATCGTCATTGCGAGGTACGAAGCAATCTTAATGCTATCGCTATGCACGATGAGTCGTAGCGAGACGCTACAACCAGATTTTTTAAAAGATATTCTCAACAAGTCGTCATTGCTGCGAGAAATGGTTCTTCTCCGTTTCGTGGCAACCTCATTGCTGATTAACCTACTGGCTGGTATATCACCAACCAGCCTAAGTTTTATCTCGTCAATCTGTTAATAAATAGAATCTACTCGTATAAATCTTTCGGTAGTGAGACACCATTCCCCAAACAATTCTACTTAATCCCATCCCCTCTTTTGTCACTTTTTCCGGTTTTGAGACCGATCTGTAAGGTATTGCTGGGTTTTGATGTTTTCCCACATAATTAATTTATCTTCAATTTTAGAGAAAGCCCTGATGTCTCCATCTTGCGAAATTACCAGGCCAAGTGAGGTAGGATGATTCCAGCAATAAGCGATCATAGACCTATGCCTGGTTCCATAATGCCTGGGATCATGAGCGGCCAACGATTTTGACGTAGCTGTAGCTGTGGAAGAAACATAAATTTTTCTAGGCATTTTTTTCGACCTCAAAACTGCCCCAAAGCCATTAGTAACCATATTTCTATTGAAAAGCACCACACCATCTACACAGGTTTGCGAAGCGATAAAGTTAATGGCTCCCTTAATTTCATCGCCCGTGCCTTGCTTATCGTAAAAAGACCCGGACTCTCTTAAATAAAGCGCCTTACTAATAGATCTCTTTCCTGCGTGTATGCCGCCTTCAATCGTACTTTCCGAAACGAAATTATCTATGGCTGCCTTCGCATGAGCGACCATTGAAAGGGTTAATCGCTCATAATGAATTCTGTATTTCACGTCTAAATCTATACTATCATCGGCAATCAAAATCGCTCCACCGTGCTGGTAGTTTTGAATTTTAAGTAACAACCTGGAGAATGTCTGGATCCAAAGGCCATCTAAAAAATCTTCCCAGTCACCATATTGCTCATTGGGGTGGGCCGTTTCGATGTAATTCCGCAAGTTGACTTTTAAAAATTCCGCATTTTTCCGAAGGATTTTTGAGATGGGCCCTATGGTTAACACATCCAGATAGCGCTTTACAAGCACATTTTGCTTCAGCGTGGCGAGGAGTTCATAATCAAATAGCACATGGAGTGTGCCGATATCACTCACCGAAACCTGAAACAGGCCGGGTTGCTCTGAACCAGTATCAGATTCATAATTTAAAAAATTTTGATAGTGCATGGCCTGATCAATCATTCCCCAAATGAAAAGACTGCCTGTTTCATCATAATAAACTGCGAGCGAGGAACTTGCCGGATCAGCAGCTTTAGAAAGTTTAGCCAAAGCCTTGGTGTTCATCGCTATCGGCTGTTCGAAAGCAATACAACTCCATCTTTCTGGAACGATATGTTTTGGAGGCGCCGGATCTGGATTGGAAGGATCGATAAAGGTTACCGTAACCCTGATCAGATCGCTTTCCTCCTTGCACATGCTCAAAAAAAACAGGCAATCAAAAAAATCATCAAGTACCTGAAGTTCTGGAAGCGGGAATTTTTGCTTGGTTAGCCTGAGCTTATCGTATACCAGAACGGCCAGGTCATGCGGGCGTGAGTTTTCCAAATTAATATCCTTTTTTATATTAACATTCACCATGCTAAATCGTTTGAACTGAAGTCAATTCAACTTCAGGGAGTGAAGAATAGTGATTTCTGGTCCCTCATTAATTAATGATTTGATTTGTCTAGATACATGCTTCCCACTTATTTTTTAAGAGCTAAGAGCAATACATTATTTTTTCTGAATTTCCAAAACAAAAACAATAACCATTCAGTTATTTAATTAATAAGACTGAAATAGAGATGGTTAATACATATAAAATACAGCTGGACGAAATTACTTATAAAGAAATTTTTGAGCCCTTTTTGCATAAAAACTTTTTGAAGTTGCCTGTTGAGGCGCACGATAACATGGTTGAAGTTACCATCAGAAGAACCTGCGTACTGGAATATTTACAAAAGAAAATCATCAGTGAGATTGACAATTACGAAGTGATACAATCGGAGATAATTAATAAGATGAATGTTCACTAGGATTTAATTCTTTCCTTCACACCTATATGTTGGCAAACATATTCAGTAAACATAAATCATTTTTTAAAAATAGTCGCTTACCGGATAATTTGAATAAATCCCTATTTTAGACATCACCTATAAATATTTTGATTATCTATTCACATGTCGCAAAGAATTAAAACAACCCTTTTGTTTTCGTTAATCTTTTTAACGAATTTGTTTAATGCCACAGCGGCTAAACGGGATTTCTATCAGATTAAGATTTACCATTTAAAATCTGATGCACAGGAAAAAGTAGTAGATGATTATTTACAAAAAGCCTATTTACCAGCACTTCATCGCTTCGGAATTGAAAAGGTTGGTGTTTTTAAGCCTGTAATGAGTGATCCGGCTATGCCTACTGAAAAGTTGATTTATGTTTTCATCCCGTTAAAATCTTTTAACAGCATCTTGGCTTTGAATGAGAATCTCGTTAAAGATAAGCAGTATGCTGCTGATGGCAAAGCATATCTGGATGCGCTATATAATGACGAACCCTATGAAAGGTTGGAATCTATCGTGCTCAAAGCTTTCGCTGATGCGCCGAATTTCATGTTACCGAAATTAAAATCGCCAATGAAAGAACGGATTTATGAATTGCGAAGTTATGAGGCACCTACCGAAAAGTATTTTCAGAATAAAGTTGATATGTTTAATAAAGGCGATGAAATCGGCCTGTTTAAAAGACTTGGTTTCAATGCCGTTTTTTATGGTGAGGTGCTTGCAGGTAACCACATGCCCAACCTGATGTATTTAACTACTTTTGAAAATAAGGCCGATCGTGATGCACATTGGAAGGCTTTCTCCGCTGATGACCATTGGAAAAAACTTTCTGCAATGCAGAACTATCAAAACAATGTATCTAAAAACGACACCAGGTTTATTTATCCAACTGATTATTCTGACATTTAATATTGATTAATAAGTTTCACTCACTACCCTGAGAGCTGATCAGCAAATGCTAATTTTCACACCATAAAAGTCTGATTTGTACAAAAAGAAGTCTCTTTAATATAAAGATCTTCAGATCTGCACTAATAAATTTGTTTTCTATATTAGAACATGCTAACCAAATGTATATGAATCGTAGAAAACTCATTCAAAGCCTTGCCATTGGTTTACCCACACTATTTTTTTCCAGTAAGCTTTTTGCATGCTCCATTAATGAAGATGCCGCACAAGAATTTGTAGAGAAAATTTTAGCTGGTCCTTTTTTACCTACCTGGGAATCTTTATCTGGCTATCAAACACCAGAATGGTTCAGAGATGCAAAATTTGGAATGTGGGCGCATTGGGGGCCACAATGCCAGCCAGAAGCCGGAGATTGGTATGCACGTGAAATGTATATGGAAGGAAGCAGGAAGTATAAATTTCATCTCGAAAAATATGGTCATCCTTCTCAGTTTGGTTTTAAAGATGTGATTAATACCTGGAAAGCAGAAAAATGGGCCCCTGAAGCCTTGGTTTCGTTATACAAAAGTGTCGGTGCAAAATATTTTATGGCCTTGGCCAATCACCACGATAATCTCGACCTCTATGATAGCAAATACCAGAAAGATTGGAACTCAACAAAACAGGGACCGAAAAAAGATATTGTTGGAGGATGGGCTGCTGCTGCAAAAAAACACGACCTTCCTTTTGCCGTAAGTGTACATGCGGCACATACCTGGAGCTGGTTAGAAACAGCCCAGCGTGCTGATAAAAATGGACCATTGGCTGGCGTACCTTATGATGGAAAATTAACAAAGAAAGATGGTAAAGGTAAATGGTGGGATGGACTTGATCCACAAGAGCTTTACGCCCAAAATCATCAGTTAAGTGAAAACAGCCTGGATGATGGTGTTATTCATAAACAGTGGAATTGGGGCAATGGCGTTACTCCACCAGGTAAATAATAAATACAATCCGGATATGATTTATTTCGATGACTCTCAGTTTCCTTTATGGCCCGTTAGCGATGCCGGTCTTCGAATTGCCGCACACCTGTACAATAAAAGCATTAAAGAAAAAGGGAAACTCACTGCGGTGATTACTGGGAAAATCCTGGATGAGGAACAAAGGAAAGCAATGGTTTGGGATATTGAGCGGGGCCAGAGCAACATCATTGAGCCGCTTCCGTGGCAAACAGACACCTGCCTTGGCGACTGGCATTATGATCGTGGCATTTACAACCGTAAAGGGTACAAAAGTGCTTCAAAAATTATCCACACCCTGGTGGATGTAGTGAGCAAAAACGGCAATTTAATGTTAAATGTACCCGTTCGTGGCGATGGTTCTATTGATGAACTGGAATGTAAGATTGTGGAGGATATTGGTGTATGGATGAATGCAAATAGTGAAAGTATTTACGCCACTCGGCCCTGGAAAATCTTTGGTGAAGGACCTGCTCAAAATAAATCTGCAGCACTAACCGCTCAGGGATTTAATGAAGGTAAAGGTGCTCCGTTTGGAGAGCGCGATATCCGCTTTGCGGTTAAAGACAAAGTTCTTTTTGCAACGGTAATGGCCTGGCCAGCCAACGGATTGGTACTAATTACGAGCTTAAAGGATGGCAGTACCCACTATCCTGAAAAAATAAATAGCGTACAGCTGGTGGCCACAGGGCAGAATTTGAAATTTGAAAGAAATACCGATGGATTAAAGGTCTACTTTCCTGCCGAAAAACCCGCCGCTTCGTATGCCAATCCCTTAAAAATCAGCTAAGAAAACCATGATGCAACTCGAACGTGAATAAGGGGCTTATTAAACATTCTTTTCAATTACTGAATGCAGACTATGTTAAACTCAATAAAAAGTGGAACTTCAGGAATGTTATCAGTCCGTATTACAGGTTATATTATATAGATGAGGGCGAAGGATTTATCGGCGACCAGAATGGTGGTTTAAATTTACGCCCGGGTTTTATCTATATCGTTCCGAGTTTTACTTTGTGTAACCTTTCTTGTGATCTGTTTCTGAGCCAGTACTTCATTCAGTTTTTCGAAGAATCTCCTGATGGAATTTCCCTGTTTTCCAATTGCAGAAAAATATTGGAAGTGAAAGCAAATCCCGATGATATTGCAAATTTTAAACAAATCATTGCAATTAACCCAGGCAGAGGGATAAATCGTTCTGATAATCCGCAAGTTTACGAAAAAGACATTTATTATAAGGAGTATACCGAATTAAACAACCAGCAAAGTATTTCGGTACAATATGAAACACAGGGCATTATTCTTCAGTTAATTTCGAAATTTCTCAAGCCAGAGATTTTCCAGAATGATCAGGTTACACTTACGCCATCAGTGGTAATAGATGCGATCGCTTTCATCCAGATAAATCTTGGCTCCTCTTTAAAAATTAGCCAGCTTGCCAATCGGGCGAACCTCAATACAGACTATTTTTCCAGGGTTTTCCACCGTTACACTGGTCGGAGTCCACTCAACTACATTCTCCAGAAACGAATAGAAAGGGCGCAATACCTGATCATTACCACCAATAAGCAACAGGATGAAATTGCCGAAATGACTGGCTTTGACAATGCCCAATATTTTTCGAGGGTTTTTAAAAAATTAACCGGGCTTACCCCAGGCGCTTACAAAACTCAAAACAGAACGCTTAACCTGATTGGCTAGCTTATTTAATGACTATTAGTTTTATCTACGCCATTAAACCTACCTCACGATCAATGAGCCAAATACTGCAGTACCAGCTCTTCCCATTCTTCGTTAAGGGAACAATCTGGCCGGGATGCTCCTGCCCTTCTGTACCAATAATCAGCATTCCAAATGTCGCCTTCTTTGCGGTGGAGGTACGCATGGATTCTTGCAGATGCCTGGTCATTTAAATGATCAACCTCCTGATGTGCCTTTTCCCAATCGCCTTTACCATCATACCAGAGTGACTTTAATTGTATAGAGATCCCACTCTCGGGACTTTCTGCATTTAATGATGTTTTAAATTCCTGTAGCTTTTTCACTGTAATTCTTTTTCGGTGGTTGATAATACGAAAAATTTCTTTGTCAAAAAAACGCCTTATACATTTGAAATTTAAATACATTACCAGTACCTATGGTGAGATTTATACAAATAAAAACTTAAGCACCCGTTAGAATGTTGCATAACTTTAATCTTTAAAAACAGGCGCGAAGCAAGATGGCAATGAGCAAAGACAATAAAATGATCAGGGTAAGGGGAGCAAATACACACAATTTAAAGGATGTTAGCCTGGATATTCCGAGAGATCAGCTCGTGGTATTTACGGGTGTCTCTGGTTCTGGAAAATCCTCGCTCGCTTTCGGAACGCTGTATGCAGAAGCGCAACGCCGCTATCTGGATTCAGTATCGCCATATGCGAGAAGGCTTTTTAATCAGATGAGTGTTCCCGAAGTTAACTCAATTGATGGCCTTCCACCTGCAGTTGCCCTGCAGCAACAACGTGGTGGGTCCTCTACCCGTTCTTCTGTAGGAAGTGTAACCACTTTATCTAATCTTTTACGCATGCTTTTTTCCCGGGCGGGAGATTATCCGAAAAATCAATCTATCATTTATGCAGAAGGTTTTTCGCCCAACACACCACAAGGTGCATGCGAAAAATGCCATGGATTGGGAAGTGTTTTTGAAGTGACGGAAAAGACCATGGTTCCTGATGACAGCCTCACCATCCGTGAACGTGCGGTAGCTTCCTGGCCGTTAGCCTGGCAGGGGCAGAATCAACGGGATATATTGGTTTCGATGGGATATAATGTTGATATTCCCTGGCGGGAACTTCCAAAAAAGCAGCGGGACTGGATACTTTTTACTGAAGAAACCCCATCTGCACCAGTTTATCCCGGACTTTCGCCAGAACAAACGGCCAAAGCCATTGCCAGAAATCAACCACCAGATTATATGGGAACCTTTATCGGCGCAAAGGCTTATGTTCTCAAAACATTTTCTACCTCGCAGTCGGCGCTAATGAAAAAACGGGTCTCAAAATATATGATCAGTGCCACCTGCCCGCTTTGTAATGGCAAACGCCTTAAAAAAGACTCACTCTCCATTACTTTTGAAGGAAAGGACATTGCTGAAATTTCACGCCTGCCAATGTCATCACTTGCGGAAATATTCGGCAAACATGCGAAGACATCAATAGGCTCAAAGCAGTCTGAAAAGAATATCATCAGACAACGAATTTCCTCCGATATACAGGCCCGCATCCAGGTGATGCTTGATCTTGGCTTGGGTTACCTCAGTCTGGAACGAACCACGCCCACCCTTTCTCCCGGAGAATTACAGCGCTTGCGACTGGCTACGCAGGTACATTCCAACCTTTTTGGCGTGGTGTACGTACTCGATGAACCTTCAGCAGGCTTGCATCCGGCCGATACGCAGGCACTTCTTCAGATCCTAGATAAACTTAAAGATGCAGGCAATTCGATTTTTGTGGTGGAGCATGAGCTTGAAGTGATCCGGCATGCAGACTGGATTGTAGATGTAGGTCCGGAAGCCGGTGAAAAAGGTGGACACATCCTCTACAATGGTCCTTTGAAGGGATTTAGCAAAACCAAAGGCTCTCATACTTCAACCTTCCTTTACCAAAAGGAAAAACCATTGGATCATATTTTAAGAACACCAGCTGGAACGCTTAGCCTTCGCGGCGCAAGCAGACATAACCTTAAAAACGTAGATGTAGATTTCCCGTTGGGCGTAGTGACCTGCGTAACGGGTATTTCTGGCTCGGGAAAAAGCAGTCTGGTTAGCCAGGTATTAGTAGAGTTACTTGCCGCTTCACTCGGGCAGAAAGCAGAACCAGAAACCGATAACCAGAGCGACGCTCCACTTGTAGACGATATCCTTCCCATTAGTGGAGTAATCGCCTCCGGAATTGAAAAAATCTCCCGGCTGGTGGTGGTAGATCAGCGCCCGATCGGGAGGACGCCGAGATCAAATCTCGCTACTTACACCGGCTTGTTCGACCATGTAAGAAGCCGTTTTGCAAACACACCATTGGCAAAGAAAAGGAAATACGATGCAGGCCGGTTTTCATTCAATGTAGCTAAAGGTCGCTGTCCGCATTGCCAGGGAGAAGGATTTGTAATGGTCGAACTGCTTTTTCTACCCAGTGTTTACACCCCTTGCCCTACCTGTGGCGGCACACGATACCAAAAAGAAACATTGGAAGTAACCTATAAAGAAAAAAATATTTCGGAGGTTTTGCAGATGACGGTAGAAGAAGCCTGCAACTTTTTTGATGAAGATCCACAAATTTACCGGGCATTGGATATTGTAAGAGAAGTTGGATTGGGTTACCTGCGACTTGGGCAGGCGGCTACCGAACTTTCTGGCGGAGAAGCACAGCGAATTAAACTAGCTACCGAACTCCAAAAAAGCCAAAAGGGATCTTCCCTTTATGTGCTGGATGAACCAACTACCGGACTCCATCCATCAGACGTTGAACGGCTGCTTATCCAGCTTAATAAACTGGCAGATGCAGGAAATACCGTTATTTTAGTGGAGCATGACATGCAGGTGATTGCCCAAAGCGATTGGATTATCGACATTGGTCCGGGCGCTGGTAATCAGGGCGGCAGGATTGTTTTTACCGGAACACCTGAAGAACTTGCGCAACATCCTTCCAGCCGAACAGCCCCATTTCTGAAAGCTTACAGGGCTTAATCAATTACAGCGTATCTTGATCAATTCTACTGCAATGGCGCAATATAAAGAGCCAGAGAAAAAGGATAAAGTTGATATTTAACGCCCGGATGTTGCTTTTGATTCCATGCAAGCACGAAAAACGCTACCCGGGGAAATGCTACTATTAAAGGCAAAGCGTTCACTAAGCAGAAAGTAAGATAGGGATAAAGGAAAATAGAGAAATCGTAAAGTAAGGTTTCATTAATCTTTAAAGGTGACGGTAAATCAACTTACGAAGTTTAGTTGGCCTGTGCGACGCAAAACTTCGTAAGTTTAAAACCTTAGTTCCCCCTCGAGCATCCTTGCGAGAACATCTTCCGATCCTTCATCGGTAATGTTCGCGGCAATCTCCTATTTACTATAGCATAGGCAGCAAGGAGGTTGCCATGAAACGGAGAAAAACCGTTTCTCGCAATGACGATCGTATTAAGATATCTTTTAAAAAATCTGGTTGTAGCGTCTCGCTACGACTCAACTCATATAGCGATTGCATTAAGGTTCCTTAGTGCCTCTTAATGACAACCGGGTTAGTTTAGCGCCTTAGTTTTCTGCTCTTTGAACATCCATCCGAGAACATGCTCTGATCCCTACAAACTAAAACCCTTCATTCCTGCGCCTGGTTAGCGCTAACAAGCCCATAGTGATAATGCTTATTTAAAAACCACTAACTTGTCGCGACAACGCTTATACTTTTAGCTAAAACCATCCCGCTATAGGGCTGTTATATTCGTAACTATAAAATAAACCAGGTAATTAAATAAGCAATACCATACATTAATTAACATGAAAAAATATAAAGTAGGAATTATTGGCTATGGAGGATTTGGAAAATTTCTTCATCATTGGTTTGCTCAAATGGAGAACGTAGAAGTCAATGCTATTTCTGATTCTGGTAATCATTTCAAGGGTGATGAGCATTGTACGTCGTATCGTGACTGGAAAGAGCTACTCAAAAATCCGGAAGTAGAACTAGTATGTATAGTTACACCACCAGGCATGCACGCCGAAATGGCTTGTGCAGCGATGAAAGCAGGAAAACATGTATTGCTCGAAAAGCCAGTGGCGATTACCGAAGAAAGTGCCCAGCAAATTTTACAGGTGCAGCAGGAAACTGGTTTAGTGATTACTGTTGATCATATGATTCGCTATAATCCCATCATCCAGAATTTAATGGAATTAGGCAAAAGTGGTGCATTGGGTCAACTTAGGCATGTAGTGGTAAACAATTATGCTCAGGATGCTTCCCTGCCACCACATCATTGGTTTTGGGATGAAGAAATGTCTGGCGGCATTTTCATAGAACACGGTGTACATTTTTTCGATATCGTTAATGCGCTTAGCGGACAGCAATACAGCAAGGTATATGGCTGCTCCCATCATCGGAATGAATCTCAACGCGACCGGGTTGCCGCTATGGTTATGTATGATGAAGGTTTGATCGCCAGTTATTACCATGCGTTTTCAGGTCCGGGTTTATTTGAGCAAACGACTATTAATTTAGCTTATGATTTGGGTAGAGTGGTAATTGAAGGTTGGATGCCAATAAAGGGAACGGTAAAGGCGCTGGTAAATAAGCAAACCAAAGAACAGTTAAAAAGCATTCCAGGCTGGGAAGTTACCGATACTGAAAGGATTAATGAATCTAAAGATGTTTCCCGTCCGGAAGGCTGGGGTGATGCTGACCCTTCCAATCCGGATGATAGCCAATTAATATATTGTGGCGGGATCGTTTACCAGGTTGATGAATTAGTGTCTGGCAGTTTTGAAATTCATCAAACCAAAGGTGAAGTATATGGTAAGTGCGTGCAGTCAATTCTATCTGATATGATTCAAAAAATAGAAAACAAAGACCATGAGTTACAGATAACCATCGAAGATGCTTTGGAAGCATTAAAGATTGCTATCCTCGCTTCAAAATAGTTTACAAGCATTTTAAGTTTAACTTATGAGTACAATTCGATCCAACTTATTTATCAAAAAATAGGTTGGATCTTTATTAAACTGACGCCCGATTCTGCATCAACATACTTAAAAAAGCTTTTATCCTTGCCAGTTACTGAAGTTTATCTATCAATAAACCACCAAACTTTTTTAGTTTACCAAGGTTTGGGTTTTAATATCTGTAGAACATGCCGCTCCTTAAATTCATGAAAACTGTCATCACCATTTTTTCTTTTCTCCTTCTGCAAGCACCACAAATTGTACATGCACAATTAAATTTTGAAAATTTAATCAGGTCAGGTCCGGCTGATGCAGAAAAACTGGTAGAAGCCTATGCCAACCCCCTTCTTTATGGCTTTGGCTTAGGTATGAACAGTGGCTGGACCAATACCGCCCAGGCACTGAAACCATTACATTTTGATGTACGGGTTATTGGCACAGGATCAGTAGTACCCACCTCGAAACAAACCTTTGATGTATCCGGCATAGGCCTTTCCCCTAACCTTCGCCCTTCAGATCCTTCCAGGGTATTATCCCCCACATTTACCGGAGATACCCAGAACAATGGGCCGTGGATGGATCTTTTCGATGCAAATAATAATAAACTCATCAGTTTTGAACTACCGGGTGCGGTGATAAAAAGGGTGGTGCCAACGCCTCAACTTCAGCTCAATGTGGGGCTATTTGCCAATACGGAAGTGATGGTTAGGGCAGCACCGAAGATTAGGCTGGGAGAACGTTTTGGTTCAGTATCTTTGCTGGGTTTCGGCATCAAACATAACCTGGCTCAAGACTTTTTCCCGAAGGATAGAGAAAAAATACCCTTTGATTTTTCTTTACTTGCCGGATTTAATACTGTGAAATATGGTAGGAATTTAAAACTGCTTCCATTAGATGGGATGATCCCTGAAAATGAGGATCAGGTTACAGATTTTACAACCCAGGAGGTTTACGCTAAATTTGATAATTACCTCATTCAAGCCACGCTATCCAAAGAGCTTTCTTTCTTTACACCATTTGTTTCACTGGGATATAGCATTTCCAAAGCACAACTGGGCTTAAGAGGAAATTACCCAATCGCGAACAGCATAAGAGATGAAAAAATTGCCTACATCACCTATTCAAATCCATTTGCATTAGAACGGACATACTTAAGAACATTCCGTGGAGACGTTGGCTTTCAGGTGAAACTTCCAGTGCTGAGAATTTATGGTTCTTATGGTTTTTCTGGCGGTTACGGCATGTTTAGTGGCGGAATTGGGATAGGCTTTTAGTATGCATTTTTCAGCTACTTTTTTGATAAACTAAATAGTTTCCGGATAGCATCAGAGCAATACACAAATCCATTATTTCGCAACATTGTTGCAGAATATTTAAGGTATTCATACTTTTGCCTTTCTACAAAAAGAATCAACGTCAAAAATGATTAAAATACTTTGTTCAATATTCTTGCTGTTATCATTTTCAAAAGTGACTATAGCACAATCACCCTATTATTTTCTGGGCAAGGAGATCAAATCTGGAACTAAACAGCATTTTATGATCCCAATTGCAACAAATCAAGACTCTACCTTAATTCCCATTACGATATTTAACGGAAGCAAAAACGGGAAAACCTTAGGCATTACCGCTGGCGTACATGGATATGAGTATACACCGATTTTAGCTGCGCAAAGATTAATTAAAGTTATTGATCCGCAGAAATTACAAGGTGTAGTCATTTTGGTTCAGATCGCGGGCCTGGAAAGTTTTCTGGGCAGATCGCCTTATGTTAGTCCGGTGGATAAAAAAAATCTGAACCGGTCTTTTCCTGGTAATAGTAATGGCACCAATACAGAAAAAGTTGCAAATTTCATCTCCGAACAAATCATCGCTAAATCGAACTATTTTTTAGATATGCACTCGGGAGACGCACCCGAAGATCTCATTTCTTATGCAGCATATTATAGCAACAGTAAAATGCCGGAAAGTTCTTCAACCGGGAAGGAAATGGCCATTGCTCTTGGCTTCGATTATATCGTAAACTTTGACACTGATAAGAAAGATTATATTAAAAAAAGTGAGAAGAGCTTGTATTGTACAGCTGAGGCATTTAAAAGAGGTATTCCATCTATAGATATTGAGTGCGGTAGGCTCGGTATTATAGAAGAAGATAAAATAAATAAAGTAGAGCAAAGCGTTTCAAACCTGCTCCATCACCTTCATTTCCTGCCTGATACAAAAAAAGCAGTTACCCATTCACATACGATGATTACCAATAGAATATACCTGTCTGCTAAATTTGATGGAATATTTTATCCCACAAAAAAAGCTGGAGATTTCGTTAAAAAAGGCATGAAGTTGGGACATATAACTGATTATTTTGGTGAGACCATTCAAAGCATTTATGCCCCGGAAGAAGGATTAATCTTGATGATCATCAACACCCCACCCATCAATAAAGACGAAGATTTAGTGGTGATTGGAAAAACCGAATAGTTGCCAAACTGAATTCAATTAATAATCTGCATTCGCATAAGATTTAATGAAATATTTTTATGTTAAAACATTTCATTAAATGGCAAACTCAAGTTACTATAGGTAAACAATTATTTTTATTCGCGCAAGCAAATCACCAAACATTTCTGAACCTTGATATACACCAGAAGGTTTTATCTCCCATTTTCCATAATCCATTTTACCCATCCCATTTTCCATAATCCCTTTTCCATCTTCCATAATCCCTTTTACCTATCCCATTAGCTAAAATTTGTAAAGATTATTTAGCCGATTATCTGTTATTCCTAACGCCTTAACAAACCTAAAATCATCCACTATTTTCTGATGGTGAGCTGTTAAAACGTACGGTTTTAAACAGTCGCTTACTCACCAAATTCAGGACAATTAAAATCTTACAACTAAGCGGAATAAATATATTTAGTTTTAGAAAAGAATATTCTAATTGATTAGATTTGAGATTCGATTTTTATCAAAATTTTTACATCCCCAAACAAAAAGGTAGAATACCAACAAATGATCAGAATTTCCCTATTCTTCACTATTCTATTGATTTCATTAAGTACCTGTGCACAGGAGAGCTTTATTGGAAATATTAACTATATGCTTTTGGAAAAGTACGTTGAATTGGCCAAACAAAATTATCCCAAAAGAAAAATGTATAAAGCCAGTGAGCTGAGTGCAAAAGCTAAAATTGGAGTGGCGAGGGCTACTTATTTAGATGCATTTACCGCTTCTTATAATTATAGTCCAACCAATGCATCTAAAATCAACACCACTAATAATTATACATTAAATGGCTTGCAGCTAGGTATTTTTTTCAACATAGGGATTATCTTCAGAACACCCGCATTTGTCAGACAAGCAAAAGAAGAACATAACGAGAAGCTTTACCAGGCCCAGGAGTACGATATATTGTTAACCTCTGAAGTAAAGAAAACCTATTATGAATATTTGCGTGAAGCTGCAGACCTAAAAGTTAAGGCACAAACCTATACAGATAATAAAGCGGCCAGTGATGGGCTTAGATATAGATTTGAGAAAGGTGAAACAAGTCTGGATGATTATACCAAAGCGAAGACGATCACATCATATGCCAATTCGGAGCGGTTATTGGCAGAGCTTAATTTATTAAAAGCCAAAGAATCCTTAGAAGCATTGATTGGTGTGTCATTAGAAAACGTGAAATAAGCAAGTATGAACATTCAAGAATTTTTAAATCTCATGCGAAAATACAGGTGGCTGATTATTTCAGTCCCTGCCCTAACGCTAATTATCACGTTTTTCTTCGTCAAAAATCTCCCGAAAGAATATAAATCTGAAGCAAAGATTTCTACCGGTTTGCTAGATCCATCCCGGCAGGTGGCATCCGAGTTGCAAGGTTATTCTGGACCCGATATCATCATCAAACTGAACCAACAGTTCACTACTATTATTGATGTCATGAGAATGCCGAAGAACATGAGTCTTCTGTCTTATAGATTGATTTTACACGACCTCAAAAATCCGCAAGCACCTTTCAAACCATTAAGTGCCGATCTTAAAAACCTAAGTGCTGCCCAAAAACAAGAGGCCATTAATTTATTCGAAAGCCGTTTGATTAAAAGAGAGGTATTAACGCCTTTGGATAATAATGGCAGGTTAATGCTTTATGACCTGGTTAAATCTATGGCCTATGATGAAGAAAGCCTGAACAAAAAGCTGAGTATATCCCATGAGCAAAACAGTGATTTTATTTCAGTACAATTTCTTTCTCAGAATACCTTACTTTCAGTTTTTGTGGTGAATACCCTCGCCAACGATTTTATTAATAACTACAGTTTAGATCAGATCAGCAATAAAAATACATCCATCCTGGTGTTAGATTCGCTCCTGCAGAAAAAAGAGGCGGTGATGAATGATCGGATACGACAGTTAAAAGATTACAAAATTAAGAACGGGGTATTGAATCTTGATAAGCAATCGCAAATTATCTATCAGCAAATTACAGATAATGAAAATAAAAAAAGCCAGGCTTTAATTGACAGGCAAGCTGCATTAGCTGCATTAAAAAGTGTAAACGAAAAGTTAGATGGTCGCTACAGTGATAAATATCTTGGGGCCGAAGTCATCTCAGATAATCAGGATATCATTAATTTAAAAAACAAAATCGAGGTTGCAGAGAACATTTATCTGGATGGAGGCTATAAAGCTACTGATAAAAAGAAAGTAGATTCCTTACAACTTTTGCTGAGCTCAAAATTGCTAAAATCAAATGACCGCTACGTAAGCGACCCGCTTGTAGCGAAGCAAACGCTGGTTCAACGACGCATATCTTTGGGGATAGACTTAGAAAAAACAACAGCAGGCATAAAAGACATCGACCGCGAATTAGATAAATTAAATGCAAAATTTACCGGAATGGTTCCTTTTGATGCAGGGGTTCAGAACTATGAACGCAATGCCGATGTAGCGACCAAAGAATATCTTGAGATATTAAGTCGATACAACCAAACCAGCCTGGATAAAAATATCGGTTTGCGATTACAACTGGTACAGGAAGGGGTGCCTACCATACCGGAATCGTCGAAAAAAGCATTGTACATGGCGTTGAGTATGGTGGCCAGCTTCGCGATTTGTTTCTTCCTCTTATTGATGATTTACTATTTAGATCATTCTATTAATAATGCGAAAGAACTAAAGTTGGCTACTAAAGGCAAAGTGATTGGTGAGTTAAATTTCATCAAACCTAAAAACAGAGATATTGCCAAAATCTGGGAAGAGGAACATCCAGAGCAAGGAATTTCCTTATTTAAGGATCAAATGCGAACGCTACGCTTTGAAATCGATCATTCGCTCACCACAGCGCATCAAAAAGTTTTAGGAATCACCAGTTTAAAGTCATCCAGATCTCCAATTTTTACCCTAATTGGCCTAACCTACTCATTTGCTTCGTTAGGCAAAAAAATTCTACTAATTGGTAATGCTGAAATAGCCCTGGAGCTGGAAAAGTTAAAAATTTCTACTAATCAGTCTATTGGCAATGTTTTAGCAGGATCAACAATTGTAGCAGACCAATCCATTACTTTTTTAAGCAATGATTTGGGTGGTAAGTCGCTACTGGAAAAGGGACATCAGGAAGGTATTGATCAAATATTTAATGCGTTTAGCACAGAGTTTGATTTAATTCTTGTGTATTTAGATCCGGTTAACAGTTTATCTGCCATCAAAGAATGGATCTATTTTACAGATCAATACGTTGCTTTATTTATGGCCGGCGATTCAATTGACAACCTGGAACAGGAAAAACTTGCGCAATTGAATGAAGATAAGAAGTTTGCTGGATGGATCATTAGCGGTGTTAAAGCTTAATAAGCAGGCCAATGCTTGATATACTAAACACCTGGCTAATTGACAATAAAAAAAAGATCATCTTTTTTATTATTGCCATGTGCCTCTCTATTGTTGTTGCTGGCTCCATCAGCAAATTTGGTTTTCTAGGGCCATTTTGTGCGGTAGCTGTAGCAGGGTTGGGTACATTTTTAGTGTCTGCTTTCAAAGATCCCCGGCTCGCTTTCTGGGCCTATTTTGCCTATTGCTTTTGTTTAGGATTTCTGGTTAAAACCTTCCTGCAGATTCCGGTGGGACTTGCTTTGGAAGCAATCCTGCTGCTCACCTGGTGCAGCATCCTGATCAATATGAACAAATTCAACTGGCAAAACTTAAAAAATGACCATGTTCTATTATCAGTGATTTGGTTTGCCATCAGTTTTCTCCAAATTTTAAACCCCAATGGTGGTAGCTTGGTCGGCTGGTTTAACGAACTGAGGTTTGTTGCTTTAAGCTGGTTACTCATAGCGCCACTGGTATTTTTAATGTTTAACAAACCGGCAGACTTAAACCGGTTTATTACATTCATTTTGTTTTTTTCAGCTGTGGCCTGTTTATATGGCGTAAAACAACTTTATTTTGGGCTCACCAGTGGAGAGCAACAATGGATGGGTATGGGAAACGAAGTCACCCATATGATCAAAGGTAAACTCAGGGTATTTTCCATTTATTCTGATGCGGGTCAATTCGGCGCTTCACAAGCCATTATGGCTGTTATCTCAATGGCCTTGCTCACTGGCCCTTTCAGTTTTGGTAAAAAAATAATCTTCGCTTTAGCCACCCTTCTGTTTATTTATGGAATGGCCATTTCAGGAACCCGGGGTGCACTATTTGCATTAGCAGCCGGCATAGCAACTGCCTTATTTTTAAGTAAGAATTTTAAGGTATTAATTGTAGGCATTTTGTTTAGTTTAAGTGGCTTTGTGGTGTTAAAGTATACAACCATTGGCGAAAATATATTTCAGATCAGCCGTTTACGCAGCGCATTAAATCCGGCAGATGCTTCTTTTAAAGTGCGGCTTGATAATCAAGTAAAATTAAAATCTATATTAAAAGACTTGCCTTTTGGTGCAGGGTTAGGAATGAGCGGAATGAATGGAACCACCTATAATGCTGATAAAGCCATAGCCAATATACAACCCGATAGTTATTGGGTAAAAGTTTGGGCCATGTACGGAATCGTTGGCCTCATCATCTGGTTTGCCATCACTTCCTATATTATTGGTAAATGTAGTGGTATTGTGTGGAAGATTCACGACCCCAGATTAAAGGCGAAGATGATTGCCCTCACCGCCGGAACGGTTGCCTGTTTTATTTGTAGTTATGGCAACGAAGTGATGAATGGAATGCCTTCATCGGTAATTATGTTTATGTCATGGTCCTTTGTGTATATTGCACCATGGTTAGATAAGAAGCTAAAACAAACTGGATCTGATGGAACTGATCATAATTAATATTCTAAACATATTATTCTGGATTTTAGGCATTTACCTACTTATAAACTGTTTATATCTGGCTTTTTTCGCCATTGCTGGTCTGTTTGCTTTACCTAAATCGCAAAAACATGCCAGCGAGTATAAAAAGTTTGCCTTATTGTTTCCAACCTATCGGGAAAACAGTGTCATTATCGAAAGCGTAAAATCTTCACTAAGGCATCAATATAATGGATTGTTTGAGGTTGTTGTAATCTCCGATGGCTTACTGCCGCAAACCAACGCCATGCTAAAAGAAATGGGTGCAAATGTCATCGAGGTTTTTTTTGAAAAAAGTACCAAAGGTAAGGCGCTTCGCTTTGCAATGGAAAAGCTTAAGGATAAAGGTTTCGATATTGCAATGGTATTAGATGTTGATAATGTATTAGGGTCAGACTGTTTACATTACATCAATAACTCGTTTCAACAAGGAAACAAGGTTATTCAGGTACACCGCACGGCTAAAGATGTAGACACCAGTTTTGCCTTTTTAGATGCTTGTAATGAAGAAGTGAATAACCAGATTTATCGCAAAGGCCATGCGGTTGTGGGCTTATCTGCCACACTTATTGGTTCAGGAATGGCTTTCGATTTTTCATATTTTCATAAAGTATTAGATGATGTCGGAGAAACTGTTGGAGAAGATAAAAAAATAGATTTTATTATGGCCAATGATAAAATCAAAGTGGCTTATTTAAATGATGTATTTGTTTATGACGAAAAGGTAGAGAATGCCCAGGTGTTTACCAATCAGCGGACGAGGTGGATTGCATCTCAAATCGAATTTCTAAAAGAATATGCGTTGGAAGGGTTGGTGAAGTTATTTAAGGGAAACATAGAATTTTTCAATAAAACATTCCAAACTTTTTTAGTGCCAAGAATATTGCTGCTGGCATTCCTGTTTATCATGGCCGCCCAATCATTTTTTAACCCTATCGGACCCAGCAATGAATTCTGGATAACATTATTCCTAAGTCTTTGCTTCACCTTGCTCATTGCTGTACCCAGAAGATTCTACGTAGATAAGCGGCTTTATTTGGCCATATTACAAATCCCAAGGGCGATGATCGGAATGGTAATCGCATTATTCAGCATTGGCAAAGCCAAAAAATCTTTTATGGCTACTCCACACCATAATAAAACGGTAAAAGACAACAACTAACCATGCCAATAGAATTGCTCGCCATCATAGGCATCCTGTTTGGAATCCTCGGTTTCATCAGGGGAATTAACACTTCAAAACATACCATAAAAAAGTAGGAAATGTCGATTTTAAAGAACAGAGACATTATTATCGTTGGCCAACAACCCTGGGATACCGCTATTGGCAGTAATTGCAAGGATCTCGCCCTGGAGTTTAGCAAAAACAACCGGGTTTTGTACGTCAACGCACCTTTAGACAGAAGGACGAGTCTGCAACAAAAAAATGCAGAAACGGTAAAGAAACGATTGCGCATTATTGCCGGTAAAGAAGAAGGTTTGGAACAGGTATCGACGAATCTCTGGGTTTATTACCCTAAAATTATAATTGAATCCATTAACTGGATCAAAGTCATGCCCGTATTTCGCTGGTTAAATAAACTAAACAATCAGAAATTTGCCAGAGATATTAATGTTGCTTCAAAAACACTGAACTTTGATAATTTTATCTTGTTCAATGACAATGATATCTTCAGGAGTTTCCATTTAAAAGAACTTTTAAATCCAGCTATAAGTGTTTATTATTCCAGAGACTATATTATTGCTACCCCCTATTGGCAATATCATGGCAAATACATGGAGCCACAGTTAATTAAAAAAAGTGATCTCTGCGTAGCAAATTCTGTTTTCCTGGCTAATTATTGCAGAAAATATAATCCGAATTCTTTTTATGTTGGGCAGGGTTGTGACTTCAAGCTTTTTAAAAATGATAAGCAGATCCCTATACCTGATGATCTTTCAGCAATTAAAGGTCCGATACTGGGCTATGTGGGTGCCATCTTATTGATACGACTTGATGAAGAGATTCTTTTACACCTGGCAAAAGCACGGCCAGACTGGAGTATTGTACTGGTTGGACCAGAAGATGATGATTTCAAAAGAAGTGAACTTCATCAGTTAAGCAACGTACACTTTTTAGGAAGCAAGAGTACTGAAACACTGGCTGCGTATATTAAGGGTTTTGATGTTTGTTTAAATCCACAGGCGATAAATCCGCTAACCATAGGCAATTACCCTCGAAAAATTGACGAATATCTGGCGATGGGGAAACCCACTATAGCTACAAAAACAGAAGCCATGAGTATTTTCGAGCAACATGTATACCTGGCAGAAACAAAAGAAGACTATGTGATATTGGCAGAAAAAGCATTGATTGAGCATAGTGCAGCGTTGGCCACTGAACGAATTAACTTTGCACGTACCCATACCTGGGAAAAAAATGCCGAAGACATTTACCAAGCCATAAATGAAGTGGAAAGTGGTCAGCGGAGATAAATTTAGTGTTGAAACCTTAGAACCTATCCCATAGCATTTCGATTAATTTTTACCAATCAGAATCACATAAATATTTCATAGAAAGAATGCTTACTACATCCATTATCACTGTCAATTTTCATCAGGAAGCCGTAACGATTGCACTACTCCAGTCGATTGGTAAATCTTATAACGGAAAAGATGTTGAAGTGATCATTGTAGATAACGGGGCTGAGCAAAATCAGGAACATATTTTTCAACCTCACTTCGAAAATATTAAATATATCCAATCCAGAGAAAATCTGGGCTTCGCTGGCGGCAATAATTTAGGGATTAAGCAAGCCAGTGGCGATTATATTTTTTTATTAAATAACGATACCGAATTGCCTGCCGGTTGTATCGAAACCCTTTGCGCTGAATTCGAACATAATGAAAATATCGGACTCTTGTCGCCATTACTATTGTATTTTGACCGAAAGGATGTGATTCAGTATGCAGGCTTTACACCTGTAAATCACCTCACTGGTAGAAATTCCACCATTGGAGAACTGGACCAAAATGAAGGCCAATACGATAATAAAAGTTATCAAACCGGGTATTGCCATGGTGCTGCAATGATGTGCCGTAAAGAAGATCTGCTTAAAGCAGGATTAATGGATGAAGGCTATTTCTTGTATTACGAAGAACTGGATTGGTGCGAAAGATTTAAAAGAATTGGTAAGCAAGTTTGGTTTACGGGCAAAACCCAGGTATACCACAAAGAATCAATAAGTGTTGGTATAGACAGCCCTTTGAAAATCTATTTCCACACCCGCAACAGAATGCTCTTCATCAGGAAGAATACAGGTTTAATCAATACCATTCTCTTTTCTATCTATTATACGCTCATTGCTTGTCCGAAAGCTGTGTTGAAATATGTATTTAATCATCAATCTCATCTGGCAAAATGGGTAATAAAGGGCCTGTTATGGAATTATACCCATCATAAGAACAGCAAGATTTTAGGATTCAACTTACAGAAGTAACTCAATCTACCTTAACCTTTTCAAAACGGTTAAAACCGCATACCTGCTGAAATAATACATCGACATCACCAAGCCAATCTTCTCACTTTCCCTTAAAATCTTCCAGGTTTTAACAACAGCCTTCAGTTTATTGGATGACAGCGAGTCCTTTCTGATTCTATACAAAGCCAGCGGCTCATTAATTCCGTATCCCAGCTTACATTTCTTAAATAACTGGAGAAAAAAAATCCAGTCTTCATGGCCTGCCGGCGAAAATTGTATATCTCCGATAGCACTTTTCAACACCATTGAGGTTGAAAATATAATGATATTATGCGATAACAATTGATGGTAGCTATAAGTAAAAGGAGCCGGAGTTACTCCCGAAATGATGGCTCCATCTTCATTAATTCTATTATAGGCGCAGAAAGTCATGGGGAGCATTTTATCTTCCATGTAGGCTACCTGGCGGCTCAGTTTATTTTCCAGCCAAATATCATCACTATCTAAAAATGCGATATACTTACCTTTGGCCTTGGTCATCCCAAGGTTTCTGGCATTTGAAACCCCTTTATTTCCCGGCAAAGGAATAAATTGTATGTTGCTGTACTTGCTGGCAAACACTTCTACAATGGCACAGGTATCATCTTTTGATTGATCATCGATGATGATTAATTCCCATGACTTATAATCCTGAGCAACTACTGAATTCAAGGTCTCCGTAATAAACTTAGCAGAATTATGACAGGGTACAATAATCGATACGAGTGGTTCCAATGTGATTTATTTTAAAATCTGATGCGTGAGGACTAAAATAGAAAATTATTACAAACCTTTTAAGCGGTTATATAAATTAAATAAAAACCTTACTTTAGTCAGGCTGTTTATATGGATAGAAGACGTTTTGTAATTAACCTGGTTTCCAATCTTTTTAGTGCCCTTTCTGGCATAGGGATTTCCTTCTTTTTAACCCCATACATTGTAGAGCATTTGGGTAAAGAAGCTTATGGCTTTTTTCCATTAACCAATAACTTCATCATGTACGCAGGCATTATAACCACTGCCTTAAACTCAATGTCGAGTCGGTACATTACCATTAGTTTAGAAAAAAAAGAAATTAAAGAAGTAAATACCTATTTCAATTCGATACTATTCGGAAACCTGCTGATTTCTTTCTTTTTCATTCTGGTGAGCGCATTATTCTGCTATTTCATCAGTAACATTCTCGATATCCCCAGCCACCTGTTTGCAGATGTAAGATTACTCTTCATCTTCATGTTTATCAGCCTAATCATTAATGTCTCCTCGGCAGTTTTTTCCGTAACGGCATTTGCCCTGAATAGATTTGACAAGTTAGCCTACATCAATATTGCTTCTAACATCATAAAACTGGGCACTATCATACTGCTGTTTTATTTCTTCACCCCTAAAATTTACTTTCTCGGTTTAGTTACAGCCGTCCTGTCACTTTACACCCTCATTGCAAACTACAGGCTTACCAAAAAACTATTGCCCGAAATCGCTATCGATTGGGCTTTTTTTTCTAAAAGCACACTATCCGTAGTTGTTGGTGCCGGAATCTGGAATTCCATCATGGCCCTCTCGAATGTAATTAACACCCAATTAGATTTATTGATCGCCAATCATTTTTTTGGAGCCTCTGGTATGGGTTTTTTGTCCCTTACCAAATTCATCCCTAATGCAATCTATATCCTTCTCGGGATCATTGTGCCCATATTTTTACCAGAAATGTTTAAGGCTTATGCCCGAAACGATATGGAGAAATTAAAACATACTTTAGATCAATCATTTAAAGCAATATTCCTGGTGGTTTTAGTCCCCTTAGCCGTCTTCTTTGTTTATGGTGAAGATTTTTTCCATCTGTGGTTGCCAACTCAAGATGCCAAAGGACTGCACCTACTTTCTATTATTACATTGGTGCCCTTTATCGTTCATGGAACGGTTGAAACCGTATATCACGTTTTTGTAATCACCAATAAATTAAAAATGGCCTCCGTATGGGGAATTTTTATCTCTATTTTGAATTACGTTTTAGTGATTATACTTTGCTTGTATAGTAACCTGGGTGTATATGCCATACCAGTGGCAGCCTTAATTAGTGGTGTATTTAGCCACCTGACATTTACGCCATTATATGCAGCGTATTGCCTGGAAGAAAAACGATGGTACTTTTTCGTCAAAATGATTAAAGGTCTTGCCGGATTTATGCTACTCTTATTAATTGCCTATGGCTGGAAGAGACTCAATCTGTTTACCATAGATTCCTGGATTACCTTTTTAACCAATAGTTTTATGATCGGTTTGATACTTTTAATAATTTCCTTATTCATGAAGTTTGAACGTACAGAGTTATATGAAGGTTATAAGAGGATAAAAAGTAAAGCGATAAGATGATACCAAAAATTATACACTACTGCTGGTTTGGAAGAGGAGAAATGCCTGATCTGGTATTAAAGTGCCTGGCCTCCTGGAATCGTTATCTGCCAGAATACGAAATTAAAGTTTGGAATGAAGAAAACTTCGATGTTAACCAATATCAATATTCCAGGGAAGCATACCATGAACGTAAGTTTGCATTCGTTTCTGATGTTTGCCGATTATATGCACTTAAAACGATAGGCGGTATTTATCTGGATACTGACGTAGAGTTTCTGAAACCATTAGATAATGCGATGCTTGCCAATGTCGCTTTTACAGGATTCGAAGATAATTTTTTACTCTCTTCGGCTATTATGGGAAGCGTCAGCGAGAGCGAATGGATTAATGAATTATTATCTTATTATCAAAACAGAAGCTTTTACCTGGCGAATGGAAAGTTAGATCTTAATCCAAATACGGAGAGCATAACCGCATTCATGAAAGCAAAAAAATCCCTCAAAACGGATAATACTTTACAAGTCTTACCAAACTATTGTACCATTTATCCAAGTGATTATTTCAGTCCGAAAAGTTGGAAAACGCTAAAAATAAATATCACTGAAAATACGTATAGCATCCACCATTTCGCAGCCTCCTGGCTACAGCATTCCACTTATAGCCCGATAGGCAAATTGGCCAACTTATTATTAGGTAAAAGAGTTTCTGATTTTTTAGCTAAACACTACCGGAATCTTCGGAGTTAAGGATTACGAAAAACTTTATCAATCAACTTACGAAATTTCAAAAGCCTGTGCGCTGAAGAATTTCGTAAGTTTTGACGATAGTATCTCATAAAACTTTCGAAGTATTTCCCACAACAAAGGCTACTTCTAGGCATGGTTTTCTCTGCATCTTGCTGACTAACTTTAATAAAGCATAAGCCTCACCGAAGAGCGCCGTCAATCCCAAGGGCCAGGGAAATCAAAAAAACAGTTGTACAATAGTATAAATGGCACTAACAAACCTTAAACGCAGTGGTTTTGTGTTCATGAATGCTGATTCAATTTCTAAAAAGAATTTGAACACAAAACGAAGTGCCCGCTGTTTTTTTGATGTGTGTGGGGTTTTGTGAAAGGCCCCTAGCTGGATTGACAAAGCGCTTTGGGTACTTTGGCGCTCCAAAGTACCATGCCCCCGCGGCATAGAGCGGGAAAAGAATCTTTACAAATCTATGGTGTCAACATGGTAATCCGTTGAAGGAGTGCCTGAAAGGCGGGGTTGGTCACCATAAAGCATTGATTTACCTTATTATCTTTATTAGAAGAGATTTATCTAGTCCTAGCCGGACGGCCTCTCTTCTTTGGGCAACCAAAGAAGCAAAGTTGCCGGCTCGCAATTTTTCTATCTAAGTCAGTAGGTAGGCTCGGTCAGTGCCATCCCGAAAAATTGACCATGCCGGTCCAAAAGCAGAACGAAGAAACAGTGGTTTGGCCTTGCTAATTAGTTATAGCAATCGCCATTCCCCCTGAAAGACTATCAAGTAAAAACATTTTCCAGGAATGGTTTTTTATGCATTTTGCTAACTAACTTTAATAAAGCATAAGCTTTACCGAAGATCGCCGTCAATCCAAAGGGCCAGGGAAATCAAAAAAACAGTTGTACAATAGTACATAACAGCACTAACAAACCTTAAACGCAGTAGTTTTGTGTTCATAATTTCAGGTTCGAAGCTTATAAGAATATGAACACAAAACGAAGTGCCCGCTGTTTTTTTGATGTGTGTGGGATATGCGAAAGGCCCATAGCTGGATTGACAAAGCGCTTTGGATACTTTGGCGCTCCAAAATGCGCAGCATTCTTGAACACCGCTAAAAACAATATTAACTGTGAAAAATTACCATGCCTCCGCGGCAAAGAGCGGGCAAAAAATCTTTATAAATTAATAGCATCAACAAGATAGCCCTTCGAAAAAGGGTGGTCGCAGACCGGGGTGTAAAGAGCAGTAAATAATAATCGAAGGTTAGGAAGTTAATTTAATCTATTGGTTTCTTTCTTCAATTTCTAACTGAAGCTCCTTCATTACCTGGTTAAGCACACGATTAACTTCATCAATCATAGGAATCAGCTCAGCTCTACTTCCTTCCTCACTTACCGCCTCAATACTCCTGATGGTACGTTGAATCGATTTAATTTCCAGATGATCTATAGTTGATTTTAATTTATGTGCCAATTTCGAAACCTGAAGAAGATCATTTTCCTGGAAACAAGCATTAAGATTAGTTAATGCATCGGGCACCTGCCCACAGAACAACTCGATCATTTTAGTTACGAAATCTTCTCGCCCCTTACTAATCAATCTAAGGCCTTCTAAACTATATAAAGGCTGATTCAATTCAGGTTCTGGAACAGGTTTCTTATTCATCCAACTATTAATCACATCGATAAGAAGCTCCTCATCAATAGGCTTGGTAAGGTAGTCATCCATACCCGCAGCAATACACCTTTCCCTTTCTCCCGCAACCACAGAAGCAGTAAGGGCGATGATCGTGCCGGAGTATCCCTTCTGTCTTAACATTCTGGTCGTTTCGTATCCGTCAAGTATAGGCATTTGAATATCCATCAGGATAATATCGTACGCATCTTCCTTAACCATTTCCAGCGCCATATCCCCATCCTCAGCATTTAGCACCTGCGAACCATAGCTCAGCAAAATTGTACTGGCCACCAATCTGTTCGTTTCATTATCATCAACAATAAGAATTTTTCTCCCTGTAAATAACTCCTCATTGTAAGTCGTTTTTACCGCTTTTGGGAGGTCGGTATTAGATCCTTTTTTAAGTTTAATTACAAAAGAAATCGCTGAACCAACTCCTTTTTCACTTTCCACCTTGAAATGCCCATCCATTTGACTAACTAATTTCTGTGAAATGCTCATCCCCAACCCGATCCCGCCATATTCACGCGATATAGATTCATGTTCCTGGCTGAAATTCTCAAAAAGACGGTTTACAAATTCTGGATCCATTCCAATTCCTGTATCCCTGACTAAAATTTGAATTTCCTGGCTGTCTTCGTCATCTTGTAAAACAACAGCGGTTAATAATACAGATCCTTTGTCTGTAAATTTAATGGCGTTGCTTAATAAATTCAATATCACTTGATTGATTCTATGAGGATCACCCATCAATACTGGTGAAATATGAATGTCCTTTGGAAGAATATAGTCGATCTCTAAGCCCTTTTTTTCAGCTTTGTGCATCATCAACTGCATTACCTCAGAAAGAATAATAGTAAGATTGAAACCAATGTATTCCAGATCTAATTTTCCAGCACCAATTTTGGAGATATCCAGAATATCGTCAATAATTACCAATAAATTTTTCGAGGCCGTTTGTATGGTCTGAGTGAAATAATCCTGTTCATTAGTAAGCGTGGTTCTGGAAAGTTGATTGGCCATACTAATAATTGCATTCATTGGCGTTCTAATCTCATGGCTCATATTTACCAAAAACAGCTCCTTGATGTCTGGAGTATTTTCCGTATCTATTTTTGCGCTGATCAGCTCTTGTGTTTGCAGTTGGCTGTTCTTTAGCAAAACCTTTTCTCCGGCAAATAAAAATGATTTTTGGAAACCAATCTCCTCCCACTTTCCAATAACCGATCCATCTACAACTTTTAGATTAATGTCTGTGCTTATTCCAAAAGTTTGTGGATCAAGACTATCTTTTCGATCGAAATGCTCAAAATGAGCATAAAAATTTTCTCCAATGCAATCTCCACAAATATTTTTCAATACCTCACCCATTTGTGTGATATTCATATTGGTATCCAACAATATAAAGCAAGGAAAAAGCCTGTTTAACTGGGCAATACCGAAAGACAAAAAATTGGTTTCCATTAATTTGATGGTTATAATATACCTAAATGTATAAAAATACCCATAAAATCAGAATTAAATGTCCATAATAAAATAATGTCGCCTCAGTATTACGATATTATTCGCGATTAAGCAATTCTAAAGGCTAACAGAGATTTAAATTCAGGTTAATAACCATTTTATTCATTCCTTACTTCTCATTTTTTCATCTTGATCTGCTAAACCAGCCTCGTACTAGATTTGAGTATTAACATCTGTTAATTAATGACCTTCAAAATTTATTGTTTTATGTCTCCATAAAAATACCAATTAAAAATATTTTGTATAAAAAATATCCTACACATACCACTTTAAGCTTTGTAATTGCTAAGCAGGTTTGCCGATAGGTCATCATAATGAAAACATTCAAAATATGTTACTCCTTAAGGGAATAACGCAGAGATTGACGATTAATTTTTTCTTATTATTGTACGTAACCAGTAAACATTTGATAGGATTTCCCGGATTTGAAATGTATTTATATATATTACTCATTTAGGTGATCCAGGTAATTAAGATCAGTTTTGTGTAACGTAGCATTAATCACTATTTTTTACTAAACTTTTTGGTGTTTACCTAGAAAAAATCTCTATAACACGTCTTTCCAAATGAGTAAAAATAATAATCCCAAAATACACATTCTCCTTGTAGAAGATGATGAGTTCATGCAAGCCGTACTTGACGAAATTCTTAACGTAAATTATCGCATAGATATAAGACCCGATGGCTTAAGTGCATTGGCTTTCCTACAGGGTGGCAACATTCCAGACCTGATTATTTCAGATCTGAACACGCCAAATATGAATGGACTTGAATTAATAGAGCAACTCAAAGTAAGTGATTTTTTTAGTTCTCTTCCAATCATGATCTTATCTGGAGAAGAAAGTTCCGATAAACGGATTAAGTGTCTTGATGCAGGTGCCGATGATTTTGTTGTTAAACCTTTTAACCCGGCAGAATTAGAGGCAAGAATAAAGATGGTATTAAGACGGGCCGGAAAAAGTACAAGCTAATGGAAAATCCTGGTAGCATAAAAGCTGATCTTCAAATCATAGCACTTGTAGGCTTTGATCAAGATTTCTTGCATTCTTTTCTGGATCATTATGACTTTGAGGGCAGACAGCTGGTTCATTTTGATAACGGAATGATATTGGTGCAAGAATGGGAAGCTAAAAAACTGGCAATAGCAGCCATTATTTGCCATAGCGAAATATTATCCAATGGTGGCCTTTCCTTAATAGAGACCCTTAAAAACAAGAAGATGCCCCCGGTACCTTTTTTTTTAATTTTAAGGCAGCTCAATTCCAATTTAAGAAAATTAGCACTCACAGCAGGCATTTCTGATGTGTTCAGGCTTCCTTTACAACAAAACCGTTTAGAAAAACGTGTGCTTTTCTTTATCCGGAATTGGACTTCACTAATTAAAGAATTACCGGTTCACACCAGATCAATCTATCATACCGGCTTGGCTAAACGTATATTCGATGTATGCTTTGCAGGCCTGGCGCTAATCATCCTATTTCCATTACTCATTTTGGTGGCGCTTTCAATCCGGCTGGAATCTAAAGGACCCGTATTTTATTACTCTTTACGAACAGGAACAGGATTTAAGATCTTCAAATTTTATAAATTCAGATCAATGTATATCAACGCTGATCAGAAAGTAAAAGACCTCATGCACCTTAATCAATATAATATCGATCAGAAAAAGGAGCAGCTTAGTCAGGTAGATGCGGTGCTTTGCGAAGCTTGTATGCAAACGGGGAAATGCCAATACCCTATTTATGCAGATGGAGCAAAGTGGTGTGAAAAAGACGATGTTTATATCAATTCGATGAAAAATGGATCTGCTTTTTTTAAAATCACTAACGACCCCAGGATCACTAAAGTTGGTAATTTCATTAGAAATACAAGCATTGATGAATTGCCACAACTCTGGAATGTGATTATAGGCGATATGAGCATTGTGGGCAACCGGCCATTACCCATCTACGAAGCAGAAAAACTTACCACTGATAAATCTGTACTCAGGTTTGCTGCACCAGCAGGATTAACAGGCTTATGGCAAGTGGAGAAACGAGGTAAAGGAAAAATGAGTGAAGAAGAACGCTTGATGCTGGATAATACCTATGCAAAAAATCAAAGTTTTATAAACGACATTAAGCTGATATTAAGAACAATACCTGCTATTTTCCAAAAAGAAAGTGTATAATCATGGGAAATAAGAAAGAGAAACATCATTATTTTTTAGATTTTCCTGGTTCAGGAAGAATTTATGCCCGAACTTCTTACTAAGCCTTTACCTATTCAACATCAAAACAAGTTGCCGAACTCCTTTCTCCCAATAGCTCACATAAGTAATAAAAGAGATTAGAGACCATATTAAAAATTTGCAAGCTGCTTTTTGGGCTGCTTGCAGGTACAGAAAACGGCTTAAATTAGCCGGTTTATAGTGCTTGCCACTATGCAAAACAAATTGAAATGCAAGAAAATGAATCAGCCCGCCTGCGTGCACTTTATAGTTACGAAATCATAGACTCTGATAGGGAGCGCGATTTTGACAGGCTTACGGAAATTGCTTCCTTAATCGCCGGTTGCGAAATCTCACTAATTTCTTTTGTCGATAAAGATAGGGTTTGGTATAAATCGGCTAAAGGGCTTGCTGTAGAGGAGGTGCCCAGAGGATTTACCATGTGTGAACGTACCTTATTATCGAATGAGCCGTTCATTGTAGAAGATGCCCTTAAAGATAAGCATTGGTGTACACACCCAATGGTGCAAGAAGGAATTAAGGTGCGGTTCTACACCGGTTTTCCGCTTATCGATCCAAACGGATTTACGCTAGGCTCATTTTGTGTGGTCAGTTCAGAACCAAAACAATTATCTACATCACAACACAAACAGCTTTCACTTCTTGCAGAAGAAGCCATCTCGGTTATTGTAGATCGAAAAAAAAAGCAAGAATACAAAAACTTCAGTCGCCTGATTAATGACTCCGAAGACCTGATCTGTATTTTGGGTCAGGATTGGACTTTTAAGATGGCCAACCCATGCTTTAATAAACAATTAGGCTGGAGTGAGGAAGAGCTACAGCTTAAAACCATTTTTGATATCATTAAGGTAGAAGATCAGGATCAGGCAAAGGCATTTTGGCTTAATATTAAAAACGGGCAGTCAGATGGGTATAACCCGCAGCAGATAGCAATAAAAGCAGGTGGCTACAGGATGATTGAATGGACTGCTACCAATGAAAAAACAGATAAGAATATATTTGCCATTGGAAGAGATGTTACGGCAGAGCTTGAGAAAAACCAGGCATTAAAAGTTAACGAACAAAAATTAACGGCGTTTTTCGAAAGTTCGCAAGGATTAATGTGTACACATGATATTCGTGGTAAATTAATCTCACTTAATCCGGCCGGAGCAAGAACATTAGGATTCTCCAAAACGGAACTATCTAATAAAACTTTTTTCGACATCATTCCGGTAGAACGGCATGACAATTTACGGCAATACCTCAAAGAGATATCAGAAAATGGTTTTTCGAAGGGTTACATGGTTGTTAAACGTAAATCTGGTGAGGAGCGTTTGTGGTTATATTCGAATATATTACAGCAAGATCTTAGTGGCGAGCCTTATATTATTGGCAACGCAGTAGATATTACCGATCAAAAGAAATTAGAAAAAGATCTCATTCACACGAAGAATTTGTTAGAAGAAACCAGTACCCTGTCTAAAATAGGTGGCTGGGAACTTAACCTGATTGATGAGCAAGTTTACTGGTCTAGCATCACTCGCGAAATCCATGGTGTACCAGATGGGTATATCCCCAACAAAGAAAATGCAATTCAGTTTTATAAAAGTGGAGAAAGCAGGGATAAAATTATAGAAGTGGTACAGGAATGCCTGCGTACGGGTAAAGATTGGGATCTGGAACTTCAAATCATCGATTTTAATGGTAAGGAAATCTGGGTGCGGACTAAAGGTAATGCGCAATTCGTAAAAAAAGTACCAACCCGTCTCTATGGTACCTTTCAAAATATTGATGAACAGAAACGTACACAGATGGAAGTCATCGCATCTAAAAAACTATTGGATGATGTGCTTTCTGCAGCTACCGGAGTGAGCATAATCGCTACAGATTTAGAAGGAACCATTACGGTATTTAACCAGGGCTCAGAACAATTACTAGGCTACACTGCCGAAGAAATAATCGGAAAGCAAACACCAGTCATCTTTCACGATCAAAGAGAAGTAGATGAACTTTGTACCGATTTCAGTTCTTCGCTAGGTGCTGAAGTTTTTGGTTTTGGTTTATATAAACAATGTGCAGATCATCCTCAAAAAGAAAGAACATTTACTTTTATTACCAAATCAGGGAAACGGTTAAGGGTATCATTATCAATCACTTCAATTAAAGATAGCCAGGGTAAGATAATTGGCTATTTGGGTATTTCGATGGATATTACGCAGAAAGAAACCATAGAAAATGAACTTGCTACAGAAAAAGCATTACTCATTGCCTTCATCGAAAATGCACCGGCATCTGTAGCCATGATTGATGAAAATATGCATTTCCTCATCGCGAGCAAAACTTGGTTAAAAAATTATACACCACAGATTAAAGGAGATATCAAAGGATTATCTTATTACGAAGTCTTCCCTAATTTATCCGAAGACCGCAAAGCTGTGCATCAAAAGGTACTCAGTGGAAAGGTTGTCAAAAAAGAAGAAGATGTATATGTTGATATAAGAACCAATACTCCACTTCATATTGCCTGGGAAATGAGGCCCTGGTATAAGGCAGACAAATCAATAGGTGGCATGATGATCTTTACACACAATATCTCTGCGAGCGTTCAGCATCGGGAAGAGTTGACCGTAGCGAGATTACGAGCCGACCTCGCCAACTCGGCAAAGTCTGAATTTCTTGCAAATATGAGCCACGAGATCAGAACACCATTAAATGGAGTAATAGGCTTCACCGATCTGGTATTAAAAACCCAACTAAATCATACGCAACAGCAATACCTAAAAATTGTCAATCAATCGGCCAATACGCTCTTAAGCATTATAAACGATATTTTAGACTTTTCAAAAATTGAGGCTGGTAAATTTGAGCTCGACATAGAAAGGTGTGATCTTTACGAGATTGCCGGGCAAGCCAGTGACATTACTAACTACCAGATCCAGACTAAAAAACTAGAAATGCTGTTAAATGTACAGCCAAATCTTCCAAGATTTATATGGGCTGATGCCCTTCGCCTTAAACAGGTATTAATTAACCTATTAGGAAACGCAGCAAAATTTACAGCCAAGGGAGAAATTGAACTTAAAATACAAGCCCTTAGCGAAAGTGAAAACCATCACGTCCTTCGGTTCAGCGTTCGCGATACCGGTATCGGAATTGCCAAAGGCACACAAGCCAAAATTTTTAATGCTTTTTCTCAAGAAGATTCCTCAACCACAAAAAAATATGGTGGTACAGGGTTAGGATTAACCATTTCTAATAAATTATTAAAGATGATGGATAGCCATCTCCACCTGGAAAGTGCGCAGGGCGAAGGCAGTATTTTCTACTTTGACATAAATCTGCAATCTGAACAAGGAGATCCAATCGAATGGATAGGCCTGGAAAGCGTCAAAAATGTGCTGATTGTAGACGATAACGATAATAACAGAAATATTTTAACGGATATGCTGCTGTTGAAAAATATCCAGTCAGATCATGCACGAAATGGCTTCGAAGCCCTGCAGTTTTTAGCAGAAGGTAGAAACTACGATGCTATTTTGATGGATTACCATATGCAGTATATGGACGGGATAGAAACTGCAACAAAAATCAGAGATAATTTTTCTGATGGGGAAGAAAAACTCCCTATAATTCTACTCCATAGCTCATCAGATGATGGTACCATAATTAAAGCCTGCAATGAACTCGAAATTGAAAACCGGTTACTCAAGCCGATTAAAATGGATAAGCTTTACCATGCTTTGGCCAGATTAAAAACAAAAGAACCAACTTCTCGTAACCTCGAAATTTCAGCACCATCCATCCCGTACCAAAACCATGATTATAAATTTTTGATTGTTGAAGACAATGAGGTAAATAGATTCTTAACCCGTTCATACATAGAAAAACTCTATCCGCAAAGTATAATCATGGAAGCTGAGAATGGCGTAATCGGAATTGAACAATTCAAAAAAATGCCATTCAGCCTCGTTTTTATGGATATACAAATGCCGGAGATAAATGGTTACGAATGCTCCAGAACCATCAGATCAATAGAAAAAGATAAAAGAACCCCAATTATTGCCTTAACTGCTGCCAATGTAAAGGGAGAAAGAGAAAAAAGCATTGCAGCAGGTATGGATGATTTTATCACTAAACCCATTTTAGAAGAAAACATCGAGGCCATATTAGACAAATGGCTAGTACAGCCAGACGAGCTCGAATCTGGTAAAAAAGAAAACGAAGCCGATAAAGATCTGGTTCATTTTAATATTAAAAAACTAGAGTCCTACTTTGGTAAAGACTCTGTAAAATTGAAAAAAATAATAGGGATTACCATTAATCAGCTTAATCAGGCCCACCTTCAATTAGATAAAAACATACAACCCGAAGACTCCCAAATGGTGCTATCACTATCACACAAATTGTATGGCATGTCTACCTCCGCAGGATTGATCAATTTAGCAGAAGTAAGTAGAGAATTGCAGAAGGTTGATGTTGCTGACCATTTTTCCCTGAAAAAAGGAGCTGAAGAACTTTTACAAGAGATCAAATTACTGATTCCAATAGTATTGAAATATGCGGAAGAAAAATAAACAATTAAGAGGCTTCATGGGTTGAAGTCGCTTAATTGTTTTTGATGAAAAAATAAATACTTGCACACTGAGTTCAATTATTATTTACTGCTCTTTACACCCCGGTCTGCGGCTACCCCTCTGAAAAACTATTGTATAGACACATTTTCCAGGCATAGTTTTCTATGCATTTTGCTAACCAACTTTAATAAAGAACAGGCCATACCGAAGAGCGCCGTCAATCCCAAGGGCCAGGGAAATCAAAAAAAACAGTTGTACAACAGTACAAATAGTACTAACAAACCTTAAATGCAGTGGTTTTGTGTTAATAACAACGAATTTAATTTTTTAAAAGAATTTTGAACGCAAAACGCAGTGCCGCTTTTTTTGATGTGTGTAGGGTCGTGCAAAAGGCACCTAGCTGGATTGACGAAGCGCTTTGGGTACTTTGGCGCTCCAAAATGCACAGCATTCTTGAACAACGCTAAAAACAATATTAACTGTGAAAAATTACCATGCCCCCGCGGCAAAGAGCGGACAAAAAAATCTTTATATCAGAGCATGTTTCCGCAAAAACATTCAGGTGCAGAGAAACTAGGCCACTAACCTAACACGGTCGTCATTGCGAAATCGTTCTTAAAAAAGATTGCTTTGTAAATCCGCAATAACGGTCAACGAGAATAAAAAAAATGCTATCTAATTTTAAACTTACGAAGTTTTTCTTTTTCAAAGGCCCGCTAAACTTCGTAAGTTATTTAACGTTTTAACTTTTCCAAATTCCCAATAATCTTCTGATCACCACAATCTCTGCAATGTGATAAGCATTATGATCTGCTATTTGGAAGGCCTCCCGCAATACCGTTTGTCCATTTCCATGGGGGATTGCTGAATAAATATCAGAAGAATCCAACAAATTGATAAAGCTTTCTAAATCCTGATCAATCGCTGCTAAGGTATCTGTCCACTCCTGTTCATTCGAAGGCGCAGTTTCCTTTGGCCAATAGTCATCCGGCCATTTTGGCGATTGATGGGAACCATCTTTGCTAAATTCGAGCATATCCCATTGTGCGATCTTGATATGGCTCGCCAATTGCCAAATGCTATAGGGTAAACCATGAGGTTTTTCTCCAAGGGCAGAGAAGGGCAGTTCTTTAACAGCATCTTTGAATCCTACATGAGCACCGCCGCCATTTAGTAGCTTTTTGAGTTCACCTATTAATATCTCTGTTTGCTTTTCCATTCCTCTTAAATTTGTTTTTTTAAACAACAAACCTCAACCCCGAAGGTTTGTCAAAAAAAAGACCTCCATTTTGAAAACAAATTATTTCTTCTATTTTTGGATATGAACCTATCTGCTTCCTTTCCTATCTTAGAAAAATACACCTATTTAAACACCGCGAACTCTGGTATTCTGTCCACTGAACTTGCAAAATGGAGAACTGATCATGATCAGCTCTTTATTAATGGAGGAAGTGCTTTCAGGATGGAACAATTACCAATTATTGAATTGCTAAGAGCCAATGTAGCAGATTTTTTTAAGGCTGATCTACCGAACGTTTTCCTAACCCAGAATTTCTCTTTTGGCTTTAATACTTTGCTTGATGGCTTACCTAAAACGCACCGGTTTTTATTGTTGAACAATGAATACCCTTCCGTAGACTATCAGGTAATCAGTCGAGGCTTTGAACACTTCAATGTTGATATCGATGAATACCTGGAAGACAATATTTTGGCAGCGATTGAAAAACACCATCCAACTGTATTTGCCTTTAGTGTGGTACAATACATTAGTGGCTACCGCATGAATCCGGAATTCATTAAAAAATTAAAACACACCTATCCAGATCTATTGCTGATTGGAGATGGGACACAATTCTGCGGTACAACTGATTTTGATTTTAGAAATTCAGGATTGGATGCATTGATTTCCAGCGGTTATAAATGGCTTTTAGCGGGCTATGGAAACGGCTTTGTTTTATTGTCAGATCAACTCTCTGATCAGCTTTATAAAGAAAGAAAAAACAACCTGCTTCCTACTGCTCCATTTCTCAAGGGTAAAACGCACCTGGCGCTCTGCTTCGAACCCGGACATTTAGATACACTGAATTTAGGTTCCCTTCATGAAAGTTTGAACTTTATACGGAATGTCGGGATTACTGAAATAGAAAGGAAAACGAAACAACTTTGTAAACTGGCCAAAACTCAACTCCATGATCGTGGTTTATTGCCAGATTATCTAGTCGATCAACAATATCCTTCTACGATTATGAGTATGCCTCTAAATCCGAACATGGTTGGTAAACTTGCCGATGCGGGAATCTTATGCTCATCAAGAGGAGCCGGAACCCGGATTTCTTTCCATTTTTATAACACCGAAGAAGATTTACAAAAACTACTGGAGGTGCTAGACGGAAAGAAAATTTAAAGAATATGGGTGGGTGTAATGATTATTTCCCCACCTTCCATACCGCATCGACAAAATATTTTTGATGATCGAAAAAATGAGCCGTTGGTGTAAATCCGGTTTCCATAGCCAAATCATTAATTTCTTTAAGCGAATATTTCTGTGAAATTTCCATATAAATATGCTCATTTTGTGCAAATCGGACGGTTTCGTCACCAATATTAACCAGTTGTTCTTTTAAACTCACCAGGTAGCTTTTACAGGCGCCCGATTCAGGATCGTAACTGGCGTAGTGATCAAAGTGTTCTACTTCAAAATCTCCATCAAGTTCACGGTTGATGCGACTGAGTAAATTTAAATTGAAAGACTTGGTGATTCCAGCCGCATCATCGTAAGCAGCCAAAATTTGGCGTGGATTTTTCTTCAGGTCAAACCCAATAATTAATAGGTCTTCCGGCGATAATTCATTTCTCAATGCCTTGCAAAACTCCTTCGCCTCAACAACGTCCATGTTTCCAATATTAGCACCCATAAACAGCAAGACTTTGCGACGTCCCGACATACTTTTCGCTTTCTTCACCATGGCAAAATAGTCACCGTTTAAGCCTTCTACGTTTAATGCGGGCAGTTTTTTGGGCAGATTCTCTTCTAAGTCTTCAATCACATGTTGAGAGATGTCAATCGGCAGGTAAGAGAATTCCAATTGTCTATTAAGCAATGCTTGTAATAAATGAACCGATTTAGTCGCATCGCCGGCACCTAATTCAATCAGATCGAAGGCACTGGGATCAGCAGCTATCACATCAGCTAGTTCATCTGTTTGATGTTGCAGAATTTCCATCTCTGCATCTGTAAGGTAATATTCATCCATTTCCATGATCTGCTGAAAAATTCGGTCACCAGTTTCGTCATAAAAATATTTCGAACTTAAAAACTTTTTTTCAGCCATTAGGCCATCCAAAACATCATTTAAAAATAATGACGTAACCGGAGAAATTTGTGTTGAAGTAATCGTACTCATGAAAATCTATTTTGCTAAACGAATCCCTGTAAACTGCCACCTTAAATGTGGATGAAAAAAATTTCGGTAAGTACTACGTCCATGACCAGCTGGTGTGGCCACAGAAGCTCCACGAAGCACTTTTTGGTTCACCATAAACTTACCATTGTATTCGCCGATTGCTCCCGGCGCTTTACTAAAACCTGGATATGGGAGGTAAGCACTTTCCGTCCACTCCCATCTTTTACCCCAATTAAACTGCTGTGCAGCAACTTCCCATTCAAATTCTGTTGGCAGGCGCATGCTTTTCCAGCTGGCAAAAGCATAGGCTTCATAATAGCTGATGTGCGTAACCGGATAAGAAAGATTTATCGGCAATAAGCCAGCGTAAGTGTAATTAAACCACTCACTGTCTATTTCATGCCAGTACATGGGAGAATTTATACCGTTTTTTTGTACCCAATCCCAACCCTCTGCATGCCAGTAATTGAAATTGGTATAACCGCCTGCCTTGATAAAATCTAAGTAAGATCTGTTAGTTTCCAGTTCACTGCTGATCTGATAATCTTGCAAATAAACCTTGTGCCGATTCAACTCATTATCAAAACAAAAGCCTTCGCCATTAAAACCGATTTCATAAACTCCTTCATTAATCGATACCAAACTTGCCTGATTTTTAATCTCTTCGTGTTCTTTCCAAACAGCGGAATAAACCGGAAAAAGCGGGTTGTTTCCTAAAATGTATTTAATATCTGTAAGCAAAAGTTCCTGGTGTTGCTGTTCATGGTTGAAACCAAGAATGAGCAGTTCCGTCACTTCTTCTGTTATCGACTGGCTTAAAAAATGAATCATCGCTTCATCTACATAATAGCGATATTGATAAATTTCGTTTACACTCGGGCGACTCAAATTTCCACGATCGGTACGGATTACCCTGGCACCAACTGTTTCATAATAGCTGTTGAATACAAAATTATAGTCAGGATTGTATTCTCGATAATTTGCAACATGCGGTTTGAGGATAAAGGTTTCGAAAAACCAAGTGGTGTGGCCAAGGTGCCATTTAGGTGGACTTACATCCTCAACAGGCTGAACGACATAGTCTTCTGTTTGTAATGGCTCACAAATCGATTCAGTATATTTCCTGATGGTCAGGAATTGATCAACTAAATTCATTAATTTTTATCTAAATATTGCTGTAATGTTGTTATAGTAGTAACATTTAGATCTTTTGATTGTTTTCTCCGCATCATTAAAGCGTACGAATTATTAAAACCAATTGGTTTCAGCCATTTAATTTTAAACTGCTGCGAAAACTGCTTGCTTACATATTGATAGGTGCTGTCTTTATTGTGTGTAATTCGCTTAAAAATCTTTGGATCTGGTTTAAGCAGAACGATTAACCCTGTACCCGTATATTCCGGATAAAAATCGATTTGATCGTTGGTTAAGGCATCAAAACAAATTTTAGTGCCACCCAAACCAGTTTTTGTTGCTACCTCGTAATCGGTGTTCCCCTGGATCAGCATCCGGTACATTTCTGCCAGAATATATTGTTCACCAAAAATTTTGGAGCCAATTCTAATCAAACCCTTTTTGCCACCTCTTGGTGCTTTATACAAGTCATTTTTAATCAGGAAGTCTTTTGCTACGCGTTCTGGTGTTTGTTTAAGATAATCCGTCCGGTAATTAAGATCCGTCATTACCGAATCCGTAATTTTACCCGACAAAAGATTCAGCGTTTGCTCCAAAGCTGGAAATTTCTTTAATGATGATTCCCTAACAATTGGTGCGGCATAATATGGCGGAAATATGCCTTTATCATCTTTTAAAATAGTCAGGTCAAATGCTTTTAAACGACCATCGGTAGAATAACCGCTGATGACATCCAACTCTTTTTCATAAGCTGCTTTATACATTACGGCATCGCTGATTACGATGGTATGAATTTTTAATCCATATTCCTTTTTCAAACCCAAATCGCCATCTCGCCTGCCCATAAACTCTGGCGTAAAACCAGCAGTAAGCGAACTTCCATAAGCTTTAGGCAACAGGTAAAAAGTACTAAGAGCCAGTAATATAACCGGAAAAACGTACAAGAACCTTCTTATTTTTTTGAAGTCTGTCTTTTGAATCACGGCCAGGGCAGCATCTAAAATGATGGCCAATAAAGCCGCCGGGATAGCACCTGCTAAAATCATATTAGTATTATTGAGCGAGATTCCACCAAAAATAAATTCGCCTAATCCTCCTGCTGCAATATAAGATGCCAGCGTGGCTACACCCACATTAATCACTGTTGCTGTACGAATCCCAGCCAGAATTACGGGCATGGCAATGGGCAATTCCACCTTAAATAAAATCTGCATTTTACTCATGCCCATCGCCATGGCCGCTTCTTTTACTTCTGCACTGATCCCCACAATTCCGGTATAGGTATTTCTGATAATGGGTAATAAGGCATAAATTAATAAAGCCACAATTGCAGGTTTCGCACCTATCCCAAGTAGAGGAATCATGAAACCTAATAAAGCAATGCTGGGAATGGTTTGTAAAATCCCGGCAACTGCTAAAACTGAACCAGAAAGCTTTCGTTTCCTGGCAATTAATATTCCGAGTGGCAAACCTATGGCTACCGCGAGGAAAAGCGAGATAAAGGTTAATCCAAGATGCTGAAAAGTTTGATTCAGCAGCTTATCAGACTGTTCTGACATGAACTGCCATAAATTTTGTTGAGGTTCATCCATGCAACTGAGAAGTTTGATAACGGGTAAATGCAGCATTTAGGCTATTAATATCTATCGATTTCTGTTTGCCTAGCTCGCCTGCAAATGTAATTTTAGTAACTCCTGATCGGAAATAACTTAAGGCATCCCAGATGGTTAAATTCTGATCAACTGGTTTAGCATCTTCAGATTGTTCATCTGGCAATTCCATCCATAAATCTTTAAGCGTTGTGATTTTAAATTCAAGCGTCATGCGTTCACTCTCTATAAAACCATTAACGAAATCATTTACAGGTTGATACAATAATTCTTTAGGCGTTCCAATCTGGATAATTTCGCCTTTATTCATTAAACAAATGCGATCTGCCAGTTCAAATGCTTCCTGAACATCGTGTGTAACCATCACGATGGTTTTTCGTTTCAATTCTTCGAGGGCTTTAAATTCTTTACGAATGCTGGCCCGGGTTACATTATCTAAAGCACCAAAAGGCTCATCCATCAATAAAATCGAAGGGTCAGCAACCAAAGCCCTGGCCAAGCCTACCCGTTGCTGCTGGCCACCACTCAATTCATGTGGAAAAAGGTTGATGCAATCTGCAGGAAGATGAAGTTTACCTAGCAGTTCTTCCGTTCTCTCCTGTGTCTTTTTCTTATCCCATTTCAGCAGCTGTGGAACCGTTGCAATGTTTTCGCCTACGGTATAATGAGGAAAAAGACCGTTATTTTGCATCACGTAACCAATTCCTCTTCTTAATATTTCAGGATTTTCATTGGAAATATTTCTTCCATTAATCGTTATTTTGCCAGCATCGGGCTCAATCAGTCGGTTGATCATTTTTAGTGTAGTGGTTTTCCCACATCCGCTAGTACCCAAAAGAATAAGGTTTTCGCCTTCATTCACTTCAAAGGATACTGATTTTACCGCTGCTGTATCTTTGAAAGATTTGCTTACCCGATCTAATCTGATCATACGCTTATTTATGGATTTTCATAAACAAATTGTTCAATGATTCTGTATAAGTTGGATGAGCAAATACCCCATACCTGATTTGTTCAGCCGTAATTCCGCCTTGCATGGCCATTTGCAGTACAGACATAATTTCACCTCCTTCAGATGCTAAAATCGCGGCACCAAGAATCTGATTCGTTTTCGCATCTACAACCGCCTTCATCAATCCCAAGGTTTCGTTGGTTTCTATTCCCCTGGCTACATTTTTCATCGGCAATACCGCTACTTTATAATCCAGTTTCTGTTCTTTGGCCTGTTTTTCAGAAAGCCCTACTCTGGCCAGTTGCGGATCGGTAAACATACAATACGGGATCTCCCTGTCTTTGGTGGATAAATCTGTGTTTTCAATCAGGTTGCGATAAACAATTGTATAATCGTTATAGGCAATATGCGTAAAGGCGGGTCCACCTTTTACATCGCCTAGCGCATAAATGCCTTTGATATTGGTTTCTAGTTTATCATTAACCAAAACATGACCATGTTCATCTGTTTCCACACCACAATTTTCTAACCCTAAATCTTTCGTTTGAGGGGCGCGACCAACCGCAACTAACAAATGACTTGCTTTGATCTTTTTATTTTTCTTACCTGTTGTTTCCGAAATTTCGATGTTATCGCCCTTCCAACCAATGTGATTAATTTTGACACCAGTAACTACTTCTATTTTTTCCGCTTCCAAAAATTCAGTAACTGCTTTCGAAATATCTTCATCCTCTTTGGAGAGAATCACAGGTGATTGTTCTAAAATAGTAACCTTGCTTCCAAATCGGCTAAACATCTGGCCAAATTCCAAACCGATATAATTTCCGCCGATGATTACCAGATGATCCGGAATTTCTTCCAAATCAAGAATAGTGGTAGAGGTTAAGTAGTCAATATCATCAATCCCATCAATATCAGGAATGATTGTTTTGGCTCCAGTGTTAATGAAAATCAAATCTGCTGATAGCTTTTCTTCGGTTCCATCCTTGCACTTTACCACAATCTCCTTTTCGCTGGTAAAACTCGCCTCGCCCATGTATAACTTCAAACCTTTGGTTTCTGCTATCCCATTTTCAGCGCTTCCTTTAAAAATTTCTACAATGCCATCTGCTCTCTTTTTGATCTTTTTCAAATCAACGGTAACATCTCCAACCAGTACGCCAAGTTCTGAAGCTTTTCTGGCCTGGTATGCGGCTTTCGCAGATGCAATCATTGCTTTTGTAGGCGTACATCCATCATTAATACAGGTACCGCCAACGTATCGTTTCTCAATAATTGCTGTTTTTTTTCCAGCTTCAGCCATTTTTTTGGCAAGTGGAACTCCTGCCTGACCTGCGCCAATGATGATCGCATCGTAGTGTTTCATATTTATTGTTTTAGCCTATCGGGAATAAACTGCATTTAAGTGTACAGTTATTCTTCGACAGAGATATAACTTTAAAATCAAGTCATTGTTTGCAGAAGCTGATTCATTTCAGGAACGCTTAACAAATTCAGCACCTCATTGCTAACTCCAATATGCCTGGTAAAGAATCTTTTGAAAAAGGATATTTATCGATCGGTATGTCCGAGATTCATTTCCGGATCTATATGATCACGAACTAATTTTTTCAGCTCTTTTATTTCTGGAAAGCGACCTGCTTCTTTCCTGTCAAAGATCAATTGATCATTTATTGAAATCAAAAATGTTCCGCTTACCTCACTCGGAATTAAAGTTACCCCCTTCAGTTGTTCTGTAAAAGTAGTTAAAAGCTCTTGTGCCATATACGCAGACCGAAGCATCCATCCACAACGCGGACAGTATTCTATTGATATCAAAGGCTTTATCATTTATATTGTTTTAATAGTGGATGATTCCTGCTTGCTAAATTAGCCTGTGCTAAGATGAAGAAAGTATGAAGATAATACTGAAACTTAAATTTTATTTGGAAAGTAACCATGAAACTGCTACTTTCGTCCCGAGAGCGTTAATTTAGATACGGGCCGGAGGTAGTTTTACCTTTGGCCCGTTCTTCTTTTATAGGCTTTTTTATTGCTGATCTCGTTTAAAATATTTGCTGAAATAGAGCATTTGATAGGCAATCGCGTTACCCCAATAGGCGAAATTGTGTATCCCCGGGCGAATAATAAAATCATGAGGAATATTTCGATCCAGTAATTTATCATGCAACGCTACATTTACCTTATAGAAAAAATCACCAGAACCACAGTCGATAATAATAGAAAGCTTATTCGGCGTTAATAAGTGTGTTAAATTCACCACACTGTTTGCCTCCCAGCGTTCAGGATTCTCATTGTAAGATCCCAGTCTTTTAGCAATATTCCAGTTTTCAGGAAAAGGACGAAGGTCTACACCCCCACTCATGCTTCCGCAGGCACCATAAACATCCTGATGGCGAAAAGCCAGGTACAATGCGCCATGGCCGCCCATACTTAAACCAGTTATTGCTCTCCCAGAACGGTCTTTTATGGTGGAATATTTTTGATCGATATAACTCACTAACTCCGAAGAAACATAGGTTTCATATTGATAGGTTTTATCAATCGGACTATCAAAATACCAGCTGGTAACGCCACCATCAGGACAAACCACTAAAATTAATAATTCATCACTTAAACGCTTAACTGTTTCCGGATCAGGTGTCTGCTTTACCCAATCAGAAAAGTTTCCTCCGGCACCGTGCAATAAATATAAGGTTGGATATTTCTTTCCGGTAGAATAACTATCTGGTTTAACCACTACAGCCTTTATTTCTTTTTTCATCACCTTACTGTAGGTGGTTACGGTATCAACACTGGCAGAAAATGCGGCAACAGGAAATAAAGTTACCAGCACAAAAAAGGTAAAAAGTCGGGTTAATTTCATACTTATACAATTCGTTTATCAAATATAACGAATTGAATAGCCACGACTATAACCCTATTGAATTTTTGGGAACTAAAAAGAATATTATAGTTTATAGGTAAATCTGATATTCTTATTTCTTTGTACTTTTCCAGGCCCAGTAAACCAATACAGGTTGAAAAAATAACCTTGCTAACCTTTTGCTGTCCGTATCCAGGCCGAAGCCATCTCTTCTATTGGTATATTGTGATACATTACCTGGAAAAACACCTACGAAAAGTGAGGCTGCCAGAACTCCAACAGTAGATCGGTATTTCTTAGGCGCTACAATCAATGCAGTACCCAATGCGATTTCTACAAAACCTGAATACACAACAGTATCATCTTTTTTTAATGGAACCCAATCCGGAACCTGGGCCTGAAATTCTTTTCTGGAAAAAGTTAAGTGTCCAATCCCTGCGACGATTAATCCTGCGCCTAAAAGTACACGGGCAGTGTTTTTAATTTGTTGCGTATCCATAATATATCTTTATCAGGAGGGTACAAATACCATTCCATTGATCGAAAACATCATTTTAAAAGATCCTGACATCCTAAATAAATATTTAATTAAAATAGGCTTTTAAGCGCTGGGTAAGCATGCTAAGCAATATTTTAGAATGAATCTTATTCTGCTCATCTCCAATAAGGGCAGTAAGATCTACAGATGGTGCGGCTGCAATACAATAATCAAGATTATTTAAACATTTTTCAAAAGCTTCGTTACTCACTGCGTAATCTGCTTCCTTCGCCAGCGAGAGTGCAGCGATAGCACCATTAGATTGATAAATTAACACCTGGATATCTTCCAGTCCACTCAAATCTACAGCCCTGGCAAGCGGCTCTTTCTTAATGGATTGTAAAGCCTCACTTAAAAAAGCAAAGCTGATATATGCATCTTTTCTAGCGAGCTTAGTCCTGTAATGATAGTTTAAGAACCCTTTCCGCTCTGATGCCACGCAAAATAAATAATGGCGGCTTGCAGTAAGACAATCTGAAATTAGGGTCTTGATTCGTGGAGTTTCCCAGATTGGAAAGATGAATATAGAAACATAGGAAAGTCCACAGCCAATTAATGTAAACAATAACCGATCGCTGATAATCTGTGATACATGACCATGATATACATTTAATGCCAAAACAACCATCACCGTTATACAGGCAACACCCCACATATAATGCGTTCGGTTGAAAAGGAAAAAACCCATTAAGCCTAATGCAGCTAATCCCAATTGCAAGGAAACCGAAGCAAAAGCGAGTAAAAGGCCAATAAGTAAACCAATTAAAGTTCCCCATAAACGCTGGGTGTTGCGTTTTCTGGTTAAACCGAAACTTGGCCTGTTTACAATAACTACCGTTAATAAGAGCCAATAACTATAACGCTGATCTGGGAAGAGTAGCGTTGGCATAATCGCGACCAAGCACAAAAGACTCAGACGAAGTGCGAATCGAAATACAGGTGAACGGAAAGAAAACTGCGAAAGTATATTTTGCCAGTTAAATGGAGGCTCTGGAATAAAATCTTTATAAATCTCTGTCTCAATAATAGCTGTATCGGGTAAAGCTAATTGGTAACCGACTGATAACCGCTCTACTATCTCTGAAATATCTTTTAAGTTTTTAGCTATGCCTGAAAGTAAATTTCCCTCTTCCAATGGCAATGTAGCCGAAATCACCAATAACTCGCTTATGTTATTCTCAATATGTTGCTGTGGTATCCCATCGAAAGCAGAAGATTTGGCATTGGAAAATTGCACGGCACTGTATTCTAATTTCCGTGAAAGCAGAGAGATGGTTTCCAGTATTTTAGGCAGGGTATTAGATGATGTTAAGGCTGCTCGGATTTCTCCATAATCGTGATGAATTGCTGTTACCTGTTCATAAAGATCGATAATGTCCAATGCAGCTGCCAATAGCTTTTTTCCAGGTTTATTTTCTGCAGACATCGCAATGCGATCCCTAAGCAACAGACTCCTGATGAGTTCCTGTCTTGCATTCAATTTTAAATGAAGCGTAATGTTCTGTGCGTTGAATTCGCGAAGATTAACCCCCTCATGGTAGGCACTAGCACGTAGTTCCATTAATGCTACAGTACCCTGGATAGCTTCAAAAATGGCATGATGCAAAGACCGATACGGCCATAAATAAATCTGTGTAAGGCTGATTAAGGTATACCATGCAGCACCTGTAACAATGTATGTACTAAAAACTAAAGGCTGCTTCGGATGAAGACCAAGTGTAAAAGCAATCAATGCCGTTCCAATCAGGCCGATTATGGAGAGTCGATTTCCAAAAACAGAAAGCATGGAAAATAAAAAGGTAATTAACACCACAGATACCGCTACGATGTAAGGACTGGCAAGGCTTAATGAAATGATAAACGAGGTAATGGCCAAAGATAAAATAGCCGCAATTGCACCGCTCAACTTGTCTCTCCTATTCCCCGGAATATCACATAAACTCATAAACATCGCACCAATGCTAATGCTTATTCCTGCAACAAGTTGTCCAAAATAAGCTAAAACGATCAGTGGAATAATGATGGCTAATGTATTTCTCAGAGCATCCGTCAAATATTCACTATAGCGGATGCGGATTGCAAAACCTTTAAGTTTTGCGTAGTATTTCGTTAAAAAGTTTACGTTGTTTCTTTCGTTCATTAATTCGACTGCAAACTTAATTACAATAATCCTGATTATGACAATCAATTTTTAATGTCGATAGTATATCTAACGAAATAAAATTAAGATGCCTAAAAAGATTTGAATGGATTTTAGCATTGCTGCCAGAATGATTTTGCTCTTAAAGCATATTTCAGCTTTTATAGCCTGTCTTTAAATTCAATGTCGAATTATAAGCAGTATTAATATTAGTAATCAGGCGATTTAATGAATTTGTGCAGAAATCCGTTTGACGAAATCATCTATTTCAAATGGCTTGTGAATGTAATCATCTGCAAAACAACGTTTATTAATTTCCTCACTGGAAAAATTAGCAGACATCATTACCACTGGCATACCTGAAGTAATTGGCGATGCTTTCAGCTCACTGCAATAATCCATTCCGTTCCCATCAGGTAACATTACATCCAATAAAAACAAATCTGCTGGTTTACCTTTTGCTAAACCAGATCGAAATGCCGCAATATTAGAAAAGGCACATACTTCATATTTTTCTTCCTGTAACAGAAGGGACACAATCTCTCTGATATCATCATTATCTTCTAACACATAAATGCGCTTTTCCATAGTATTTAACGTTTTCACTCTTTTGTTAACCAATAACATACCCGGATAGTTTTAGCATCCTTGGAAATATTTTACAATCGAAAAAATTAAACTATTCCTCCGCTTTAATAATAAGTATGCGCTACCAAAAGAGCATAATAATTACCGCAATCATAAAACTTTTTCGTTTCCCAATTTGTTGTAAAACTGAATTTATCGCATCAACAGAACAATGAACGAAATCATCAATCACGAAACTTACCGTGAAGTTATCGCCCGAATAAAATTTTTGTCTTCATCAACGCAAGAAACCATATTCAATTTTGAAGAATTGCACAAACTGCAATCTATGGCAATTGCTTACGAATTAAAAAAATATGATTTTACGATTGGCTTAACTGATACCAGGCAATTTTCAGTTGCGGGTTAATGAAGTTCGCTAATTGACAGATAGTAATTTCGTTCTAAAAAATGTAGGGTCAATACATCTGTATTGATATACTCTTTTTTATTTGGAGTAAAGATCTGTTAATAAACGCTATTTAAGTAGATAGTCCCCTTACTTCTTGTTCACATTTTTTTCCCGATAAAGGTATCAGAACATTTTAGCATGTTAGTTGTTAAGCTACTTACATTCAAAACCAAACGCTTTGACACACGACATTCTTTTTTACTTTAGCATAATTGTCATCCTCTCAACGATCATTCCCTTTATTCGCCACGACTTCTGGATATTCAGGGTTTTTGAGTACCCAAGACTTCAAAAACTTTCCTTAAATATTTTGTTAATCGCTATCATCCTGTATTTTTCTTTTCCTCAGGATACAAAAGATTGGCTGGTATTTGTCGGTCTTCTAATTAACCTGAGTTATTTATCATATCTGATTTTCCCATTCACGGTATTGGGTAAAAAACAAATTATTACCATTGTAAGAGGTAACGGCCAGGATAACTTAAAAATTTTAATTGCCAATGTTTATCAGGAAAACCGTCAATCTAAAGATTATCATAACCTGATTGCATCTTGCGAACCTGATGTGGTTTTAATGGTGGAAACTAATAAATGGTGGCAAAATGAAATGGATTCGATCCAGGAAATTTACCAACATCAGCTCAAAGCCCCATTAGAAAATACTTATGGCATGTTATTGTATTCGAAATTGCCCTTAACTGATGCAAAAGTTAATTATTTAGTTAAGTCTGATGTTCCGTCTATGGAAGCCACGGTCGCATTAAAATCAGGTCAGAAAGTAAAATTATTTTGCCTGCATCCTGAACCACCCGTTCCACAGGAAAACCCAAGAAGTACAGAAAGAGATAAAGAAATATTAATCGTTGCAGCTAAAGCGAAAGATATCAATTTACCCGTAGTGGTGATGGGTGATTTAAATGATGTTGCATGGAGCTACACCACAGAACTTTTTGGTAAGGTGAGTGGCTTATTGGATCCAAGACGTGGACGCGGCTTTTTCAATAGCTTTAATGCAAAATACTGGTTGCTCCGTTTTCCCCTTGACCATATTTTTTGTTCTACTAATTTTGCGTTAAGTTCAATCAAAAGGTTATCGAGTTGTGGTTCGGATCATTTTCCAATGTGTGTAGATTTAAAATACATGCCTTCAGCAGAAATAAAAAACGAGCAACTTGAATTGTCGGATGATGATTTAGTACTCGCAGAAGAAAAAATCTCAGCTAAAGTTTAACATCGTCGATTTAAAAAATTGATAATTATCAGGTATGATGAAATAGACGATTTGGAATATCTCAAAGATGAACGTGTATTTATAAAGCCACTAGAACACAAGCTGTTATTAAGAAAATAACAACAATATTAGGGTAACTCACCTGTTTACGAGAAATCAAATAATTAAATTGATTCGTTTTATTTTGCTGCCCTGGCCTGTGATTAAAAAATTACCATAACCATCATAAAATAAACCATTTACTTTACTACTTATTATCATAAGGATAAAACATAATTGGTAATCTTTATTTGCTTTTTTAAGGCAATCTCCATACAAATAATTGGCTGATTTCATGCAGGAATCAATGTATACCTATATTGATATTAGCGTCTGTAAATTAATAATGTTTAAAAATGTTGTTAACGATGAGAAAAACTAATTCCTCTCTTTCATTAAAATCGGGTCTCCTTTCTCATCGTTAATTTGCGGATCTAACATTAAAATCTGATTAAAAAGGTATAGCTTTGCAACGCATGCGCCTCATTATTATCAAACGTGCAAAATGAAACTTAATCCATTAATTAATTTCTGCAGTGCTTTAGCACCTGTGTCAGATGAACTCCTTGAATTACTTCTTGAAAACGCCATTATCCTATCGGTTTGCAAAAATACGCGGCTACATCCTAATGGAATAGGAGGCCATAATGCCATATTTATCGCAAGTGGTACTTTAAGAAAGTATGCTGTTATTGAAAACAAACAGATAACACTTTCGCTATATGGTGAGAATGAGATGATCGGTTTTACCGAAATAGCTAATTATCTTGAAGATGAGAGTTTAGAAACTATTCACGATTCTGAACTAATCTTATTGCCAAAAGATTTTGTTGAAAGCCTCTATGGAAAATATCCTGAAGTAGATAAAATGGTAAGAAAGATATTCAGTATGAAATATCAAAAACTGGTTTATGAATCAAGACTTTGCCGGCTGCCTTCTGCCGATCATCGTTATCGTATATTTAGTGATGCAAATGGAAAATACAGATTACCTGCAAGGATTTTAGCAAGTTATTTAGTGATGAGAGAAGAGACACTTAGCAGGCTAAAAACCAAACACAAAGCCAAAAATTACATAAAATGTGACGTTTAAATAATATTAGCCCTACCCTTCTTATTTCTTATTCGAATATTAATTTTTATTTAAACAGTTGATTCCTGGCTTATTGTAATCCTATCAGATTGATTTTATAATATATTGTACACTTAGAAAATGAGGGCTGTTATTTTCTTAATTTTCAAACTAGTCTCAGAAAATTACTTCAAGCAACATCTCGTATATTTACATGAAATAAATTAAGATGAGAAAAGGAGTACTTATTTCTACGGATCCAAATGAAGGAAACGGGAAAATAATTGATGAAAATGAACAGGGTATTTATTGCTGTCTAAAGGATCTGGGTTCCGAAATACAAATTGGTGATGCCGTTATTTTCAACATAAAAATGACTTCTTACGGATTAACGGCAGTTGACATATCTAAGATTAATATCGAGGATTGGACTTTGCTTCATCAAAATTTGTAATTAAATCATTTAAACATGTTAGAAATAGTTCATAAAGTCTAAACTAAATGATCTATTGATCCAAAAGATATAATCAAACGCCTTACGCATAAAAAAAGCCACTGAATATTTTCAGTGGCTCCCCAAACTATCAGCATTAATTACAATGCTTTGTGTGCGTCTCTTAATGCTTTAATTGCATCATGACTGATGTTAATTCCATCTTGTTGCTTCAATAATACTGATCTAACATTTTCGCCAAGTTCATTTTCCTGAAGTGCATCTTTGTAGGCTTTTTTGATTGCATCCTCACCACGTTCGCATTCAGCTAAAATACTGTGACGATCATCGCCACCAAAACTAGCTTTAATGTCAATCCATGCACGGTGTAGGGTACCTAAAACGGTGTTACCTGTTTCAGGATTTTCGCCATTGCGACCTACTAAACCAGCAAGTTCAGTAACATTTGTTCTGCTATCAGATGAAAGCTTATCAAAAGTTGCCTTTAAATCGATATTCTCATCACTTAAATCACTTGATGCTTTATCAAAACCGTCTGCTCTGTCATTGTTAATCTCAATTAGGTCATTTAATACCTCAACTGTTTTTTCTTGATTTTCCATAGTAAATTATAATCTTATAATTGGTAGATGGTATAATAACAAGCTGAAAGGATTAATGTTTGAAACATTCTAATTAAGAATCTTTTATTCTTAGAAAGAAAATCACCACATTTTATGGCTGGCATTACATAAAATATAATTAATAGGTATTGCCTTTACCATATATAATTTGACTACATAATAATACTTTATAGGCAGCAAAAAGAGATGACAAACTCCGAAATGAGAAAAATGAAAACAAAAAACAGGCACATGGCCTGTCTAAAGTTTCAAAAAATATTATTTTAAACGACTCTAACTTTAACTGCGTTCAATCCTTTTTTTCCTTCTTGTACTTCGTATTCAACGTTATCATTTTCATTGACTTTGTCGATAAGTCCACTTGCGTGAACGAAGATTTCTGAACCATTTTCTTCCTTAATAAATCCGAATCCTTTTTCTGTGTTAAAAAATTTTACTGTACCGTTTTTCATGATGTAGATAATTACTTTAAAGTTTATAAAATAAAAATAGTGTAAAAATCTAAAAAAGCAAAAAGCAATGAAATTTAATTTTACACTATAGCCTTTTTACTTTGATTAATTAAAGCTAAATTAAAATACAATTAATTATCTCACGTATGGTCAACATGTGTTTTTACCATTTAAATTTCAGTTTAGTCAATAAGTTTCTGCAATCTATATTCGATTATTCAACTTATTCATTAAAATAATTAACACTTATGGAACAGTTAAATCTCAAAATTAGGATAAAGTTTTTCACTATCTAATGAAAATTAAGAGTTCAACAATAATGAATTGCATACCTAAACAAGGTCAACTCTAAATGACCTTATAAAATGCAGATTGCTTATATTTGCCACATGATTATTTACAAGACGAATGAAGAAGTAGAGCTTATGAAAATCAGTGCACAACTGGTGAGTAACACTTTAGCTGAAGTAGCAAAGGTATTAAAGCCAGGAATGACAACGCTGGCAATTGATCAATTAGCGAATACTTTTATTTTGGATAATGGTGCTGTTCCTTCCTTTTACAACTATAATGGTTTTCCTTTTCATATTATTACATCCGTGAATGACGTAGTTGTTCATGGCTTTCCAACGAAGGATGAACTCAGGGATGGTGATATTATTTCTGTTGATGTTGGAACTATTAAAAATGGTTTTCATGGTGATCATGCCTATACGTTTATTATTGGTGAGGCTTCTCCAGACATACTTAAATTGGTCAAAACTACTAAAGATTCACTTTATCTCGGTATAGAACAAGCTGTTGCAGGCAAGAGAATGGGCGATATTGGGTATGCTATTCAATCACATAATGAAAATCAAGGCTATGGTGTGGTTCGAGATTTAGTTGGCCACGGCTTGGGCAGAGATATGCATGAAGATCCCCAGGTGCCTAACTATGGCAGGAAAGGTTCTGGAAGTTTATTGCGTGAAAACCTGGTTTTGGCGATAGAGCCGATGATTAATATGGGTAAAAAAGAAGTATACTTAGATGAAGACGGCTGGACAATCCGAACTGCAGATGGGAAACCGTCAGTGCATTTTGAACACGATGTATGCGTAAAGAAAGGTCAGGCGTTGATATTATCTGATTATGCTCCAATTGAAATTGCAGAAAAAGCAAATCTTAATCTTAATACATCATATTACGCTTAAGATAATAAAGGAGAGATATCTACAGGTATTTCTCCTTTTGTTTATACCTATAATTTGCTGTTAGAAGTAAACACTGTAAATTATAATTTTACGTTAAATACTATTTCGTTGGTCGTCTATCGTTTTTCGTCTATTAGCTATTAAAAGATCCTGAATCAAGTTCAGGAAGACGCGTGATGGATATACGAAGAATTTGTTGTTAATATATCGTTGTTCGTTGCTGGCTTCTAAACTTGTAACCCATAACATTTAACTTTCAACCTATAACTAAATGAGGGAAGTTTATTCAATTTTGCTGTTATTCAGAGCGTAGCGAAGAATCCCTAACCTAAGTATTTCTTCCGTTAAAACACCACTAACAACTTTTTATCTAATCTGTGAGATCCCTGAAATCTGCGGGAGATAATAATAAGGTTCATGTGTTATCGTTGTTCGTCTATTAGCTATGAAAAGATCCTGAATCAAGTTCACTGTTGTCCGGTTAAAGTTTAAACGATCCATTAAATCCTTTAAATCAAGCTAAAAAAGCTGTTTTTATCTCATTTTTAAAAGGTAAGCCCATTGTTTTATAGGTTTC